>JAFUZP010000039.1 GCA_017476545.1 Alloprevotella sp.
ACGTCAAATAATCAAGTCAAATGAGTGGATAAACGAACACTTTCGCGAGCCAACGATGCCCTTTGGGGCACTGAAACCAACTGAACTGATTCAGAAGGTACGGCTTCCACTCACAAATATTAATTTTTAGAACTCACCTTAATATATATATGGAGAGAGCCCCCCTCCTCAACTGCGCCACCGCGCGGGAACCGACCACCTCAGCACCTCACCACTCATGACCACAGCAGGTGACCACCCATGACCACAGCAGGTCGCACCTCATGACCACAGCAGGTCACCACTCATGACCACAGCAGGTCACCACACATGACCACAGCAGGTCACCACACATGACCACAGCAGGTCACCACACATGACCACAGCAGGTCGCCACACATGACCACAGCAGGTCACCACACATGACCACAGCAGGTCACCACACATGACCACAGCAGGTCACCACTCACGACCACAGCAGGTCACCACACATGACCACAGCAGGTGACTGCACATGACCTGCCGTGGTGGATGGGGGCGGCACTGCGGACTGAGACGCGGGCACAACAAGACGAGCCCCCCGACGCTCACGCGCCAGGAGGCTCCCATTCACAAAATTATGACTCTAAGTTATTACGTGCCGGAGAGTTAGAGCAGTCGGCGCGCGCCATCGCCGATGACAACGTCGATGACAACGGGCTTCTTGCCGTACTTGGCTTCAAACTTCTCAACAACGACTTTCTTGAAGTTGGGCACGAGTTCGTCGGCTACAAGGTTGATGGTGCAACCGCCGAAGCCGCCGCCCATAATGCGGCTGCCCGTGACGCCTTCTTCCTTGGCGATGTCATTCAGGAAGTCAAGCTCCTCGCAACTTACCTCGTACTCCTTGGAAAGACCATGATGCGTTTCGTACATCATCTGACCAACGGTTTCGTAGTCGTCCTTCTCGAGGGCGTCGCAGACAGCAAGAACGCGGACTACTTCACCGATGACGTAGCGTGCGCGCTTGTATTCGTCGGCGGTAATCTGGTCCTTCACTTCTTCCAGCATGTCGTAGTTGGCATCGCGGAGCGACTTCACTTCGGGGTGCTTCTGTGCGATGACCTCAGCCACATGTTCGCATTGGAGACGACGCTCGTTGTAGGGAGAGCCCTTAAGTTCGTGCTTCACGCAGCTGTTCACGAGAATGAGCTGGTAGCCTTTCGGGTGCCAGGGGAAGTATGCGATTTCGCCGCTGCGGCAGTCCATGCGCATGAGGTGTCCGGCCTTGCCGAGGCAGGAGATGGCTTGATCCATGATACCACAGTTCACGCCGATGTACTTGTGCTCGGTACGCTGGCCTACACGGGCGAGTTCCATGCGCTCAATCTTGTTGTCGCCGAAGAGGTCGTTCAGGGCGAAAGCGTATGTGCTTTCGAGGGCTGCAGAACTGGACATGCCTGCGCCGAGGGGAACATCGCCAGCAAAGGCTGTGTTGAAGCCCTGTACGGGTACGCCGAGTGCCATCATCTCGCGGCATACGCCAAAGATGTAGCGTGCCCAGGTGGCGCTGGGACCGTTCTCGTCGTCAAGGGAGAACTGTACGCGGTCCTTCAGGTCGATGCTGTAGGCATCGACGGTGCGCGTGCCGTTGGGCTTGATTTCGGCTATCATGCCTTGCTCTACTGCGCCGGGGAATACGAATCCGTTGTTATAGTCGGTGTGCTCACCAATGAGGTTGATGCGGCCGGGACTTGCGTAAACGTTGCCCGTAGTGCCGTCGAAGTGCTTTACGAAGCGGCTTCTTACGTCTTCAATTGTAAGTTTCATAATATAAATAATCTTTTAATGTGTTTATTCTTCACGCTTGGTCACACGGCTACCTACAAGTGCGTAGAAGAGGATGTATGCTGCGCAGAATACGACTACCCAGAAGCTGGTGATGTAGTCCGTAAGGTCGGCAACCCAACCCTGGATGGCCATCATCACGGCGCAACCGAATACCATCGTCATGAAGATGCCGGAGGCTACGGCTGTGTACTTGCCGAGACCTTCAACGGCCATGTTGAAGATGGCACCCCACATGACGCTGGTGCAGAGGCCGACGAGAAGGAATGCGAAGATGCCGAGAGGAATTTCCTGCCATACGATTTCGAGCTTGCCCCAGTCAACACCGGGGAAGCTTACGAGGACATCCGTGGGTGCAAACATACCGAAGATGACGAGGCAGAGGGTTGCGATGCTGACGGTGGTGACCATGGCGCGGCTGCTGACTTTGCTGCCGATGGCGGCACCAGCGAATCTGCCGATGAGCATCATGAACCAATAGACGGCTACAATCATGCCGACGGTTGCAGCGGGAATGTGAAGGGGATTGGCGGGATCGTTGAGGTACTGCTGCACGGCGTTCGGCGTTCCGACCTCAATACCCATGTAGAGGAAGATGGCAAGTGCACCGAGGGCGAAGTGACGATACTTCATGGCACCCTTTACGAGGCTGACGTCCACAGGAGCTTGTTCGGGCTCTTCAATCTTCGTGAAGAGGATGACGACGAATGCAACTGCAAAGATGGCGAGGGCTATCATCAGTGCGGGGGTAGCGTCGGCAATCTTTGCCTTCGTGGCGTCGGCGATGAGGGCTCCCATCAAGATGTAGCAAGCAACGGCTGCAGAGCTGTTGAACACGCCGCCAATCTGGATGAGCTGGTTGCCCTTGTTGCCGCCACCGCCGAGGAGGTTCAGCATGGGGTTTACAACGCAGTTCAGGATACACATGGTCAGTCCGCTGATGAAAGCACCAAGGAGGTAAACGCCGAATACGACGCCGATGTTGCTTCCGTCGCCAGCGTCGATGAGTCCGCTGCACCACTGGATGAGGATGCCTACGATGCCGACAACGAGACCGATGAGAGCAGTCTTCTTGTAACCGAATTTGGCGATGAGCATACCGGCGGGAATACCCATTACGAGGTAGGCGATGAAGTTGCCATAGTTACCGATCTGTGCAAGCACATTACTGATTTCACCCTGGTTTTTAATGATGGTTGCCATCGGTGTGCATAGGTTCGTCACGAAGGCAATCATGGCGAAGAGCGCAATCATTACGATGATGGCTCCCCATTGTTTAGCTTGTTTTGCCATAAATTGTTTATTTAAAGTTATTATTGTTTCTTATGCTTCTACTCCGAACTTGTAGATTGTTTTCTGTGTATAGACTTCGCCGGGCTTCAGAACCACGCTGGGGAAGTAGGGGTGGTTGGGGCTGTCGGGGAAGTGCTGTGCCTCAAAGCAGAGCGCGCTGCGACGTCCGAAGGTGGCGCCATGCTGGCCCTTGTAGCCGTCTGCCCAGTTGTCGCTGTAGAACTGTACGCCGGGTTCCGTCGTGTAAACTTCCATCGTACGGCCGCTCTTGGGTTCAACGATTTTGGCTGCGAAGGAGAGTTCGCCGACTTCCTTCTTGTTCAAAACGTAGCAATGGTCGTAGCCTGCACCGTTCTTGATTTGTTCGCAGTCGGCGTCGATGTCCTGCCCCACGGGTTTCGGTGTGCGGAAGTCGAAGGGTGTGCCTTCCACCTTGCGGATTTCTCCCGTCGGGATGCTCGTCTCGTCGATAGGCAAGTAGAAGTCAGCGTTAATTTGGCAGATGACGTCCATTGCGCTTGGCGTCGGGTTTGCGATACCGGCAAGGCTGAAGAAGCCGTGGCTCGTCATGTTGACGATAGTCCGCTTGTTCGTCGTTCCGCTGTAGTCAATGACAAGTTCGTCATCGTCCGTCAAAGTGTATTTCACCGTCATTGTGAGTTCGCCGGGGAAACCTTCCTGATAGTATGCGGAGACGTAACGAAGCACAACCGTTTGCTCGTTCACCTGCTCTGCGTCCCACACGCGGGCGTGGAAACCCGTGGGACCGCCGTGCAGATGGTTTGGTCCGTTGTTTACGGCCAACGTATATTCTTTGCCGTTGAGCGTAAACTTGCCGCGGGCGATGCGGTTGCCGTAGCGTCCTACAAGCGTGGAGAGGAAAGGTTCGGGACTGGCGATACAGTCGTCAATACAGTCGTGTCCCTGGATGACATTGGCGTAGTTGCCGTTGCGGTCGGGTACCATAATGGCGACGATGGAGCCGCCGTAGTTCGTCACAGCTACTTCCATGCCGCCATTGTTGCGAAGGAAGAAGAGATCAACCTCTTTGCCTTGTACTTCTTTCTGAAAGTCCTCCCGGCGAAGGCCGCAGAGGGGTGTTTTGAGTTCCATGATATTTACTTTTTAATTAGTAAAAAACGCTTTTCGTGCGGCCATTAGACGTTGCGGATGCACCAGCATCTTCGCGCTGTCCGCCGCAATCTCTTGCAAATATGGCAAGAACTTTTGGATTACCCAAGCCTTCTGCGAATATTTTTCCGAAAAAACACTTGCCCGTATAGCCCGTAGTTTTTACCTTTGCGCCGCTCAACCGCCTTTTCGCCTACATGTAACCGGGGCAGACCGGATTTGACAGCGGGCCGAGATGGTATGTAAGCACGCAGTGCGCCTGGAAGTGGGCACTTAAAACACGGCTTCCGAAAAATTTAACTGGCAACAACAGCTATGCTCTCGCTGCCTGAACGAAGAATAGTAGTTCATTTGGCTTAATCGCAGCGCAAGGCGCAGCGACGTGACGTCACCCCGAAACTCTTTTTCCGAAGTTCGCGGATACGGTGGCGCAGGTAAATCGGAAATAGGTTGCGCCGGCCTCGTGGTGCCAGCCGAAGTTCTTTCGAGGATAAGGCAGCGGTCGGTAGTCCCGGCCTCGCCGCTGCCCGACAACCGAAGCGGGACTAAGCGTGTAGAAAGCGTATGGTCTTCCCGTTTGGACGAGGGTTCGATTCCCTCCTGCTCCACGCTGGGGTGGATGCATGGCGGTGGGGGGGGCGCCCGGGCGTTCCGGGGCCCCACCGCTTTTCCGTAACGTAACGGGAGAATAAGTTACAAACGGGGGCACCGCGCCACGCCATCCCGGGCCGTTCGGCCGGAACGGACGAAGCAGCCGCTTACATGCCGCCCGCCCCGAAAAAGTTACCCTGCAAAAGCCAAGTAATGCAATAAATGCGGAAAAAATCAGTTATATTTAGACACACCTACCACTGGTTTTGAAAAAATACGCCGCCTACATAGTCGTCCTACTGCTCGCACTGACCGCGTGCTCCACCAAGGAGAACACGGCCCGGAGCCGCTTTTGGCACTCGTTCAATGCGAGGTATAACACCTACTTCAACGGCCACGAAGCCTACAAAGAAGGGATGCAGAGCAAAGAGAAGGGCAATGCCGATGATTTCACGGAGCGTCTCCCTTTCTTCCTCGTTGGCAATGAGAAGTCCGCCACCCTAGGCAAAAGCCAGTTCGAGACGGCCATCACGAAATGCGAAAAGGCCATCCAGCTCCACTCCATCAAGAAAAAGCCCAAAATAGATCCCGGCAAGCGCCGCACGGAGAAGGGTAAGCAATACCTGGCGCGGAAGGAATACAACCCATTCCTCAAGAACGCGTGGCTTCTCATGGGACAGGCGCAGTTCCAGAAGGGGGACTTTGCCGAAGCTGCCGCCACGTTCTCGTACATCACCCGCCTCTACCAAGCCGAACCACCTGTCGCTGCCGAGGCCCGTGCATGGCTGGCACGCTGCTATGCCGCCCAAGAGTGGTATTACGATGCCGAGGACGTCCTCTCCAAGCTTGGGCGCGACAGTCTCAACGCCCGCTTGCGCAACGAACGCGACGCCACATTGGCCGACCTCCTGCTGCGGCAGGAACGTCTTGACGACGCCCTGCCCTACCTCCAACGTGCCGCGAAGAAAGCGGGAAGCAAACTCCGCCGCGCACGCCTCTACTTCCTCCTGGGACAGGTGGAGCAGACTCTCGGACATGACCGCGCCTCCTACAAAGCCCTTTCCAAGTGTCTGCGCCAAAACCCTCCCTACCAACTGGCTTTCAACGCACGCATCCTACAGACTGAAGTGCTCAGTGAGGGCGGACAGTCTCGGCAGATGTTGGCGCGTCTGCGGCGCATGGCACGCTCGGACAAGAACAAAAATTATCTCGACCAAGTGTATTACGCAATGGGCAACATCCACTTGTCCGCCGCCGACACGGCATCCGCCATCGCCGCCTACGAACGGGGGCGCGCCAAGGCCACGCGCAACGGAGTAGAAAAGGGTGTACTGCTGCTCCGCCTCGGTCAAGTATATTGGGACCAGCAACGCTTCGAGAAAGCGCAGGGCTGCTACAGCGAAGCGCTCAGCATGATTGACAAGTCGCGGAAGGATTATCCCGAAGTGATGCGCCGCTCCAAAATTTTGGACAAGCTCGTACCCTACACCTCTGCTGTATACCTTCAGGACAGCCTACAGCTACTCTCCGTCATGAGCGAGACCGACCGCAATGCCGCCATCGACCGCGTCATTGAAGCGTTGAAGATAAAAGAAAAAGAGGAAGCGCGCGCGCGAAAAGACTCCGCCGCACGCACCCGGGCCGAAGAAAACGGCATAATGCCGGCAGGAGACGGGCAGGAAGTCCCCTTGAGCCGCGCGCCGCAGAAAGGCGAACAGGCCTGGTACTTCTACAACCCCATGCTCGTCATGCAGGGAAAGCAGGACTTCGCAAAGCAGTGGGGTAACCGCAAAAACGAGGACAACTGGCGCCGGGCCAATAAGACGGTGGTCATGATGGAAACCGCCGAGAGTTACGACTACGAGGCCGAGGATTCTATCCGCGCCATGCAGGACAGCATTGACGCCATCGCCCAAGAAGCGGACAGCGTACCCAGCCCCGAGAACGACCCGCACCAACGGGAATACTACCTGAAGCAGATACCTTTCACGCCCGAGGCGAAGGAGGCTTCCAACCTCATCATCATGGACGGCCTCTACAATGCAGGCATCATCGAAAAGGACGAACTGGAAGACTTCCCGCTCGCGGCGGGTACACTCGGCCGCATCGTACGGCAATACCCGACATTCGATAAATTGCAGGACACTTACTACCAGTTGTTCCTGCTTTACTCCCGCTGGGGGAAACAGGCGGAGGCCAACCGCTACCGCAACCTCATGGCGCAGCAATTCCCCGACAGCAGCACAACGAAGCTCATCCTCGACCCCGACTACCTCCTTAACGCCCGCCATGGAAGCGCTATTGAGGATTCGCTCTACGCAAGTGCTTACAACGCTTACCTAAGCCATGACCGCCACAGCGTAGAGGCCGCCTACAAGTACTCGTCGGACAAATTCCCGAGCGGAAAGAACCGGCCCAAGTTCATCTTCCTACACGCCCTAAGCCGCATCGGAACGGCCTCTAACAAAGAGCTTGCCGACGAACTGCGCGACCTGGTCCAGCAGTACCCGCAAAGTGATGTCAGCGAGCTGGCCGGCCTCATCGTGAACGGCCTCGCCGCAGGGCGGCAGCTGGGCGATGGCGGACTGGCACCAAATTCGCTCTGGGCGCGGCGCACCGAACAGGATTCCGTGCAAGCCGACGGTACGCCTCCTGCACTTTCGGCGGAACGCGAGGGCAAGTTCGTATTCCTCGCTGCCTACGAACGCGACTCGGTGGACGACAACCGACTCCTTTACGACCTGGCACACCACAATTTCACAGGCTTCTACGTCCGCAACTTCGATATAGAGAAAATTCAGTCCGCCAGCGGTCTGACACAGTTCCGCATACATGGGTTCAAGAGCTACGATGAAGTACATGCCTATGCGCAGGAACTCTTCCATGAGAAGGCCGTGGCCGAGCAGCTGCGCCATGCCCGCATATTCCTCATCTCGGAACCTAACCTCGCCCTCATCGGTCGGCAGTTCAGCTTTGACGACTACCAGACGTTCTTCGACTCCGCTTTCGCACCGCTTCCCCTCCGTCCCGACCTGCAGTTAGACACGGAGGCCGAACCCGCCCCGCAGAAGTACGACGAGCAAATCGGCGAAATATATCCGCGCGAAGTGAAGGAAACATCCACGCCACCCGCCTCCGAGGGCAAGACACCCGCGCCCGACGCGGAAGCCACCCCCGAGCCTGAGCGTGAAACACCCCGACAGCAGGAAGTCCCCGAAGCACCGCAGGAAACGGAGCAACCCGTACCGGCCACGCCCGCCCCACCAACTCCTGCGCCCGCCGAAGAAGAGGAAGAAGATACCTACCCTATGGATGAGCCTGAGGAGGACGAGGGCAGTTATCCCATGGACGAGGAGGAAGATTCCCCTACTCCGCCCACACGCCCCAACCCGCTCCTGCCCGTGCCACCGCAGCCGCAGGAGGAAGAGGAGGAGGTACCCGCCACACCCGCACCCAACCAACCCCGCCCCGCACCGGAGGAAGACGAGGACGACGGCGAATGGTTTCCCGCATAAGGAAGGGGGGATTCTCTGCACAAAACATACGCGGCGCGCATTGCACATCCTGCAATGCGCGCCGTGCGCTTATCAACAAATGGCGGCAGGAGGGGGGATACTACCATATCACTAAGGCTGGCACGCAAAAAAGCGGAGCTGCACCGTTTTGTACTGCCCGCAGTTTGCATTATCTTTGCGCACCATGGCAAAAAGCACCAAGACATCCGAGCGGCTCCTTTCCCTCCTTCGCGACGGTCGCCCGCTATCGCGCCGCCAGCAGATGGCACTGGTCTTCCAGCTGTCGCTGCCGGCAATGCTTGCGCAGATAGCCACTATCGTGATGTTCTTCATTGATGCAGCCATGGTAGGCCACCTCGGCGCGACGGAGGCCGCAAGCGTAGGACTAGTCGAAACGACCTTCTGGCTCTTCGGAGGCCTTACCGGCGCACTGGCAACGGGCTTCTACGTGCAGGTGGCGCACCGCATCGGTGCAAAGGACGATGAGGGTGCGCGCGCCGTACTGCGCGAGGGGTTCACAACGGCTCTACTCTTCAGCAGTATCGTGGGGCTGTTCGGGGTAATCATCAGCGGTCCGCTGCCACACTGGCTCGGCGGTGACGCGGACGTGGCAGGAGGTGCGACAACCTATTTCCTGCTCTTCTCCCTCTTCGCCCCTTTCATGCAGCTCAACCAACTCAGCGCGGGGATGCTACGCTGCGCCGGCGACATCAAAACACCCAGCGTGATGGAAGCCTTGCTGTGTATATTTGACGTGGTGTTGAACTTCCTGCTCATATTCCCGACCAAAACCTACGACATACTGGGGCTGCCCGTCACCGTTCCCGGCGCGGGGCTCGGTGTGGCGGGAGCGGCGCTGGGGACGGGCTTAGCCTTTGCCATCGTGGCAAGCACGCTGACGCTCATCGTCTTCCACCGCCACGGCCCGCTTCGCATCCTGGGCGAGCGGTGGGAAGGCTGGTGGGCTTTCCGCCCGAGGAGGGCTACGCTCGTGCAGGCCTGGGGCATCGGGATGCCCATCGGCGTACAGCATACGCTGATGAGCTGCGCCCAGGTTTTCGTCACGATGATTGTCGCACCGCTCGGTGCCTTTGCCATCGCGGCCAACTCCTTCGCGGTTACGGCGGAAAGCATCTGCTATATGCCAGGCTACGGTATCTCCGACGCGGCCACGACCCTCGTCGGACAGAGCGTAGGTGCACGCCGCTGGAACATGGCTCGGCAGCTGGCGGGCGTGAGCGTAGGAATGGCAATGACCATCATGGCCTTGATGGGCGTGGTACTCTACTTCGGTGCGGAATTAGTTATGGACATCATGACGCCACAGGCGGAGATCATCGCCCTCGGTGCCTCTGCCCTGCGCATTGAGGCCTTTGCCGAACCCATGTTCGCCGCCAGCATCGTCTGCTACGGCGCGTTCGTCGGGGCGGGCTCAACGAAAGTGCCGGCCTTGATGAACCTTGCGTCCATGTGGGGCGTGCGCATTACCCTCGCCCTGCTACTTGTAGGCTCCATGGGACTTGACGGCGTGTGGACTGCCATGGCCATAGAACTCACTTTCCGGGGCACCATTTTCCTGCTACGCCTGCGCTCCCGCAGTTGGCTGCCCGGAGGCGCGGCCTGATGACACATACTTACGACACACATTAATATATAATATATATGGAATTAATCAAAGATAAAACATTCGGCGGGGAGCGTCCCCTCTTCGGCATAGAGCACACCCGCCTTGAAGGCATCACCATCACCGATGGCGAAAGCGGCATCAAGTGCTGCCGCGACATAGAGGCCGACGGCTGCAAGTTCTACGGAAAGTACCCGTGGTGGCACGTGGACGGCAGCCGCATCCGCAATTGCTACTTTGCCCCCGGCTCCCGCTCCGCCATTTGGTACTCCAACGGAATGCTCATGGAGGACTGCGTGATAGACGGCCCTAAGTTCTTCCGCGAGATGCGGGGACTGGAACTGAACCGCGTCACCATCAACGATGCTGATGAAACCTTCTGGAAAGTCAGCGGCCTAAAGCTACGTGACGTTACCCTCCACGGCGGTACCTACCCCTTCATGTTCTGCGAGGATGTGGACGCCGACGGCCTCCGGAGCGACGCCAACTACGTTTTCCAGTACGTCCGCCGCGCCGTAGTCCGCAACGCCCACATCACCACCAAGGACAGCTTCTGGGAGACCGAGGACGTCACCGTTTATGACAGCCAACTGGACGGTGAGTACCTCGGATGGCACTCCAAGAACCTGCGCCTCGTACGCTGCCACATCAGCGGCGAACAGCCCCTCTGTTACTGCCGGGGGCTCGTCCTTGAGGATTGTACCTTCGACCCCGCCTGTGACCGCATTTTTGAAGACTCTGACGTGCAGGCCACCATCCTAGGGCACGTCACAGAAATAAAGAACCCCCGCACCGGAACCATACGCTGTGGCAGCCTGGGCCGCCTCACCTACGACCGCTTCGCCAAAGCCCCCGGCGACTGCAAGATAACCACCGACGACGGGCAGCCTTCCCCCACACGGCAGGAGGCATAACCCCCTGCCCGAAAGCGGCAACGGATAGTAGGCAACGGGCTTCGTTCCACATAACGGGACGGAGCCCGTTGCATAAGAGAGTACATCCGGCATCACGAAAGATGTCACGCCACAGGATAAGATGGTAGAACTCCCGCGCCGCAGGAAGAAATGAGGCGGAAAGCTGTGCCGGACAGAAGTTTTTTCCTACTTTTGTGCCGCACGGAGCGGTGAGCCACTCCGCCGCAACGACTACGGAAGCCCCATGAACGAAAACTCCCCACGCCACGAAGCGCCCCTGACGAGCGTCCACAACCCGCGCGTCAAACGCGTCATCGCCTTGCAGCAGAAGTCAGCCGAACGCCGCGCGGCGGGTCTCTTCGTTGTAGAGGGGCGTCGCGAATTGGCACACTGCCTTGCAGCGGGTTTCAAGGCGGAAGAAATTTTCATATGCCCGGACATCGCGGGCGACGCGGAAGTCCCGGCGGGTACGCCCGTATCCCCCGCTGTTTATGCACGCATGGCCTACCGGGACAGCACGGAGGGAGTATTGGCCCTTGTGCGCGAGCGGCGACTCACGTTGGCAGACTTGCGGCTCGGTGAGTCGCCGCTGCTCATGGTGCTGGAGGGGGTAGAGAAGCCGGGCAACCTGGGTGCCGTGCTACGCTCCGCTGACGCGGCGCGGGCGGATGCCGTCATCGTGTGCGACCCACTCACGGATCTCTACAACCCGAACCTCATCCGCGCCTCCGTCGGGGCGGCCTTCACCGTCCCCACCGTAGCCTGCTCCTCGCAGGAATGCATCGATTTCCTGAAGGAGCGCGGCATACGTATCCTTACAGCGCAACTGCAAGACTCTCGCCCCTACTACGATACGGACATGCGCTGCCCCACAGCCCTCGTCATGGGCACGGAAAGCACGGGACTGACGCAGCAGTGGCGCGAGGCCGCCGATGCCCATATCCGCATACCGATGCTGGGGCGGCTGGACTCGCTCAATGTGTCCGTCAGCGCGGCCGTCCTCCTATTCGAGGCGGTGAGGCAGCGCGGAGCGCGAACTCCGGCAGAACGAAACTAATACCTATTACATATTGTCATGGAAACTCCAAATTTCAACGAACTTATCGACCGACGCGGGTCGCACTGCTGCAAGTGGGACTCCTGCACCGACCCTGACGTAATCCCCCTTTGGATTGCCGACATGGACTACCGTGCCGCCGAGCCCATCCGCCGCGCCCTGCAACGCAGGATGGACCACGGCGTGTTCGGCTACTCCTGCGTACCCGACGAGTTCTACGAGGCCGCCATCGAGTGGTTCCGCAAGTACCACGGCTGGACCATCAGCCGCGAATGGATGCTCTACACGACGGGCGTAGTGCCCGCCATCAGCGCCACCATCAAGGCGTTGGCCGCACCGGGCGAAAAAGTACTCGTGCAGACCCCCGTCTATAACTGCTTCTTCTCTTCCATCCGCAACCAGGGATGCCAGGTGGAGATGAGTCCCCTGGCCTACCTGACCAATACAGAGGCGGACGGCGGACAGCCCACCTACGCCGTGGACTGGGAAGACTTCGAGCGTCGCTGCGCCGACCCTGCGGTGAAACTCTTCCTGCTCTGTAACCCCCACAACCCCGCCGGGCGCGTATGGACACGCGGGGAACTGGAACGCATGGCAGAGGTATGCCTGCGCCACGGCGTGACCATCCTCGCCGACGAGATACATTGCGAAATGGTCTATCCCGGTCACGACTACACGCCCATAGCTTCCATCTCCGAAGCGTGCCGCAAAGCCTGTGTTACCTTCCTGAGCCCGAGCAAGTCCTTCAACATTGCGGGCTTGCAGGTAGCCGACATAATATGCGACAACGCCGAGTGGCGGCAGCGTATCGACCGCGCCATCAACCAGCACGAGACGTGTGACCTGAACCCCTTCGCCGTGGAAGCGCAGATAGCCGCCTACACGGAAGGCCGCCCTTGGATAGAGCAGATGAACGCCCACCACTGGGAGAACTACCAGCTACTGCTGCGCTTCTTCCGGGAGCGCTTGCCCAAGCTGCCCGTCACGCGGCTGGAAGGCACCTACTTGCCTTGGGTGAACATCACGAGTACGGGCGAAACCGCCGACGAGCTGTGCGAACGCCTCCTGCACGACGCGAAAGTGCGCCTCAACCCCGGCACGATGTACGGCCCCGAAGGGAAAGACTTCATCCGCATCAACATCGCCTGCCCGCAAGCCCGCCTGCAAGAGGCACTGGAGCGCATCGCACCGCACCTGTAACAAAAGGAAGCGGCGGCGCACAGGACGTGCGGCGGAAATACCCCATGGGGTAAGGAAACTTAACCCTACGGGTACGAAGCACTAACCCTGCGGTTACGATGAAGTAACCATAGGGCTATAAAAACTGTCCCCGGGGGGAAGGGAAAGCGACACCGCTCCGTTTGCCCCCGCTCCCGGACGCACCGCAGCGGAAGCAGCAACCGAACGGGCGGAATGCCTGCCTGTGCAAAAGGGAGGAACTGGAAGAAAGGCGGAGGGAACAATCCCTCCGCCTGCGTTTCCGCACTTTTGGCAACTTTTACCGCAAAATGGATTTGCGCGCAACGGCGTTTTCACGCTACCTTTGCCCTGAATTTCACGACACAAAGCAAACCTATAAAACTTCTTCAATATGCAAACCATCAGACTTTCCAACGGCATTGAAATGCCACAACTGGGCTATGGCGTCTATCAAGTGACACCCGAGGAGTGCGAACGCTGCGTCGGCGACGCACTCGCCGTGGGTTACCGAATGATCGACACGGCTCAGGCTTACCGTAACGAGGAGGGCGTGGGAAACGCTGTACGCAAAAGCGGGCTGCGACGCGAGGACGTATTCCTCGTAAGCAAAGTGTGGATCAGCAACTACGGCTACGAGAAGGCCAAGGCCAGCATCAACGAGAGCCTGCGCCTCCTACAGACGGACTACATTGACCTGATGCTCCTGCACCAGCCCTTCTGCGACCGCTACGGCGCCTACCGCGCGCTGGAAGAGGCATACAAGGCAGGTAAGTTGCGCGCCATCGGCGTGAGCAACTTCTACCCCGACCATTTCATTGACTTAGCGGCCAACACGGATGTCGTACCGATGGTGAATCAGGTGGAGACGCACGTTTTCCAACAACAGACGGAGAGCCGCAAATACATGGACGAACTTGGCATAGCGCACATGTCGTGGGGACCGCTGGCGGAAGGCCGCAACGGCTTCTTCACGAACGAGACGCTAATTTCCATCGGACAGAAGTACGGCAAAACGGGGCCGCAGGTGGCTCTGCGCTACCTGCTCGAGCGCGGTGTCATCATCATACCCAAATCGGCGCGCAAGGAACGCATGGAGCAGAACTTCGCCCTCTTCGACTTCGAACTGAGTGCGGAGGACCGCGAAACCATCCTGCACCTGGACACGGGTCGCAGCCTCTTCTTCGACCACCACGATGCGGAGGTGACGAAAATGTTCATGGGCTGGCGGTAAACTGATGCACGAGGCAGCACGGATCATGAACAGGCAAGAAACCATCGTACTTATCGGTGCGGGAAGCATCGGACAGGCCATCGCCCGCCGCGTGGCGGCAGGCCGCCACCTGGTACTGGCCGACTACAACGAAGCGAACGCCCGGCTAGCCGCCAAGACGCTGGAGGAGGCAGGCTTTGACTGCTCCGTTACACGATGCGACCTCGGCAGCAGGACTGACATCTGCGCCCTCGTGGAACACGCCACGGCACGCGGCCCGGTGAAGGGAGTCATCAACGCCGCCGGCGTATCGCCCTCGCAAGCCCCCGTAACGGAAATCCTGCGCGTGGACCTCTACGGCACAAGCGTCCTGTTGGAGGAGTTCGGCAAGGTCATCGCCGAAGGGGGAAGCGGCATCATCATCGCCTCGCAAAGCGGACACCGCCTACCTGCACTGCCGGAAGAGCAGAACAGTGCACTTGCCACCACACCTTGCGAGGGACTACTCGCCCTGCCGTTCCTCCGGGAGATTACAGACACGCTCAAAGCTTACCAGTACTCGAAACGCTGCAACGTACTCCGTGTCATGATGGAGGCCACGCGCTGGGGGCGGCGCGGCGCGACGCTGAACAGCATCTCGCCCGGCATCATCATCACCCCGCTGGCCAACGACGAACTCCACGGACCGCGCAAGGACGGCTACCTGCGCATGATTGAAGGTATGCCCGCGCGACGCGCCGGAACCCCCGACGAAGTGGGCGACTTGGCAGCGTTCCTGATGTCATCGCGCGGCAGGTTCATCAGCGGCACCGACCTGCTCATAGACGGCGGATGTACGGCCAGCTATTGGTACGGCGACCTGCAATACCTGAAAACCACACACTGAAGACAAAACTACGCGACAATGAAAACCAAAGCACTGCTGGCAGCAGCCCTACTCTGTACGGCCTGCACGGCACAGACACAGCAAACCAACAACACCACAGCTACTATGGAAAAGAACGGAAAGGCCCTCATCGTATTCTTCTCCCATGCCGGAGAGAACTATGCCGTGGGCAACATCGAGGTAGGCAACACGAAGATTGTGGCCGACTACATCTCCGAACAGACGGGGGCAGAGCAGTTTGAGATTGTCTGCGAGAAGGACTACGACATGCCCTACATGAAACTCATCGAAGTGGCCAAGGAAGAGGCCAACAACGGAGAACTGCCTGCCTACAAGGGCGACGTGGACTGTGCGCCCTACGACACCATCTTCATCGGCGGTCCCATCTGGTGGGGCACATACCCGCAGGTGATGTTCACCTTCTTCAGGGACCACGACCTCGCGGGCAAGACCATCGTGCCCTTCACGACGCACGAAGGCAGCGGCCTGGCCAGCACGGTCAGCGACCTCCGCAAGGCTTATCCGCAGGCCAACGTCCTCTCAGGCTTCGCCATCTACGGCCACGAGGTCCGCACCGGCAAGGCCAAGGTGGAGAAATGGCTCAAGGGATTGGGGTATTAAGTAAACAGAGCTACTCCCGCCTCCGCCCTTCTCCCCCATAACGGGGAGGAGGGCGTTTTTTTATATGGGCTGTCGGCGATATTCGCCTGGTGCCGTGCCGCGCAGGCGTTGGAAGAATTTGGTGAAGGAGGCCTGGTCGGCAAAGTGGAGGCGGTCCGCTATCTGGGCCATGCTGAGGTCGGAGGTGCGCAGCAGGAAGGCGGCTTCCTGTGGAACTTCACCAAGTTCCTCATCTCCCGCGACGGCACACAGGTGAAGCGCTATACGCCCACCACGGACCCCGAGAAGATGGTCGCCGACATCGAACAGATGCTGGGATACTGACGCACGAAACATCCCGTCCACAAGGCAGACGACGAGTCTTTCCCCTCAAGAAGGTTGGGCATTCCGTAACGGAATGCCCAACCTCTCCTATACTATGGCGGCTGGGATGCATCCGTTCGAACGCTACCTTTGGGCGAAGAGCCGTGCGAGATGGGAGGATACGAAACTGTCATGAGTCATAACTAAGATGTATCCTATATCCTTTCCCCAAATAGCAGAGGTTGAAATCCGTCCAAGAGGTATAGGAGCAACCAGTGGCGTCATACACAACATCAAAGTCGCAGCCGGGAAGTATGGTGCCATAAAGCAAAACTTCTCTCAAAGTCACGCCATCGCCCAAGTCATCGTATAGTGACACTTCCCTCCATAGACCATCAGGCCCAGCTGCCGATCCACTTCCAAAGTCAGACCATTTATCAATGATTAATTGAGGGTCATTGCAGAACCGGCGAGTGCCCACTAATGTTGAAGTAGAAGAATTATATTGTGGGCGTAGATATATAAACGTGTCATACCACCTTGTTCCTGGTATCACTTCACAGATTGCTTGCCTGCTCGCGGCAAGCAGTTGGGTTTCAAGTTTGAGCACCTGCATCCGGGGCGGCACGTAGGCCTTCGTTCCCTTCTCCGCAGACTGCTTCGCGCGAAGTGCCCGCTCCTGTTCTCTGTTTTGTTGTTGCATAATCGTATAGGTTTTAGTTTGACATAATGTTTGCTGTCGTCACGTACCTATACAAAAAAGCGTGGAACCTAATTGCTGCCCGTTCCACATTCTGAGGCTCTCGCATTGCCCGGTACGATAAAACGAGCAACGCAGAGGCCCACGTAGTCAGCCGCGCACGACACCCTACAGCGGAGAAGCTACTGGGGGCGTGTACGGATATGCCACAGGGACATCTACTGCTGCCTAGTTCCGATCGTACTGGAAATTTGCGAGATTTCAGAATGTCGTGAACAAGCGCTGAGTAAACGCCTTTATGTATAGTGTGCGGCCGCCGCCAAGGCGGGAGCACGGAGCAAAGGTAGGGAAAAGGGCTGGGACGGGCAAGGGCAGGACGCAGAAATTCCCCTGTCTGCGGTATTGCAGGTGCGGGCGGAAGGGCGTACCTTCGCGGCGTAAACTAGATCCTCCTCCGCTATGACTGCAATACTCTTGGTACTTTTCATTCCCCTGCTGGGCACGATGCTCGGCTCGGCCTTTGTTTTCTTCATGAAAGGCGACATGTCGCCACGCGTGCAGAAGTCG
Organism: Alloprevotella sp.; assembly: GCA_017476545.1. GTDB lineage: Bacteria > Bacteroidota > Bacteroidia > Bacteroidales > Bacteroidaceae > Alloprevotella. Next base: position 17,419 of record JAFUZP010000039.1, read on the forward strand.
CTGCTCGGCTTCGCCTCCGGCGTGATGGTGGCAGCCTCCGTGTGGTCGCTCCTCATCCCGGCGATGGAGATGGAGGAAGGTCGCGGGGCGTGGTCGGTGCTGCCCGCTGCCATCGGTTTCCTGCTTGGCATGGGTTTCCTGCTCTTGATTGACGAGGTCACGCCCCACCTGCATCTCGGCACGGACAAGCCCGAGGGTCCGCGTTCCCGCCTCTCGCGCACCGCCATGCTCGCCCTGGCCGTCACCATCCACAACCTGCCCGAGGGCATGGCTGTCGGCGTGGTCTTCGCGGGTGCCGGGGACGGCGTGGCAGGCCTGTCGCTGGCCAGTGCGGTGGCTGTGTCGCTCGGCATCGCTATCCAGAACGTCCCTGAAGGTGCCATCATCTCCATGCCCATGCGCGCGGCGGGCAATTCGCGCTGGCGTTCCTTCCTTCTGGGCAGCCTGAGCGGTGCGGTGGAGCCCGTGGGCGGCCTTGCCATCGTGCTACTGGCCTCGCTGATGACGCCCGCGCTGCCCTACATGCTGGCCTTCGCCGCCGGTGCCATGTTCTACGTCGTTGTGGAGGAACTCATCCCCGAGGCTTCGCAGGGCGATCACACGAACCTCGGCACGGTGGGCTTCGCGGCGGGTTTCGTGTTGATGATGGTGCTCGACGTCGCTACTGCCTGACGTACCCATACGCCCTTGCAAACCGCTGGAAGCAGCTATGTTGCAGGAACGCCGCGTTCCAGTCCGGAGCTGACATAGCACTCAACTCACGGTACAGTCCTATGCCCCCACCCCCTCATCCCCACAACTTGAAGAGAAACCGCTGGCCCCGGTAGGTTCCGATAACGTCGTCGTCGCAGTTCTCGCCGGAGAACTGCGCGTTGAGCAAGAAGTCATCTATGGGCCAGTCTGCACCTTCAATAGTGACCGAAGGGTTCGCGATAAACCATTCTGGGGATAAGGAACGTCTATCTAAAATACCAGCAGCTCCGGCCGCGAAAAGCTTGTAGCACATGCTTTCAGTGAAACTGTTCCACCTGCTGGAGGGATACTTATCCTCAATAAATCTGGTCCAGGCATCAAGCATGTTACCGCCCCCGCCGAGGTAATCACAGGGATTAAAAGAGCCGAGTTCGACTTCGTCGGAATAGTGATAGCAGCACCCAGCTTCACAGGGCTCGGAGATTATCCTGCCATCGACTTCAACAGGGTCGATAATATCGAATATATTGGCGTATAAATACGGATCCAAAGTCTGCCAGAGCACCGTGACCGTCACGGGCGGCACCCCACCGCTCACCGCCAGCAGCCCGCAGCCAAGCGGGAAGACCTGCGTCGTGGGCTTCACGTACTTCTTCGCTCCCTGCGGCGCGGACTCCGCGCACGTCTCCGCTGCCGGCACGTCGGCGGGCAGCGCATTGTTCTTGTTCATTCTTTCGTCCATTTCTTAATACTTTAATTTATTTATAATAGCATTTGTTTATTACCGCCCACACCATTCCCAAGCCTCCCCCTCTCGGGGGGACGGGAGGGGGGCTGGAGGGGCTTCGGGGCATGGGGCTTGTATGCACACAAAAGCGGCGCACCGCAACCCACCGAAGGGAGCGCGATGCGCCGCTCAATGCGTACTCGTACGTCTATAACTACTTGATAACCAAAGCGTGAGGGGGGGTAATTCGGACACTTCCCGCCCCGTAAATACGGGAAGAGCCGGCCTCCGCAACGGCGGAGGCGGCTATACCGTTATTATATATATACGCGTAAGGCATAATCAAGTATCTGATTTCCGCCGCAAAGATAGGGAAAGTTATCCAACAGGCCAAGACTGGAGAAGGGAAATACCGCCCCAAGGATTTCCTGGCCCTATAGTCAGGAAGAACTAACCCTATAGTTAGGAAAAAGTAACCATAGGGTTAGGAACGGCTATCCCATGGGGTAAGGAACGCGCCGCCCGCCGGACGCTTACGGAGCAGCCCCGAAGCCTCCCGCTATGGTATATGCATGCGGCGGGAAGTGATGAGTTAGCGGGCGGGCGGGATGGTGATATTCGGAAATTGTTGCTTATATTTGCATCACAACATCCACACATAACAGTAACAGACATGTTAGGAAATTTCAAGTACAGCAACCCGACGAAGCTCTACTTCGGCGAGGATTCCCTCTCGTCCCTACGTGAGGAACTGGGAAACTACGGCCCCACCGTGCTGCTTACGTACGGCGGCGGGTCAATCAAGCGCAACGGCATCTACGAACAGGTAACGGCAATACTCGGCGAGGCTGGCAAGCACGTCGTGGAACTGTCCGGCGTAATGCCCAACCCTACGGCGGAGAAGCTGCGCGAGGGTGCGGAGCTTGCCCGCACCTGCGGTGCCGACCTCATCCTCGCCGTGGGCGGCGGCTCCACCATCGACTACGCCAAGGGCGTGAGCGTGGCCGCTCACTACGGGGGCAATGCCTGGGAGACGTTCTACAAGCATCAGCAGGATCCTGCCCCCGATGCGCGCATCCTGCCCATCGGCGCAGTGCTGACAATGGTCGGCACCGGCTCGGAGATGAACGGCGGGAGCGTCATCACGAACCATGCCGAGGGGCTGAAGATAGGTAAAGTATTTGACGAACGCGTGATGCCTCGCTTCGCCATTCTCAACCCCCGCTTCACGATGACTCTGCCCCGCTACCAGATGGTGGCAGGCATCTTCGACATCATGTCCCACCTGCTGGAGCAGTACTTCTCCGGCGAGGACGACAACACGTCGGACTACCTGAACGAAGGCCTGCAACGCTCGCTCATCGCAGCCAGCCGCAAGGCCGTAACGAACCCTGATGACTACGAGGCGCGCTCGAACATCATGTGGACCGCCACCTGGGCACTGAATACACTGCTGAAGTGCGCCAAGCTGCAGGACTGGATGGTGCATATGATAGGGCAGGCCATCGGCGCACACACGGACGCCACGCACGGCATGACGCTCGCCGCCGTGTCCATCCCCTACTACCACCACATCTGCCGCTACGGACTGCCGAAGTTCGCCCGCTGGGCGCAGGCCGTGTGGGGCGTGCGCCCCGAGGGAAAGACGGAAGAGCGCATCGCCTTCGACGGCATAGATGCTCTCGAAGGGTGGATGAGGGAGATTGGCGTAGTGCTCAGCAGCTCGGAACTGGGTGTGACGGAGGAAAATATCGAGGCCATAGCCGACAGCACGCTGCTCCTCCCCACCGGCTACCACCACCTGACGCGCGAGGAAGTCATCGACATCCTGCGCGACAGCCTATGAAGGATAAAGCTTAACTAAAGGACATAACACCATGAACGTATTACTGCTCAACGGCAGCCCCCATGCGCGGGGCTGCACCTACACGGCGCTGAGCGTCGTAGCCGACACACTGCGGGAGGAAGGCATAGAGACCGACATCGTGCACGTAGGCCACAAGGCCATACGCGGCTGCATCTCCTGTTACAAATGCAACGAGCTGGGACGCTGCGTCTTCGGCGATGATGCCGTGAACGAACTCGCTCCCCGCTTCGAAGCCGCCGACGGCCTCATCGTCGGGTCACCCGTCTATTATGCGGGACCTGCCGGAACGCTCGTGTCACTGCTCGACCGTCTCTTCTTCAGCACCCCCTTCGAGAAGCGGTTCAAGGTGGGAGCCGCCGTGGCCTCCGCGCGCCGCGCCGGCACAACCCCCACCCTCGACCAACTCAACAAGTACTTCAGCCTGGCCGAAATGCCCATCGTTTCTTCCCGCTACTGGAACGAGGTGCACGGCAACACGCCCGAAGAAGTGATGCAGGACGAGGAAGGCCTGCAAATCATGCGCGTACTGGGCCGTAACACCGCTTTCCTCATCCGCGCCATCCGCGCCGAGCGCGAACGCGGCGGGCTGCCACGCGCAGAGGAGCGGCGCATCGCTACGAACTTCATCCGCTAAGCCCGAAAGGCGCATGCCCCTACGGCGATAACAGAATACGGCGGAATACGTAAATGCGGGCGGCGGGATTTGGTCGTCCCGCCGCCTTTTCGTAACTTCGTGGCAGCACAAATCTTACAGACGGCACATGGAACTCCGTAACGACGAATTAGGCATCATCATCGCAGACCGCCTTACACCCTTCGAAGCAGGCGCGGCGGGCGACTACGTGGTGCACGCCCTCTGCACAAGCGGCGAGGCACAGCTTCTCCACAACGAGCGCGAGCACAGCTTCCGCAAGGGTGACTGCCTCATCTGCCGCACCACACATCTGCTCACCGCACCCAGCGCAACGCCCGACTTCGCCGTGCGCGTCATAGCCCTCACTCCGCAGTTTACCGAACAGTGCACACCGCAGAGCAACTACGGCACACGGGGCGCGCTCTTCCTGTTCCACGCGCCCGTCATGCGCCTCACACCCGACGAGTACGCCCAGTGCGCCGCCGACTTCGATGCCGTGGAAATGCGCCTGCGCAATACTGCGTCGCGCTTCTACCGCGACCTGCTCACCAATACCGTGGAGACACTCTTCCTTGACTTCTTTGACTTCCACACCCGCCTCTACCCCGAGGGCGCGGAAGTGCAGCTCCCCGCATCCCGCATCGTCACGGGATTCTTCCAGCTCCTTGCGGGCGGAGCCTACCGACAGCACAGGGACATCGCCTGGTACGCCGGACAGCTCTGCGTATCCTCCAAGCACCTCTCCGACACCTGCAGGCGCGTCTCCGGGCACTCCGCGAACCACTGGATTAACCGCTTCACCACTATAGAACTACGCCGCCTCCTGCGTGACAAGAGCCTCACACTCACCAACATTGCCGACCGCCTCGGCTTCACCTCGCCCGCCTACTTCAGCCGCTACGTCATGCGCAACCTCGGTGCCCCCCCACGCGCCCTCCGCTGAAACCGCCCCGAGCGGCAAAACAGAAAAGCCCACCGACCGCACCGGACGGGCGCGGAGAAGATAATTGCGCCGCCACCCTCGTCCGTTCCGCCGGGAATACGTATCTTCGCACAACAAACAGCAAGACATACCCTATGGGACTCATCGATTTTGACAAACTCCCCGTGAACAACCTCGTCGGCGCGGACTGGAAGACGTACCGCGCCATCATGGGCGGACGCCAGGTGGACAAGGGCTACCGCACGAAGTACGCGCTGACAACGGCCGTGTGCCGTCTGCTCTCCGCCCTCGCCCCAGTGCAGGAACGCCGCTACCGCCGCCTGCTGGCGGACAAGCCGCTGGAGCACGACCCCGTCTTCATCCTCGGGCACTGGCGCTCGGGCACGACTTTCGTCCACAACGTCCTCTCCTGCGACAAGCATTTCGGCTACAACACGACGTACCAGACCGTCTTCCCCCACCTGATGATGTTCGGGCAGGGCTTCTTCAAGCGCACCATGTCGTGGCTCATGCCATCACGCCGCCCCACGGACAACATGGAACTCGCCGTGGACCTGCCGCAGGAAGAGGAGTTCGCCATGACCAACTCCATGCCCTTCACGTACTACAACATGTGGTACCTGCCACGCCACTGGATGGAATACGCGGACAAGTACCTCCTCCTGAACGATGTGCCCGAGGAAGTGCTGCACCGGTTCGAGGAAGAGCTCAGAAAAGTCATCAAGATAGCCCTCTGGAACACGGGCGGGACGCAGTTCCTATCCAAGAACCCGCCCCACACGGGCCGCGTGCGCGAACTCGTCAGGATGTTCCCCGACGCGAAGTTCATCTACCTTATGCGCAACCCATACACCGTATTCGAGAGTACACGTTCCTTCTTCTACAACACCATCCAGCCCTTACAGGTGCAGCACATCACGCCAGCCGAACTCGTGGGCAACATCCTGGAAGTCTATGCCAAGCTCTACGACAAGTACCAGGCCGACAAGGGCTGCATCCCGCCCGGCAACCTCATCGAAGTGAGGTTCGAGGACTTCGAACAGGATGCCCTGGGCATGACGGAGCGCATCTACAGCGAGTTGAGCATCCCCGGTCTTGAGGCCGCGCGCCCTGCCATAGAGCAGTACCTCGCCGCCAAGCGCGGATACAGGAAGAACCGTTACGCCTACAAACCCGAAACCGTCGGCCTCGTCAATGCCCACTGGGGCCGCGCCATCGCCGACTGGGGCTACGAGCGTCTCTAAGGGCGCGCACCGCGTCTCCCGCACACACCGCGTGCTCCCTTATATATAATATATATGTATCCCCCAGCGCGCCGGGACTCACCGCCGCGAAGCAAGCGAAAGCCCCCGCACCGGCATTCCGGTGCGGGGGCTGACTGTTGTCTGCCCGGAGGGGTGCCGCCTACTCCTCGACGAGCGTCACCTGACCTTCCTCCACCTTGATGATACCCTCGCGGCGCGCGCGGCTGATGAGGACGAGGGCCACCTTCTCGTTCACGTGGAAGCGCTGTTTCAGCTCCTTGATGAGACGGTTCTGCGACAGGGGGGATTTCCCCGCCTCTTGGAAGATGCGCTGGATAGTTGCCCGCAGTTTCTCGCTGTCAGCAGCAAGGTTACGGTGGTGACTATGCTTGTAGAGGTACAAGCCGAAGCCTGCTACGAAGACGCAGATAAGGATGAGTAACGGTTTCATGGCTGTTATGTTTTAAAGTTTGTATCGACTTTTTCAGTCCTTCTGCAAGCAAAGATATAACTTTTCCCGACAATATGCGCATTCTTATCGGAAAAAAAAGTACTTTTGCGTGCAATGAGGGACGCGCGCAGCCCCTGAACCGCTTGGCGGACACCGCCGGGAGAGGCGGAACGGAGGCGGCACGGACGCGGCCCGCAAACCACTAAACCAACAAGCCATGAGCGAGAAGAAAAACAAGCAAGCCCCCGAAGTGAGCGACGACGAACTGCTCGGGTCGTCGAAATTCGACCGCCGGCGCCGCCTCATCGGTGCCATCTGCGCGCCCCTCTGCGCCCTCATCGTGTTCGCCATCCCCATTGATGGGCTCACGGACCAGGCCCACAAGCTGTTGGCCATCATGACGCTCGTCGCCCTCTGGTGGATCACGGAGCCTATCCCCATCCCCGTCACCTCCCTTGTCGGCCCTACGCTCTGCGTAATCTTCGGTGTGGTGGGCATGAAGGAGGCTTTCGCGGCCTTCGGCAACCCGATGATTTTCCTTTTCATGGGCGGATTCATCATCGCCAAAGCCATGATGGTGAACGGGCTGGACAAGCGCATCGCCTACGGCATCATCTCCATGAAATGGGTGGGCGACAACCCGAAACGCATATTCCTGGCAATCGGCCTGGCCTGTATGGTCTGCTCCGGCTGGATCAGCAATACGGCAACCGCAGCCATGATGTTCCCCATCGCGCTCGGCCTGTTGGAAGCCATCCGCGAGATGATGGCGGCCAACGGGAAGACCATTGACTTGAGCACGTACAAGTACTCGACGGGACTTATGCTTATGACGGCGTACTCCTGCTCCATCGGCGGGGTGCTCACACCTATCGGGACACCGCCGAACATCATGATGATAGGCTTCCTGCATGAAAAGAGCGCGGACTACAGCATATCCTTCTTCGAGTGGATGGTGTGGGGGTTCGTGGCCATGGTCATCTACTTCATCATCGCCTACATCGTGCTCTGGAAGATGTTCCCCGCCGACGTGAGCCGCATTGAGGGCGCGCAGGAGTTCATCAAGGGCAAGGTGCGCGAACTGGGAGCGTGGACGCAGGCACAGCGCAACACGCTCTTCGCCTTCCTCGTGGCCGTTGTGCTGTGGGTAGCGCCGGGCGTGCTGAGCGTCATCTTCGGCAGCGACAGCGAGATTCTGAAGAACTACAACAAGGTGCTGCCCGAGGCGGCTGTGGCCATGATAGGCGGCCTGCTGATGTTCTTCATGCCGGCCGACAAGAGCTTCGGGCACGTCACGCTGCAGTGGAAGGAGGCCGTGAAGGGCATCGAGTGGGGCACGCTGCTGCTCTTCGGCGGCGGTTTGGCCATGGGCGGCATGATGTACAGCACGGGGCTGTCCGAGTGGATAGGTCAGCAGATAACGGCTGCGATGGGCGGACACCCGTCCGAGTGGCTCTTCGTGGGCGTCTTCTGCATCGCCGCGCTACTGATGTCCGAACTGACGTCGCACACGGCAGCCGTAGGTATGATAGGCCCGCTCGCCATCGGCGCGGCACTCACATCGGGCTTCAGCCCCATCCCCGTGGCGGTTGGTGTCGCACTCAGTTCGAGCCTCGGCTTCATGATGCCCGTCAGCACGCCGCCGAACGCCATCGTCTATGCCAGCGGCTACATCCCCATCACGAAGATGATAAAGTCCGGTGCCATCATCGACGCCATCGGCATAGCTCTTGTCACCATCCCCATCGTACTTTACCTCGTAGGGCTCGTCGTGGGATAAGGCACAACCCGCAGAACTACAGACGGGTGCGGCGACAGGAAAGGCTGTCCGCCGCAACCGTTTTCCATACCCCTAGGGTTAATCAGCCGTAACCATAGGGTTAGTTCCGCGTAACCCTGCGGTTAGTTTTCCGTAACCCTAGGGCTAGGCAACCGCCCCCTCCGCCCCGCTCCCGCTTCCGCCGCTTTATAGTATCTTTGCCACCGTATGGACAAAAACTTCATCCGAATCCGCCACTACAGCGCGCCCTGCGGCGGACTTCTCCTCGGAGCCTGCGGGGGAAGTTTGTGCCTGTGCGACTGGACGGACGCGCCCCACCACACCGCCATCCTGCGCCGTGCAACCCGCGAACTGCGGGCCGTGCTGAAAGAAGAGAGCGCGGCGGACACACCGCACGCCACGCTGGACATGGCCGCACATCAGCTGGACGAATACTTCCAGGGCGCGCGCAGCACATTCAGCGTACCGCTGCGCGCGGTGGGAACGCCCTTCCAACAGGCCGTATGGCGGTCGATGACCCGCGTTCCCTACGGCCGCACGCTCCCCTACTCCGCCTTGGCGCGCGCCATAGGCAGCCCCAACGCCGTACGCGCCGTAGCCGCAGCGGTAGGTGCCAACGGGCTGAGCATCTTCCTGCCCTGCCACCGTATCATCGGAGCCGGCGGTGCGCTGACGGGCTACGCCGGGGGCCTCACCGCGAAACGCTTCCTACTGGAGTTGGAGACCGAGCGATAAGCATTGATTCTTAACGGCTTCGTACCCATCCGCCCTGCACTACGCGTACTGACCCCAATACATAAAAAAAACGCGCACAGCGTACGGTGACGCTGTGCGCGGAATGGGTTCCGACGGACTCAATCCGCCAACTTCGCCTTGAGGAACTCGCGGTTGAGCCGGGCGATGTTTGCGATGCTCTCGCTCTTCGGGCAAACGGCCTCGCAGGCACGGGTGTTCGTGCAGTTACCGAAGCCCAGTTCGTCCATCTTGGCCACCATTGCCTTGGCACGCTTTGCAGCCTCTACGCGACCCTGCGGCAGCAGTGCGAACTGGCTGACCTTGGAGCTCACGAAGAGCATTGCGGAGCCATTCTTGCAGGCTGCGACACAGGCACCGCAGCCGATGCACGTTGCGCAGTCCATAGCCTCGTCGGCATCATCCTTCGGGATGAGGATGGCATTGGCGTCCTGCGCCTGTCCGGTACGGATGGTAGTGTAACCTCCGGCGGCCTGAATCTTGTCAAAGGCCGAGCGGTCAACCATGCAGTCCTTGATTACGGGAAAGGCCGCCGAGCGCCAAGGCTCCACGGTGATGGTATCGCCGTCGTTGAAGCGGCGCATGTAGAGCTGGCAGGTGGTGGCACCGCGCTCCGTCTTGCCGTGCGGCGTACCGTTGATGTAGAGCGAGCACATACCGCATATGCCCTCACGGCAGTCGTGGTCGAACACGAAGGGCTCCTTACCGTCGTTTATGAGCTCTTCATTGAGGATGTCGAGCATCTCAAGGAAGCTGGTATCGTCAGGTATGTCGTGCATCCGACGCTCTTCAAAGTGGCCCGCGTCCTTTGGACCGTTCTGCTTCCAGTATCTGATGGTGAATGAAATATTTTTAGCCATGGTTTGTTATCTTTGATGCCTAATGGTTCGGCCTCCGCAGGGCCCAAGCAAACTTGGCCCTGCCTCCGGCCCGCGCAATTAGTTCTTGTAGTTACGGGTTTGTACCTTTATGATCTCGTAGCTGAGGGGCTCCTTGGAGAGCGTCGGCTTGGCATCGTCCGTGCCTTGGTACTCCCAGCAGCCGACGTAGAAGAAGTTCTCATCATCGCGCTTGGCCTCGCCCTCTTCGGTCTGATGCTCCTCGCGGAAGTGTCCGCCGCAGCTCTCCTCGCGGTGGAGGGCATCGTTGGCAACAAGCTGCCCCATCAGCAGGAAGTCTTCAAGGCGGAGAGCCTTCTCAAGCTCTACGTTCACGCCTTCCTGCGTGCCGGGCACGCGGAGATTAGCGTAGAACTCCTTGCGCAGTTCGCCGATGAGTTTGATGCCTTCCTCGAGACCCGCCTTCGTGCGGCCCATGCCCACGTGCTCCCACATGATGTGTCCGAGTTCCTTATGGATGCTGTCCACGCTGCGGTTGCCGCCGATGGCGAAGAGTCGGTCGATACGTGCCTGCACGTTCTTCTCGGCCTCTTCAAACTCAGGCAGGTCTGTGGGCAACTTAGGCCAGATAGCCTGGTCGGCAAGGTAGTTCTGGATGGTGTAAGGCAGCACGAAGTAACCGTCGGCCAAGCCCTGCATCAGGGCGGAAGCACCGAGGCGGTTTGCGCCGTGGTCGGAGAAGTTACACTCACCGATGGCGAAGAGCCCGTTAATGGTAGTCATCAGCTCATAGTCCACCCAGATGCCGCCCATCGTATAGTGCACGGCGGGGAAAATCTGCATCGGGGTCTCGTAGGGGCTCTCGTCGGTTATTTCTTCGTACATGTCGAACAGGTTGCCGTAACGGGCCTCTATTTCATCCCGACCGAAGTCCTTAATGGCTTGTGAGAAGTCGAGGAAGACGGCTAAGCCGGTATTGTTGACACCGTAACCCTTGTCGCAACGCTCCTTGGCCGCACGGCTGGCAACGTCGCGCGGCACGAGGTTGCCGAAGGCGGGGTAGCGACGCTCCAGATAGTAGTCGCGGTCCTCTTCGGGGATGTCCTTACCTTGTATCTCGCCACGCTGCAGTTTCTTCGCGTCCTCGAGCTTCTTCGGCACCCATATGCGACCGTCATTGCGCAGCGACTCGGACATCAGCGTGAGCTTGGACTGCTTGTCGCCGTGCACAGGTATGCAGGTGGGGTGTATCTGAACGTAGCTGGGGTTTGCGAAGACTGCGCCCTTGCGGTACGTTGCTATTGCAGCTGAGCAGTTGCAGCCCATGGCGTTGGTGGAGAGGAAGTAGGTGTTGCCGTATCCGCCCGTAGCGATGACGACGGCGTTTGCGCTGAAGCGCTCGAGCTTGCCCGTGACGAGGTTGCGGGCTATGATACCACGGGCGCGGCCTTCAACGATGACCACGTCGAGCATTTCGTAGCGGGTATAGAGTTCTACGGTGCCCTTGTTCACCTGGCACATCAGGGAACTGTAGGCACCGAGCAGCAGTTGCTGACCCGTCTGCCCCTTGGCGTAGAAAGTACGGCTCACCTGCGCGCCGCCGAAGGAGCGGTTAGCCAGCATACCGCCGTACTCGCGGGCAAAGGGCACGCCCTGAGCCACGCATTGGTCGATGATATTCGCACTCACCTCGGCAAGGCGATAGACGTTAGCCTCGCGTGCGCGGTAGTCACCGCCCTTCACGGTGTCGTAGAACAGGCGATATACCGAGTCACCGTCGTTCTGGTAGTTCTTAGCGGCGTTGATGCCGCCCTGCGCGGCGATGGAGTGGGCGCGGCGGGGTGAGTCCTGTATGCAAAAGTTAAGGACATGGAATCCCATCTCGCCGAGACTGGCAGCTGCACTAGCACCTGCCAATCCCGTACCTACGACAATGACGTCGAGCTTACGCTTGTTTTTCGGATTAACCAGCTTCTGGTGCGCTTTATAATTGGTCCACTTTTCAGCAATAGGGCCTTCAGGAATTCGGGAATTAAGTGTTGCCATAATTCAAGTTCGGTTTAAGGTTTAACAAGTCGCGGAACAGCAACTGCCGCAGAATGCGAAGTAGAGCGCTACGACTACGAAGCAGAGCATTACTAGCGTCACATAAATGTTTCCGATGCAGCGCCAACGGTTGAACCACGTCTTCCCGCTCCAGCCCATCGTCTGCATTGCGCTCCAGAAACCGTGCGTCAAGTGGAACCAAATGGCCGCGAACCAAACGAGGTAAAGCACCGTGTAAACAGGGCAGGAGAAGGTGTACTGCATCATACCGTAACCATCCGTTGCAGACAACCCGGTGGCAAACGCCATGCCACCGTTCGCAAATTCCGCGAACATCATGTTGAACCAGAAATTATACAGGTGGAGCACCAAACCCAACACGATAATGATGCCCAACACAAACATGTTCTGGCTTGCCCATTCCACCCGGTCAGGCTTCGCGCTCACGGCGTAGCGGTTCGCGCCACGGGCCTTCCGGTTCTGCAAGGTGAGGATGACAGCAAAAACAAAGTGGATGGCTATGAGCACCGCAAGCGCCACCGTACCAGCCACTGCATACCAGTTACTTCCCAGAAACTCGCATATCATGTTGTAGCCATCCCGGGAGAAAAGCGCCACTACATTCATGCAAGCATGAAAAGTCAGGAACAGGATAAGCGCGAGACCCGACACGGACATCACCACTTTCCTGCCTACAGAGGAATTAATTAACCACATAAAACTTAGTAGAATTTAAATTGTTATAAATAAGTTTCGCTGTAACGTCCAAAGACGCAGTGCAAAAATACGCTAAATCTCACAAGCGACCAAGTAAAAGTGGGGAAAATATCAACATGCGGGGTGGCGGTGCGACCGCACACGCCCACACCGCCCCCCCTCCGCCGCAACCCACTGAGTAGCCGAGCACGCCCGATGAGCCACCCCCGTCTTACACGATAGTACAATCTGGGAACGAAAAATTTGCGGTTCCATCGGGGAAACAAACCGCTTTTATGGCAAAAAAACACGGTTCCGACACTGAATAGCAACCCTATGATGAGGCAAGAAAAAAGTGCGGTTTCATCGGTTTTTTCCGCCTTCCGCCGCAGGATAACATAGGGTGGTAGATTGCCGAATCACGAAAGAAACGGAGGCAGACCATGCCCCACGCTAAATTAACCGCAGGGACAGGAAAAACTAACCATAGGGTTACGATGAACTAACCGCAGGGTTACGGACGATAACCCTAGGGTTAAGAACAAGTTTTCGCAGAAGAGAAACGAAAAAGGGGCTGCGCAACGGGGACGGACCGCCGAGCCACGTTCATTCCGTACAGCGTACCGCAGCATATAGTCCCCGTAAGCACACACGAAGCGGCGTGCCCGGTCCCCGTAGAGGAAGGGTACGCCGCTCTCAAACCATACGCCCGAGCGCAGTAGCAACGGCCTCTGTCGGAATAGCGGGAACGGAACCATTCCTTCCGCCAGCCACCCGGACAGCCGGACCTACTTACGCGCGCGCATACATATTTATCTAATAGCTGGCGGAAGCCACCGCCTGCACGCTTACAGGTTCGGGTTCACCTTGCTCCACTCGCTGACGGGCGGAACGATACCGAGCGTAACGAGTTCGTCGCGCATCTGACAGAGGTGCTCGTAGCTGCGGTCCAGCGAGGCGAGCTCCTCGGGAGTTCCCTCGGGCTGGCGGTATGTGCAACCGTTCACGTCCAGTGTGGTGTCCATAGCCATCATGACATTCTGGTACTTCCCGTCCTTGACATACGTTCCGGCGGGGAAGCGGAAAGGCGCACCGCCCATGACGCTGCGGATCATCTCTACGCTGAGCTGCGAGGGACTCTGGAAAGAACTGCGCCCGCGCAGCTTGATGATAGCCGCACCGCCCTGCGTGACGTCTTTCTTCATCTGCTCCCATTCCTCTGCCGGGAACTCAGGCGTTCCCACGATATCGGTCAGGGCGCGGCCGGCCACCTTCACGCGGCTTCCGAACACGGCCATCTGCTCGCCATGGCCGCCATAAGTGGCGCAACCCGTAATGTCATCCTGCATCACGCCGAACTTTTTGGCGAGCGCACTCTGCAGGCGCGTGGTATCAAGCCCGGCGAGGGTCGTCACCTGCGAAGGCTTCAGGCCGCTCCAAAGGAGCGTAACGAGGCCGGTGAGGTCGGCTGGGTTGAAAATGATGACGACATGCTTCACGTCCGGGCAGTACTGCTTGATGTTCTTACCCAGCTCCTCAGCGATTTTACAGTTGCCGGCGAGCAGGTCCTCACGCGTCATACCTTCCTTGCGGGGTGCGCCGCCGCTGGAAATGATGTACTTTGCGCCAGCGAAAGCCTCGGCCACGTTAGTCGTAGCCGTAATGTTCACGTTGCCGAAACCGCTCTGCCGCATTTCCTCAGCCACGCCCTCGGGCGAAAATACATCGTAGAGACAGATGTTTGTCGTCAGCCCCATTGTCAGGGCAGTCTGCACCATGTTGCTACCAATCATGCCGGCAGCGCCGACGATGACAAGCTTGTCATTTGTTAATGCCATAATGGTCTGTTACTTTTATATCAGTTAAAAATAAATTATGCCCATTTATGCGGACACACCGCCCGCAGTGGGAGCAAATTTAGGGATTTTATTCGGGAATAGAAAACTTTTGCGTAAATTCGCCGCTGCTACAAGGCAAACCTTTATGACGGAACACCACATCATCAGCCAGCGCGTACAGGCCCTGCGCGACTGGATGGAGGAAAACGACTACGCGGCCTACATCGTCCCGACCGCAGACCCGCACCTAAGCGAGTACCTGCCGGAACATTGGAAATGCCGCGAATGGCTCACGGGATTCACGGGTTCGGCAGGTACGGCTGTAGTCACCATGCACAGTGCGGCGCAATGGACGGACTCGCGATACTGGCTACAAGCGGAAACAGAGCTGGAAAACACGCCTTTCACGCTCATGAAGGACGGTGCGGAAGGCTGTCCGGGCATCGTGGACTGGCTAAAAAGCCAACTACCCGAAGGAGGCGACGTAGCGTTCTACGGCCCTACGCTGCCCAGGACGGACGCGCTGATCTACTCGAGGCTGCTGCCGGACATTTTCCGCCTCGCACAGGACGATGAAGACCCCTTTGACACGCTCTGGGAAGACCGCCCGCCGATGCCGTCAGCCCCCGTCACGGTGCAGCCGCTGGAATATGCCGGGACCGACGTGCCTGAGAAAATGGAACGCATCTGGCACGCGGTGCAGTCGGAAGGCAGCTATGTCGAGCACATCCTGCTGAGCGACTTGTCCGAAATCGCATGGACACTCAACCTGCGTGGGGCGGACATAGCGTACAACCCCGTCTTCACCGCCTACCTGCTGCTCCACACGGACTGCACGGCCACGCTATTCACCGACCTGCGGAAGGTGGAAGGTGTAAGCGACTACCTCAGGGAACGCTCCATCGCCGTGCGGCCGTACGAAGATATCCTTGGGGTACTGAAAAATCTGACGGACACGGATGCCCCCATCGGCGTGGGGCTCAGCACCAACTGCGGCATATATTCCATATTCCCCAACATCGCCGAAGAAAAATTCATCAACATAACATCGCCTGTCTCCCGCCTCCAGAAGTTGAAAGTGCCGGAAGAGCAGGATGGTTTCCGCCGCGCGATGGAACGCGACGGCGTGGCCATGGTACGCTTTCTCCGACGCTTAGACGAGGGGACGGCTGGGGGTACGGAGATGGAAGTGGCGCAGACGCTGGAAGCCCTCCGGGCGGAAGGCCGGAACTATTGCGGCCTCTCGTTCGGCACAATCTCCGCCTACGGGCCCCACGGTGCCATCGTACACTACGAACCCACGCCCGCTACGGACGCGAGACTGGAGCCTCGCGGCTTCCTCCTCCTGGACAGCGGCGCGCAATACCTTGACGGAACGACCGACATCACGCGCACCATTCCCCTCGGCCCGCTGACCGAGGAGGAAAAGACCGTCTATACGCTCGTGCTGAAAGGGCACATCGGGCTCGCCAGCCTGCACTTCCCCAACAAGATAACCGGGCTCGCCCTCGACCTTGCCGCCCGCCGCGCCCTATGGCAGGCAGGCTACGACTTCGGGCACGGGACGGGGCATGGCATCGGTAGCCACCTCTGCGTCCACGAAGGGCCGGCACAAATCCGCAAGGACCTGCGCCCGAGCACGTTGGAACGCTTCGTCCCGGACATGGTCATCACGGATGAGCCGGGCGTTTACCTCGCCGGGAAATTCGGTGTGCGCATAGAGAACGTCTTGCTCTGCACGCGGGCAGAAGAAACGCCCCACGGCCGCTTCTGCCGTTTCGAGACACTGACGCTCTGCCCCATCGACACCCGCCCGGTCCTAACCGCCCTGCTGACACATGAGGAGGTCGGCTGGCTCAACGCTTACCATGCGGAAGTGCGCCGCCGCCTGCTGCCCCTGCTCACCGATGAGGCCGACAAGCGTTGGCTCAACGCCGCCACTGAAAGTATCTGACACTAAACACACTATATCCTATGAAACGGTTATTTATTCTCGCTACCGCACTCTTTGCTCTCTGCACGGAGGCGGACGCACAGTCACTAGAGCGCACGGCTGCAGCTCCCGCCCGCACCGCAAGCGCCAAGAACACCGTCAAGCTCAAGGACGGCCAAGTATGGTGGGGCTACACCGGCACTTCCGGGGCAGAAGCCACCCGCACGGGAGTCGCTGAGACGTGCGACTTCGCCATCCGGCTGCCCCGCGACAGCTACGGCCTCAACGGGAAGACCATCGTCGGTATGCGCTTCTATGTACCCAACTCCACAACCGCACTGAAGGATTTCTCCGTATGGATGAGCGCAACGCGTCCGGCAAACGTCAGCCGGGCTACCATCGCTTACAAGCCCGTCCCCGTTGAGGAACTCACACCGGGGGCTATCAACGAGATACTCTTCGATGAGCCCTACGTCATCAATGCGGACGTTTACGTCGGCTATTCCTTCACGAGCACCGAAGCCAGCGTCGCCTGCATCGGAGCCAAGGACCCGGCAAACTCAGATGATGCCTGCTGGATGCGCCTGTCCACCTATACGAACAACAGCTGGAGCACGATGTTCGCCTCCACCCTGTCCTTAGCCATCAATGTCCTTTTTGATGAGACGTGGGATGCCGGGGCTAAGGTGCGCCGCATCGGCTATATGAACGCCATGGCGGGTGAGGAAGAAGACGTTACCATGACCATCGAGAACTGCTCCCCCAAAGGTGTCACGAGCATCAGTTATACGCTGACGGACGAGGACGGCAACGTCAGTCCCGAGCGACAGGCCACACTGCCCACCGCCCTGCGCTACATGGGCGAATCCACCATCAGCGTTCCCATTCCCGCAGGCGAGGCTGAGGGCTTCCATAAGCCCGTGCTGACCATCACCAAGGTAAACGGTACGGCCAATGCCGTCCCGGAAACGGAGGCCCAAGTCGCCGTGGACCAGCTCGTCCTGACAGAGAAAGCGGCCGTCAAGCGCGTTGTCGAGGAGGAGTTCACCGGCATGTGGTGCGGCTGGTGCCCCCGGGGAATGGTCGGTATGGAACTGGCTGAGAAAAAGTATGGCGACAAATTCATCGGCATAGCCGTACACGCAGGAAGCGGTACCGACCCGCTGAAAGGCTCGAACAGCGGCGGTTACAGCGCTTTCGTCAATGAGCACATCACCGGTTACCCGTCCTGCATGCTCAACCGGAACGGCGTTGTTTACGACCCCTACTACGGCCTCTACAACGAAAAGTTCGGTCTGCAATACTTCATTGATGAGGAACTGGCCCGTCCGGCGGAGGCCGATGTGGAGGCCACCGCCGAATGGACGGACGACACCCATAAGCGCGTTAAGGTTCAGGCTACGACCCAGTTTTACTTGGACGACCCTAGCGCGTCCTATGCCCTGGCCTATGTCCTCGTGTCCGACAGCCTGACGAATGACCTCTACAGCCAGGCGAATTACTTCTCCGGCGATACTTTCTACAGTTACGATGAAAATCTGCTGCCACTCGTCAATGCGGAAGACCCCATCAAGGGGTTATACTACAACCACGTTGCCATCGCCAGCAACGGTGTGCAGAACGGGTTTGCCGGAAGTATCAAGACACCTATCCGCAAAGGCGTGCCGCAGACGCATAACATACGCCTCGCGCTACCCTCCTCCAAGATATTTATGTCCTCACCCAGCAACCTCCACGTTGTAGCCATGCTCATAAACTGCACCCGTGGGTGCATCGTGAACGCGGTCAAGGCGAACATTTCCGAGCCTGCCCCGCCCGAGGAGAAAGACCCCTACGACCTGAACAACGACAAGAGTGTGGACGTGAGCGATGTGACCATGCTTGTGAGCAAGGTACTCGAGGGCAACACCTCCAGCGAGTTCGATCTAAATAACGATAAGGCCGTGGACGTGAGCGACGTCACTGTACTCGTGGCAAAAGTCCTCAGCAGCGGCAACTAACCGGAACACCGCCAAAACATGTATTACCCATGAGACCGCACAAATTCCTTCTATCTTTCATGGCAGCCCTCCTCGCCTCAGCCGGGCTCTACGCCCAGGAAAGGCTGTCCCCCCGCCCCGACGGGGAACAGGTATGGTGGGGCTACTACACCACCGACATGAGCGTGAATGCCATCGGAACGGGCTGGAGCGTCACCTACGACGTGGCCGCGTTCATTCCGGGCGGCGAATACTTTGCCAAAGATGCCACGATAAGCGGCCTCCGCTTCTCGCTCCCGAACACCCCCAACCTGACCGATGTAAAAGTTTGGGTAGCCACCTCTCTGCCCAGTGCGGTGGACAGAGCCGACGTACTCGTGCAGCAGATAGCAGCCAACGCCATCAAGCGGGGCGCGACCAACGAGGTACTGTTCGACGAGCCCTACACCGTGACGGCGCGGGGCGCATATATTGGCTATTCCCTCACCATTTCCAGCGTCAGCAACGATAACGACCTGCGTCCTATCGCCTATTCCGCCGATGTCCATCCCGCCGGTTCCCTCTACCTACGCACGAGTGAGGGGCTGACGGAGTGGGAGGACTACAGCGCGGAGTTCGGGGCGCTGGCCATCCAGGCCCTCTTCGGAGGAAGGCTCGCCCTGAACGCCGTCGGTACCGTAGGGAGTGAGAAAGTTTCCGCCACGCTCGGGGCGGAGACAACCGTGCCTGTAACACTCACCAACTACAGCCCCGGAGGGGTTCGTTCCATCAGTTACAGCGTCAGCGGCGCGGGGACAGCGGATGCGGAACGGGAGTTCGCGCTGTCTGAGCCGTTCATGGCACTGGGCGACTTCACCCTCAAACTCCCCGTAGCCGTAGGCGACGTGGGCGGCGAGGTGAGGAAACAGCTCACCGTCACAAAGGTGAACGGCGAACCGAACACGGTCAGGGACGCACAAGTCGGCATAGAGCTCACCGTCCTTACCGAAACGCTGCCGAAGAAAGTCCTCGTAGAAGAATTTTCCGGGACGTGGTGTCTGTGGTGTCCCATGGGAGCGCGCGGAATCGAGCTGGCCCAGAAGAAATTCGGCGACCGCATGATAGCCGTAGAAGTCCACGACCAAGACGTTATGTGGGACAGCTCGCTCGGCTACGACCCGCTCATCGCACAACTCATCGGCGTTCCGGCCTGCTTCATCAACCGGGGACCGGAGACCGACCCCTACTACGGCAGTGCCGGAAGCGACGTGTTCGGTCTGGATGCCGACATTGAGGAAGAACTCTCCCGCACGGCGGAAGCGGCCATCAGCCTGGAAGCGGAATGGGAAACAGCGGCCAAGAATGCCCTTCGCGCCACCGCGCACGTCACCTTCCAGACTGACTCCGACGTGGACTACGCCTTAGGCTACATCGTCACGGCGGACCAACTCACGGGGACGGGGAAGGAGTGGGTGCAGAGCAACGGTCTGTCGGGGGACTCCTCCCTGGACGGCGATGAGAACCTGCAGGATCTCGTCAATGGCCCGAAGAATCTCACCAACTACGTCTTCCGTAACGTAGCCGTAGCCGCCGAGGGCGTACAGAGCGGCGTTAAGGGCAGCGTCGCCTCCCCCGTCAAGGCCGGAGTCACACAGACGCACAGCCAGCGCATAGACCTGAGTGAGAACAAACTTATCCAAGATAAAAATGCCCTCAGCCTCGTTTGCTTCCTCATCAATACGGAGACAGGGCGCATTGTGAACGCCGAACGCGTGCATATCGGCGACGGAACGGACGGTATCAGCACCATAAGTGCCGCTCCTGGCACCGCCACCGCTTACGACCTCCAAGGGCGCCGCCTGCGCAAGCCCGCACATGGCGTGAACATTCTGCGCTATAACGACGGTACTACCCGCAAAGCCATCAATCCATGAGACTATACCGAAAATCCGCCCTCGCAGCGTTAGCGTTCTTCGCTGCGGCAGGCGCATTTGCACAGGACAAGGACGCGAACTACAGGGAGGCGGATGACGGTGTCCGCCCCGATGCGGCGGCATGGAGTACGCTTGAGCAGAAGCTCTACGCCAGCTGGGCCTCGCGCGACGTGCACTACGTGAAGACCGCCGTACCGCAGCTGAAGCTGAAGACCGACACCGTGGTTTACGCCTGGCGGGGCGAGCGTGCCTCCGCCGCAGCCGTGCTCTTCTCGCCCACCGCAACGCGGGAAATTGCCCTGCGCCTCTCGGACTGGCACAAGGAGGGCTGCACCATCCCCGCCATACAGGGCTGGGCACGCTTCCAGCGGTATGTACTGACGGACGCGTTCAAGTCCTGCGGCAGCCATCCAACCGACCTCAAGCCCTACCTTGTCCCCGATGTCATTGACACGGACACGCCGCTCGCCATTGAGGCACAGACTACGCGCCCCATCTGGGTGACGCTCGAAGTGCCGCGCGAGGCCGAGGCCGGCGAGTACGCCCTTACGCTCGACATCCTCGATGCCGACACTGAGCAGGTGCTGGAGCAACTCAACCTGCGCGTCCGCGTACAGGACAATACCCTGCCCCGCCCCGAAGAACAGGCTTTCCACCTCGACTTCTGGCAGCAGCCCTACTCGGTTAGCCGCTACTACGGCGTGGAGCGCTGGAGCGACGAGCACTTCCAGTTGCTCCGCCCCTATATGGAACTCCTTGCCCGCGCGGGGCAGAGTGTCGTCTCGGCCATCCTTTTCTACGAGCCCTGGGGCGACCAAAGCCACGACAAGTTCTCGCCTATGGTGCAGACCACGAAGCGTGCCGACGGCACATGGGCGTATGACTACACCGTATTTGACCGTTGGGTGGAATTTATGGCCTCTTGCGGCATTTCAAAGCAGATTGACTGCTTCTCCATGGTTCCGTGGGACATGACTTTCCGCTACTACGATGAAGCTGCGGGGCGCGATGTGGACCTGAAGACCACCACTTCCGCCGCCGACTACAAGGCTCTCTGGACATCATTCCTCCAGTCCTTCGCCGCCCACCTGCGGGAAAAGGGCTGGTTCGATAAGACGCTCATCGCCATGGACGAGCGTGGTTTGAACAACATGCTCGATGCCTACGCCGTAGCGCAGGAGGCCGTACCCGGTCTCAGGATGGCACTGGCCGGCAACTACCACGCCGAACTCACGGACAAGCTGGCGGACTACTGCATAGCCTTCGGGCAGCAATTTTCGCAGGCCGAGCTGAAAGCGCGCCGCGCGAAGGGTTGGTATTCCACAGTCTATACCTGCTGCACGGAGAAGCAGCCCAACATCTTTACGAACAGTCTTCCGGCGGAAGCCGCCTACCTCCCCCTCTTCGCCATCGCCAACGACTTCGACGGCTACCTGCACTGGTCGTGGCTGAACTGGACCGACAACCCGCTCACGGACAGCCGCTACCGCCTCTTCTCCCCCGGCGACACCTATGTCGTCTATCCCGGACCGCGCAGCAGCGTCCGCTGGGAGCGTTTCATTGAAGGCGTGCAACAGGCGGAGAAAGTGCGCCTGCTGCGGGCGGAATATACGGAAGGCGAGAATGCGGAAGCCCTGCAGAAACTCAATGAGGCCGTGGAAGTGTTCCGCTCCGGTGTCATTGACTATTACCACCCCGCCGCACGCAGCGTCAGCTATCTGGAGAGCGTGCTCAACGGCGCGCCGGAGCCGCCCGCCGAGAAGCCGGAAGACTACTGCGAAGTGGTGCTCGCGGAAGACAAGCGCGACGTGGCCATCGAAAAACGCTGGCTCACAAAGGCCAGCACCACCGGTTGCAACGTCAATCTGGACTACAGTGCCGACGGACCGAGCGTAGCCGGATACGTCCTCACCCCGGCGGGCATCACCGTGGAGCCGGGGCAGTCCTTCCGCCTGCGCACCACGACAGCGCAGAACGACGATGACCTGCGCTACTGCCGCGCGCTGCTCGTGGCCGACTGGAACTGCGACAGCATTTTCGACACCACGGGGACAGAAGTCATCGCCCGTGTGGGCAACGCCAATACCGCCAACGAAAACTTGCTCACCCGCACATTTGTCGTGCGGGTTCCGCAGAACGCCACGCCCGGCGACACCCGCCTTCGTCTCTGCTACGCAGATGCCTGGACGAACGAACCCATGCCCTGTGGCGAACTTTACAAGGGGTTCGCCATTGACATCCCTATGGTCATCAGCGAACCCGACACGCCCGTGCGCGCCATCGCGGCAGCAGGCACAAAATGGGACAGTGGCGTGCTCCGCCTGGACCAGCCCGCGCGCCTTTATGTCTATAACACGGCGGGAGCGTTGCTGGACTACACGGCACTGACGCAGGCTTACTCCACACACGGCTACCTGCGAGGCACATACATCCTCCTCGCCGCATGGCCCGACGGACGCAGGCAGCAGATGAAGTTCGTGCGATAAACAACCACAGACCGGCCTTCCTCACGCTTGGACGGAAGCGCCTGGAACAGAACGGCAGGCCCTCGGAGTACGCTCCGCAGGGTCTGTTTTTCATAACCATAGGGTTAGTCCGCCGTAACCCTGCGGTTAGTTTTCCGTAACCCTGTGGTTAGCGCGCGCTATCCCTATGGGTAAGAAAAACTGACGGCTGGAGCAGGAGGAAGTCCCGCCGCTCCGCCACTGTCCGGACGGGAAAAATTTTGGGGAAACACCGTGGAATCCGATGACAGCAGGGTGTATGCCGCGCACCGTGCGCGCTTTTCGGGGTGTGGAACGCAGGGGTGCCGGAACTTTTCCGTACCTTTGCACCAACTTAACCGCAGGCTTCCTGCATACCCACTCACGAAAAAGAAATCTATGGCAGAAAGAAAAGTAAGAGTGCGCTTTGCACCCAGTCCCACAGGCCCCCTCCACATAGGCGGCGTGCGCACCGCCCTCTACAACTACCTCTTCGCCCGCCAGCACGGCGGCGAAATGGTGTTCCGAATCGAGGACACCGACTCCACACGCTTCGTACCCGGAGCGGAGGAATACATCATTGAAAGCTTCCGCTGGCTGGGCATCGACTTCGACGAAGGCGTGAGCTTCGGCGGGCAGCACGGTCCCTACCGTCAGAGCGAACGCCGCGAGATTTACAAAAAGTACGTGGACCAACTGCTGGCGGAAGGTAAGGCATACATCGCCTTCGACACCCCCGAGGAACTGGCCGCAAAGCGGGAGGAAATACAAAACTTCCAGTACGACGCCCAGACGCGCACCATGATGCGCAACTCCCTGACACTCCCCAAGGAGGAAGTGGAACGCCTCATTGCCGAAGGCCACCAGTACGTGGTGCGCTTCAGGATTGAACCGGGCGAGGACGTCCACGTGCAGGACATCATCCGCGGCGACGTGAAGATAAACTCCTCTATCCTCGACGACAAAGTGCTCTATAAGAGTGCCGACCAGCTGCCCACGTACCATCTGGCAAACATCGTGGACGACCACCTGATGGAAATCTCCCACGTCATTCGCGGCGAGGAGTGGCTGCCGAGTGCCCCGCTCCACGTCCTGCTCTACCGCGCTTTCGACTGGGGGGACACGATGCCGCAGTTTGCCCACCTCCCGCTCCTCCTGAAGCCCGACGGCAAGGGGAAACTCTCCAAGCGCGACGGCGACCGCCTCGGCTTCCCCGTGTTCCCGCTGGAGTGGCACGACCCCAAGACGGGCGACGTATCCCGGGGCTACCGCGAGGACGGCTATCTGCCCCAGGCCGTCGTGAACTTCCTCGCCCTGCTGGGATGGAATCCCGGTACGGACCAGGAACTGCTCACGATGCAGGAACTCATCAATCAGTTCGACCTCACGAAATGCTCCAAGAGCGGCGCAAAGTTTGACTACGTGAAGGGCACTTGGTTCAACCACGAGTACATACTCCAGACCGACGACGCACTCCTCGCCCCGCAGTTTGACACCATCCTACGCGAGAACGGCATTGAAGTTCCCATGGAACGCGTGCAGGAAGTGGTGCGCATGATGAAAGGCCGCGTGAACTTCACCAAAGAGCTCTGGCCCTTGTGCCGCTTCTTCTTTGTGGCTCCCACGGAGTACGACGAAAAGACCGTCAAGAAACGCTGGAAGGAATATAGCCCCCAGCAGATGCAGGAGCTTATCGGCATCCTCGAAGCCCTGCCCGACTTCTCACAAGAGGCGCAGGAGCAGGCCGTGAACCGCTGGATTGAAGAGAAGGAATACAAGTTGGGCGACGTCATGAACGCCTGGCGCCTGACGCTCGTCGGCGAAGGCAAGGGTCCCCACATGTACGAAATCTCCGGCTTCCTGGGCCGCGAAGAAACAATAAAGAGGATGCGCGCCGCACTGGAGCGGCTGTAATCCCGGTCGGCCGGAAGGCGGGAAGCGGCGGGCTGCGCGCCCCATTTTTCCGCGCCGCACTTCGCCAGTCGGCCATTTCTTCGTACTTTCGCGTCCGGCAGCAGAGAACCAACGCTACAACACTATAATAATACTATGGCATCCAAAGAAAAGAAATCCGCCCCCATGAACCTGAAGAACGTGCTAGCGTTCCTGTTCACCATCCTGGCAACGGTCATCGTGTGGAACCTCCCCACGAGCGCGTTCGGCATTGACGGGCTCACCGTCGTCCAGCAGCGCATCATCGCCATCTTCGTCTTCGCCACCCTCTCGTGGCTGACGGAGGCCATCCCCGCCTGGGCCACGTCGCTGGTCATCATCATGACCATGTGCCTCACGGTATCAAACAACAGCCTCGCCTTCTTCAAGGGCGACGAGGCCGACGCCGCCTTCGGCACGCTGCTAAAGTCCAAGGCCATCATGGCATCCTTCGCCGACCCCGTCATCATGCTCTTCCTCGGCGGCTTCACGCTCGCCATCGCCGCTTCGAAGTTCGGGCTCGACGTCATGCTGGCGCGCAACCTGATAAAGCCTTTCGGCAAGAAGTCCGAAAACGTGCTCCTCGGCTTCCTCCTCATCACGGGCTTCTTCTCCATGTTCGTCAGCAACACGGCCACCGCCGCCATGATGCTCACGTTCCTCACCCCCGTCTTCGCCGCCCTGCCTGCCAACGGCAAGGGGCGCATCGCACTGACCATGTCCATCCCCGTCGCCGCCAACCTCGGCGGCATGGGCACACCCATCGGCACGCCGCCCAACGCCATCGCCCTGCAGCAGCTCACGGAGATGGGCATGGGCATAGACTTCGGCAAGTGGATGATGTTCATGCTCCCGCTTGTCCTGCTGCTACTCTTCATTTCCTGGCGCGTCATCCTCTGGTTCTACCCCTTCACGCAGAAGACCATCGAGCTCCAGATAGACGGCCACGTCCACCAAGGCTGGAAGATGTGGGTCGTATGCGGCACTTTCATCCTCACCATACTTCTCTGGGTGCTCCCCGACAAGCTCACCGGTATCGACTCCAACACCGTTGCCCTCGTCCCCATGGGCCTTTTCGCCCTGACCGGCGTCATCACCCGCAAGGACCTGGCCGACATCGACTGGAGCGTCATCTGGATGGTAGCCGGCGGCTTCGCCCTCGGCCTCGGGCTGAACAGTTCCGGCCTGGCCGACCGGGCCATCGAGAGCATCCCCTTCGGCAGCTGGTCCCCCGTCGCCATCCTCATCATCTCCGGGCTCATCTGCTACTTCCTCTCCAACTTCATCAGCAACACCGCCACCGCCGCCCTGCTCGTCCCCATCCTCGCCACCGTCTGCAAGGGCATGGGCGGCGCCCTGGCCGGCATCGGCGGCACCGCCACCGTCCTCGTCGGCATAGCCATCGCCGCCAGCTCCGCCATGTGCCTGCCCATCTCCACCCCGCCCAACGCCATCGCCTTCTCCACAGGCCTCGTCCGGCAGAACGAGATGCTCAAGGTAGGCCTCACCATGGGCCTGGTCACCATGCTCCTCGGCTACGCCATGCTCTACGCCATCGGACGCCTCGGCCTCATCTAAGCCGCACGGCACGACCCCGGCAGCGAGAGAGAGACCCCTCCCCGCCGCCGGGGTTTCCTTGTGCCCCGTCCCGACCAAGTTCCCTCCGCAGGAAAGAAAAAACCACAGCGGCGTGGAAAAAATTCCACGGCGGTATGGAAAAAAGTCCACGCCGCCGTGGACTTTTTATTAATAAGGAAGAACGCTGGGCCCGGTCAGTATTCCCAAACGATCTGCTCCGAGAGCTCGCGCAGCCCGAGCTGCTTGATCGTCTTCGGCGTCACGTAGTAGCCCAGGTTCTTGTCCTTCGGGCTCTTCTTCGGCTGCTTGTTGTAAATCAGTGCCATTTTGTCTCAGTTTCTTTAACGACGCGGCCTTGTCCGCGTCCTTTAGTGGATAATATTAACAGCGCGGGTTAGTCCTAGTTTTGATTACAGCGGAATTGGTCTCAATGGTGCACGTGAAGGGCTGCCCCATGTACGTGCCGTAATAGTAATAGTAGCCGCTGTCATAGGCGCACTGGATGTCCGCGTTGTTGAGGAAGTCATCCACATCCCAGTTGGCGCCGGTAATCTCCGCGCGCGGCGCCGGTATCGCGGCAAACTCGTCAAGGATTTCGGGTAAGGACTTATAAGAACCACACATCTCCGTCTCGCAGATACGACCTTCGACCGTGTTATGAAACTCTGTATAATCATCGACCAACCCCTGAGCCGCGCGGGTCCAGTAACTATTGGGGGGAGTACCGCAGAAGCCGCCAGAAGAACCGAAGAGCTCCGTAGGAAGGGAGCAGTAATCACTAAAATAATAATCCATAGCGGGGATGAAGAGGCGGACGGAGATGGGCTGCCCGCTCGTCGCCAGCATCCGCTGCGGGCCCAGAGGGATGACCTGCATCGTAGGCGGCACGTACTTCTTCTTAACCGCAGCGGGAGCCGCAGCCTCCGCAGCAATTGGATTCCCTTCAGCGGCGCACGGCGCGCCACTCACTTTCACTTTCTCGTTCATTGCTTAGTTGTTTTAATGGATTTATGATTCGTTAATTAATCGTCCGCAAGCCAGTCCCGGCACTTCCCGGCCGCACATCCGGTCTGTTGCGATTCAATCGCAACAAACTCAACGCGCCTCCCGCGCACACAAAGCGGCGCACCGCTCCCCCTCGACAGGGGCGCAGTGCGCCGCTCAACGCTTGCGTATGTATATGTAACTACTTGATTTCCAGCGCGTATGGGGGGGTAATTCGGGCACTTCCCGCCCAGTAAATACGGGCAAAGTCAGCATCCGCTACTGCGCAGGCCGGCATACCTATATTATATATATACGCGTAAGGCATCTTCAAGTCACTGGTTACGCCTGCAAAAGTAAACAATAGTTGCCAATAGGGCAAGCGGTGGGGACGGAAAAGTATCAGCAGGGAAAATCCTGACCGCAGGGTTAGGAAGAACTAACCCTATGGTTACGGCGGCGTGACCATAGGGTTAAGAACGGATACCCCAAGGGGTACGGCGGACTAGTACAAGAAGTAAGAGGCGCGCCGCTCCCCCTACCCTAAGCGTACACCTTGGCCTCGCGCTTCCCCTTGAGCACGTCGAGGGCGTTGAGGGCGAGCGCCTGCATCTCGTCTTCGCCGGGATAGCAGTACACGGGGGCGAGGAAGCCGATGCGGCGGCGCAGGCGGCCGATGACGTACTCCGAGCGCGCCATGCCGCCCGTGAGCAGGATGGCGTCCACCTTCCCGCAGAGCACCGCGCCCTCCGCCGCGATGTGCTTCGCCGTGTGGTACACCATGGCGTCCACCAGCAGGCGCGCATGGTCGTCGCCCTCGCCGATGCGCCGCTCTATCTCGCGCATATCGTTCGTACCGAGGTGGGCGATGAGGCCGGCCTGCCCCGCCACACGCTTCAGGAGCTGGTCCTCCGTGAACTTCCCGCTGAAGCAGAGGCGGATGAGGTCGGCGGCGGGCAGGCTGCCTGCCCGCTCCGGGGAGAAGGGTCCCTCGCCGTCGAGGGCGTTGTTCGCGTCGATGGCGCGGCCGTGCTCGTGGGCGGCGACGGAGATGCCGCCGCCGAGGTGGCAGATGACGAGGTTCAGGTCCTCATACTTCCGCCCTATCTCGTGGGCGA
Source organism: Alloprevotella sp. (assembly GCA_017476545.1). Classification (GTDB taxonomy): domain Bacteria; phylum Bacteroidota; class Bacteroidia; order Bacteroidales; family Bacteroidaceae; genus Alloprevotella. Next base: position 45,850 of record JAFUZP010000039.1, read on the forward strand.
AGCGCCGCGCGATGGCGCGCTGGTTCAGGGCGTGCCAGATGCAGATGCGGGGCATGAGGGGCGAGCCGCTGATGCGCGCCTCGTCGCAGAGCTCGTCCACGACGCCGGGGTCGGCGATGAAGCTGCGGCAGCCGGGTATCTCCTTCGCCAGCTCGTAGGCGATGATGCAGCCCAGGTCGCAGGCGTGCTGGTGCAGGGCGCGCTTGGTGTCCTCCAGCATCTGCCGGTTGATCTCGTACACGCCGCCGGCCACTGGCTTGGCCAGGCCGCCGCGCCCGATGATGGCATCGAAGCGGAAGGGGATGTCCATCTGCCGGAGCTCGTCCTCCACGAGCTGCTTGCGGAAGCCGTACTGGTCCGTTATCTGCGGGAAGCGCTCGAGCTCCTCCATGGAGTGCTGTATGCTGCGCAGGAGCACGGGCTTCTCGTCTTCATAGACGGCTATCTTCGTTGAAGTGGAGCCGGGGTTGATGGCTAGTATCAGTTTCATAGGTCAGTTAAGGTCGGTGCGGCGGGACGGACTGCAAGCGGCAGCGGCTCCCGGCCAGCGGTTACACATCTTATGGAGCACGGCGGTCTCCGCCGCACGGGGTTCCTCAGTCGGCCAGGCAGGCCAGCGCGAGGCTGTAGAACTTGGAAGCGGACGTGTCGGCACGGCTTGGCAGGACGACCGGCACAAGGGGACCCTGCAAGGCGCAGGCCGTCTCCGCGCCGCAGAAGAGCGTCACGGTCTTATAGAACACGTTGCCGGCCTCAATGTCCGGGAAGACGAGCACGTCGGCCTCGCCGCCGAGGGGCGAGTCGATGCCCTTCGTGTGCAGGCTATCGGCACAGCAGGAAGTCTTCACGTCCAGCGGGCCGTCCACGAGGCACGCCCCGAACTCGCCTGCGGCGGCACGGGCAATGATGTCCGCGTAGCCCTCGGTATGGGGGAAGTGGCGGGCGTTCACCTTCTCCGAGCAATGGACGAGCGAAATGCGCGGACAAGCGATGCCGAAGTTGCGGCAGAGGCGGGCGGCATAGCCTACCTGCGCCGCGCGCTGCTCCTGCGTAGGATAAGGAATAACGGCCGGATCGGTGAAGAACAGCAGCTTCGGATAAGCAGGCAGCTCCGTGGCCGCGATGTGCGTAAGCACCCTCCCCTTCGGCAGGATGCCCGTCTCCTTATCCAGCACGGCACGGAGCAGGATGTCCGTCCCTATGAGTCCTTTCATCAGGATGTCGGCCTTCCCCTCACGCACCAGGGCTACAGCCGCCCGTGCGGCCTCATCCGGCGTTGCGGCCTCCACATAGGTGACGCGCCGGGCATAAGGAGCCCATGCGCCAACCGCACGGATGTCTTCACAGCCCCCCACGAAGATGACGTCCAGGAAGCCCTCCTGCAAGCCACGGAGCACAGCCTCCTGCGTGGAACGGTCTGTCCCACAGACCACAGCGGCGCGCTTACGCACTCCCGCCACGGCAAGGTGGGCGGTCAATTCTTTGAAGTTCTTGATGCTTTCCATAGGTATTTATCTTTATGAAGCAAACGCTTTTCGTCCGCCCCTCTACTGCCTCTCGGGCAGGTCAATCCGCTCCGCCACCACATCGGGCAGGCGCATGAAGAGGGTCGCGGCCTTACTGAATTTCTCGGGGCTCTCCGTCGTGAGGTAGCGGCAGGACGCGCCGCGCGCCAACTTGCCCTCCAGTTCGGGATGGCGGCGGAGGTAGTCGGCCAGACTGGCAGCGACGTACTCCCCCTGCTCCACAATGCGGATACCCTCCGGGGCGAAGGCGCGGATTTTCTTGATGAGCAACGGATAGTGCGTACAGCCCAAGATGAGCGTGTCTATCGCAGGGTCGAGCTGCATCACCTCGTCAATGCGTTTCTTCACGAAGTAGTCGGCACCGGGAGTGTCGTGTTCGCCGTATTCCACAAGGGGCACCCACATCGGACAGCTAAGAGCCGTGAGCTGCAGTTCGGGGTCAATGTTGCGCAACTCCATGGTATAGCTCCCGCTGTTCACTGTCCCCGGCGTGCCGAGCAGGCCGACGTGCTTTGAGCTGGTCACTGCCGGAACTGCCTCCACCGTAGGGCGGATGACGCCAAGCACACGGCGGTCGGCTCCGAAGCGGGGCAGGTCGTTCATCTGGATAGTGCGCAGGGCTTTGGCCGATGCCGTATTACAAGCCAAGATGACCAGCTGGCAGTCGCGCCGCAGCAGTGCCTCAACGGCCTCAAGCGTATAGCGGTAAATCACTTCGTAGCTGTGCGGACCATAGGGCGCGCGTGCGTTGTCGCCAAGGTAGAGGTAGTCGTACTGCGGTAATGCCTCGCGGATTTTCTTCAGGATGGTCAGGCCGCCATAGCCGGAGTCGAATATTCCAATCTTCATCGTTGTGAGGGGTTGTATCCGTTGGTTAGGGTCAGTTGTTGCCGAGCTTAAGGCGGACGTAAGGCGTAGCGTCCTCGGCCACTTCGGGATGGAGGAAAGGCAATGCCTGCGCGTCAAGGTTCACGATGTACTCATAGCCGCGCTCCAGACCGACGCTGCGGATGGCCGCATCAAGTTTGCGATGGAGCGGGGCGTAGAGGTCGGCCTCGGCGCGGCGCAGGAGGCTGTCGGCTTCGGCGCGGTAGGCAAGGCCGCGCTCCATGGCATTCTGAAGGTCGCGCTGGCGCTTGAGCAAGATGACCTGCGGGAAGTCCTTCTGCCCTTGCAGGAACTCGGCAAACTGCCGCTTGAAACTAGTCTCATTATATTCCGCTTCGGCCTCGTACTGCTGGCGCAGCTTGCCGAGTTCGTCCTGCACTTGTGCATACTCAGGCATAGCCGCGAGCAGCGAGTCGTAGTGCAGGTAACCCGCCTTCGTCTGTGCGCCGGCAGTCCCGAAGGTGGCGCAGGCGAGGAGGATGGTGTAGAGGATGTACTTTCTCATGAGGGTCGGTTTCCGTTAGCGTTTCTTCTGTAGTCCCTGCCGCCCCGGTGGAAGCGTCCGCCTAACAGGGAGATGCGGTGCTGCTGCGCCGGTTCGGGGTGGCCGGTATTGAGTTCGGGATAGGCGATGCGGGTGTGGTAAATCGTCTTGAGGCTCTCAATGAGCACCCGCTTCGCATCCTGCATGTCGCGGAACGTGATGGGGCAGTCGCGGAAGCAGCCCGCCGCGCTCTGCCCGTCCACGATACGCTCCACTAACCCCGTGATGCTTTCCTCCGTGTATTCCTTCAAGCTGCGCGAGGAGGCTTCCACGGCATCGCACATCATCAGGATGGCCTGCTCCTTAGTGAAGGGGTTGGGACCCGGGTAGGTAAAGTTGGCCTCATCGGGCTGTTCGCCGGGGTGATTGTTCTGCCACTGCACGAAGAAGTACTTCACCTGGCTCCGCCCGTGATGGGTAACGATGAAGTCGCGCAACTCCTTGGGGAGGTGGTACTTCTCCGCAAGTTTGAGCCCCTCCGTCACGTGGTCGATGATGATTTTCGCGCTCTGCTCCTCGGGCGACAGGCCGTCCTTCTCGCGCAGTTCGTCGTGCGGGTTCACGCCGCTCTGGTTCTCTGTGAAGAAGGCGGGGTTGAGCATCTTGCCGATGTCGTGATAGAGGGCTCCCGTGCGGACGAGCTGCGGCTTGGCCCCTATCTTGTCCGCCACTTCGGCGGCGAGGTTGGCCACCTGCATGGAGTGGTTGAAGGTTCCCTGCGCCACTTTCGACAGCTTACGCATCAGGGGGTTATTGATATTGGAAAGCTCGACGAGCGTCACGCTGCTCGTGAAACCGAACACACGCTCCACGACGTACATCAGGGCGTAGGCGAAGAGGAGCAGCACGCCGCTCATGACGATGTAGGCGTAGCGCGAGGCGCTGAGTTCGCGGAGGGCGTAGCCTTGCGACATGTCCAGCGCGAACTGCATCAGCAGGCCTGCCGCCGTCACGATGAGGGCGATGCGGAACAGCTGCGCGCGGTCCGTCAGTTCCTTCAGCCCATAGACGGCAGCCAGACCCATGAAGACTTCCACGAGGAAGAACTCGAAGGGGGCCTGCAGGCCCAGCGAGGCGAGCAGCAGCATGAGCAGCAGTGCCATCGTGGCCGTGCGCGAGTCGAAGAAGATGCGCACGAAGAGGGGGAGCATGGCGAAGGGGACGAGGAAGACGCTCTCCGTATGGGCTGCCCGCACGAGCAGATAAGCCGCCAGCGGGAAGAGGATGATGAGGGAGAAGAAGAGCCCCACGGCGTGTCCGTCGCGCAGGTAATCGCGGCGGAACATGAGCAGGTAGATGGGGAACAGGGCTAACAGCAGCAGGGCGAGCAGGGCGTTGCCTCCGAGGCGCTGCCAGCGGTCGCCCGCCGCGTCCTTCCGCCCCGCCGCAGCCTTCGCGTAGGAGTCCAGCCTGAGGCGTTGTGCCGGACTGACTATCTCGCCCCGGTCGATGATGCGTTCGCCCTGTTCGACGACGCCGATGTTGGGGATGATGCGGGCAAGTTCGCTGCGAAGCTCCTCCGCACTCTTGGCAGTGTCCGGCACGAGGTTGGGCACGAGGTAGTCGTTCACGCGCAGTCCTGTCAGCTCCTCGCGCGGCAGCCCTACGGAGTCCGCGTCCATGAGCAGGTCGTATGCGGCGCGCGTGGTCAGGAGGCCGTCGATGGGCACCGCCTGCGCGTCGCGTCCCGAAATGACGCGCACGCCGGACGCGCCGCGCTGCCTCAGGTCTTCGAGCACTTCGGGGGCGATGATGCCGCGCCCGTAGAGTTCGGCCATGCGCCCCGCCGCGTAGTCCACGGCGGCCTGCGTCGTGCCCGGCAGGCGGCCTTGCCCGAAGTCGGCGCGCAGCCGTGCCAGCCCGTCCTCCGCGCCCTCGTCCGCCCGGTTCATGTAGGGCAGGAAGCCGCGCGCCACGCTGTCGCGCTCCGCCTCCAGCTGTCCGTCGCCCTTGACGATGGGGAACTGGAAGGGGGCTATCAGCGGGGCGTAGCGCCAGGGCGCGCCCTCGGCATAGTCGTAGGCCACAGCCCCTCCGCGCGACCCCGGCCGCAGCAGGGCCAGCACGGCCGCTCCGGCAAGGAGCAGGGCCAGCATTGAGAGTATCCGCTTCATAATGTATCCGCTGTTCGGGCGCACGGGGTGCGCCGCTGTAGGCGCAAATCTACGCACTTTTTTCGGGACGTCAAAGCCGGGCGGCACAAATGGCGCTGCGCGTAGGCGGAAGTACGGACTACGCGTAGTCGGTAACATGAAGTACGCGTAGTCGGTACTATGAACTACGCGTAGTCTGTGCTATGGAGTACGCGTAGTGCAGGGTGGTGAGTACGCGTAGTTCACATAGATGAGTACGCGTAGTTCACATAGGTGAGTACGCGTAGTGCAGGGCAGCAAGTACGCGTAGTTCATGGTAGCGGCACGATGCAGTCCGCCCCGCACACTGCGGGAGCGTGCGGGGCGGACCTATATATAATATATGTGTGCGGCTTAGAGCTGCGGACCGGCGGCTACGAGGGCCTGGCCGGCCTCGTTTGTCGTGTACTTGCCGAAGTTCTTGATGAAGCGGGCGGCGAGGTCCTTGGCCTTCTCCTCCCACTGCGCGGCGTCGGCATACGTGTCGCGGGGGTCGAGGATGGCGGGGTCAACGCCGGGCAGCTGTGTGGGCACTTCGAAGTCGAAGTAGGGAATCTTCTTCGTGGGGGCTGTCTTGATGCTGCCGTCGAGGATGGCGTCGATGATGCCGCGCGTGTCCTTGATGGAGATGCGCTTGCCCGTGCCGTTCCAACCCGTGTTCACGAGGTAAGCCTTGGCACCGCTCTTTTCCATCTTCTTCACGAGTTCCTCTGCGTACTTTGTGGGGTGAAGCTCGAGGAATGCCTGACCGAAGCAAGCGGAGAAGGTGGGCGTGGGCTCGGTGATGCCACGCTCTGTGCCAGCAAGCTTAGCAGTGAAGCCGCTGAGGAAGTAGTACTTCGTCTGCTCGGGAGTCAGGATGCTGACGGGAGGCAGCACGCCGAACGCATCGGCGCTGAGGAAGATGACGTTCTGAGCGTCGGGACCTGCGCTGACGGGGCTGACGTTCTTCACGATCTTCTCGATGTGCTCGATGGGGTAGCTGACGCGCGTATTCTCTGTAACGCTCTTGTCGGCGAAGTCTATCTTGCCGTTCTCGTCCACCGTCACGTTCTCCAGCAGGGCGTTGCGGCGGATGGCGTTGTAGATGTCGGGCTCGCTCTCCTTGTCGAGGTTGATGACCTTTGCGTAGCAACCGCCTTCGAAGTTGAAGACGCCGTTGTCGTCCCAACCGTGCTCGTCGTCACCGATGAGCAGGCGCTTCGGGTCGGTGGAGAGGGTCGTCTTACCCGTGCCGCTGAGGCCGAAGAAGATGGCGGTGTTCTTACCTTCCATGTCCGTGTTGGCGGAGCAGTGCATGGAAGCTATACCGCGGAGGGGCAGGAAGTAGTTCATCATGGAGAACATACCCTTCTTCATCTCGCCGCCGTACCATGTGTTGATGATTACTTGTTCTTTCGTGGTGGTGTTGAAGGCGACGCAGGTTTCGCTGTTGAGGCCGAGTTCCTTGTAGTTCTCTACCTTGGCCTTGCTGGCGTTGTAAACCACGAAGTCGGGCTCGAAGCTGGCGAGTTCCTCCTCCGTGGGACGGATGAACATATTGGTCACGAAGTGAGCCTGCCAAGCCACTTCCACGATGAAGCGTACGGCAAGGCGCGTGTCCTTGTTGGCACCGCAGAAGGCGTCCACAACGTAGAGCTGCTTGTTGGAAAGTTCTTTCTTGGCGATGTCCTTCACGGTAGCCCAAACCTCCTCGCTCATGGGGTGGTTGTCGTTCTTGTAGGCGTCCGTCGTCCACCACACGTTGTCCCTGGAGTTCTCGTCCATGACGATGTACTTATCCTTGGGGCTGCGGCCCGTGTAGATACCCGTCATCACGTTGACGGCACCGAGCTCTGTCTGCTGCCCTACCTCGAAGCCCTCGAGACCAGCCTTGGTCTCTTCCTCAAATAGGCGTTCGTAACTGGGGTTGTGGGCGATTACCGTAGCACCGGTAATGCCATACTTGGTCAAATCTAATGTTGCCATGAGTGATAATGAATTTAGTGTTTCAATTTACGCGTGCAAAAGTACGGAAAATTTGTCGGGCGAAAAACTTTTCATTTGTTTTGTTTCGCCGCGAAACGTTTCTTAACACCTTTTTATATGGCGCGCGCACGGGAATTTGCCTTTTGGCACTTGCGCTTTGCATAATCCAAAGTTTATCATTACTTTTGCCCCGACAAGCAGAAAACATCCCTATGGAAGTGATAAACCTCGGAGCGCAAGACTCTGTTATCAACCGCTATATGGCACAGCTGCGCGATACGGACTATCAACGTAACCGCACGCTCTTCCGACAGAACATAACACGCATAGCCCACGCCATGGCGTATGAGATCAGCCGTACCCTGCAGTACGCGGAGCATACTGTGCGCACACCGCTAGGCAAAGCTATCGTCCGCCTACCGCAGGACCGCATCGTCATCGGCACCGTCCTGCGCGCCGGACTGGCTTTCCACCAGGGGTTCCTTGACGTATTTGACGGGGCGGACTCCGCCTTCGTCGCCGCATATCGCAAGGAAGGCAGCAAGGACGATTTACAGATACACCTCGAGTATATGGCCGCTCCGCCGCTTGATGGTTCCACGTTCCTCCTCGTGGACCCTATGCTAGCCACGGGCGGTTCGCTCGAGCTGGCCTACAAGGCTTTTCTCGGTGGCGGACTGCCGCAGAAGCTCCACATCTGCACTGTCATCGCATCCGAAGAGGGCATCGGCCGCCTCCACCGCGCATTCCCCTCCGATGAGGTGACGCTCTGGACAGCAGCCATTGACGCCGAACTGAACGGGCAGGCCTACATCGTACCCGGCCTCGGCGATGCGGGCGACCTCTGCTTCGGCCCGAAGCTGCCTAGCACATGACAAGAACAAATACAATAAAAAAATCATAACACCACCGACTATGTTTGACGTAAAGCAATGCCTCGCCGAGTGCGAGGAGAAGATGGACCTGAGCGTGATGCACCTTGAAGACAAGCTGGCCAGCATCCGCGCCGGCAAGGCCAATGTGCGCATTCTGGACGACATCAGGGTTAATTCCTATGGCACCATGTCCCCCCTGAACGCGGTAGCCTCCGTGACGACACCCGACGCGCGCACCATCGCCATCAAACCGTGGGACAAGTCCATGTTCCCCCACATTGAGAAGGCCATCATCAACTCCGAAGTGGGCATCACGCCCGAGAACAACGGTGAAATCATCCGCCTCACCATCCCGCCCCTCACCGAAGAACGCCGTAAGCTCCTCACCAAGCAGTGTGGCAAGGAGGCCGAGGAAGCCAAGATGGCCATCCGCAACGCACGTCGCGACGGTATTGACAAACTGAAGAAGGCTGAAAAGGAGGGACTCTCCGAGGACAACCGCAAGGATGCCGAGGCAGACCTCCAGAAGATACACGACAAGAAGATTAAGGACATAGAACGCATCCTCGAAGAGAAGAACAAGGAGATAATGACCGTCTGATGAAGGGCCTCGTAGTCCGCAGTACCGGTAGCTGGTACGATGTCCTGACCGATGATGGCCGCCGCCTGACGTGCAAGGTGAAGGGCAACTTCCGCCTGCGCGGCATCCGCTCAACAAACCCCGTGGCCGTAGGCGACCGGGTGGAAGTGGGTAATCCTGAGAGCGCCACCGATGAGGCGGCCTTCATAACCGAGGTATTCGACCGCCGCAACCACATCGTGCGGAAAGCGTCGAACTTGTCGAAGCAAAGCCACATTCTGGCGGCGAACATTGATCTCGCCCTACTTATCGTCACCGTGGCGCGCCCTGAAACGTCCACGACCTTCATAGACCGTTTCTTGGCTTGTGCCGAGGCCTACCGCGTGCCGGCACTCATCGCCTTCAACAAGACGGACGAGCTGACGGAAGCAGAGCGTGAAGCACAGGACTACCTCGCCACACTCTACGGAGACATCGGTTACGAGACGCTGTCCATATCGGCACTGCGCGGAACGGGGCTCGCCGAACTCCGCGCGCGGCTGGCGGGAAGGACAACGCTACTGGCTGGCAATTCCGGCGTGGGGAAGAGCACACTGCTCAACGCCCTGATTCCGGAGGCGAACGCCCGCACGGCGGACATATCCGAGGCGCACCAGACGGGTATGCACACCACCACTTACAGCGAACTCTACCCCCTGCCCGAGGGCGGGGGACTGATAGACATCCCCGGCATCAAGGGCTTCGGGACGTTCGACATAGAGCCTGAGGAAGTGGCGCACTACTTCCGCGACATCTTCCGCATCTCGCGCGACTGCCGCTTCCACAACTGCACCCACACGCACGAGCCGGAGTGCGCCGTGGTCCGCGCCCTTGAGGAGCACCGCCTCGCCCCTTCGCGCTACCAGTCCTACCTGTCCATGATGCAGGACAAGGACGGCGGGAAGTACCGAGCCGCATACTGAGGGGGAGCGGCAGAGGGAAGGGCGCGCTGCGCGGCGGACGGTCCGCACCCGCGCCACCACAGACCGCCCGACACTGTCATGATAATTAATAAGATATATACGTATGGAACCGTTACTCCTCATCGGCATCATCACTGCCATCGCCCTGCTACTGTTCGCCATTGAAGCTTTCGTCACGCCCGGCTTCGGCGTGGCCGGCATCGGCGCGACGGTCTGCGTTGTCATCGCTGACGCGCTCGTTTACCACTACTACGATGCCTTCGCGGCCACCCTCGCGCTGCTCGTCTCCACCGCCGTCGTCCTGCTGCTCATCTGGTGGCTCAGCCGTTCGCGTACGCTGGACAGGATGGCGCTGAAGGCCAACATAGACTCCACCGCCGCCACCCGCGCGCAGCTCTCTGTACGCCCCGGCGAGGAGGGACGCGCCTTGACGCGGCTCGCCCTCATCGGCAACGCCGAGATAGGCGGGCGCACCGTGGAGGTGAAGAGCACGGGCGCGTTCATCGACGAGGGCACCCCCATCGTCGTCACCGACGTGCAGGACGCCCTCATCCTGGTCCGCCCCAAGGACTGAACGCCCGCAGGAACAAACCGCGCCGCGCGCTTGCAGGACATCCCGCAGGCGCGCGGCGCAACTTATCCCCATACAGCGAGGCTCCCGCATCTGTTATAACAGATTATTGGTGTCCGCTAAAACTTTTTATTGCCATAGAAATGGCTTTCAATCGCTGATTATATGCGATATCGAGTTGTCTTTTTCAAAAGTAAGCCCCTAATCACTTATTATTCTGCAAATTCCATCGGCTGTCCGCTAAAA
>JAFUZP010000040.1 GCA_017476545.1 Alloprevotella sp.
CAGGAACGGCTGTCCGCTAAAAAAGGAGGATATGAGGTATGAAGGGGGGCTTACTTTTCAAAAAACAAGTCCGCAATGCCTGTTTATCGGCACTGCGGACACATAATTTGTCGCTTTTCAACTTTTAGCGGACAGCAATAGTTTTTTATAGCGCAGGGCGAAGGCTGCGATGACGGTGAAGCACACCAGCGGGACGATGAAGGCGGCCTGCATTGAAGCGGTTTCCGCTACGGCCGCCATCAGCGTCGGGGCAATCGCTCCGCCCACGATGCTCATGATGAGGTAGGACGAGGCCTGCTTTGTCTTTTCCCCCAACCCGCGGATTGCTAAGGCGAAGATTGTGGGGAACATGATGCTCTCGCAGAAATAGCAAACGAAGAGTGCGATCATCCCGATGCGTCCGCCAAAAAGTGCGATGACTGCCGTGGCGGCTGTCGCCCCGATGGCGAAGAGGACGAGAAGCCGCTCCGCGCGGAAATGCCCCATGAGCCAGCTTCCGCCGAGCCTGCCCAGCATGAACAGACCCATGCAGACAAATGAAAGCAGCAGCGTGGCAGTGCTGTTTGATATGCCTACGGCTTCATCGGTAGCGTAGTTGATGAAGAAACTGTTCAGCCCGGTTTGTGCCGCTACATACAGGAACAGGGCGAGCAGACCGAACACAAAGTGCGGACGGCTCCATAGGGAGGACGTTCCTGTCGCGGTCTCAGCCGTTTCGTCCCCAGCCTCCTCTTCCACCTCCGGCAGCTTGGCGCGCGAAAAAACTGCCGCTACAGCTAGCACAACGACGCCGATAATGGCATACGGAAGCACGACATCATCGTTTTCTGCGCCCTCGCGGAAGAGGAAGAGTCCCACCAACGGCCCGAGAATCCAGCCCAGACCGTTGAACGACTGGGAGAAATTGATGCGCCGCTCGGCCGCCTCGCGCTCGCCGAGCACGGTCACGTACGGGTTGGCCGACGTTTCGAGGCACGTCAGGCCGCAGCCAATGACGAACAACGAGAGGACAAAGCAGTAGAAAGCCGCCAACGGGCTTCCCGAAAGCAGGCTTCCCGGGATAAAAGACAGCGCGCCGAGCCCGAACAGGAGCAGTCCGGTCAGCACGCCCGCGCGGTAACCGAAACGGCTGATGAGCTTTCCGGCCGGAATAGCCATGAGGAAATAGCCGCCATACACGGCGTTCTGCACGAATGCGGCCTGTGTCATGGAAATCTGGAGCGAGAGCTGGAAGTGCTTGTTCAGTACGTCAAGCATACTGTGCGCGAACCCCCAGAGGAAGAACAGCATCGTGATGAGCAGGAAGGGCGCGAGATAATTTCTGCCGTCCTGCGTACGGACGAATTGCCAGGTAGTCTTTGTTTTCATTTTATTGTCGTTTTAATTATATCGCTTTATAGGCAGAGATGAGCAGGGCATAGCGGGCGAACTTCCCTACGGCGATGTTGAAGAGGCAGTAGGGCAGGCGGCAGCGCAGGTAGCCCATAGAGACCGTGAGCACGCTGCCGAGGAATGGAACCCATGCCAACAGGCCTGCCCACGAGCCATAGCGGCGGACACGCGCCAGTCCCTGCTCCAGCTTTTCTGGCGGAACCTTGGCGTAGCGTTCTATCCATGCCGGGTTGCCCATCCGCCCGATGCCGTAATTGAACAATCCCCCTAGCGTGTTGCCCGCCGTTCCCCACAGGAGTAGTCCCGTGGCGTCCGTCCCGACAGCCAGCAGCCCTAGCATGACAACTTCCGAGGCGAAGGGGAAGAAACTTCCGGCGAGGAAGGCGGCGATGAACATGCCCGCCGTGCCGTGTGCTATCAATAGGTCTGTCAGGCTTTGGAACATAGCGGGGAGTTATTGTGGCAGGGACGGCAGCAGCCCGTAGTTGTACAAGCCGAGCCCGACAAGGGAGATAATCCAGAATAAAAACCAGACAGTCATCCATCTCCCGCCGCGTGCGAGGGCGAAATAGTGCCCCAAGAGCGGCGCGCTGTTCAGGATAAGGAGCGCGAACACTTGCGTGAAGTGTTCCGGGAGCAGGCACAGGGCGGCCAGCAGTGCCACTTCCTGCATAATGATGGCGTAGTAGCACATCCTGACCCGTATCTTGTCGTTGAAGTTCGTGCGGTAATAATGGAGCAGCCCCAACAGGGCGAGCAGGGCGAGGAAGCCTGCGTTCACGAGTTGCCATACCGGGATAGCCGTGTAGTCCGGCATAGTGGGGTGCAGGTAGGGTTGCAGGAAGTCCAGGGCTGTGGCTGTTTCTTGCCTGCCTATGACCCAGGCGGCATAGAACGCTGCGGGCAGCAGGATGCCGAAGATGCCTGCCGTGAACGTGCGCCATGTGAGCGAGCGCAGCTGTACGAGCATGGAAAGGAAGTAGAGTACGCCCAGGAGTATCATGGGCGGGAAGAAGAAGCTGCCCACGGCGAGTAGCAGGAATGCGTGGAAAGCGTCCGCTTCGGGCCGCTCCCGCTGATAGGTGGCAAAAAGCAGGAAGTAGGCTGCCGCGAAGCACACTGGCGGCACACATTCCCAACCGATGCGGTGGAGGAACGGGCAGGCAGTGGCCAATGCCATGTAGGTGGTGCTGACCATACGCGAGCGGATGCGTAGCAGCTGGTTGCGGTTGGTGAGTTCCATCAGCATGAACGTCTGAATTAGGGCTACAGCAAGTCCGCCCCAGAGCTGTATGTCGGCAGGGTCGGGCGCCATCCAGACCGCCGCCCCCACCGCGATAGTTACGGGGAGGGTGAGCGTACTGCGTACTATCCGATGTCTGAGTGTATTCCCTTGCACTACCGGAGGTCTTTTCCTATGTCGGTGCGGAAATATTTTCCTTCGAATTGTACGCTTTCAGCCGCTTTCATGGATTTGGCAAGCGCCTCTTCGCGGGTTGCACCGTAGGAGCTGAAGGCGATGACGCGCCCGCCGGCCGTGACGAGCTGCCCGTGGTCGATGGCCGTCCCGGCATGGAAGGCGATGCTCCCCTCGTGGTCGGCATTCTTGATGGGGAATCCTTTTTTGTAGGAGCCGGGATAGCCGCCGGACACGCACATCACGCAAACCGCCGCGCGCGGGTCGGTCTCCACGGGGTGCTGGTCCAGATTGCCTGCAGCCACGCCCTCGAAGAGTTCCACGATGTCGCTACGCAGGCGTAGCATGACGCTCTCCGTTTCCGGATCGCCCATGCGGCAGTTGTACTCTATGACCTTCGGGCCGTCCGGGCAGTTGATGAGGCCGAAGAAGATGAAGCCTTTGTAGCTGATGCCCTCCTCGCGGAGTCCGTTCACTGTCGGGCGGATGATGCGTTCCTCTACCTGGTGCATCCATTCCGGCGTGGCAAACGGTACAGGCGATACGCTTCCCATGCCGCCCGTGTTCGGGCCAGTGTCGCCTTCCCCGATGCGTTTGTAATCTTTCGCCTCGGGCAGTATTTGGTAATGCGTGCCATCGGTCATCACGAATACGGAACACTCCGTACCGCGCAGGAATTCCTCAATGACAACACGCGCGCCAGCTTTTCCGAACTTCCCTCCGAGCATTTCTCTCAGGTCGCGCCGTGCCTGCTCAAGCGAGGGACAGATAATCACACCCTTGCCTGCGGCAAGTCCGTCCGCCTTTAGGACATAAGGCGGGTGTAGCGTAGAAAGGAAAGCCTCCGCCTCCGTGAGTTCCGCCTCCGTGAAGGATTGGTAGGCGGCGGTGGGTATGCCGTGCCGCATCATGAATGCCTTGGCAAAATCCTTGGAACCTTCGAGCTTTGCCCCCGCTTGGCTGGGGCCGATGACGGCAACGTGGCGCAGCAGGTCGTGCTTGGCGAAATAGTCCGCGATGCCCTCCACGAGCGGTATCTCCGGGCCGACTACAAGCATCTCTATGTCGTTGTCGATTACAAACGCTGCAATTTCGTCAAAGTCAGCGAGGTCGAGCTCCACATTGCGGCCTAGGTTGTCCGTACCTGCGTTTCCGGGTGCGATGAACAGGGATTCCGTGCGCGGACTCTGGGCGATTTTCCAAGCCAGTGCGTGCTCGCGCCCGCCGCTTCCAAGGAGTAGGATTTTCATATTTCCAGTGTTAAATGAAAAGGACGTTGGATATAACGCAGCGAAGATACGGCATTCCGTGGAGAAAGCCAAGCGAAAAGGGAAACTAACCCACGGGATAGCGCATTCTAACCCTAGGGTTACGCGCAACCGACCGCAGGGTTACGGCGGACTAACCCTAGGGTTAAGAATTCGGACTTGGGGAGAATACCTCTTCCCATCTCCGTGAAATATCGTGCAGCAGATGCCTGTCCGCACTTTATCGGGGCTTTTCTTCTCACTTCGTGCAGATTCCTGTAACTTTGCCCTCTGACAAAGAATAATGACAGCATGAGTCTGACTAAAATCATACGCCCCTTTTTAATGCGCCGCGCGCGTGCCATTGAGCGTTATGCGACCGATGCGGAACGCTTGCAGCAGGACGTGCTGCACACGCTTCTGCACTCGGGTGAGCGAACATCCTACGGCCGGCAGCACGGATTGGCCGGGCAACTTTCTTATGAAGCCTTCGTGGAGCAAGTGCCTATCAATACCTATGAGGAACTGAAGGGGGACATCGACCGGATGCGCCACGGGGAAGTTGATGTGCTCTGGCCCGGGCGTGTGGGCTGGTACGCGAAGTCGTCCGGCACGACCAACGACAAAAGCAAATTTATTCCCGTATCGCCGCAAGGGTTACGCGACACGCACTACCGTGGCGGGGCGGACGCGCTTGCGCTGTACTTACGGAACAATCCTGACAGCCGGGTGCTGGACGGCCGCGCCCTGATACTGGGCGGAAGCCACCAGCCGAACTACAACCTTCCGCACTCCCTCGTGGGCGACTTGAGCGCAATCTTGTTGGAAAATATGCCGTGGGCGGCGAACCTGCTGCGCGTACCGTCTAAGCAAATTGCCCTGTTGGCCGACTTCGAGGAGAAGCGGGAGCGCATTGCACGCGAGGCCGTGCGCTGCAATGTGACGAACCTTAGCGGCGTGCCCTCGTGGATGTTGAGCGTACTGACGCGAATGTTGGAACTGGCCGGCTGCGAGACGCTGGATGGTGTATGGCCTAACTTGGAGGTGTTTTTCCACGGGGGAATCGCCTTCACACCCTATCGCGAGCTGTACCGCCGCCTCATTCCGCACGAGGGGATGCACTACATGGAGACTTACAACGCCTCGGAAGGTTTCTTCGGCTTGCAGGACGACCCCGCCGACCCGGCTATGCTACTCATGCTGGACTACGGCGTGTTCTACGAGTTTGTCCCCCTGGAGGAAGAGGGTCAGGAGCATCCGCACGCCGTACCGCTCTGGGGCGTGGAAACAGGGCGCAATTACGCCATCGTCATCACGACGTCGTGCGGCTTGTGGCGGTACGAAATCGGCGATACGGTGCGCTTCACCTCGAAGAATCCCTACAAGTTTGTCATCAGCGGGCGCACCAAGAGTTTCATAAACGCCTTCGGTGAAGAACTGATTGTGGACAATGCGGAACGCGGGCTGGCGGAGGCCTGCCGCGAAACGGGGGCTGTCGTGCGTGAATACACCGCCGCGCCGGTATTCATGGACGGACAGGGGAAATGCCGCCACCAGTGGGTAGTGGAATTTGCCACGCACCCGACCGACTTGGCGCGTTTCGCCGCTTTGCTGGATGGCACCTTGCAGCGACTCAACTCGGACTACGAGGCGAAGCGCTACAAGGACATCACGCTCCAACCGCTAGAGCTGGTCGTTGCACGGCCGGGGCTCTTCGACGACTGGTTGCGCAGCCGGGGAAAACTGGGCGGGCAGCATAAGGTGCCACGCCTTGCGAACGATAGAACCATCATTGACCAGATATTAGCACTGAACGCATGAGACGCTTTGCCCGTAGCTGGAGTTATTTCTGTTTGGCGTGGGGGGTACTTTTTGCCGCCGGCTGCGCCAACCCGGGGTCAGGCCCCGACGGCGGCCCTTATGACGAGACTCCGCCCCGATTGCTCGGTATGTACCCCGAGCTTGGCGCGACGGACGTGACGAAGGGACGGAGGGTTACGTTCCTCTTCGACGAGAATGTGAAGCTTGACAGGCCAATGGAGAAGGTCATCATCTCGCCGCCGCAACTGGAAGTGCCCGACATAAAGGTCCTGGGACGCCGCATCACGGTGGAGTTGGGCGACACCCTGCTCCCTGCTACCACTTATACAATAGACTTTTCCGATGCAATACAGGATGCTACGGAGGGCAACCCGATGGGGAACTTCACGTACTATTTCTCCACAGGGGCACAGATAGACACGATGGAGGTGGCGGGAAATGTGCTCGCGGCGGACAACCTGGACCCCGTGACGGGAATGCTTGTCGGGCTTTACCCTGCAGACGGCCATGCCGACAGCACGTTCCAGACCCTGCCGCTGGCGCGCGTGGCGAGGACGGACAGCAAGGGGCGGTTCGCGGTGAAGGGCGTTGCGCCGGGAAGTTACCGCATTTATGCGCTGAAGGATCTGGACGGTGATTTCAAGTGGAGTCGTGGCGAAATGCTCGCCTTCACGGACGAAGTCTTTACGACCAGCTGCTTCCCGGATGTGCGCTACGACACCGCCTGGGTGGACAGCGTGCGCTACGACTCTATCCGCACCGTGCCCTTTACGCATTACCTGCCGGACGACATCATCCTTCGTGCCTTCCAGGAAGTCCCAACGCTGCGCACGCTCCTGAAGTCCGTGCGGGAAGTACCCGAGCGTTTCACGCTTTATTTCACCGCACCATCGCCCACGAAGCAGGTGCCGCGCGTGGAAGGCCTCGGCTTCGATGCGGAAGCGGCTTTTATCAGGGATTGCAACGAGACGTGCGACACCGTTACGTACTGGATACGTGACCCGGAAGTGGCTGCTAACGATTCACTGCAAATCCTCCTGACCTACGATGCGACCAACGACAGCACCTATGCGATGGAAGTCCGTACGGATACCGTCTCGCTCATCCCCCGCCTGACCAACGCGCGCCTGGCCAAGATGAAGGCGCAGGAGGACGAGAAGTGGGAGAAACAGCTGGCCAAGCGCCACAAGAAGGGGGACTATACGCAGGAGGAGCGGCCCCGTGAGTTCCTGAAGCTGAAGGACCGGGGCTTTTCGGGAGCGTTAGCCCCCGACCGCAACCCGGTATTTATTGCCGATGAGCCTATAGTGCGGCTTGACACGGCGGCTTTCCACCTCCAGCTACGGGTTGATTCCCTCTACGAGGAGGTGCCCTGCCGCATTGTACAGGACGGTTTGCTCTCGTTCACACTTTACGGCGAATGGAGGCCGGGTCAGCGTTACCGCCTGCGGGTGGACTCCGCCGCCGTGGAAGGGTTGTCGGGGAAATGGACGGACAAGATAGAGCGTAGCCTGGGCATCATGAAGATGGAGGACGTGGGCAGCGTCTTCGTTACCTTGCGCGGTGCGGACACCACGGCCATCGTCCAGCTCTTCCCCTCGGAGAAGAAAGTGGAGCGGAGCGTGCGTGCCGAAGGCGGCGCGGCCAACTTCTTTTACGTCAAGCCCGGGGACTACTATCTCCGCCTGTTCCGTGACCGCAACGGCAACGGGCGTTGGGATACGGGCAACTACCTTCAGGGCGAGCAGCCCGAGGAGGTGGTGTACTATCCCCAGAAGATTACGGTGCGGGCGGACTGGGATACCGAGGTGTCGTGGGACGTAGGCGCAGTGCCGCCCTTGCAGCAGAAGCCGGCGGAACTGCAGAAAGGGAAGAGCGATGCCCGCCGCACGTCCGCCCGGGCCAAGAACCTTGAACGCGAAAGGCTGAAGCGATGAAGATATTTAGAGCAGTCCTTGTGGCCGTTGTGCTGGCTGCCGCCCGTCCCGCACAGGCGCAGTGCTCCGCACCCAACACGGCATTCCAGAGCGGCGAGACGTTGCAGTACGAGTTATACTTCAACTGGAAGTTCGTATGGGTCAAGGTAGGTTCCGCTACTTGGAACATCACGAAGTCCGTCTATGCCGGGAAGCCCGCCTACTGCACCACGTTGGTCACGCGCGGCTCCAAGCAGGCGGACAAGTACTTCACGATGCGCGACAAACTGACCTCCTACACCTCCCTCTCCCTCGTGCCGCTCTTTTACCAAAAGGATGCGCACGAGGGCGGCGCGTTCCGGCAGGAAAAGGTGTGGTACAGCTACCCTTCGGGGCAGTGTGCCCTGAAGATGTTCTACCAGCGCGACCAACTTGAGCCCAAGACCGGTACTTACGAGAGCAAGCACTGCGCCTTCGACATGCTGTCCATGATGCTCCGCGCCCGCAGCTTTGACGCTGCCGCCATGAAGCCCGGCCACCGCATCCCCTTCCTTATGGCCGAGGGGAAGCGCGCCGAGTGGCGCACGCTCGTCTATCGCGGGAAGAAGAACTTCAAGATGGAGGGCCGCACGACGACTTACCGCTGCCTCGTCTTCTCCTACCTCGAGAAGGAGAAGGGTCGCGAGCGCGAAATCGTCACCTTCTACGTGACGGACGACGCCAACCACCTGCCCGTACGCCTGGACATGAACCTGAAGTTCGGCAAGGCCAAGGCGTACCTCTCCGGCCTCTCCGGCGTGCGCAACCCGCAGACGGCCATCGTAAAGAAGTGACACCCCCGCCTCCCCCCTCTCCCCCATGCGACTGATCATTGACAGTGCAATCCCCTACATGCGGGGCCTTGCCGAGCGGCTCGGCGAGTGCCGCTACCTGTCCGCGCCGGAGATGACCCCCTCCGCCGTGCGGGACGCCGACGCGCTCGTGGTGCGGACGCGTACCCGCTGCGATGCGCACCTGCTGGAGGGTTCCCGCGTACGCTTCGTGGCCACGGCCACTGCGGGGACCGACCATCTGGACCTGGGCTACCTGCGCCGCGCCGGTATTGGCTGGGCGTATGCGCCGGGCTGCAACGCGGGCAGCGTGGCGCAGTACGTGGAGTGCTGCCTGCTGCGCGCCGCCGGGGCCGGGCTGTTCGCGTGGGAGGATGCCGTGGTGGGCATTGTCGGCGTGGGCCACGTGGGCCGCGCCGTGGAGGCCGCCCTGCGGAAGTACCCCTGCCGCGTGCTGCGCTGCGACCCTCCCCGCGCCCGG
>JAFUZP010000041.1 GCA_017476545.1 Alloprevotella sp.
GGAACGGCTGTCCGCTAAAAAAGGAGGATATGAGGTATGAAGGGGGGCTTACTTTTCAAAAAACAAGTCCGCAATGCCTGTTTATCGGCACTGCGGACACATAATTTGTCGCTTTTCAACTTTTAGCGGACAGCAATAATACCATTTACTCCGTTTGTAACGGCCGAACGGCCAAATCGCGCGTAACAACTCCATAAATTAACCGTGCATATAAATATATGTAACGACAAAGATAAATATTATCGCAAACAAAGGCAAGCACTACCGCACCGAATGCGGCGCACGCACTCATCTACCACGAAACCGTCTGAAAACGAGGAAGAGAAGCACTGCCGCCGCAGCGACATCCACCACATTCCACATCGTACGCCCAAGCGCGACCTTCACGAAAGGCTGGAACAGTAATGCCAGCGCGCCGAAGAATACGCCTAACGCTTCCCGCCTCTCCTGCACATACTGATACGCCATCACGCCGAAAGCTACCATCGCCACGAAGCGCACCAAGTTGTAATAGCCATAAGGCATCGGCGCCAGGCAGAGCAGGAGCAGAGCCGCAAGGATGAGTTTGAGATAAGCCATCATAGTTAAAACGTTTATCGTAGGTTTGTTGGCCGAACGCTACGCCTTAGGTATACACATGCCATACCATAAGGCGGAGACAGCTCGTTACCATATTGTTCTTTGCACATGATTGGTTCGCAAAGTTAGGAATAAAAACTCATCGGCAAGGCTGAAACGCTTCACAAGGCTTGCGGAAACATGTTTTTCACGCCTTCCCGCGCGCGAACGGAGATGAAATGGAGTCCGCCGCAGGCTTACGGAAACGAAATCCCAGAGGTTAGAAAGAATACCAAGCCCCGCTCCTACGAAACGCCTTATCTCCCAAGACCAACAGCACGTGAACCAAAACCGAAAAATCCCCGCCACCCCAACCCTGCGACTGCGGAAAAAAGCGTAACTTCGCGGCATGATGCAAAAAGGAGTCCTTTTCGCCGTTCCCCTGCTGGCCGCAGGTACGGCATCTGCCGCCGCACAGCGCACCGTTTCCCACCGCGCGGCGCGGCCCAACGTCATACTCATCGTGGCCGACGACCTCGGGTACGGCGACCTTTCCTGCTACGGCGCGCGCCGCGTGCATACCCCTCATGTGGATGCGCTGGCACGCTCCGGACTGCGTTTTACGGCGGCCCATGCCTGCGCCTCTACGAGTACGCCCGCCCGCTACGGGCTGCTGACGGGCGAATACCCCTTCCGCCGCGAGGGGACGGATGTGGCGGCGGGAAATGCAGGAATGATTATCCGCCCCGAACAATACACTATGGCCGATATGTTCCGCGCGGCAGGCTACCGCACGGCGGCTATCGGGAAGTGGCACCTCGGCCTCGGTTCGCAGACGGGCGCGCAGGACTGGAACGGCGAACTGGACGTACACCTGCGCGACATCGGCTTTGACTACTCCTACATCATGGCCGCGACAGCCGACCGCGTACCCTGTGTGTTCATTGAGAACGGGCGTGTCGCCAACTACGACCCGACCGCACCTATCGAAGTGAGCTACCAGCGTAACTTCCCCGGTGAACCGACGGGACGCGACAATCCGGAGCTGCTCACCAAGATGCGTTCCAGCCACGGCCACGACCAGAGTATCGTGAACGGCATCGGGCGCATCGGCTACATGCGCGGGGGAGGCAAGGCACTATGGCGCGATGAGGATATCGCCGACAGCATCACGACGCGTGCCTGCCAGTTCATCACGGAAGCCGCAGGCCGGAGGCAGCCCTTCTTCCTCTACCTCTGCACGAACGACATCCACGTACCGCGCTATCCCGCCAACCGTTTCCGAGGAAACAGCCCCTTGGGCGTGCGCGGTGATGTGGTGGCACAGTTCGACTGGACGGTCTGCGAGGTGCTCGCCACCCTGCGCGGGGCGGACATTGAGGGGGAAACCCTCGTCATCCTCACCAGTGACAACGGCCCCGTACTCGATGACGGTTATGCCGACCGCGCCGAGGAACTGGCAGGCGACCACCTGCCCGGCGGCCCGTTCCGGGGAGGGAAGTACAGCGCATACGAAGCCGGCACAGCCGTACCCCTCATCGTCTGCTGGCCGGGCCACGTCAAGGCGGGCCGCGAGAGCCATGCCCTTTTCACCCAGACCGACCTGTTCCGAAGCCTTGCCCGCCTGACGGGGGTCCGCCTGCCTGGCAATGCCGCGCCGGACAGCCGAGAATTGCTCCCCACCCTACTCGGCCGCAGCCGCAAGCCTGCGCCTTACGTCCTCACGATGCCCAATAACCGTAGCGTGAACCTGCGGACGCAGCAATGGAAGTACATCGCGCCTTCCGACGGCCCGGCCATCGTGCCGTGGGGGACGCGCATTGAGACAGGCTACCGCACGCACCCGCAGCTTTTCAACCTACAGACCTCGCGCTACGAGACCGACAACCAGGCCGACCGGCATCCGCGCCTCGTCCGCAAGTTCCAGCGGATAATTGACCGGGAACGGGGAAAGAGGTGAGCGCAGGCGGAAGCCGGACGCGCCGCAACCGCCCCCATCCCCCTTGCACGGTCGTGGGGAAAAGCCTATCTTTGCACAGAGTATTTCCATTTAGCACTATATCTACTATGCAACCACTATTCTTTCAGCCGCTACTGAAGCAGACCATTTGGGGCGGTTCCGAAGTGACAGACCTGAAACGGACGCACCCCGCGCCGGAACGCATCGGCGAGAGCTGGGAAATCAGCGGTGTGCCGGGCGATGAGACCCCCGTTTCGGACGGTCCGGATGCCGGGCTAACCCTACCGCAGCTCATCGGGAAGTACGGCGCAGACCTCGTGGGCGCGGAGAACTTCCGCCGCTACGGGACGACATTCCCCTTACTCATCAAATTCATCTCCGCCGCACAGGATCTGAGTATCCAGGTGCACCCGGACGACGCGATGGCACAGCGCATGGGGCACCCCTACGGTAAGACGGAGATGTGGTACATCGTGCGGACCACACCCGGAGCATCGCTTATCTCGGGCTTCAGCCATCCCTCCAGTGCGGAGGAGTACGTAAGCTCGCTGGAGAGTGGCACGCTGATGGGGCACCTGCAACGTCACGCGACACAACCCGGCCAATGCTTCTTTATTCCGGCGGGACGCATCCACAGCATCGGTGCGGGTAACTTCCTTGTAGAGATACAGCAGTCGAGCAACGACACGTTCCGCGTTTACGACTTTGACCGCCGCGATGCGCAGGGCAACCCGCGTGAGCTGCACGTGGAGCAGGCCAAGGAGGCACTGAACTACGCCGACACGGAGGCCGCACCCGTCTGTTATGAGCCGCGCAGAAACGAGGCGGTGGAGCTCGTACGCTGCCCGCAGTTCACCACCCGCCTCATCGAGGCCGACCGGCCCCTCGCGGCGGACTATTCCGCCACCGACTCCTTCGTCATCCTCATCTGCTTCGGGGGAGCCGCACACCTGACGGACGATGGCGGCAACGCCTTCCGCCTCGAAGCAGGGCAGAGCGTGCTGCTTCCCGCCGTGACGCGGAGCGTGGATATCCGCCCGGAGGGCGACTTCCGCACGCTGGAGACGTTCGTCGGCTGAGGGCACGAAGCCATACCCAGATACCGAATGACAGGAGACAGACCGTTACCACCGGAGTTCCGCACCATGATGCGCAGGCAACTGGGCGACGCGGAGGCGGAAGGCCTCTTCGCCGCACTGGAAGCGCAGCCCCCTACAAGCATCCGCCTGAACAGGGCGAAGGCCGGGGAGGCGGCACTTCCTGCCGGCTGCGCCGGGCGCGTGCCGTGGTGTGCGGACGGCTATTACCTCAGCGAACGGCCGCAGTTCACGCTCGACCCGCTGCTCCATGCTGGCTGTTACTACGTGCAGGAAGCGGCCTCCATGGCTGTCGCGCTGACGGCGCAGGCCGTCTGTTCCGCAGGAGGGGAGGAGCCGTTGCGCGTCCTTGACCTCTGCGCCGCGCCGGGCGGGAAGAGTACGTTGTGGGCCTCGCTGCTGGCCGAACGGCAAGGAGGGGGCCTCCTCGTGTGCAACGAACCGGTCCGAACGCGGGCGCAGATACTGGCCGAGAACGTGGCGAAGTGGGGACTCCCCGACGTGCTGGTGGCCAATGCTTACCCTGCCGACTTCGCGCCGCTCGGCGCGTTCTTCGACGTCATAGCCGCCGATGTGCCCTGCTCCGGCGAGGGCATGTTCCGCAAGGACAGGGCGGCACGGGCGGAGTGGTCGCCCGCGAACGTGGCCATGTGTGCGGCGCGGCAGTTCGACATTGTCCGCGACGTATGGCCCGCCCTGCGCCAGGGCGGTTTCCTCGTGTACAGTACCTGCACGTTCAACGATATGGAAAACGAAGGTAACGTGCGGCGCATCTGCGAGGAGCTGGGGGCGGAAGCCGTCAGTCTGGGCGCGACGGGGAGCGGCTCCGTGGGGACGGAATGGGGGACGCACTTCTATCCCCACCGCACTGCGGGGGAGGGTTTCTTCATCGCGCTGCTACGGAAGACAAGCGGAACTTCCGCACACGCCGCCCCTGGGAGGGAGAAGGCGCGGCGCGGGAAGTCCGGCGCACTGCCGCGCGAGGCGGACGCGCTGCGGACGTGGCTGCGGAGGCCCGAAGCATACACGCTGTTCAGCCCCGACGGCGGGAACATCTACGCCATGCGGACCGCGCTCGACGGCGACCGCCGCGCCGTGGCCGCCTGCCTCGGAGGACGGGGCAGCGGCAGGCTCCTCGCGCCCGGACTGCACCTCGCCCTGCTCAAGGGCGGCAAGTGCGTCCCGCAACAGCCCCTGGCCCTCTCCACGGAGCTGGCTCCGGGAGCGTTCCCGCGCGCGGCCCTCACACACGGGCAGGCCACGTCCTACCTCCGCCGCGAGGCCGCCGCGCTGCCTGCCGACACGCCGCGAGGGCACGTCCTCATGTGCTACGACGGACACCCGCTCGGGTTCGCCAACAACCTCGGCGCGCGGGCCAACAACCTTTACCCGGCCGAATGGCGCATACGCAAGCAACTATGAAATACCTGGAATACACCTTCACCCTGACACCTCCCTCCGGCGACTTCCTTGACGTGCTGGAGGCCGTGCTGGCCGACATCGGCTTTGAATCCTTCGTCAAGGACACGGATGCCACCGTATCGCCCGCCGACGCCGCCGGTTCCACGGGCGACGTCGTCTTCACCGGGCGCAGTGCGGTCGCCGACACCGCCTCGGGGGAAGAGGCGGAGGGCGGTGGCGGAGGCGGCAGCACGCTGCGGGCCTACATCCGGGCGGAGGAGCGCGACGAGGCTGCCCTGCGCGGCGCGCTGGAGGCGTTCCCCGTGCCGGGCGTAGGCATCAGCTACACGTGTGCCGAGGCCGAAGACCGCGACTGGAACGCCGAATGGGAGCGCAACTACTTCGCGCCGCTCACCGTGGACGGCCGCTGCACGGTGAGCGCCACCTTCCACCGCGACGTGCCGCGTACGGAGTACAACATCAGCATCAACCCCAGGATGTCCTTCGGGACGGGCCACCACGAGACGACGCGCCAGATGCTCCACGAGCTGCTCGGGGCCGACCTCGCGGGGCGCAGCGTACTGGACATGGGATGCGGGACGGGCATTCTCGGCATCCTCGCCGCCATGCGCGGCGCGGCCAGCGTGACGGCCATCGACGTGGACGAGTGGTGCGTGGAGAACGCGCGGGAGAACTTCGCCCTGAACGGCGTGGACGGCGCGGAAGTCCGCCTCGGCGATGCCGCACTGCTGCCCCGGACGGAGACGTACGACGCGGTACTGGCCAACATCCACCTGAACATCATCACGCGGGACTTGCCCGCCTATGCCGCCTGCCTGCGCCGGGGCGGACTGTTCCTGACGAGCGGCTTCTACGAGGCCGACCTGCCGCGCATCGAGGCCGCCGCAGCAGCGGCAGGCCTCAGCTTCCTCCACAGCTCGGCGCGCAACGGCTGGTGCTGCGCGGCCTTCCGGAAAGCCTGACGGCCGGGGGGCGCGGCGCGCGCCATGGCCCGCACGGCTCCCGCAACTTTCCCGACCTTACTGGCGGAGCTCCGCAGACAACTCCTGCGGGGCTCCGCTCTTTGCATCTGCGCAACGTACTGCACGGATGCTGCGCAACATCATGCCATCATCTTGCGCAACATCGTACCCCAATGTTGCGCAACATCACACCGCCATCTTGCGCAACATCATGAACCAATGTTGCGCAACTTCGCACCACCATCCTGCGCAACATCATGAACCAATGTTGCGCAACATCACACCACCATCCTGCGCAACATCACACCATCACCCTGCGCAACATCATGCACCAATGTTGCGCAACATCGCGCTACTATCCTGCGCGGGTGGGCATAATGCAGGCCGGGCGGCGGAGAGCGTATCTCCACCGCCCGGCCTGGGGAAGTTCCCCAGCTCCCGCAGCGCTGCCTGGGCTTCGGGGGGCGCGGCGTCAGATGCCGAGCTTCTTGCGGATGGGCTTGGGTATGGCGTTCTTGTTGATGAGGATGTTCATCGTCTTGTAGGCGACGTAGGCCTTGGAGGCGTAGAACATGCCGTGGTACTTGCCGTAGTCGCCCCAGGAGTTCTTGACCATGAAGTACTCGTCGCCGTCGGGGTTCGTGGCGAGTCCGTAGATGACCATGCCGTGGTCATCGGTGGTTTCCCAGTTGTCGTAGGCGCGCTGGCGCATCTCCTGCGTGATGGCGGCCTCGTTCTTGGACTCGTAGGCGGCGCCCTTGCGCTCCACCGTGCCGCCCCAGCGCGCGGCGTCGGAACCTGTCAGGTCGTTGTCCTTCAGCGTGGCGGGCACGTAGGCGTAGCCCTTGCCGTTGCGGCGGCCGAAGTACTCCTCCGTCACGTCGGCCCCCCACGCGAAGGTGTAGCCGTTGCGCACGGCGCTTTCCATGACTTCCATGAACTCGCCGAGCGGCAGGTTATAGCTGCTCGCCCAGCGCCAGTTGTCCTGGATTTCGAGGATGAAGGGCTCGTAGAAGGGCTCGTGCGTGTAGCTCGTAAGGCTCACGTAGTCGTCGAGGTTCAGGCCGAGCATGTCGCGGAACGTCTCGGGGGTGTAGGTCTTGCCCTTGTAGTCGAAGGTCGTGGGATACTCGCCGAAGTAGTCCGCGAGGATGCCCGCGAACTCCTTCTTCCAGACGAGGGGGATCTTCTTCCCCTTGTTGTTGGCGATGGCCCCTACGTAGGCGTTCATGATGGGGTCGAGCTCCTGGAAGTTGAAGAGGCTGTCGCCGTAGAGGCTGCCGGGGAAGGGCATGGTTCCCTCGGGTACGATGCCGTACTTCTTCAGGCAGTAGAGCACATCGTAGAAGGAGCCGCCGTTGGCGAAGGAGACGTCACCGTGCGTACGTACGGCGCGGTCGGCGCGGTCCATGTAGGTGTGCTCGACGACGAAGCTCTCGCAGAGGTCGAACTCGCCCTTGCCGAGCCGTAGCAGCTCCGCCTCGAAGAAGCTGAGCCCGCTGTAGCTCCAGCAAGTGCCCGAGCGGTGCTGGTCCTTGATGCTTGTGATGGGGTTTTCCTTGACTACGGTGAACTTTACGGTGTCGTTCTGCGCGGATGCGGCGAGCGACAGGGCTGCGAACGCAGCGAACAAGATTTTTCTCATTGCTATGTGATGTTTTAGTGAATAGTCCTTGGGAAATCCGTCAGCGGGCGGCGAGGAATTCCTCCACGTCGTCCGCCTTGTAGGGGATGCGCTCCTCGCCGAGGAAGCGGCAGCCGTCAGCCGTGACGAGCACATCGTCCTCGATGCGTATGCCGCCGAAGTCCTTGTATTCCTCTATCCGGTCAAAGCAGAGGAAGTCGGCGTTAGTGCCCTCCTTGCGCCAGAGGTCGATGAGCTGCGGGATGAAGTAGATGCCCGGCTCGTCCGTCACGACGAAGCCTTCCTCGAGCCTGCGGCCCATGCGGAGGGCGTTCGTGCCGAACTGCTCCAGGTTTGGGCGCGTCTCCTCGTCGAAGCCCACGTAAATCTGGCCTAAGCCCTCCATGTCGTGAACGTCCATCCCCATCATGTGTCCCAGCCCGTGGGGCAGGAAGAGGGCGTGTGCGCCGGCACGGACCGCCGCCTCGGTGTCGCCCTTCATAAGCCCGAGGTCCTTCAGCCGCTCCGTCATGAGGCGGCACACGTCGAAGTGCACGTCCCACCAGCGCGTGCCGGGACGGGTCACGCCGAGGGCGAGGTCGTGGCAGTCCACCACGATGTCATAGATGTCGCGCTGTTTCTGCGTGAAACGGCCCGAGACGGGCGTTGTCCGCGTATGGTCGGAACAGTAGTTTCCGTTGGTCTCCGCGCCGCAGTCGCACAGCAGCAGGCGACCTGCCTCCAGGGGTGCGGCACTGGGATAGCCGTGCATGATTTCACCGTGCTGCGAGACGATGCTCTGGAACGATGTGATACAACCGTAAGACTGCGCTATTCCGCCGATGACACCGCTGATGTACTGCTCCGTCACGCCGGGCTGGCAAAGGCGCATGGCCGTGGTGTGCATCTTGTAGCCGATGGCGGCGGCGCGGTCCAGCTCGGCAATTTCCTCAGCACTCTTCACGCTGCGCAGTTCCACGACCGCTTTGATGAGCTCCAGGCTGGCCTCAGCGCGCTGCCGGGCGGGATGGATATGGAGCAGGTCCATGAGCTGGATCTGCGTATCATGGCGGTAAGGGGGCAGGAAGTGCACGCGGCGTCCCTGCTTCACGGCCAGGTCCACCACGTCGGCCAGTGCCGCCATCGGTTTGGCACCGCCTCCGCAGCCGCTCTCCTCTGCCATAGCGGCAACGCTCTGCACCTCACCGTACCACACGATGTCCTCTATGTCAATCTCGTTGCCGTAGAGCGTCTCCGTACCCGTGTCGGCATCAATCGCCCCCACAAGTCCCTCGCGGTGCTGTCCGAAGAAGTAGAGGAACGCACTGTCCTGGCGGAATTTGTAGGCATTGGCGGGATAGTTCATCGGCGCATCGTTATTGCCGAAGAACAGGATGAGACCGTCGCCTACCAGCCCGCGCAGGCGGCGGCGGCGCTCCGTATAGGTCGTCTTAGGGAAAAGCATGGGTTTCTTTCTTTTATCGGTTCGTCCACTGTTTGCGCAGGCAAAAATAACACTTTCCCCGAACGCGGGCAAGGAAAAGTGCGAAGAAGCCGTCGCCGGGCGAGCAGAAAAGCCCCCGGAGGGAGGCCCGACCGAACGGAACCGCCCCCCCAGTGAACCAACCCTATGGTTACGGAAAACTAACCGTAGGGTTACGATGCACTACCCATAGGGTTACGCGCCACTAACCGTAGGGATAAGAAAACTGCTCCCGGCGTGCGAACCAAAAACCGGGGCGCGGAGCGCACGGATGTGACGAAATAGTCTTACCTTCGCATCCTGAAAACACCCTCCGCATGGTACTCCACGTATTCAACCCCTCGCACGACGAGGCACTTGCTGCCGGCACGCACCGCTACACCCCATCCCGTGCGGCGCAGCGGATGGAGCGCGAACTGGCGGAACTCCCCCTGCGTTGGGCTTCGCCGGGCGATGCCGTCCTGCTGCCCGGCAAGGCGGTCCGCTGGGAGGCGGTGGAGCGGATTGAGCCGTGGGGATGGGACACACTCGTGAAGCACCGCCTGCGACAACTCGGCGCGCCGGAACGGCTGCTGCCCACCGACGAAGCCTTGCAAACCTTGCGCGCCCTCAGCTCCCGCGCAACGGCGGTGCGGCTACTCCCCCTGCTGCGGGGCGACGTGGAAGGCACGTTCGGCGAATCGCGGATGTGCCGTTCGGAGGACGAGGTGCGGCGGGCCCTTGCGGACTATGGCCCGAGCGTGCTGAAGTCACCGTGGAGCTGTAGCGGGCGGGGTGTGTTCCGGATAGTCGCCGACACGGACTCTAAAGGAATGAACCGCGTGCGCCGCATCCTGCGCACGCAAGGGGCGGTCGAGGCCGAGCCATACTATGCCGATTGCCGGGACTTCGCCATGGAGTTCTACTACAGCGGTGGTGAACTCCGCTACGAGGCCCTCTCCCTCTTCAGCACCGATCCAGCGGGCGGCTACCGAGGGAATACGCTCGCCCCGCAGGAGCGGTTGCAGGAAATGCTCCTTGCCTCTGTCCCCGCGCAAGCTATGGCCGCCCGGGACACGATCGGCAGGGTGCGCGAAGCAATCCGCCGCCACCTGCCCCGCCTGCTGGGCGACGGCTACGAGGGACCGCTGGGCGTGGACATGCTGATGCGCCCCGACGGGACGCTCCACCCCTGTCTGGAAATAAACTTGAGGCAGACAATGGGGCGCGCAGCTTGGCTTTGTCACAAAAAAGGCGTACCTTTGCAGTAACGTAACCAACAAAACAAAATCTTTCGTATGAAGAAACTCCTTGCAGTGCTGCTCGTATCCCTTGCAGCCACAGGCGCAAAAGCGCAATTCGCACAGGGCACTAAGTACATCGGTGCCTCGGTCTCCAACTTCGGTGTGTCCTACAACAAGAAAAGCAAGTTCAGCCTTGGCGTGAACGCGGAAGCGGGCTACTTCTTCGCCGACTGCTGGATGGCACGCGCCACAGTGGGCTACAATTACCAGAAGGACGGGGCGAACGACTTCAACATCGGGGCGGGCGCACGCTACTACATCCTGCAGAACGGACTTTTCTTCGGCGCAGGAGTGGAGTTCAAGCACCAGAAGCCGAGCCACAACGACCTGCTTATCCCTGTCGAGGTGGGCTACACGTTTTACCTTAACCACTACATCGCCATCGAACCGGCGGTGTACTACAAGATGAGCACCAACGACTTCGGCGATGGCAGCACGGTGGGCCTGCGCATCGGACTGGGCTATTACTTCTGAACCCTCCGGCTATGCAAATCTCCGAACTCGGCGAATTCGGCCTCATCAGCCACCTGACAAAAGGCCTACAGCCGCAGAACGCTTCCACGGTGCTAGGCGTGGGCGATGACTGCGCCGTGCTCTCCTACCCCGACAAGCACGTACTCGTGACGAGCGACATGCTGATGGAGGGCATCCACTTCGACCTCGTTTACACCCCACTCCAGCACTTAGGCTACAAAGCGGCGCAGGTAAACTTCTCCGACATCTACGCCATGAACGGCACACCCCGGCAACTCGTCGTGAGCATCGCCGTAGGGAGCCGCCTGCAAGTGGAGCATCTGGACGACTTCTACGCCGGGTTGCGCCTTGCCTGCGAACGCCACGGGGTGGACATTGTGGGTGGTGACACGTGCAGCTCCCTGACGGGACTGGCCATCAGCCTGACGTGCATCGGCGAGGCTGCCCCGGAGGACATCGTGCGGCGTAGCGGGGCACAAGTGAACGACCTCGTCTGCGTGAGCGGTAACCTCGGCGCAGCCTATATGGGACTACAGCTCATGGAACGCGAGAAGCAGGTGTTCGAGAGCCGCCCCGCGACAGATATCGAAGCGGCACAGCCCGACTTCAGCGGCCACGAGTACCTGCTCGAACGCCTCCTCAAGCCCGAGGCGCGGCGCGACATCGTACAACGGCTGCGCGAAGCAGGCATACGGCCGACTGCCATGATGGACGTCAGCGACGGACTGTCGTCCGAACTGCTCCATATCTGCCAGTCCTCAAAGTGCGGATGCCGCATCTACGAAGAGCGCATACCGCTCGACTACCAAACGGCCGTATGCGCGGAAGAGTTCAACATGAACGTCACGACCTGCGCCCTGAACGGTGGCGAGGACTACGAACTACTCTTCACCGTTCCTCTGACGGCACACGAGAAGGTCTCCGCCATTGAGGACGTGCGCGTCATCGGAGCCATTACGAAGCCCGAAACGGGGGCCATCCTCGTCACCCGCGATGGTAACGAGTTCCCCCTCCGCGCCCAAGGCTTCAAGGCATTCTAGGGAAGTGAAATTTGATGCGGCAGCAGCAACGGAGGAGGTCCGTTGCCGCTGAGTTATATATACCCCGTCACAACGAACTATCCCACGCCATCTCAAGACGTGAATAAGGCTTCGTATGGTATTTGCGGAAGGGACTCCATTCACTTGGATGCACGTGGGAAACAAGGGAAAGTGCAGGCGGCAGCCTGAGCCTCGCCTGCACTCAAAGATTTGTTATCACGAAGTAAGCAGCTTCCCCGCGCAGGTTGTGTCCTGCGCGGGGAAGTATTGGGTAATAGCCGGGAGATAGCCTGCGGGAATTACAGCATCAGCTGGTAGATGGCGCGGGTACGGGCTTCGTCAAGCGGGAGGTAGTTGCCAAAGACGGTGCCTTTGGTTACGTGTACGTGGGCGTTCACGGCTTCGAGGTCGAAGCCCGTAATGCCAAGTTCCGCGATGGTAACGGGCATACCGATACTGCGTAGCCATGCCTTGAAGCGTGCGATACCCTCCAGGGGAGTATCGGCCTGCCAGACGTTACGCGCCCAAGGGACAAGCTTCGCGGGGTGGTGCTCCGCCATATAGGTGAGCCATGCGGGGAAGACGACGGCAAGTCCGGCACCATGCGTCACGCCGTAAAACGCGCTCAGTTCGTGTTCCATGCCATGCGAGGCCCAGTCTTCCTCGTTTCCTGTCCCACAGATGCCGTTGTGCGCCAGCGTTCCGCACCACATCAGGGCGGCGCGCGCGTCATAGTCGGTAGGGTTCGCGATGGCCTGTGGCGTTACGTCGCGGATGGTGCGCATGACAGCCTCGCCCACCGCGTCGGGTACTTCCGTGTGCGGGGTGTTCGTGAAGTAACGCTCCATGATGTGCGCCATCATATCCGTCGCCCCGGCAGCCGTCTGATAGGCGGGAAGGGAATAGGTCAGTTCGGGATTCATCACAGCGAAGCGGGGCCGGAGCAAATAGGGCGTGCGGATGCTCACTTTTCGGTGCGTGGCAGTCTGCGTGATGACGGAGTTACCCGAGCCTTCACTCCCCGCAGCGGGAATAGTAAGCACGACGCCGACAGGCAGCGCGCGGCCTATCGTTTCCTTTCCCTCGTAGAAGTCCCAAAAATCCCCCTCGTAGGGGATACCGGCAGCCATCGCCTTGGCGGCATCTATCACGGAGCCGCCACCGACGGCCAGCACGAAGTCCGCTCCGGCCTGCCGCCCCTTCCCGATGCCGGCATAGACCTGTTCGTCCGTCGGATTGGGTAACACGCCACCAAAGGCCACGTAGTCAAGCCCGGCCTGCCGCAACACGTCCTCCACGCTGGGGAGCAAACCGCTTCGGACAGCGTGTCCGCCGCCATAGACGAGCAACACGCGGTTGCCGCCGAAGCGGCGCACCAGCTCGCCCGTGCGGGCTTCAACGCCCCGACCGAACACGAAGTCCGTCGGACTGTAGTATTCAAAGTTCTGCATAATCTGTTATTCGTTCCTTTCCTACCCCTGAACCGCCCGTTGCAGAGGGTCTCAGAGCTTCACCTCGTCAAGTTTCACGATGCCGCTGGCAATGGCGTAAATCGTGAGGCCGCTGACGGAGTGGATATCCAGTTTGCGAAAAATGTTTTTCCGGTGCGTCTGCACGGTGTTGGGGGAGATGAAGAGCTTTTCCGCCGTCTCCTTGGCCGACAGGCCGCGCACGATGCAGGAAACTATCTCCTTCTCCCGTTCGCTGAGCGCTTCCTCGGGAGCGGTGTCTGCGACCTGTTCCTCCACCTCAGGCTGCCCCTCGGCGGTTCGTGCCTCCAGCAACTGGACGGCCGGGACGAAGAGGTCGTCCTCCACATGGCAGTGTTGGCGCATGTCGGCCTCGCAGTTGAAAATGTCGAAGAGGACGTTGTTGAGCTGTTCCCCTGCGGCCGGGTCGGCATAGTACTTGATGATGAGGTTTTTGAGCTCCTGCAGTTTCTTGTCCGTGCCGACGTGGCTGCGCGCGAACTGCGCTATCTGGAAGCCCGGCGTGCGCTCGCCTTGCAACAGACGCTCCACATAGGTAAACACTTTCTTATCCTCGAAGTTCATATGTCGGCGGACATCGCCCATGTACTCGTCGTAGAATTTGAGGATAAGGTAGGCCACCTCGTTCGCCTGCGAGCAGTCAATGGCCCCTACGAGCTTGCGACGGATAGCCGGAAGCAGGAAGTTCAGGAAGTAAGTGTGCGCCTGCCTCAGGTAGTCCGTCAGGGCACGGACGGATATGTGTTCCACATAGTGCAAGGCGGACTCGCCCCCGTTTTTCATATAGTTGGCGACAGCGAGGAATGTCGGCGCATCAACGCCGTGCGCCTCGCACACTTCGCGCACGCTCTTCTCGCTAAAACCGAGCGAGATGCCGAAACGGCTCATCATCTGCAGCAGGTGGTATTCGTCGCAGATGACATCAAACATTTTATCAGTCTCTTTGTAGTCCATAAGATACGGTTGCGCCTGAATGGCCGCAGCGCTGCGAAATTAGCGTTTCCGCTTGGAAAACGGAAACGCCGCGCCCAAATTCGCGCACTTATAGGGATCATCCTGACATACATATCCGCACGGGAAACCTAACCATAGGGTTACGGCGGACTGACCCTACGGTTACGAAAAACTAACCCTACGGTTACGGTGGTCTAACCCTATAGTTAGGAAAGCGCCGCCCCTGCACGCACAGAACGAGGCCGGCACAGACATTGCCGAAGCCGGTGCAAATTGTCCCTATACGGAGGCATAATTACAGGGCTGTGCTGGAAAATGCCCTGTTTAGGGTATTGCGCAAGAAGGCGGCCCGCCGTACTTTTGCAGCCGAAAATCGGAAAAACTACACACAAAGCATGACAAAGAAAATATTCTCCATAGCCTTCGCGCTGTCCGCCGTCCTCGGTGCCAGCGCATCCGAACCGCCCGCCCCCGTGGACACCGCCTTCACGAAGTTCCGCATCGGCAGTTACGGCGAAATGCTTACGCAGTTCAAGGACTACGGACTGAACCGTTACAGCGGCGTACCGACGGGAAACATGAAAAAACACCACGCGGAGATTTCCATTCCCCGCTTCATCCTGGGCGGCGACTACAAGATTACGCCCAAATGGATACTGGGCGCGGAAATCGAATTCGAGAGCGGAGGAACGGGACAGGCTCTGGAAATTGAAAGCGGCTCGGCCTCGGAAAACGGCGAATACGAGCTGGAACACGAAAAAGGCGGCGAGGTGGTGCTGGAACAGTTCCACCTGACGCGCCTCATCGTACCCGAATTTAACATCCGCGCGGGGCACATGGTTCTCCCCATCGGCCTGACGAATACGCACCACGAGCCCATCAACTTTTTTACCGCCGCGAGGCCGGAAGGCGCAACGACGCTGCTGCCCTCTACATGGCACGAGACGGGAGTGGAATTCTTCGGCGCGTTCGGAAAAGGCTATGCCTCCTTCGACTATGAGGCGATGGTGACGGCCGGCCTCAACCCGAACGGATTCAACATATATAACTGGGTAAAAGGCGGCAAGCAGGGGCTGTTCGAGACAGACAACTTCTCCGCGCCGGCCTACACCGCACGGCTGAACTGGACGGGCGTACCGGGACTGCGCCTCGGGGCGAGCGTCTTCTACAATCCCAACGCGGGCAAGAACGCCGACAAGCTGATTACTTACGCCGGACTGGGCAAGATAAACATCCTGCTCTACTCCTTTGACGCGCAATATATAAATAAGTACGTAACGGCACGTGCCAACTTCCTCTCGGGCAACATCCCCGAAACGCGCGCACTGACCCAGGCTAACCGCAGCCTGGGTATGGGACAGCCCTACAGCACGCCAAAGCCCGGCTACTTCATCGCGAAGCGCGCCATCGACTGGAGCGTGGAGGCCGGCCTCAACCTCAAGGCGTTATTCCCGCGCGTGGAGAAGTTCCCGGCCCTCTACCCCTTCTTCCATTACAACTACTACAACCCGCAGGAAAAAGGCGAGGGCGGTGCCGTCATGGAGCAACGCTGCCAAGTGAGCCTCTGGTCGGCCGGTCTGAACTGGCGCATCCTGCCCGGGCTTGTCGTCAAGGCGGACTACACGACGCGTCAGATAGGGACCAGCAAAATCTTCGGCAAAGGAAAATACAACAGCGAGAACGAGTTCCGCCTCGGACTTGCCTACAACTTCTGGTTCACCCGATAGTCTTGAACATACTATTCACTACTCAATAACTAAAACAATGAAGAAATTCCTTACTTACGCGCTGGTCTTCGCGACCGCGCTCGGCTTCGCCGCTTGCAGCGACGACGAGAACGACGATTTCGACTATGCCGCTAACTTGGACTACACGGCGGAGTATTCCCAACAGTGGGGCAACTACATGGTCACCGTCTCCAACTTACTGAAAGAGGACGCTACGAACCTCTACAATTACTGGCTGAACGTGGATAACGACGAGTACCCAACGAGCTACGCCAACATCTTCAAGAGCCACAACAACGAGTACTACGGCTCCGCACTTGAGTGCGTAGAAGAAATCCTCGACGGCTGCACCGACATCGCCTCCGAGGTCGGCGCAAGCAAGATCGGCGAACCGTACAACCTCTACGTTGCAGGCAAGAGGACGGAAGCCCTCTACGCCGTAGAGTCCTGGTACAGCTGGCACTCGCGCGACGACTACACAAACAACATCGTGTCCATCCGTAATTCCTACCTCGGCACGACGGAGGGCACGGCAGACAAGTACAACCTTTTCGCCACCCCGGCACACGCCAATTCCCTCTCCGCCCTTGTCGCAGCCAAGAACCCCGAACTCGACGCACGGGCTAAGGAACTCATCCAGGCAGCTGCAACGGCAATCCAGAATATCGTACAGCCGTTCCGCAATAACATCAACTCCGAAGAAGCAAAAGTGGCCATGGACGCTTGCGCAGCCCTTGAGGACTTTATCCAGGACGACCTGAAGGCTTTCTTCTCCGGGAGCGGTTACACGGACGCGGAGCTTGACCCCGCCATCACCCAGTACGTAGATGGTGTCGTACTCCCCACCTACAAGGCACTCATGGAGAAGAACATAGCACTGGACAACGCCGTCCGCGCATTCAAGGCCGCACCCTCCAACGCAGCCTTCGCCGCCTGTGCCAACGCATGGCTCGAAGCGCGCGAACCGTGGGAGAGTAGTGAGGCATTCCTCTTCGGCCCGGTTGATGCCAAGGGACTCGACCCCAACATGGACAGCTGGCCGCTCGACCAGGTCGGCATCGTGAACATCCTGAAGTCGCAGGCCTTCGATAACCTGAACTGGGACGAGAGCGAGAGCGAAGAAGCCATTGAGGACGCACAAGCCCTCCGGGGTTTCCACACGCTGGAGTACTTCATCTTCAAGGACGGCAAGGCGCGCACCATCAACTAAGCGGACATACAACGACGCACTTCCTGCGGGAGTGCGCGGCTACCACCTCAAAGCGAGGGCAGGGCCTGCACGGTCCAGCCCTCGCTGTAGCGCGAAAAAGAGTTAGTGAGTTTCTTCTAAACATAACGCACTGTATATGCGACGAATACTAAAGGCCGCATGCCTCATCTGCACAATGGCACTCTCTGCCTGCGAGGACGGCGAGCAACTGACCGTAGAGGACATAAACGTCCCCGACGGCTACGCGCTTTCCGCCGGTACGGCTACCGTCTTCTTCAACTCCAGCGTGGCCTACGACCAACCCGCCGACTGGGTGAGCGGCGTATATGACCAGCGTTTTAACACTGGCGACCGCCTTTACGACAACATCAAGAGCACCAACAACAACGGGGCGGGTGGTGGCCTCGGCCCCGTCTATGCCGGCTATAGCTGCGGAAGCTGCCACCGCAACGCGGGACGTACCGAGCCCAGCTACTGGACCGCCGTGCGCAACGGCTCCGACGATGCGTCGGGACGCTACGGCTTCACCTCCATGCTTATCTACATCACCCGCAAGAACGGCTCCTTCTTCCCTGACTACGGCCGCGTCGTACACGACCAGAGCATCTACGGCGTGCAAGCCGAAGGCAAGCTGAAGGTAAATATCCGCGAGGAGCACTTCCGCTTCCCCGATGGCGAGCCGTACAGCCTCTGCGTCCCCGAATGGACCATCACGCAGTGGTACGCGGATAGCATCGCACCCGAGGACCTCTTTTGCACCGTGCGCATCCCACTGCGCCACGTCGGTATGGGGCAGATGATGGCACTTGACCCGAACGAAATCGAGGCACTCGCCCGCAAGAGCAACTACCCAGAGTGGGGTATCAGCGGCCGCGCCAACTATATCACGGAACGGGGCGTACGGCAGCTCGGCCTCTCCGGCAACAAAGCGCAACACGCCGACCTCACCGTCGAACTGGGCTTCTCCTCCGACATGGGGCTGACGAACAGCCGCTTCCCTGAGGAGATATGCGAAGGGCAGTCGCAGATATATCAAGGTTCCATGATGGGTCTTTCCTACGCACGCCTCGACTGTACGACAGAGGACATGGAAAATGTGGACCTTTACCTGCAATGCCTCGGTGTACCGGCACGGCGTAACGTGAACGACCCCGACGTGAAAGCCGGCGAACAGCTCTTCTATCAGGCCGGCTGTCACCTCTGCCACGTCACGACGCTGCACACACGGCCGCGCGGCACAGCCCTACTCGCCGGAACCACCCTGCCGTGGCTCGGCAGTCAGACGGTGCATCCCTACTCCGACTACCTTATCCACGACATGGGGTCGGAAATCATGGGCGTAGGGCTCAACGACAATTACGTCAGTGGCCTCTGCCGGGGCAACGAGTGGCGCACCACGCCGCTCTGGGGCATCGGGCTGCAACAGAAAGTGAACGGTCACACCTACTTCCTGCACGACGGACGTGCGCGCAACTTTACGGAAGCCATCATGTGGCACGGCGGCGAGGGGTACGCCTCGCGGCAAAAGTTCGCCAACTACACCCGCACGCAGCGCGCACAGCTCATCAAATTCCTTGAATCCCTATAAGCGGAGCCTCACGTGTCCCGCATTAGCATGACGCAAACAAACACGAAAAGAAATATGAACCTCCATTCCATCACCACCAGAAGCCTCGCATTGCTCTTTGCCGCAGGCTTCACGGCAGCCGCTTCCGCCGACAACACGGACCAGCTGCCCGATACCAACGAACCGACAGATGCTGAAGCTCCCGTACGCACCGACGACGTGGGCCTTGACATGGAGAACGGCGTACTCCCCATCGCCGACGACCGGGGCTTCACCCTGCAGTCCAAAGACGGTAAGTTCGTCTTCAAGCCCTATCTCTACCTACAGACGACAGCCAGCCTGCACTACTACGACGACGAGGGACTGGACAAAGCCTACAATCAGGACAACATCGCAAACTCCGGATTCGCCATTCCCTACGGCATAATCGGCTTCACCGGCCGCGCATTCGGTAAGATAGACTACAATGTGAGCATAAACGCGGCCGCGTCGGGCGGCGCTATCCTCCAGCAAGCCTGGATTGACTACTCCGCCAGCCCAGCCATCCGTTTCCGTGTCGGTAAGCAGAAGACGCCCTACACCCATGCCTACCTCACCACCCTCGGCGAGACGCTCTTCCCTATGCTCCCCACGTCACTCACGGCAGCTACCATCATGCCGCACTCCCTGAACGCCGTCACGCCCGCCATCGGCACGGGCTTCGACCTCGGCGTGCAGATGCACGGACTTATCAACAATAAGTGGGGCTACGAAGTCGGCATATACAACGGCACGGGCGGTGCTGTCAATACGGCCACGAAGGGCTTCAGCGACGACAACCACTTCCCCTCCCTGCTCTACGCCGGGCGCTTCACCTTCCAACCCAACGGCCCCATGCCCGCCACGCAGGGCAATGCGAAGATGCTCAACCAGAACAAGTTCCTCGTCGGCCTAAGCCTGAACTATAACAACGAGGCCGAGAGCGAGAGCACGAACGACTTCCGCGCCGGACTGGAGTTCGCCATGCTCAGCGGCAAGTGGTACTTCGCCGCAGAGGCATACTACATGAACGTCGGCTTCACCAAGCGGCAGAAGATAAAAGACCACTACAACTACTTCGGCGCATACGCACAAGTGGGCTACTTCCTCACGCCACACTGGCAACTCGGCCTGCGCTACGACTGGTTCGACCGCAACGGTAGCGGCAAGGACGGCTCGCTCAATTCCCCCGCAGTGGTCTGCAACTACTACATCCCCAAGACCAACATCAAGCTGAGCGGCATGTACCAGTTCAACGGACGCTGGGGACACGCCACGCAGCTCGACCGCGACCTCGACGACCTAGGCATCTCCACGCACAGTGCCTGCCTGATGCTGCAATACGCATTCTAACAATGCAGAACAGGTGCCCTA
This sequence comes from Alloprevotella sp., assembly GCA_017476545.1. Classification (GTDB taxonomy): domain Bacteria; phylum Bacteroidota; class Bacteroidia; order Bacteroidales; family Bacteroidaceae; genus Alloprevotella. The sequence continues at coordinate 20,244 of JAFUZP010000041.1, forward strand.
TGAGAAGAATTATTCGTACCTTTGCCGCGCTTTCCGCCGCCGCGTTCCTCCTGACGGGATGTGACGACGGGCGTATCTACGACGAAGTCCGCTACGACACGCAGGGTGCGGTAGCCCAGTTGGATGCCCGTCTGACGGGCGTGCAGGGTTGGCCCGAGGGCTACTACGTCGCCATCGCCGGCTTCGAGGCCACGGACAACTATGCCGTCATCTCCAAGGTTATCTCCACCCCGGCCGGGGCGGACGGGACGCTCACCGTGCAGATGGCCGGCATACCCGGCAGTGTGGAGACTGTGGAGCTCTGTGTGCTCAACCGGCTGCGGCAGCGCGTGGCCACTTTCGTTGCAGAGCCTATGGCCGGTGTACGCGACACGCTCCGCATAAACGCCGGCACGGTGGACGTAAGCCCCGTCAGTGCCATCCAGACCGCCCTGCTCAACCCCAGCTGCGTGGCCTGCCACGGCGCTACAGGCAGCAAGGCGGCCGGGCTCGACCTCACAGCGGGCAACTTCTACGCGGCCGTCATCGGGCAGCCCTCGCGCAAGGTGGCAGGCAGCGACCTCATCGCACCGGGCGACGCGGCGGGGAGCGTATTCAGCCAAGTACTCAACACGGACATCTCCGCCACATGGCGGCAGAACCACGCAGACATGCTCAACAAGGAACGCACCGCCAATCTCCTCGCACTCGTTGATGCGTGGATCGATGCGGGAGCGAAACCCTGACACTACTACACGATGCAAACACTACAAACCATCACATACGCGGGAGCCGAGGCCGAGGTATTCACCTTCGACAACGGCACGGAAGTCACCGAGCACCACGTCATGCTCCATCTCACCGACCCCGCGCCGACTTTCGGCAAACAACTTGACACCCTGCTCAACGCCTACGATGCCCTGCGCGAACAGCTCGGCGGACCGGCGGCGGTATTCAAACGATACTTCGTAAGCGACGCCGCTAACCAGGCCGACGACATCCTGGCCGCTGATGCCCCCGGATGCGCCCTCTCCATCGTACAGCAGCCGCCCCTCGACGGCACGAAGCTCGCCCTATGGGCATATATGCAGACCGGCGTGCTCCCACAGGCCACGCCCGACGGCCTCTACGAAGTGCGCCACGCGGGCTTCCGGCACCTCTGGGGCGGCAACGCCACCGCCGTAGCCGAGGGAAGCGAGGCGCAGACCTCACTGCTCATCAACCAGTACGTCATGCAACTCTTCCAGGAGGGCTGCAGCATGGAGGCCAACTGCCTGCGCACGTGGTTCTTCGTCCGCGACATAGACAACAATTACGCCGGTGTCGTCAAGGCGCGCAACGACATTTTCTACACACAGGGGCTTACGGACAAGACCCACTTCATCGCCTCCACAGGCATCGGCGGGAGCGGAGCCGACCACCGCACGCTCGCGCAGATGGACACCTACGCCGTGGCCGGCATACGCCCCGGGCAGGTCAGCTACCTCTACGCCGCCGACCACCTCAACCGCACCAGCGACTACGGCGTCAGCTTCGAGCGCGGAACCCGCGTGGACTACGCCGACCGCCGCCACCTGCTCATCTCCGGCACGGCCAGCATCGACGAGCGCGGACAGGTGCTCCACCACGGCGACATCCGCCAACAGACCCTGCGCATGTGGGAGAACGTCGGCGCGCTGCTTGCCGAGGGCGGCTGCTCCTTCGACGATGTGGCGCACATGATCGTCTATCTGCGCGATGCCGCCGACTACGCCACCGTCCGCCAACTCTACGCCGAGCGCTTCCCGGGCAAGCCCGCCGTCTTCGTCCATGCACCCGTGTGCCGCCCCGGCTGGCTCATCGAAATGGAGTGCATGGCCGTCAAGGCACAGCACGACCCCGCGCTGCCCGCTTACTGAACCGCGCGGGGAAAGGGTACGACATGCCGCAGGGCTACGGCGGGCGGGTTATCCGTCCGCCGTAGCCCTGCGGTCAGTTTTTCGTAACCCTAGGGATAGGAAGAAGTAACTATAGGGTTACGAAGAACTACCCCTGGGGCCACGGAATCGTGACCCCAGAGGTAAGGATGAGTGAGCCGGGGGCAGAAGCCCGCCCTGCAGCCGCACTTACTTCACGAGCACTTTGCGCACCTCGCCGTTGCCCATGCGGACGATGTTCACGCCCCGCTGCGGCGCACCGATGCGCTGCCCGCTCACGCTGTAGCGCGCCACGACCTCCGTGTCCGCACCGCTGTCCGTGGCGGGCCGGGCGATGCCCGTAGGCACACTGACGTGCAGCTCGTCCGCATTGACGATGGTGCTGTTGCGTGTGTTCAGCAGCAGCACGACAACGCGGAGCAGGTCCTCGCGCTGGGCAAGCGGCACGGCGGACAGTTCGAAGCGGTAGTCGTGACGCTGCACCGCGCCCGCCGTAATCGGTGCGGCGATGGAGCCCGCAATGCCGTCCACCACATCGGATGCGGCCACGGCAACATGGTTATAACTCATCGCCGCGATGCGGTAGGGCGCGTCCACCCAAGGCTTGAGCCAGGGGTCGGAGGCGTACTGCGTCGCGCCGCTCAGGTAGTTTGTCTGCATCCAGTCTATAATGTCCTGGTTACTGGACGCCGCTGCGGGCCGCTGCACGCTGTCGCACAGCAGGACGTAGGCCAGCGCATAGGGCGCGTCGTCGCGGTTGTACTGGAAGGTCGTCTCGGACTTGATGCGTACCGCACCACTCTCCAGCGTGGCCTCGGTCAGCTTCACCGCAGCCTCCACGAGCTGTTCCTGCTGCGCGCTCCACACCTTGTCGAGCGAGAAGACAGGCTCGCCGGACTCGTAGTCCCGCATACCGTAGTAGGGGTCGCACCCCACCATGCGGTTCACCTGTGCATGGGGATAGCCCGGCACGAGGTCGTCGCGGTTCTTGATGGGCGTGTAGGGCGCAATCTCCATCGGGTCATCGCAGTGTACGGCGATGCCTATAAAGGCGGGCTCGGAGGCTTCCATGCGGGCCAGTCCGGCAATGCCGCGCGGACAGTTGCCGCACCACGCGCCGGTGAACTCCTCGACCACGCTGCGGCGCGGACTGGCAGCTGCCAGCGTTACGATGCGCCCACGGGCCGTACGGCTGTCCGTCCGCACGTCATTGTCCACGCCGTTCACCTTCGTGATGCTTATCGCACGCTCGGTGTAACCCGGCTCCGCACTGGCGGGCACGGGGACGGTGACGGTGACGGAGTTGCCGTAGGTGGGGCCGTCCGTCAGCGTCACTTCGCGCTCTTCGGAAGTGCCCTCGGCACTCGTCACGGTGTAGGCAATGCGCTGCACGCGCTCCGTACCGGCGTTGGTCAGCGTGATGCGGGCATCTGCCGAGCCGCCCACCACGGCCATGAGGTCGGAGAAGTCGGTCGCGCTCACGGCATTCACCATCTCGGTAACGTCGGCGCCCTCCGTGACGGAGATATTGTCAATCTGCAAGTACATGGCGTTGGCGCCGCTGATGTCGTGTATGCCGAAGTAATAGTAGCCGTCCTCCTCTACCTTCACGATGGTCTGGAACGTGAAGTAACGCTCGAAGGTAACGTCAGTCGCGGGGAGCAGGGTAGCATACCCCTCGGCGCGGTTGTTCGTGCCGAAGGCTATCTCCATCCGCTCGGGATAGGTGGAGGAATAGCAGCGGTAGTCCACAGAGAAGGTATAGTCCTTACCGGGCACAAGGTGGACGGGGGGCGTGATGAGCCAGTCGTCGGACTGCGTAGTGCCGGTGGGGCAGATGACAACGCCGTCGTCCTTGGCGTTCCAAACCCAGCGGTAGAGGTCCGCATTGCCGTTCAGTACGGTGAAGAGGGCCAGGTCGTCCTGCGTGTCGAACGTCGCGTTGTAAGGAACTTCAAAAGCCGCGCCGTAAGTCACGGCGTTGGTAGCGGCAGCTTCACTTGCCAGGCCGTTGGACACGGCCGTTATCGTATAGCTGTAGCTGGCAAAGGTGGTGGCGGGCAGTGTCTCGCTGAAGGATGTGCCCGTCAGCCCCTCGGCAACAACGACATTACCCGGCATACGCGTCACGGTGTAGGTCACTGCACCGATATAGCCGGCGTTAATTCCTTCCGACACGGCCTCCCACGTGACGGTGGCCTTGCCCGCTTCGTCTATGGCAAGCGTGGCGGCAGCGGGAGCCTTGGGCGTGTCGGGGCCGGCCCAGAAAGCGAGCGTGGCGCGCGGGCTGTCGCCTGCGGCATTGCTGACGGTAACGGCCACTGTCGTATAGCCTGCCGCAAGTTCTGCGGGAATGGTGACGGCCTCACCCGGAGTTCCGCTGAAGGTATATTCCGTCGTGCTGTTCACGAGCACTGTGCCTTGGAGCGTACCCGTGAGGGGCGCGCCACTGGTGGAGAGCGTTGGCAGCGTGAAGGCTATACGCCCGGAAAGCGCGCCGCCGGGATAGTCTGCGCGCAGGTCCGTGACGGCAGCGGGAGCGTCGGCTGCTGCTGCGGGCGCCGGGACATAGAGCCCCGTGAATTCCTCGCCCAGGGCAAACTCCTTGATGCGTTCGGCCGTCGCGCCGACAGGCAGTGTGCCGACGTAGTTGATATTGATGCAGTAGAGCGCGCTGGTATAACCGGTTTCTTGCGCGGCGAGATAAAGTTTGCCGGTGGCGTAATCAAAGGTCATGCTTTGGGGCAATGCGACGAGGGAGATGCCGAGGTCGGCCACATCCGTCTGCTCGCCGCCGGCCTTGTCTATGGTATAGAGGTGGCCGTTGCCCTTCACGCCGAAGAGCGTCCCGTTAGCGTCAAAAGCCAGTGCCAGGACCGGCGTCACGCCGTAGTTAGCAATGGTGCTGCGCGTCAGCGTGCGGAAGTCGGCGATGCCCAGCTCATAGGCCGTGTTGGCCGCGTTGCTGAAGCAACCGTACACGTTGCCCGTCTTGGGGTCCACTGTAAGGTCGGTAGCAACCATGCGGTAGTCGTCCAAGTCCGTGCCATAGCGGCCGACGGAGGCCACTGGCTCCCACGTTTCGTAGTCATAAGCGTAGTAAGTGATGTAGGTCGTTCCGTACTGCGTATCCGTGTTCACCATGTGGACCGTGCCGTCGGCCACGACTGCACCGCCGTTGGCATTGTAGAAATAGTCGTCGGTCGGGGATACTGCGACGGCGTTCTGGTCGGCGGAGGCGGCGAAGGAGTAGAATCCGTACTTGGAATCGTTCGCGCCCCACGCGTCGGAATAGATGAGGAAGCCGTAGAGGGTAGTACCGTCTGCGGCTTTGGCCGTCACGGTCCGGCGCTGCGCGGTGACGGGGCGGTCCTTCATGGCATCCGCCTTACGCTGGAAAGGGAGTAAGGGCTGGGCGGACAACGCCGTCCCAGCGGTGGCGAACAGGGCAAGGAGCGCTGTACGCAACCAAGAGCAGGTGTGTTTCATATCAATCCTTTTGTATTATGGCTTCTTCGGTTTTGCGGTAACGTTCGGTTGGGCGGGAGCTATCTTCAACAGCTTCTCCAGCCGTTCCGACGCGGCGAGCTGGGCACGCACCTTGGCTGCGGCAAACTCCTGCCTCGCCTTGACATTCTTCGCCAGGCGCAGGGAGTCTTCCTGCGTAAGGCCGTCCTGGAAGTCGGCCTCGGCCTGTTCGTAGGCGCGGACAGCCGCCTCCAGCTCCTGCGTGCTCCTGCTGGCGGCGACTTGCGCGCACAGGGAGTCCAGTTCGGCCTTGTGTTTCTCAATGAAATCCGCCGGGGCGGAACCGCCTTCCTGACCACCGGTGCCACCGCACGCAATAAGGAAAAGGGCGGCAAGCGGGATGATGAGAGTTCTTCTCATAAGTACAAGTTTTCTGTTATTACGTTTCCGAGGGAATCGGAGGCGAAGGTACGAAAAACTTGCCACAACTCCGAACGTTTTTCCCGCCCGCATCCGTTTTCCCCGCCGCCCCCATACACATTAATTATATATACGCGCGCGAGAGTACGTCACTCCGTTACGGGATTTTTTCGTACCTTCGCGGCAGAATGCGACACGACACACACATCCCTCCCACCCCGGACGCGGACGGCACGGAAGGCCTGCTGCGCCAGATCAAGCAGGACTTGCGCGGCATGATGAACGGCCCCGTAAGCCAGTCCATGCGGCAGAAAGGGCTCCGCTACAAGGTGAACTTCGGCGTGGAGCTCCCCCGGCTGCAGGACTACGCCGCGGCACTGCCACACACCTACGCCCTTGCGGCTGCGCTCTGGAAGGAGGACATCCGCGAATGCCGCCTGCTGGCCGGGATGCTCATGCCGCGCGGGGAGTTCCCTGACGACCTCGCCGACCTCTGGGCGGAGCAGATGCGCTTCCCCGAGGAGGCGGACACCACGGTCTTCCACTTGCTGCAGCACCTCCCCTACGCCTCGGGAAGGGCGTTCATGTGGATGGCGGCGGAGCGCCCCCTGCTGCGCTACTTGGGCTATGCCCTTCTGACGCGGCTGTTCATGCGCGGCCTGCGCCTGACGACGCGCGACGCGCAGGAGTTCCTCGACCATGCCGCCGCCGACCTCAAGGCGGCGGGGGACGCCAACGTGCGCGCCGCAGCCTACAAGGCCCTGCTCCGGTTCATGGACTTCGGCATCGGCGAAGAGCGCATGGGGCAGCGCGTCCTCAGCAGCGTCCGCGCGGCCTGCCGCGCGAAGTGCGGCAAAGGCTGGGAAGCGAACAGCAAGACAAGCTAACGACACGGTAGATGATTACATCTGACGTGGCCCAGCGCTTCTTCTATAAGGACGGTGTCAAGGACGACGCCACAGAGGTGAAGAAGAGCGGCACCTTCACCATCGACGAGAAGCACAAGACCATCGAATGCACCGACAGCGACGGCAACAAGTTCTTCCGCCTGACGAACATTGAATTTGGAACAGGCTACATGACAGCCACCCTCACCTTCTACGACCTGGACAAGACCTACGATGTCATGCTTTCCCGCAGCATAAGCAGCAAATAAGTCATGGTCTGTTTACACGTCAGACGCTTACGTCTGCCGTGTTCCGGCAAACAAAATCTCCCGCAGAGCCTTTGCGCTTTGCGGGAGATATTATATTTTTGCGCATTGAAACGGGTAAAAATCTTTACTTCCACCATAATGTCCGCCGCATACATATATAATATATACACGCGCGCAGAGGCCCCGCAGAAAGCCTCTCGCGGCGTTTCCGCGTGCGGAATGCCAATTTTACCCCCCCCTATAAATCCGGTTGTAATACAAGCGTTTACGGCGCTTTAGCGCACGCTTTCCCATACTTCTTGCGGCCTGCTTCTCCACCCTTCCGCGGTGGCGAGGCAGGCCGCTTTGCGCATGCAATCCACTAAATTTATTCACCAATAAAACAACAAAACATTATGAAAACAAAACTTTTTGCATTTATAGCACTGATGCTGCTCCCGCTGGGTGCGTGGGCAGAAGACGTTGAAATCAATGGTATCATCTATTCATTGGATAAAGATGAGAAAACCGCCAGCGTGATAGCTGATGAATATAGTGGTGATATAGTCATACCTGAGTTAATAAAATATAACGGAAATACATATTCTGTGACAAGCATAGAAGACTATGCGTTTGAAGAGTGCTCCGAACTGACGAGTATCACCATTCCTAATTCTGTGACGAGCATCGGATATTTTGCATTCTACTATTGCGAGGGCTTGGAAGACATCTACGCCCTGCGCATGGATCCGAGAGAATATAACGCTGATGATTGTTTCTACGATGTGCCCATTTCCACCTGCATTCTCCACGTCCCTGCAGGCTGCAAGGAGATTTATGCTAGTACATATCCTTGGAGCGAGTTTGTGAACATCGTGGAAGATGCCCCCACGGTCATCGCAGCCCCCTCAATGGACGGTGAAAAAGGTTCAATGTCCAATGGACAACGGTCTATGATTTACGACCTGCTGGGACGCCGCGCTAAGCAGCCGGCACGTGGTCTCTACATCCAGGAGGACGGCAGGAAGTTCATACGATAAACGTGTGCTCATAGCCCCGTTTAAGATAAGCGCACACCTCGCTTTGAGGTGTGCGCTTATCTTGATGCGAGGTGTCCGCACATCTCGACATGAGCTTTGCGCTTACCTCAACACGAGGTGTGCGCACATCTTTTTACGAAAGATTATACTACACAAAATCAGGAGGTTATAACCGCGAAACACGCGGAGGGCACGAAGGCGCTGGTTTGTTGCGTGCCCTCGAGTTTGTCGCAGCCCTACAGGCTGCCGTCCCTCTCGGCACTAAACAACCCAGGGCGCCGCCCTGGGCTAAAAGCCCCCTCCCACCTCCCCCCTCCGGGGGAGGTGTTCAAAGCGGCGAAGGAGAGTGACATATAATTACAAGCCAATCCCCGACCAACTTCTTTTTGTTGGCTGGGGATTATTATATAAGTATATTTCAAGGGGTATCGGAAAGCCTCCCCCGGAGGGGGGGGGAGGTGGGAGGGGGCTGTGGCTGGAGGAGGCTGGGCCTTTTATTGTTTGCTCTCGATGAGTTGCGGGTGGTAGTCAGCCTTCTTCACTACCTTAGCGTCGATCATCTCCACGCGGACGACCTCGCGCTTGTTGGCGGGATTGGCCACGAGCGTGCCGCGCCAGTGCACCCACTCCTTGTCCACGGGGTGGAAGCCGACGGTCACTATCTCCGTCTTCGTATAGCCCTCCACCGTGCGCGAGATGAGGCCGCCGCTGGTGTAGGAGGGCATTTCGCGCGTCACCATGAAGCGTGCGGACTCCACGCAGCCGCTATAGACGCTGCTGTAGGTGTATTCGATGTTTGAGACGAGGACGCCCTTCGTGATGTATTCGCCGCGGATGCCGAAGACTTCGTGCTCGCCGTCAGCGTCCCAGGCCACGCCGCCGAGCAGGGAGGGAAAGATGAGTGTGCCGTCGATGTCGTCGTTGATGGTGACGAACTGCGCGCGGAGCTGCGTCGTGAGCAGTAGCGCAATGCTGATAAGCAGGATTCTTTTCATGGTGTTCAGGAGCTTTAAATCTGTTTGTTACGGGGACAAAGATAGGAATTTTCCTGATATATGGGGCTGCGATACGTATCTTTTCCTTACTTTTGCACGGCAAACGGACGGTACCCGTCACTTGTCACTTGTCACTATAATTCCACACTATAATGAAAAAAGCTCTTTTAATCATGATGATTGCTACAGCCACGACGGCGGCGGCGCAGCAGGAGGACTCGTTCCCCTACAACAACGAGCGCTTCGCCGACATCCAGATGCTACGCTACAAGGTGGAGGGTTTCGAGAACCTCTCGCTCCGCCAGAAAACGCTCATCTACTACCTCTCAGAGGCCGCCCTGCAGGGCCGCGACATCCTCTGGGACCAGAATGGACGCTACAACCTGCGCATCCGCCGCATGCTTGAGACGGTATATACCGACTTCACGGGCGACCGCACGACGGAGGACTGGAAGGCCTTCGAGGTGTACCTGAAGCGCGTGTGGTTCAGCAGCGGCATCCACCACCACTACGGCTCGGAGAAGTTCCAGCCGGGATTCAGCGAGGCGTGGCTCCGCGACGTGCTCCGCAGCATCCACTATACGCTTGAGGAGGAGATATTCCCCGTCATCTTCGACCCCACGGTGATGCCCATGCGCACCAACCAGCGCGACGGCGAGGACCTCGTGCGGACCTCCGCAGGCAACTACTACGGCCCGGACGTGACGCAGGCCGAGGCCGAGGAGTTCTACGCGCAGCGCAAGCCCGCCGACGACCCCTGCCCCATCATGATGGGCTACAACTCGCGCCTCGTGAAGGACGCCGGCGGAAGGCTGCGCGAAGAGGTGTGGCGCGAAGGCGGCCTCTACGGACAGGCCATCACGAAGATCATCGCCAACCTGCAGCAGGCGCGTCCCTTCTGCGAGACGCAGCAGCAACAGCGCGTCATCGACAAGCTCATCGAATACTACCGCACGGGCGACCTGCGCACCTTTGACGAGTACAGCATCCTGTGGTTGCAAGCCACGGAGGACCTCGTGGACTTCGTGAACGGCTTCACGGAGACCTACGGCGACCCGCTCGGCATGAAGGCGTCGTGGGAAAGCATCGTGAACTTCAAGGACCTGGAGGCCACGCAGCGCACGGAGAAGCTGAGCGCCAACGCGCAATGGTTCGAGGACCACAGCCCCGTGGACCCGCGCTTCCGCAAGGAGAAGGTGAAGGGCGTGTCCGCGAAGGTCATCACGGCTGCCATCCTGGGCGGTGACCTCTACCCCAGCACCGCCATCGGCATCAACCTGCCCAATTCCGACTGGGTGCGCAAGGACTACGGCTCGAAGAGCGTCACCATAGGCAACCTCACGGACGCCTACAACAAGTCAGCACGCGGCAGCGGCATGGGCAAGGAGTTCGTCATCGACAAGGAGACGCTGGCCCTCATCGAACAGTACGGCGACCTCTGCGACGACCTGCACACCGACCTCCACGAATGTCTCGGACACGGCAGCGGCAAGCTCCTGCCCGGCACGGACCCCGACTCCCTGAAAGCCTACGGCGCCGCCATCGAGGAGGGACGCGCCGACCTCTTCGGCCTCTACTACGTGGCCGACCCGAAGCTTGTGGAGCTGGGCCTCACGCCAAACGCCGAGGCATACAAGTCGCAGTACTACACCTACATGCAGAACGGCCTGCTGACGCAGCTCGTGCGCATCAAGCCCGGGCAGAACATCGAGGAAGCCCACATGCGCAACCGCGCCTTCATCGCCCACTGGGCATTGGAACACGGCAAGGCGGACAAGGTCGTAGAGCTCGTCAAGATTAAAGGCAAGACCTACGTGAAGATTAACGACTACGAAGCCCTGCGCGGCCTCTTCGGCAAACTGCTGGCCGAGGTGCAGCGCATCAAGAGCGAAGGCGACTACGAAGCCGCACGCGACCTCGTGGAGACATACGGCGTGAAGGTGGACCCCGCCATCCACCGCGAAGTGCTCGGCCGCTACGAACGCCTGCACCTCTCGCCCTACAAAGGCTTCATCAACCCCCGCTACAGCGCCCTGCGCGACGCACAAGGCAACATCACCGACGTGCGCATATCCTACACGGAGGGCTACGCCGAACAGATGCTCCGCTACAGCCGAGAGTACAACAATCTGCCCGACGTGAACGAGTGAGCCGGCTGCCGATGGCCGCACAGATACAGAAGAGCCTCCCCACCGACGGGGGAGGCTCTTCTTGTTATGCGGTTGCGCGGGTCGCGCCTTACTTCATGACCTTCTTACCGTTCACGATGTAGATGCCCTTCGTAGCGGCATTCACGCGGCGACCCTGCAGGTCGAACGTACCGCTCTGCTGTGCAGGCTTCTCCGTCAGCGGAGTGCTGATACCCGTGTACTGGTCAATCTCTTCCGCATCGTAGGACAGGTTGATACCGGCCACGATGGTGGGATTGAATAAAGCGGGGTCGCCCCAGTTGAACACGTCCACACTCTGCAGCAGTTCCTGGGAATTAGTCGCCCCTGTCTCAGAGTTGGTGACATTAATACGTACATAGGCGTAGCCGAAGCTCTCCTGTGCGGGGCTGTCCACCACCATAGTTACAGGTGCCCAGCTGTACTCGCTGCCTTCCATGGGCACAATCTGGGCGACGAAGCTGCCATTAACGAGGAGCGGAGTACCCGTAGAAGGAGCGAAATGTACGCCGTAGCCCATCAAGTCGCCGTCCTCGTATCTGTGTGCATCGCTCACAGACTCTATCAGGAAGTAAGCAACCGGTTCACCCATCTGCCCGTCTTCGGAAATAGGCTGGATGGCCACGCCGATGTCCCCGGGCTGGGGCGCGCGCTCATCGCTGTAGATGAACATGTCTATCCCCTTGAGCAGGGCTGTGGCCTCAGTATTCATGGGGAAAAACTCCAAGAAGGCGAGGGTCTCAGCTCCCGTGATGCCAGCCGCCGCGCCGCCAAAACCATTAGCAAGGTTGGCGTTTGCCGTGGGCATGTTCATACCGAAAAGATTACCAATATTGGCATTACCCAAATAATAGGTCGGGTCAAAATTACCCACGGGGATATCCACGTATTCGCCACCCTCCGTCTGGAATACGCCGCCGGAACTGTATCCGCAGAGCATGCCCTGGGCTGCGAAGCTGGTAGTGTCGCTCTCCGTCTTGGCCGTCAGCGCGCTACCGCCCACACGGCTGGTAGCGATGGCCATCGGGGCGGGCCAATAGCCGTAGCTGGGAGTAACCGTCAGCGAAGAGTCGGCAGCCGAGACGGCCTGCTCGCCCCAGATAAGCTCCTCCAGCTCGTCCTCGGAAACGGAATACAACCACTTGCTGTTCTCGCCCACGAAGTCACCGTAGAAAGTGACGTTCACGTCGCTCGGGCCGATGGCAAGGCCATCCTGTCCCCAATTGGTCTGGTACGTCTCCGTGAACCAGAAGAAGCCGTCCGGGCGGTAGGCCACGGTGGAGGGGTGGGTCGTGGTGACACGGGCGGGCAGGCGCATCACCTGCGTGCCGGCCGGCTTCGCGCCTTCCAGGCTGAGGGCCTTGGGCTTCGCCGTCATGGCCACGCGGTTCTGTACACGCTCCTTAGCCACGAACTGCTGGGCGCTAACGCCCGTCGCGATGGCCGCAAGAGCCAAAAAGAGTAAAGATTTTCTCATAATCAATACGTTTATTAGTGAAACATAAAATAACTGTCTGAGCGTAGTTCTGCGGTGGCTGCCAAAGCCCCGTCCGCACAGGGCAATAGTGGCACACGTTGCAAAATTACCGCAAAATCCCCGGACGGGAAAATATTTCCCCGTTTTTTTGTGCCATACCCCACGTTTTGTTACCTTTGCGCAAGGAAGCGCGCCCCCATCCCGGATGGGGCACGGGCCGCCGCCCGCAGGGCCACGGTTACCCGACCCTATGGGTACGGAGTCCTAACCGCAGGGTTACGGGAAACTAACCATAGGGTTACGACAAACTAACCACAGGGTTAAAGAAACCCGGGCCGCCCCCTCCCGCCGCACAGCGCGTGCGAGGTTGCCCGCCGGCCCCATTGACAACAGAAACCAAATCATACGACAAACACACATGAAAAAGACTCTGCTTTCGCTTATCGCCCTCACGCTGCCGCTCCTTGGCACAGCGCAGAAGGATTACGCCGCCTATGTCAATGCCTTCATCGGCACCGGCGGCCACGGCCACACGCACCCCGCAGCTGTCGTGCCGCACGGCATGGTGCAGCCCGGCCCCGACACGCGCCACCACGGCTGGGACGCCTGCTCCGGCTACTACTATGAGGACAAGACCATTAACGGTTTCGCGCAGCTGCGCCTTAGCGGTACGGGATGCGGCGACCTGAGCGACTTCCTCCTCATGCCCCTGAACGAACGCCCCGACCTGCGCCACGTCGGCGAGAAGAGCGGGCAGTACCGCTGCCCCTGGGCCTCGCCCTTCTGGCACGAGCAGGAGACGGCCACGCCGGGCTACTACTCCGTCTTCCTCCGCCGCTACGGCGTGCAGGCCGAGGTGACGGCTACGGAACGCACGGCGCTCTACCGCTTCAAATACACGCAGCGCGCCGGCAACCGCACCGATGCCGCGATGCTGCTGGACCTGGACTACAACAACCAGCACCAGTACATGCTCGAAATGGACTGGGAACAGACGGGCGAACGCACCCTGCGCGCCTTCCACCGCTCGCAGGGATGGGCCTACAACCAGCCCGTGTATTTCTTCGCGGAGTTCTCCCACCCGTTCACCGTGGAGGAGGTGCGCGACACCGTCACGGAGAAGGGCCGCACCTACCCCTGCTGCAAGCTCATCCTCACCTTCAAGGCTGACGCGCAAGGCCGCCAGCCGGACGAGGTGATGGTGAAGAGTTCCGTCTCTTTCTGCGACTACGACGGTGCAAGGCGCAACCTCTACGCCGAACAGCCGGCATGGGACTTCGAGGGCACAAAGGCACGCGCGCGCCGCCTATGGAACGAGGAGCTCGCGAAGATAGACATACGCGAGCTGGGCGAGGCTGCCGCCGACTCCACGCGAGAGATATTCTACACCGCACTCTACCATGCGAACATCGCACCGAACCTCTTCTGCGACGTGGACGGCCGCTACCTCGGCATGGACCAGCGGATACACCAGTGCGACCCTGTAAACGACCCGATGTACACAGTGTTCTCCCTTTGGGACACCTTCCGCGCACTGCATCCGCTCGTAAGCATCATTGCGCCGGAGAAGAACGAGGCCTACATCCGCTCCCTCGTGCAGAAAGGCGAGGAGGGCGGCATAGTGCCGAAATGGGAGCTGGAAGGCAACTATACGGGCTGCATGATAGGCTACCACTACGTCTCCCTCCTTGCCGACATGTACACGAAAGGCTACCGCAACTACGACGTCACGAAAGCCTTCCGCCACGCCGTGCGCTGCGCCGAGTACGACACGACGGGCATCACCGCAGCCTTACCGCGCTGGAAGATGGGCGAAGTGATGCCCGAGGCGCGCTACTGGAAGAACAAGCTGGGCTACATTCCCTGCGACAAGACGGGGGAGAGCGTGGCCAAGGCTCTGGAATATGCTTATAACGACTGGTGCATCGCACAGGTGGCCAAGGGCGTGGGCGACAAGGCTGTGCAGAAGCGTTACGAAGCGTTCGCCAAGGCATACCGGCACTACTTTGACGCGCGCACAGGCTTCATGCGCGGAAAAAAACTTGACGGCTCATGGCGCGACCACTTTGACCCCACGAGCAGTGACCACCGCATGGATGACTACACGGAGGGAAACGCTTGGCAGTGGACCTTCTTCGCGCCCCACGACCCGCAGGGGCTGATGAAGTTGTTCGGCTCGCGGGAGAAATTCCTCACGAAGCTCGACAGCCTCTTCACCGCTCCCAGCATCCTGACGGGCGACAACGTTTCGCCGGACATCAGCGGCCTCATCGGCCAGTACGCCCACGGCAACGAGCCGAGCCACGCCACCATTTTCCTCTACAGCTACGCAGGGCAGCCCTGGAAGGCGCAGGAACTCGTGGACAGCGTGCTCTACGGCCTCTACTTCGACGGGCCGATGGGCCTCAGCGGCAACGAGGATTGCGGCCAGATGTCGGCATGGTACATCCTGAATGCCCTGGGCTTCTACCAGATGTGCCCCGGTAAGCCCGAGTACACCATCAGCCGCCCGCTCTTCAAGGAGGTGTGCATCAACCTGCCCGCAGGCAAAAAGTTTGTCATCAGGACCGTGAACAACAAGCGTAGCAACAAGTACGTGAAAGCGGCACGCCTCAACGGGAAACTTCTCAAGGCACCCTTCTTCACCCACGCCCAGCTGGCCGCAGGCGGCACGCTGGAACTTGAAATGACAGACAAACGACCACGACCATGAGTCGCAGCATCCAAGGGGTAGCGAATACCCTCTACATCCCCCTCGTCGCACGTATCAGCGTTTCAAAGAAGTTCCCCGAGTACTTCTTCGACGCCAAGTCCCTTGAACTGGAACGCCATATCCCGGCCGAGTGGCAGGGCATCATGGCGGCATCAAAGGAGTACGAAGATATGGCGGCCGTGGCGCGTTACTTCAACCTAGACGCGCTGACGCGCGACTTCATCGCCCGTCACGGCGAGTGCAACATCGTGCACCTCGGCGCGGGACTGGACACGGCGTACTACCGCATCGCCCCCACCGAAGCGCGTTTCTACGAGGTGGATCTGCCCCACGTGGCGGAGACGCGCCGCCAACTGCTCGGCGACGCGGACGGCGACACCTGCCTCGGCGGCGACTTGTTCGGGCTGGAGTGGACGGCGGCCATGGACTGCGGACTGCCCACCCTACTGATAGCCTCCGGCGTATTCCAGTATTTTGAGAAGCCGAAGGTGACGGACTTCATCCGCACGCTGCGGGAAAAATTCCCGCAAGGCGAGCTGGTATTCGACGCGACAGACTGGATAGGCATCCACGTAGCCAACTGGTACGTCCGCCGCCTCGGCAACCGCGACGCGCACATGCCTTTCTACATCAACAGTTCCAAGCAATTCGCCCGGCAGACGGAGACACACCTGCTCGGCGTACGCCCCTTCTTCACGGACGCGCGCCGCATACTGGGCGGCAAACTCAAGCCCATGACACGCATATCCATGCTCGTAGGCGACACGCTCCGCATGTCCAAACTGCTGCACCTGAAGCTCAATCCGGCCTGAAGCAAGGACCAATACGCATGCAACGACAGCTGCAACTCCGCCTCACGCCCGAAGAGGCATACCAACGTGCCGTGCTGCGCGACCGCATCGCGCAGGAACTTGGCTGCCAGCCCAAGGACATCGACGGGTTCCGCGTGCGCCGACGTAGCATCGATGCACGGCAACGGCGCGTCATGGTGAACCTCAGCGTGGACGCCTACGTTGGAGAGCCGCTCCCGCAGGCGGATTTTGAGGCAATACACTACCCCGACGTGTCGCAACGTCCGCAGGTAATCGTCGTCGGTGCCGGACCAGGCGGCCTCTTCGCCGCCCTGCGCCTGATAGAACTCGGCCTGCGTCCTATCGTACTGGAGCGCGGCAAGGACGTACACGAACGAAAGCGCGACCTGGCCCGCATCAGCCGTGAGCACACCATCGACCCCGAGAGCAACTACGCCTTCGGTGAAGGCGGCGCAGGGGCATACAGCGACGGCAAGCTCTTCACGCGCTCGAAGAAGCGGGGCTCCGTGGAGAAAATCCTGCGTGTATTCTGCCAGCACGGCGCGCCGGCGGATATTCTCATTGATGCCCATCCGCACATCGGCACGGACCGCCTGCCAGGCGTCATTGAACGGATGCGCGGACAAATCATCCGCAGCGGCGGGGAGGTGCACTTCCAGACAAAGGTAACGGGCATCGTGCGCGAAGGCGGCAAGATAGCCGGCGTGGAGACCGACGGTGGCGCGGGGCACTGGGAAGCGGAGGCAGTCGTACTGGCCACGGGGCACTCGGCGCGCGACGTTTACCGCTACTTATATAATAATGGTGTGCCGCTCGAGGCGAAGGGTATCGCCGTGGGCGTGCGCCTGGAGCACCCCGCTACGCTGATTGACCAGATACAGTACCACAGCCGCGAGGGGCGCGGCCGTTTCCTGCCAGCGGCGGAATACAGTTTCGTGCAGCAGGTGGAGGGGCGCGGTGTATATTCCTTCTGCATGTGTCCGGGCGGTTTCATCGTCCCCGCCGCCAGTGGGCCGGAACAACTCGTCGTGAACGGTATGAGTCCCTCCCACCGTAACGGGGCGTGGAGCAACAGCGGCATGGTCGTGGAGGTGACGCCCGAGGATCTTACTGCACAGGCGTATGCTCTCGGCGAGGCTGACACGCCCGCCCCTGAGGGAGACGGCGCGGACGGAACGCTCGCCATGCTCCGTTTCCAGGAAGGGCTTGAGCGACTGACATGGCAGCAGGGCAACCGCCGACAGACAGCCCCGGCGCAGCGCATGGCCGACTTCGTGAACAACCGCCTGAGCTACGACCTGCCCAAGTCCAGCTACGCGCCCGGCCTCCTATCCTCGCCGCTCCACTTCTGGCTCCCGAAACCCATCACCACGCGCCTGCAAACCGCTTTCCGCGCCTTCGGGCGCAGGAGCCACGGCTTCCTGACGAACGAGGCCACGGTCATTGCCGTGGAAACGCGAACCTCGTCGCCCGTCCGTATCCTGCGCGACAACGAAACGCTTGCCTCCCCCGGAGTTTCCGGCCTCTTCCCCTGCGGCGAGGGTGCGGGCTACGCCGGCGGCATCGTATCTGCCGCCATCGATGGCGAACGCTGCGCCGAAGCAGCCGCCCGCTACCTGGGTGCGCTGTGAGCACAGCCTTACCTCGGCCATGTCTGTGAGCAGGTATTTACCCGCAAGAGAGAAAAAGCCGACAGCCCGTTGCTTTTCTACATTTTATTCGGATATTTGCAGCGGAACGGGCGCGATACGCTGCCCGCAACGGACATATTGTCACAAAAGCGTAACGCCCAAAGCCACGCCCGGGAAGCCCTGGCTGGCGGAGGGCAGACACGTTCCACGCTTTCCCACGCCTAAAAGCCTTCCCGGGAACGGGGAGGGCGATCGGTTCCTATGACGGAAGAGGTACAACCCCGGCACATCGCCGACGGCAAGCGGCCGCTGGTATCAGTCATCGTGCCGTGCTACAACGAAGAAGAATCCCTGCCACTGCTCTACGAGAAACTGGCCGAACTGATGGATGCCGAGCGGGAGTACCGCTGGGAGGTACTGTTCATTGACGACGGCAGCCGCGACGCAACGCTACCACAGCTACGGAAGATGTGCGCGGAGGACAGGCGGCTGGGGTTCGTCAGCCTCTCCAGGAACTTCGGGAAGGAGCGTGCCATGCTCGCAGGCTTCGACCACGTGCGGGGCGACTGCGCCGTAATCATCGACGCAGACCTGCAACACCCGCCTCATCTCATCCCCGAAATGCTCCGCCACTGGCAGGAAGGATACGACGATGTCTATGCGCGGCGCACCTCGCGGGGCAAGGAGAGCTGGCTGCGCCGCAGGCTCTCGCTCCTTTACTACCGCCTGCTACAGCGCACCACACGCATTGAGGTTCTCCAGAATGTAGGCGACTTCCGCCTGTTGGACCGCAAGTGCATCGACGCGCTGCGGGAGTTGCGCGAGACGGAACGCTACACGAAGGGCATGTACTGCTGGATAGGCTTCCGCAAGTACGAGATACGCTTCGAACAGGGCGACCGCGCCGCAGGAACCTCCTCTTGGAACTTCTGGAGCCTGCTGGGACTTGCTATTGAGGGCATCACGTCCTTCACCACCGCGCCGCTCCGCCTTTCCACACTGTTCGGCGCGTGCACCTCGGTCGCCGCCTTCCTATATATGTGCTACGTACTCGTCAAGACCCTCATCATGGGCGACCCGGTACGGGGCTTCCCCACGCTGCTCATCACCGTATTGTTCCTCGGCGGCATCCAGCTGCTCTCCATCGGCATAATCGGCGAGTATCTGGGACGTATCTTCTACGAAACGAAAAAAAGACCCGTATATGTTGTTAAGGAACACGCCCAGAGCGAAGCGTAACGCCCTGCTCCTGCTGGCACTCATAGCCGCCGTATTCTACGTTCTCAACGGGTTCACGCCCCTCTATCTGGACGACTACGCATACCACTTTATATTCTCACGAGAGGGCCCCGAACGCGACAGATTTATCCGGTCGTGGCTTGACATCATCGTATCCCAATACAACCATTATTTCGTCTGGAACGGCCGCTCGCTGGTACACGCCATCGTTCAGGCGTTCTGCGGCATAATCGGCAAAGCGACCTTCAACGCAGTCAATGCGCTCGCTACGGCCCTTTTCACCCTACTCCTATGCCGGTTCGGCCACACTGGCAAGCTAAATGGCACTAAGGTACTGATAGTCTTTGCGCTCGCCATGCTCCTTCCGAATATCAGCGCGACATTCCTATGGATGACCGGTGCCGTCAATTACTTATGGTCGGCCACCGCCGCCGTGGCATTCCTGCTCATGTTTGAAGCGCGGCGGGAAAAGCCGCTCAGCCACGCATCCGCGCTCTACTTCGTCGCCGCACTGCTGTGCGGATGGACGCACGAAGGCATCGTCTTCCCGCTTTGCGTGGGAATGGGGCTATACGTTCTATAAACTACACTACAATAC
>JAFUZP010000042.1 GCA_017476545.1 Alloprevotella sp.
AAGCTGGCCGACTACAACATCCAGAAGGTAAGCACCCTTCACCTCGTACTGCGCGTGCGGGGCTACGCCCTTTGGCTGGGCGGCGTCCTTGTAGGGGAGGAGAACCATGAGGACATCCTGGGCGACGGCACGGCCAGCTTTGACCCGGAGACAAACACACTCAGCCTCAGCGGAACCAAGGTTACGACGGGCGCATACAATCTCGGCGAAGGTGGGTCTGCGTACCCTGTCGCCTTGTATGTGGGCGGCGAGATAGAGACCCTGACCATCCACCTCACCGGGACGAACGAGTTGGCCGGCAACGTTGGGTACGGAATCTACGCCGAGAACAACCTGTCCTTTACCGGAACGGGAAGTCTCTACTGCTACGGCTCGAACGCTTTCACGAACGAATTTAACGCATCTGCCACTGGGATTAGCGCGAAAGGCGATATTACTGTCGCGTCGGGCGACGTTACCGCTGAGGCCAGCTCGAGTCTTTCCCAGGCTGTCCGGGCACGGGGCGCACTCACCGTAAACGGCGGCAGCCTGACCGGAACGGCGAGCGGCAACTATAGCTATGGGATAAGCGTTCAAGGCGCACTCTCCGTGAACGGCGGCAGCCTAACCGGCATAGCCGGAGACTGCGGTATTCTTGTTTATGGCGCGGCCCAGCTCACCGGCGGCACCCTGCGCGGCGAATATGACGCGGACAAACTACCTGCCTCGTACGCCTCTGCAGACTATCGCTGCGGCTTCTGGTGGAAGGAAACCTTCGCGATAGACGCGTCCCACCAGGAGTTCATCATCGTCAAACCTGCCCTTTATTCGTATGCAGACTACCGGTACGGCCGCACCGTCACCGAACAGGCCACGGGCAACCCGGCGGCCGTCGTACATATCGCCGCGCTGGAACCATGCAGCGTCACGGCCACGAAGGTGTGGGACGACGGCGACAACGTCGATCGCCGCCGCCCGCAGTACACCTGGCTTACCATCAAGCGCACCGACAGGCAGGATGTCACGGACATTAACGGGAACGCGGTAGCCACCACCGTGCGGGTGGACGGCTGGGCCGGCACCAACTTTTCCGTCGAGTGGGAGGATCTGCCGACGTACGCGCTCACCAACGGCGAATGGACGCCCGTTGAATACACCGTGCTGGAGACCGACGAGGACGGCATGGCATGGACACCCGGTGGCTACACGAAGGTCATCACTGGCAACATGGCGGACGGTTTCACCGTAACCAACCGCTACACACCGAAGCAGACGGACATCATCGTCACCAAGCTATGGGCCGACTACGACAACGCCGCAGGCCTGCGCCCGCAGGAGCTGGAGTTACACCTCGACAAGAAGTCGTTCATAACTTCTACGGCGGACGACACAGACATCAAGGACGTGGCACCGACCCGGCTCATCAACGAGGCCAGCGGCTGGAAGGCCGAATGGCGCGGACTGCCCTATAACGAAATAACCAGTTGGGGCATCGGGAGGGACATCCGCTACGTCGTCCGCGAGGATGCCGAAGACTACACCGGCGCGCTCACCGAGGGGGATGCCGGCCTGCGGGTCACGCTCCTCTGGGACGAGGGTGCCGAGAAACCACAGACGCTCACGGCGACTCTGTTAGATGAAACAGGCACTAGCTACAGCTTCACGGCAACGCTCAGCGAGGAGAACGGTTGGACGGCGCAGTACGACGGCATCAACCCAGCTATAGCGAAAGGCTACAGCTTCGGTATTGACTGGACACCGAAGCAGGAGGCTGTCTGCCGCAAGGTGGTGAGCGTGGTACGTAACTACATGCTCACCAACACGCTGATTCCCGTCATCAACGTAAACGTGGACACGCCCCGCTGCGGCACGGAGGTATGGGTCGAGGACGGCTACTGGGACACAGCTGGTTACACCAACCCTGCCGCGCAGCAGAACCGCCCTACCGGCAACGTACAGACCGAGGGGTGGGAACTCTACGAGAACAAATACGGCGCAAGCCTGTATTATGACGGTGTTGGGGTCTGGGATGTAGTCGTCTCCCCCTTCGCTGGCACCCTTGCCGGCGGGAACAGCTACCTTGTCCGTGGCGAGTGCACGCCCTTGGAAGGCACGCTGGTAGCCGCCACGGCGAGGGTCTTTGTGAACGGAGAGGAAGTTCCGGCGGAGCGCGTCCGCGTGAACGCGGCGGGCCGCGTCGAATTCATGGCGGAGGTTAAGGCCGCACACGACTTGCAGCAGACGGAAGGCGAGGAGCCTACCTGCGAAGCCGGGGGCACGTTGCCATTCTGGACGTGCGCGGGCTGCGCCAACCGCTTCGCGGACGAAAACGGCGAGACGGAGATTGACGAGCCACAGACACTCGAACCGCTCGACCACATGTGGGGCGAACCGACCTACCAGTGGGCCGAGGACTACAGCACGGCCACAGCACTGCGCATCTGCCAGCGCAATGCCAGCCACGAGGAAACGGAGACCGTAGAGAGTACGTCCGAGGAGACCCTGGCACCCACCTACAAGGCCGTGGGCGAGCTGACCTACACCGCCGTATTCACCACCCCGGGCTTTGAGACGCAGACCACGACGGTGGATATCCCCGCACTGGAGCCCTACGGCATAGCAATCAACGAGACGAACTTCCCCGACCCGGCATTCCGCCAGTACATCGCCGAGACCTTCGACACCGACCCCGACGTGGAGGGCTGGCTTATCCCCGAGGAAATAGAGGCCGCACGGCGCATGGACGTCAGCGGACTGGGCATCAGCGACCTCACGGGCGTGGAGCACTTCACCGCACTCGAAGCGCTGGACTGCTCGCAGAACAGCCTGACGGAGCTCAACCTGGCGCAGAACGGGATGCTCACGGAGCTGTACTGCTACCTGAACGGCATAGCCGACACCGCCATGGACGCCCTGATTGCCAGCCTGCCTGCACGTGAGGGATGCGTGCTCAGGGTCATCGCACCCTACGTGGAGGGCGAGCAGAACAGCTGTATGATGGTACAGGTGGGCGATGCCAGGCAGAAAGGCTGGGCACCGTACTATTGGAGCGGCACGGCCCTGGGCGAAGGCAACGGCGAGTGGCTGGAATACGAGGGCGACGACGTGCTGACCGGCATCGGCGCGGTGGGTACGGTGCAGACACCCGACACCTGGTACATGCTCGACGGCAGGAGGCTCGGCGGCAACCCGGCACAGAAGGGCGTACACATCCGCAACGGCAGGAAAGTCGTGGTGAAGTAAACACCCGCTACGTCCCGCCGGAGCGGCGGCAAACCTGCCAATAGCTTCGCTACAGCAGAGCCGGGGCGAAAAACACTGACGGGGGTGGAGGCATTGGCCTCCACCCCCGTCTTCCGTACATCCCAGGGAACGCACCGTAACCCTGCGGGCAGTTCATCGTAACCCTACGGGTAGTCCGCCGTAACCCTACGGGTAGTTTTCCGTAACCCTGCGGGTAAGTTCACGCACAGCCCCGGGGCGGTCCCGGCATCCCGCCGGGAGCGGAGCGGAAAGGCGGCACAGGGCGGGCTGGCCGCAGGCTCCGCTTCCACCGCTACATACTATCGGAACGGCTACCCGTAGGTACGTGTTTACCCACCTGTCGTAAACGAACGTTAAAATAGGCGGTTTTTTTTCTTTTTTTGAGTAAAAAATTTTGGTTTTTACGGTGGCGGCGTATCTTTGCGCTGAAACTGCGGAAAGCACGGGTACAGCCGCGCGCCGCCGACTGCGGATACCACGGGACGGCACGCACGGGACGGCACGCCGCCGCACACGCAGGCACACCGACAACGTGAAGAAGAAAACCATCTGGACCATAGCCATCGCGATGGGCGCCTCGTTCATCGTGCTGCTCTACTTGCAGACGCGCTACTTCGAGCAAGTAGTGCGGATGCGCAGCGAGCAGTTCGCCGAGGCTGTAGGACGCGCCCTCTACCAAGTGGCCTACGAACTGGAAGAAGAGGGTGAGGCCGCACCGCTCACGCCGGAAGGCGGGAGGCAGAAACCGGAAGAGGCGTCCGGAAGCACAGCGACTGCAGCGAGCGACACAACAGCACTGACCGCACATGAGGAAACGGACGGGACAGCCCCCTATACCCCCCCACCCCGTCGCGAACGCCGCTACGGGACAGCCGTCGGCACACAAGCCCCCTACAGCGCGGCGGGAAGCCGCACGCTGAAGGAACGGCTGGGCGGGCTGGAAGGCGACCTGGCGCGCGCGCTGCGCAATAACGGCATTGACGAGGACGGACTGGTGTACCACTACTACGTGACCGATGCCCTGGGCGACACCGTATGCCGCTGCGCCGACTACGACGCGCGCGGCGAGGAACGCGCCTTCACACAAGTACTCTTCGCCAACGATGCGGCGGGGCGGCAGGGCGTGCTCAACATCCACTTCCCGGGCATGATGCGCTACGTGTTCACCGGTGTGCAGTTCATCGTTCCCGCACTGCTCTTCACGTTCGTACTGCTCTGTATGTTCATCTTCACCATCTACACCATCTTCCGGCAGAAACGGCTCACGGAGATCAAGAACGACTTCATCAACAACATGACGCACGAGTTCAAGACACCCATCTCCACCATCTCCCTCGCCGCACAGATGCTTAATGACTCCTCCGTGACGAAGAACGAAGGAATGCTGCGGCACGTATCCGGCATTATCAATGACGAGACGAAACGCCTGCGCTTCCAGGTGGAGAAAGTACTCCAGATGTCCATGTTCGATGAGAAGGGCGGCACGTACACCCAACGCGAACTCCGCCTCAACAAGATACTGGAGGACGTGGCCAACACCTTCCGCCTCAAGGTGGAAAGCGCGGGCGGTACAATCACCACACAGCTGGAGGCCGACGAAGACACCGTATATGGAGACGAAATGCACCTGACGAACGTACTCTTTAACCTGATGGATAACGCCGTCAAATACAAGCAGCCCGAACAACCGCTGCACATCATACTCTCCAGTGCCAACCGCAGCGGACGCATTGTCGTTACCGTACGCGACAACGGCATCGGCATCAAACGCGAGGACCTCAAGAAAATATTTGAAA
This sequence comes from Alloprevotella sp., assembly GCA_017476545.1. Lineage (GTDB taxonomy): Bacteria > Bacteroidota > Bacteroidia > Bacteroidales > Bacteroidaceae > Alloprevotella. The sequence goes on from JAFUZP010000042.1 coordinate 5,040, forward strand.
AATTCTACCGGGCACACACCGGTAACCGCCACGACGTGAAAGGCTTCGGCCTCGGGCTGGCCTACGTGAAGAAAGTGGTAAGCTTCCATCAGGGCACCATACACGCCGACAGCGCACCGGGTAAAGGCACGTCATTCCTCATCACGCTGCCCATCCTCAAAGAGAGCAAACACTGATACGACAGATACAAACCACTAACACAAAGGATAAACAAGTATGAACGAGAACATGAAAATCCTCCTCTGCGAGGACGACGAGAACTTAGGCATGCTGCTTAGGGAGTACCTGCAGGCAAAAGGCTACGAGACGGAGCTTTGCCCGGACGGAGAGACCGGCTACAAAGCCTTCATGCAGGAGAAATTCGACATTTGCGTCTTCGACGTGATGATGCCCAAAAAGGACGGTTTCTCGCTGGCCAAGGACATCCGCCAACTGAACGAGGAGGTACCCATTATCTTCCTTACCGCCAAAACCCTGAAAGAGGACATCCTGGAAGGCTTCAAGCTCGGCGCGGACGACTACATCACCAAGCCGTTCTCCATGGAGGAGCTCACACTGCGCATCGAGGCCATCCTGCGCCGCGTCAAGGGAAAGAAAAACCACGACAGGACGGTATATAAACTGGGCGAGTTCACCTTCGACACACAAAAACAGACCCTGACACGGAACGGGGAGCCTGCGAAGCTCACGACGAAGGAAAGCGAGCTGCTCTCCCTGCTCTGCGCACACGCCAACGAAATCCTGCAGCGCGACTTCGCGCTCAAGACCATCTGGATTGACGACAACTACTTCAATGCGCGCTCAATGGACGTCTATATCACGAAACTGCGCAAGCACCTCAAAGCAGACCCTAGCGTAGAAATCATCAACATCCACGGCAAGGGCTACAAACTCATCACGCCCGACCCCGAGCCCTGACCCAAGATGAAAAAAAGTATCCACACGCTACTGGCCGCCGTGGCACTCGCCACGGGGATAGGCGGCCTCACGACAGGCTGCAACGACGATGACTCCTACGCCGACGACCTCAAACGCGAGCGGAAGCAGATACAAGCCTTCCTGAAGAAAGGGGTACAGGTGACAGACCCCGAGTCCGGCACCTACTACATCAACCACCCGGCCCCGATCAACCCCATCACGGAGGAAGAGTTCTACGCCAACGACTCCACTACTGATGTAGCTAAGAACGAGTTTGTCCTCTTCAACGGCTCAGGCATCTATATGCAAATCGTCAGGAAAGGTACGGGTAAGAAGCTGCAGAACGGCGAAAGCACCGCCGTTATCTGCCGTTACACGGAATTTAACATCGCGGCAGACACCATTCAGTCCACCAACCTCATCCAGCAGTATGCCACCAGGCCGGAGATAATGAACGTCACGAACACGTCGGGCACTTTTACCGCACATTTCACGAGCGGTCTTATGCGCGCCGCCTACGGACAGGCCGTGCCGAGCGCATGGCTCATCCCCCTCACCTTCGTGAATCTCGGGCGGCAGGCCGCCGCCGATGAGGAAATAGCCCTCGTGCGCCTCATCGTACCCAGCCGCGAAGGGCAGGACGATGCAAAGACAAAAGTCTATCCCTGCTACTACGAAGTGAGCTACCAGCGGGGCCGGTAGGGACTGACCCGGGGGGCGGTGGATGCCGGGTGAGCGGAACGCACGTCGTACCCACCGCAGCAGCCCTCCCCACAGGCCGCACGCCTTCCGCCCGATGAGAGAGGAAGCATTAACGTACATAACGGAAACGGTAACAATAAGCGCCGTCCACTCTTGGCTATGCCGAGCGGACGGCGCTTAATATACGACCGATACGGATTACCGTCCCAACGCTCTGGAAACGGCAACTACTCGTCCTTGGGGTTGCTGGCGTTGAGTATGTCCTTCATTCCCTGGAGGAAGCCTTGCAGCCCCCGCCAGATACCCCATCCTACGGCCTTCAGGAGACGGTAGGCAAGGCGGCCGAGTGTCCAAAGAAGGAGGCCGAGGCCAACGAAAGCATCGCGTAAACCGAACACAACGAGGCGGCCGGCTTCAAGAAAGGCCTGTTTCTCGGAGGTGTCACTATCCCAACTGCGGAAATAATTGCTCATATCTGTGTGTCGTTTTGTACTGGTTATGCCGGACTGCGGCGGGGGTGCCCGCCACGCGGTCCGCTTGCCGGCCCGCGTTACACGAATGGGCCGAGGAACTGCCAGAACCATGCGGCGAAGCGGCGGCCGGGCTTGAAGTTCTTCTTCCACGTCTCGGGCGTGAGCAGCCAGCAGCGCGCCGCGCTATCCTCGCGGAAAATGTTCTGCAATCCCTGGGTGGAAGGGGCGTCGGCCACAAGCAGGTTGCACTCATAGTCGTAGCGGAGGCTGCGGCTGTTGAGGTTGGTGCTCCCTACGAAGGCGAGACGACCGTCCACCATCATGATCTTGCTGTGGTGGAAGCCACCCTCGAAGACGTAAACGCGCGCGCCGTGCTTCATGAGGCGGTGGGCGTTGTGCTCCACGATACGCGGCGTAATGGGTATGTCGCTCTTGGAGGAGATCATCACCTGCACGTCCACGCCGCGCTTGCAGGCCCGCTTCAGCGCACGGCGGATGGCAGGCGAAAGTGTGAGGTAGGGATTGATGATTTGCACCTGTTCCTGTGCGGCGTCGATGGCACGCACGAAGGTGCGGCGCATGATGGAAGGCGTCCTGCGGGGAACACGGTCCACCACGCCGATGCACTTGCTGCCTGCCGACTGGCAGGTATCCGCCTTCAGACCGCTGAAGTAGCGGCGCGCATCGCGTCCGCCGGTGTAATATTCCGGTCCGCTAAGGCGGCTGTGAGTGGCCGCATTCCAGAAATTGACGAAGATGGCCTGCAGCTCATCTACAACGTCGCCCTCCACACGGCAATGGATGTCGCGCCATTCGCCGAACTCCGGCTTGCCCGTGATGTAGTAGTCGGCCACGTTCATGCCCCCGGTATAGGCCACAAGACCGTCAATAACGACAATCTTACGGTGGTCGCGGTGGAAGGCGTGGTTGATGTAGGGGAAACGGACGGGGTCGTACTCCACGATTTCTATGCCGTGACGGCGGATGCTGTCCAGGTGGCGTCGGCGGAAAGGCCGGTTGTTGGAGCGGTTGCCGAAGCCGTCGAACAGCGCACGCACCTCCACGCCCGCCTCAGCCTTCTCCCCGAGGAGCTGGAAGAGGCGGCGGTTGATGCTGTCGTTACGGAAATTGAAATATTCCAGGTGGATACTCTTGCGCGCCTGCCGGACTGCGGCAAAGAGATCGTCGAATTTCTCCTGCCCAGTCTGGAAGAAAACGAGGCGGTTGTTCCCGCTGAAGCGCACGCCATACTCCGACCGCAACCAAGCGACCACGGCGGAATCGCTGCGCTCCTGGGCGGAGGCGGCGATGCAAAGCAGCAGGCAGAGAAGGGCGGTGCAGCGTTTCATTATCAGAGAACGGTACGGAAGGAATCCACGATGCCAAGCAGGTGGTTGCCGGAGTCGGTAACGAGGACGCAGTGGATCTTATTATCGTGCAGAATACGTTCTATCTCGGCGATTTTCGCGTCGGGAGATACGCACTTAGGGCTGCGGGTCATCACATCGGCCACGGTGCGCCGGAAGAAACCATCGCGCGACTGCTGTATGGCGCGGCGGATGTCGCCGTCCGTTATGATGCCGACGACTTGCCCCTCCTGCACGGCTACGCAGAGACCAAGGCGGCCGCCAGTCATACGAATGAGGGCTTCGTCCATCTGCATCGTGGGGGGAATGACGGGCAGGTCGTCCGTGCGCATCACATCGCGCGCCTTCGTCAGCAAGCGCTTGCCGAGGGAGCCGCCCGGGTGGAAGTGTGCAAAGTCCGCAGCCTTAAATCCGCGCGCCTCCATCAAGGCGCAGGCCAGTGCATCGCCCATGGCGAGAGCCGCCGTCGTGGAGCTGGTGGGAGCCAGACCTAAGGGGCAGGCTTCGTGCTCCACGGCCGTGCTGAGGTGGGCGACGGAACACTGCGCCAGTTTCGAGCGGGGATTGCCCGTCATGCTGATGACGGGAACGCGCATCTCCTGCAACAGCGGGACGAAACGCAGGAGTTCGTCCGTCTCACCGCTATTGGAGATGGCAAGCACCACGTCCTCAGAAGTGATAACCCCGAGGTCGCCGTGAAACACGTCCAAGGGATTGACGAAAAAGCTGGGCGTACCCGTAGAGGACATCGTGGCAGCTATTTTCGCGCCGATATGTCCGCTCTTGCCAACACCCGTAACGATAAGTTTTCCGGGGCAGCGGAGCACGGTGTCCACAGCGCGCTCAAAACTATCGTCCATCTGGGGTATCAGCCCCAAGACGGCCGCTGCCTCATCACGCAGGCACTGTATGCCGATTTCTTTCCAGTTAGTCATCATGAAGTGGAAGGTTGAAATTCACAACAGAGAGCGTATCACGCCCTCCAGGTCGCGCAGATAGAGCATATTCGGCCCGTCGCTCTTCGCGCTGTCAGGGTCGGGATGCGTCTCAAAGAAGTAGCCAGCCGCACCGAAAGCCTTGGCGGCCAGAGCCATGGCGGGGATATACTCGCGATTGCCCCCCGTGCTCCCACCCGCCGCGCCGGGACGCTGCACACTATGGGTGCAGTCCATCACGACGCGGTCCGCCCAACGTGCCATTACGGGGATGTTACGGAAATCCACAACAAGGTTGTTGTAGCCGAATGTGCTGCCCCGCTCGCTGAGCCACACCTCCCCCGCCCCAGCATCGCGCGCCTTCTCCACAGGGAACTGCATATCCTCGCCGGAGAGGAACTGCGCCTTCTTGATGTTTACCACACACCCTGTGCGGGCTGCGGCTACGAGCAGGTCGGTCTGACGGCAGAGAAAGGCGGGAATTTGCAGTACGTCCACCACCTCGCCTGCGGGCGCGGCCTGACAACTCTCGTGGATGTCCGTCGTCAGGCGCAGGCCATACTTGCTCTTCACATCGGCCAGCATTTGCAAGCCTCGCTCCAGTCCCGGACCACGGAAGGAGCGCACGGACGTGCGGTTGGCCTTGTCGAAACTGGCCTTGAAGATGATGTCGACACCCGTCACCCGGCTGATACGGACAAGCTCCGCCGCCACCGTGTCAAGCAACTCCGCAGACTCGATGACGCAAGGGCCGGCTATGAATATCGGTTTCATGGATACTCCGTTATTATATTATTAGGCAGGCAAAAATAACATAAGGCGGGCGCAACGCAAAACAGGCGGCGGCTTTTTTCGCCACCGGGCCGATTTACCATAGGGAGGAACACCTACTCCCCTACATCCGGCGGCGCGGGGTTCGTAACCCTATGGATGGTTTCTCCTACACGCGGTTCACACACTACGCTTCCCCGCAAAGGAACGGGAGAAGCCGGCCTCCGCTCCAAAGAAACGAAAAGAAAAATAGATAAATGTCGGGGTATAATTGCGCAAATACACCGCGTTTCATTATCTTTGCAGCACGAAACGAAAAACCCACCCCTGCATTCGCACCATCAACCCGATAAGTACGAACGCACGAGGGTGCGGACATGCAAAAATAATAATATCAGAAAACACCGTAATACCACAAAAAGAATGCAACACAAGTATTTCCCCCACACCTCGGAGGACCTCCGGCAGATGCTGGAGGTCATCGGCGTAAACTCGCTGGACGAGCTCTACGCCGAAGTGCCCGAGGAACTGAAACTGCACCGCGAGCTGGACATCCCCGGTGCGCAGAGCGAACTGGAAGTGCGCCGCACGGTGGGCAGACTGGCTGCCGACGTGAAGCCCCTCGTGTGCTTTGCGGGCGCGGGTGCCTACGACCACTACCAGCCCAGCGTCGTCCCCTACATCACGGCGCGATCGGAGTTCTCCACCAGCTACACGCCCTACCAGGCTGAAATCTCGCAGGGCACGCTGCAATACATCTTTGAATACCAGAGCCTCATGGCCGAACTGACGGGCATGGACATCTCGAACGCCTCCATGTACGACGGCGCGACGGCTACGGCCGAGGCCATGATGATGTGCGTACACTCGGCGCGCAAGAAGAATGTCGTCGTCGTCTCCCAGACTTTCGCGGAGGAGGTGCTGCGCGTGGTACGCACATACGCCCACTTCCACGGCGTGGACCTCGTGGAGGTGCCCGCCAAGAACGGACTGACGGACCTCGAAGCTGTCAAGGAACGCCTCGGGGCGGGCGACGTGGCGGGTGTCATCGTGGCGCAGCCCAACCGCAACGGCCTCATCGAGGACTTCGCGGGACTGGCCGACGCCTGCCATGCCGTGAAGGCGCTCTTCGTGGTGAACACCGTCGCCTCTGCCCTGGGCGCACTCCGCACGCCGGGCGAATGGGGTGCGGACATCGCTTGCGGCGACGCGCAGAGCCTGGGCTTCCCCCTCTCCTACGGAGGCCCTTACTGCGGCTACCTCTGCGTGAAGAGGGAACACGTGCGCAAGATGCCGGGACGCCTCGTGGGTGCTACGGTGGATGCCGACGGCAAGCGCTGCTTCGTGCTGACCATGCAGGCCCGCGAGCAGCACATCCGCCGCGAAAAGGCCACGTCGAACATCTGCACGGCGCAGGGCATCATGTGTCTCTACGTGGCCCTCTACCTCTCCCTCATGGGCAACAAGGGGCTGCGCGAAGTGAACGAGCAGAGCTACGCCAAGGCGCACTACCTCTGCGACGCGCTTGTCAGGACAGGCAAGGCGGAACGGGTTTATGACGCGCCTTTCCTCAACGAGTTCCTCCTGCGCATCGCGGACCGCGACGCTTTCTTCCGGCGCGCCCTCGAAGCCGGTCTGCTGCCGGGCGTGAAGGTGGGAGACGACCAGCTGCTCATCGCGGTGACGGAAAAGCGCACACGGGAAGAAATGGACGCTTTAGTGCAACTCTTAAAATAGCCGACTCATGAACAACACATATTACAGCAAACTGATATTCGAGCTTTCGCAGCCTGGCCGCACAGGCTACTCGCTGCCGAAGAACGACGTGGAGGGATACTGCCTCTGCCAGCTGCCCGAGGCGCTCAGCCGCCAGCAGGAAGCCGACCTTCCCGAGTGCGACGAACTCACCGTCGTGCGCCACTACACCAATTCCTCGAACAACAACTTCGGCGTGGACACGGGCTTCTACCCCCTCGGCTCCTGCACGATGAAGTATAATCCCAAACTCAACGAGGAGCTCGCAGCCCTGCCTGCCTTCACCGGCACGCATCCCTTGCAGCCCGCAGAGACCGTGCAGGGACTCCTGGCGCTCTACGACGACGTGCAGCGCATCCTCAGCGAGGTGACGGGCCTCTCCCGCTTCACGCTCAACCCCTTTGCCGGTGCGCACGGAGAACTGACGGGCCTGATGACCATCCGCGCCTACCACGAACGGCGAGGCGACGTGCTGCGCACGAAGGTCCTCGTACCCGACTCTGCCCACGGCACGAACCCCGCCTCTGCCGCCGTCTGCGGACTGGAGGTTGTGGAGGTGAAGAGCCTTGCCGACGGCACGGTGGACGTAGACGACTTGAAAGAGAAACTGAAAGCGTGCGAAGGCCGGGTGGCTGCCATGATGATGACCAACCCCAACACGCTGGGCATCTTCGAGCGTCGCATCCCCGAAATAGCCGCACTCGTCCACGAAGCAGGCGGCCTGATGTACTACGACGGCGCCAACCTCAACGCCATCCTCGGCGTCTGCCGTCCCGGCGACATGGGCTTCGACGTGATGCACATCAACCTGCACAAGACCTTCTCCACGCCCCACGGCGGCGGCGGTCCCGGTAGCGGACCCATCGGCGTACGCAGGGGCTTGGAACAGTATCTGCCCAACCCGCAGGTGGTGCAGCAGGCTGACGGCACATACACCATACAGAGCGACGACGAAGCCCTCGGCAGCGTCAGTGCCTTCCTCGGAAACTACGGCATCGTAGTGCGTGCCTACGCCTACCTGCTCAGCCTCGGACGAGAAAATATCGCCATGGCCGGCAAGCTCGCCGTGCTCAACGCCAACTACATCAAGGAGCAGCTCAAGGCTTACTACAAACTGCCCATCGACGGCCTCTGCAAGCACGAATTCGTCTTTGACGGCATGCGCGAGGAATACGGCGGCGACCATCACGACGAAGACGCCGTCAAGACGCTCGACGTGGCAAAACGCCTGCTGGACTACGGCTTCCACGCACCCACCATCTACTTCCCGCTGCTCTTCCACGAGGCTCTGATGATAGAGCCTACGGAAACGGAGTCCAAGGAGACGCTCGACGGCTTCATTGAAGTGATGAAGAAAATTGCCGAGGAAGCCAAGGCCGACCGCCAGCTCCTCAAGACAGCACCGCACCACACACCCGTGCGCCGCCTTGACGACGTGCTGGCCGTGAAAGCTGCGCAGTTCGCCTTCAAAGACCTGACCTAAAAGAGTCCACTGCTCCGCACGTGCATATATAATATATGTGTCCCTCCATCCCTCCAGATGGGGGGATTTTTTGGAGGGACAGTAGGGATGAAAGCGGGGAGTGGCGCGAGGATGAAGGCGGCGTGGTGATTCTGGAGTGCACAAAATATCCGCCCGCGCTATTGCGTGTTCCGAAAGAAAAGCGTACCTTCGCGGCCGTTATAATTCACTAATGTTTAACTTTTAACGGATGGTGAGGCGGTAAAGCTCGGCCGGAGAGAAAGGACGAAGCCCGTCAGCCATCAACCATAAACTATTTATGGCAGATTTTAAAAACGTTCAGCCGCTGGCTGAGTTTGACTGGAACGCATTTGAGAGCGGGACAGCCGAAGGTGGGGCATCCCACGAGGAACAGGAGAAGGTTTACGACCAGACGCTTGGTAAGGTAAACGAGAAAGAAGTCGTTGAAGGCAAGGTCATCGCCATCAACAAGCGCGAAGTCGTCGTCAGCATCGGCTACAAGAGTGACGGCGTCGTTCCCACCAGCGAGTTCCGCTACAACCCCGACCTGGCAGTCGGCGACACTGTAGAGGTTTACATCGAGAACCAGGAGGACAAGAAAGGCCAGCTCATCCTTTCCCACCGCAAGGCCCGCCTCTCCAAGGCTTGGGATCGCGTGAACACCGCCCTGGACAACAAGGAAATCATCAAGGGATTCATCAAGTGCCGCACAAAGGGCGGTATGATCGTTGATGTATTCGGTATCGAGGCCTTCCTGCCCGGCAGCCAGATTGACGTGAAGCCCATCCGCGACTACGACGTGTTCGTCGGAAAGACGATGGAGTTCCAAGTTGTCAAGATTAACCAGGAATACAAAAATGTCGTCGTGAGCCACAAAGCTCTCATCGAGGCTGAGCTCGAGGCACAGAAGCAGCAGATTATGTCACAGCTGCAGAAGGGACAGGTACTCGAGGGAACGGTAAAGAACATCACCAGCTACGGCGTGTTCATCGACCTCGGCGGCGTGGACGGTCTCATACACATCACCGATCTCAGCTGGGGCCGCGTGAGCGACCCGAAGGAGGTTGTGCAGCTTGACCAGAAGCTCAACGTCGTCATCCTCGACTTTGACGAAGAGAAGAAGCGCATCGCCCTAGGCCTTAAGCAGCTGACCCCGCATCCTTGGGACGCGCTCGATTCCGAACTGAAGGTGGGCGACAAGGTACACGGCAAGGTAGTTGTAATGGCCGACTACGGTGCATTCGTAGAAATAGCCCAAGGCGTAGAAGGACTTATCCACGTCAGCGAGATGTCTTGGAGCCAGCACCTGCGCAGCGCACAGGAGTTCCTGAAAGTTGGCGATGAGGTAGAAGCCGTCATCCTCACGCTCGACCGCCAAGAGCGTAAGATGTCTCTCGGCATCAAGCAGCTGAAAGACGATCCTTGGAAGGACATCGCCGAGAAGTATCCTGTTGGTTCGAAGCACACGGGCAAGGTGCGCAACTTCACGAACTTCGGTGTCTTCGTAGAGCTGGAAGAGGGCGTGGACGGACTCATCCACATTTCCGACCTCAGCTGGACGAAGAAAATCAAGCACCCCAGCGAGTTCACGCAGCTCGGCGCACCCATTGAGGTTGTTGTTCTTGAGATAGACCAGGACAACCGCCGCCTGAGCCTCGGCCACAAGCAGTTGGAGGAGAATCCCTGGGACGTATTCGAGACCGTATTCACGGAAGGTAGCGTCCATGAGGGCACCATCACGGAGCTTCTCGAGAAGGGTGCCGTCGTACAGCTAGAGTACGGCGTGGAAGGCTTTGCCACCCCGAAGCATCTCCAGAAGGAGGACGGCAGCAAGGCGCAGGAAGGCGAGAAACTGCCCTTCAAGGTAATCGAATTCAACAAGGACAGCAAGCGCATTATCCTCAGCCACAGCCGTACCTTTGAAGACTCCCAGCGCGAAGAAAAGCGTGCCGAGCGCAAGGCACGCGCCCCGAAGAAGGACGCTAAGGAAGAGACGCCGAAGATTCAGAACCAGGCTGCAACGAACAGCCTCGGCGACAACGACGCTCTCGCCGCGCTGAAAGCAGCAATGGAAAGCGGGGAATAAAAACTTCCCCCTACCATAACAGAAATGAAGGGAATTCCGCTCGGGATTCCCTTCATTGTATATATCGCCCACCCAGCCTTATTCGTTTCCAGGCAAGCACACCTGCCACTCGGAAACAGCCCCAATAGGTACTTGGACCTAGGTTCCCTTGCCCGTTCCTTCACTTTTCCCTATCTTTGCCCCCTAAAATCAAAACACGCAGACGCGTATGGCACAAACAGAACCCCAAGAAGAAAAGAAATACTCCTCATTCCATTCCATCGACATGCTTATCCGACGCTGGAAGGAGGGTACGTTTCGGGAAATCATTGACGACTGGCGGTGGATTTTCTCCTACAGCAAACGCTACAAGGGCATCATTCTGTATTATATGGTACTGGGATTCCTCGGTAGCACGCTTGGACTGGTGAGCGGTATCGTGGGGAAATACCTCATTGACATTGTGACGGGTTACAAGACGGAGTACCTCTGGCTGCTCGTCTCGCTTGGCGTGGGCAGTACCATCTTCAACCTCATTTTCGGCAGCCTGTCCGGCCGCGTCTCACTGAAACTCAACATCAGGATATCCAACGATATCCAAGCGGACATTTACGACAAGCTGCTGGATGCGGACTGGCAGGCACTGAACAAATACAGCAACGGTGACATCCTAAACCGCTTCGGAGGTGACACTGGTACCGTCATTGGCAATGCCATCGGTTGGTTACCTAATGTTATTCTGTCCATCTATAACTTCATCGCGACGTTCGCCGTACTCTGGCACTACGACCATGTAATGCCGTTCCTCGCCTTGGTAGGCTTCCCGCTCACAGTGGGATTCTCCCGTATGATTATCAAGAAACAGCGCGCATACAGCAAGAGGGTGAAGGAGATGGGCAGTGAAGTGATGTCCTTCCATGTGGAAACGTTCTACAACCTTGACACAATTAAGTCGTTCGGCGTGATGCCCTACTTTAGCGAGAAGTTGCGCGACTGGCAGGGCAAGTTCAAGGACATCCAACTGGAGATGAATATGTTCGGCATCAAGACTAACGTCATTCTGTCACTCATCAAAATGGTCGTACAGTTCGTCATTTTTGGTTACTGCCTATGGTTGTTGTGGACGCGGTCCATCACCTACGGAACCATGACCCTATTCCTACAACAACGCGCCAAACTAACGCGCTCTTTCGGTAGCGTCACAGGCATTATCCCCAGTATGCTTGACAGTTCCGTCTCCGCCCACCGCATCCGCGAACTCGTACAGTTGCCGCGTGAAGTACACTCTTCCGAAGGACAGTCCCCCCTGCCCAGCGAGGTGGCTGCCCACGGCGTATCTGTCAGAATGCGGGGTGTAGATTTCGCTTATGCGGAAGGCGAAAAGGTCATCACCAACTCGCAACTGGAAGCCCATCCTGGGGAAATCATTGCCCTCATCGGCCCCTCCGGCGAAGGCAAGACGACCCTGATACGTCTCATCCTCGGCCTTGTGCGTCCCCAAAGCGGTGAAGTACAGGTTTACGGCCAGACTGATGGCAGGGAGTTCACAGTCAATGCCGACACCCGCCGCCTCGTCTCCTACGTTCCCCAAGGTAACACGCTCTTAGCTGGCACTATAGCGGAAAATCTCCGCGTAGCAAAAGCGGATGCTACGGACGAAGAAATCACCGAAGCGCTCAAGACGGCCTGCGCATGGGATTTCATAGAAAAATTACCCGATGGCATCAATGCCAAAGTTGGCGAGCGCGGACGCGGTTTCTCCGAGGGACAAGCGCAGCGCATAGCCATCGCACGCGCTATCCTGCGCGATGCGCCCATCCTCCTGCTGGATGAAGCCACCTCGGCCCTGGATGTAACAACAGAACGTGCCGTGCTGCGCAACATCATCCGCCAGCAACCGAACAAAACGTGTATCGTCACGACACACCGTCCCTCCGTCCTCAGCCTCTGCAAGCGCGTTTACCGCGTCCTTCAGACGAAGGTTACCGCACTCTCCGAGGACGAATCCGCAAAAATGGCGATGGACTTCTGATACTGTCCCGCACGGGGAAACACCCATCCGGAGGCAGCCTAAGGCAGCAAGATGCCCGTAACGGAATTTCCGCTACGGGCATTAAAAATGGCTGACCGATGATGTGATGAAACTCCTGTAAAGAATAGGATTTGAGTGCTCCTCCTGCCTTTGTAATCCGACCCTACGCCAATTCGCGCATATCGGCACGCCATCAGCAAGTCAGCTTCCTCGGTTTCAAAGTTTTATTGATGAGAATCCCAATCAAACCGGTACAGCCTTTGCTTTATTTCTACCGCAAAAATAGACAATCCTTCTCATGCGGCAAAATCTTCCCGCCTTTTTTTCATCAAAAGAAGGCCGCGACGGCAATAACTAACGTGACACACACTACAACAACGGCAGGTAGAAGTTCCATACGTCCGTGGCCGTTGTCATCCGGGTGTAGCCGGAGTGAGACATGATACAACCAGAAGAACACCCCGGCTACAGCCGCACCGAAAACCACCCCGCCAAGCAGGTCGCCCAAATAATGGACACCGAGGTACATTCGCGAGTAGCAGACTAACATGACCCAGCCCGCAAGGAACAGCGACAGGACGCGGCGGCGGAACACTGCTCCCATCAGCACAGCTAAGCCTACCGTATTGGCGGCATGAGCCGAGGGGAAACCGCAACGTCCGCTCGTATAACCATTCACCAGATGCACATAAACGGAAATCGGATTGTCGGAACACGTCGGACGCAGGCGATTGAAAATGGGACGGAACACTTGGATGCTGAAGTGGTCGGTCACGGCAAAAGTCAGTCCTACCGCCAAGAGACTTACCACCAAACCACGCCAGCCGAAACGTCGCCACAGGGCATAGGCAAGCGCAAAGTATAAAGGAACCCACACCCACTTGTCGGACACGAGCCACATGAAGCGGTCAAAGTATTCATTGTGCAAGCCATTAACGGCGAGCAGGATGCTATCGTCAAGCCACAAGAGCTGTTCTAACATAATGCATTGCTATCGTTAAAGCGCGCCGATGCTTCAGCGGTGCGCCAGGTCATCATAGAGTTTTTGTAACAGAGCCTTGCCATAAGGCAGATTACGCCCGGGAGCGGCACCGCTGTCAAGGCGGACGCATGCCGCCTTGTTGTCATATACAACGGTATTCTCAGCCGTGACCATACCGAACGCGTCGGGCACGGTGAAGAAGGCATAGTGGGGTGCGGAAGTATCCAGCAGATTTTTGCTGAACGCGAAGTCCGCATGGGGAAGCCCCAACGCGGCGAGCAGTGTCGCCGCAATGTCAGTCTGCGAGCCGTAAGTGGCGTTCCGTCCGTGCGCGTCCAGCGCGCCGCCCGTAAGCAACAGCGGAATCCGATAGCGCTCCGGCGACAGGTTGTCTATATGCTCCGGGTAGGCACCCAAATGGTCGGGTACGAGAACGACAAGCGACCGCGCCCAGCGCGCCGCCTGCCCCCGCAACGTCCGGACGAAGCCGCCCACCACGCTGTCCGTATAGGCGAAGGCATTCAGCCGCATGTCGCGGAGACGATGATACGGCACATCGAACGGCTCGTGGCTGCTACTCGTCTGCACGACGGTAAATGTTGGTTCCGCACGCCTTGATTCTACGGCTAAGTCTTCCTTCAGACGTTCAAAAAGCAGGTGGTCCGGCACACCCCATTTGCTCAGACGCGCACTGAGGGGGAAATCATGGTCCGACACGATGCGCTGAAAGCCGCTACTGACAAGATAGGAGCGCATATTGGTGAAGTCCGCGTCGCCGCCGTAATAATAGTGCGCCCGGTAACCTGCTGCACGCAGTGCCCTCGCGATAGAAGGAAGCCCCTGTGTCTTGCGCGGATACTTCATGACGCTCGTCGTAGGCTGTGCCGGATAGCCGCTCAGCACTGCCACAAGACCACGGTCTGTTCGGAAGCTGTTGGCATAAAAGTTCGTGAAGAGCAGCCCATCCGCCGCGATACTGTCAAGACACACGGCCACATCCGCTTTCCCACCGAGGGTCGCCATCAAGTGCGACGAGAAACTCTCCAGCACGACCAAGTAGATGTCGGGACGCTCCACTGTAAGCGGCAACCGCGCACTATCGGCCTGCGTCACCTCCGCCGTCAGTTCACCGAAAAGGCGATCGGCCTCATCCGGTTCCAAAAAGCGATACTGCGAGGCGAAGTCAGCCTCTTTTGAGAGCGACTCCAGAAGACTGAGCACCGGATTGACCGCCGCGTGGTTCAAGACGGGTTTCTCGCTGAAATAAGCCCGTCCCGTATTCATCGTGCTCACTGTTACCCCCCCCCGAATGGAGATGAAAAGAGCCGCAGCCAAGAGGAGAAGAAGAAATGTTGCCCTCCAACGGTGGCGTACCGGCTGCCACGACTGCGGGAGAAGGCTGCTCAGAACTACACACAGCAAGATTGTACCGAACAGGATGGCCGCAATGCCGCCCAAGGCAGCCCACACACTCACACTCGCAAGCGCGTCACGCGGTGAAGAGAAGAAGTAAAAAAGTGGGGTCGTGTCAAGAGGAAAGCCCCAGTATCCGTAGAGTGCGATGTTCACGACAAAGGTACTGACCAGGATGAATGCCGCCAAACTGAAGCACACCCGCAGCGATGTCCGCAACCAACGGCCTGTCCGCCAAATTGAAAATATGAGTAACAGAGCCGGCAGGGCAGTTAGGTAACCAGCCACGGAAGAGTCGAGCGGCAGACCGTGCCACACCACGCGCCACCAATCCGCCGACCCTGCACCGACACGCCCGCCATAAACGGCCAGGAACAACGGCTTCTGCACAACGCAGGCGAGGATAAAGGCGGAATAAATGCCAGAAAGGAGGATGAAACGCTGCTTCATGACAGGACTGGGCGTGATTTACGGCGCGAAGATACGCGTTTTGCGCCAAAAAAGCCTATCTTTGCGGAGGAAATCACACAAGCATAAGAACAAACCGCATGGCACTCATAACTTTCCGTCTGCCCTACCACACGCGCTGGGGGGAGGCGATAGAACTGCGCTACACCACCTCCGACGGACAGCAAGGCCGACTGGCACTTGAAACCACCGACGGTCACACATGGACAGGACAGCTCAAAACGACCCCAAAGGCATATTGGCTCCGCTACGACTACGCCCTGACAGCCGACGGACACACGGTCCGTGAGGAGCAGGATGCTCTGCGCCAACTCCATCTGCCGGAGGAACGGGAACAGTTGCACGTACTGGATAGCTGGACAGAGGCGGGCATCGCGCCGGTCTTCCGCCATTCCGCATTCACGGAATGCGTTTTCGGAGCCCGTTTCGGCATTGTCCGTGAGGACTTCGGCACGACTGGCGCGACACTGACCCTCGCCGCACTGCCCGCACCCGAAGGATGGCGGTGGGGCGTAGCAGGAAGCTGTCCGTCGCTCGGCGGCTGGGACACGACGAAAGCTGTCCCCCTGCAACGCACAGGCACTTACGCCTGGAGTTGCCAACTGGACGAAGCGGACATCCGGCAGGGCTTTGACTACAAATTCGTACTCATTGACGGGAAAGAACCGCACCGCCTCCGCTGGGAGGAGGGAGCGAACCGCCACCTCTCCCCCACTCCACCCGCAAACATGAACGGACATGAACGGACCACCGTCTTCGCTTCATCGCCACGCCTCGCCCTCCCCTGTTGGCGCGGGGCGGGAGTCGTCATCCCCGTCTTCGCCCTCCGTAGCCAGGGCAGCTGGGGGGTCGGCGACTTCGGTGACCTGCGGATGCTCACGGACTGGGCTGCAAGTGTGCAGATGAGTGCCATACAAATTCTCCCCATCAATGACACGACATTCCACGGGACGTGGCGCGACTCCTACCCCTACAGCAGTATGTCCGTCTTCGCCCTGCACCCCATCTACCTCGACCCGCGCGAATGGAGCGACACACCTGCCTTCCGTCGCTATGTAAGCCAGGCGGAAAAACTGAACGACCTACCACAGATGGACTACGAGGCCGTGCTCCGCTTGAAACTGCTCCTACTGGATGATATCTACAGGACGGAGGGTCGGCGCACCCTGTCCACCGGGGCTTTCCGCCAATTCGCGGAGGAGAACGCCTACTGGCTGCAGCCTTACGCCCGCTTCTACGCAGGAAAAGGCACATCCGTACGTACAGCGGGCTACTACCGCTTCGTGCAGTTCGTGCTCCACCGCCAGCTGTCCGCCGCACACAACCATGCACGGCAGCGAGGCATCATACTGAAAGGAGACATCCCCATCGGAGTGAGCCGCGACAGTATCCCGGCCAAGGAACTGCCCCGCCTGTTCCATCTGGACAAACAGGCCGGTGCTCCACCGGACGATTTCGCCCGCGAAGGGCAGAACTGGGGCTTCCCTACGTACAATTGGGAGGAGATGGCAAAGGACGGCTACCAATGGTGGCGGCAGCGTTTGTCCCACATGGCGCGTTACTTCGATGCTTACCGCATCGACCATGTCCTCGGGTTCTTCCGCATTTGGGAAATACCACAGCACGCGCCGTCCGCCCTCCTAGGCCACTTCCGTCCCGCCCTGCCGCTCAGCCCGGCAGAGATACGCGAGGCCGGCTTCACGCTCCCCATCGACTTCTACGTGCGTCCGCACATCACAGAACAGCAACGTGCCAGCCTGCCACCTGCATTGCGCAACCGACTCCGCCGCGAAGGGGGCTACTACACGCTGCGAAACGGTAGCAACGGCCCGATTCCCGAAACACTGACAGCAGAACAGAAAAATATGCTGCGGGCCATCATGACTGACGTACTCTTCATAGAAGACGAGGAACGCCCCGGCAAGTACCATCCGCGCGTATGCGGCAGGCTGACACAGGCCTACGCCAACCTGCCAGCAGATCAGCAAGCGGCCTTTGACCGCCTGCACGATGATTTCTTCTATGTACGCCACAACGCATTTTGGGCGCATGAGGCTATGAAGAAGCTCCCGCCCGTCACCAACTACGCCGAAGCGGACGGAGGGCTGTCCATGCTCCCCTGCGCGGAAGACCTCGGGATGATACCGGCAAGTGCCAAGGGCATACTGCAACGACTCCAAGTGCTCTCACTAGAAATACAGTCGATGCCGAAAGCGTTCGGCCGGCGCTTCGCGGAACTGGAGCAGAACCCATACCTCTCCGTGGCCACCATCGCCACGCACGACATGCCCCCCCTGCGGCTCTGGTGGCGACAGGATGCGGAACGGACGCAACAGTTTTGGAACGAGGTGCTGCACAGGGAAGGAAAAGCCCCGGCAGACGCACCTGCGGAAGCCTGCGGGGAAGTTGTCAGACAGCACCTCGCATCGCCTTCCATGCTCTGCCTGCTGGCCTTGCAGGACTGGCTCTCTACCGATGAGAGCCTGCGCCATCCTGCACCGGAAGAGGAGCAAATCAACGTACCCGCCGAGGCCGACCATTACTGGCGTTACCGTATGCACTTATTTCTCGAGGATTTGTTCGGAGCGACCAACTTCAACGAACGGCTGCGAGCGGCAATAAGCCAAAGCGGACGGGGGACACTTCCTGCATGAAGCGGCTCCACCGTCACCACCAGAAAGGGTAGAATCCGTTCACGCTCAAGACGGTTTCGCAAACCCATAGGGCTAACGTGTCGTAACCCTACGGTTAGTTCATCGTAACCCTACGGTTAGTTCATCGTAACCCTATAGGTAGTTTTTCATAACCCTAGGGTTACGGGAGACAGCCCCTGCGGCTAAGACCCTGCAAATACGACACAGGCAACCCTGCCCACCCATATTATTGTATGTACGCGCGCACGCGGAAGAAACCCTACCCCCGATTTTTAGGCAAAAAACGCCCTGTCACGACTTTGGAAGCCACGCTCCATACCCTGCCGAGAATGCGTCCCGATGCGCCCAGCGAGGCGGAAAATGGCCTTAAAACGGATTTTAAGCAAATTTCTTTGCCGAAAATATTAGGATTTCCCAAGCGAAAAACGTAATTTTGCATGGTTTCGGGCGGAAATGCTGCACAGCAACGCCCCACCACAAGAGCGTACGAAAGACTTACAACCATAAATAACATGATTCAAGACGACAGAATTCTGAAAGTAGATATAGAGAAGGAGATGAAGTCCTCCTATATCGACTATTCCATGTCCGTCATCGTAGCGCGGGCCCTGCCCGATGTGCGTGACGGATTCAAGCCCGTGCAGCGCCGCATACTCTACGCGATGGACCGCATCGGTAACACCCACGACAAACCAACCCGCAAATCGGCAAAGACGGTGGGTGACGTGATGGGTAACTACCACCCCCACGGCGACAGTTCCATCTACGGTGCCCTCGTACGTATGGCACAGCCCTGGAACTTGCGCTACACGCTTGTGGACGGGCAAGGCAACTTCGGCTCCGTGGACGGCGACTCTCCCGCAGCTATGCGTTACACGGAGGCGCGCCTATCCGTACTTGGCGGACTCATGATGCAGGACATCGACAAAGAGACGGTGGACATGATGAACACCTACGACGACACGGACAAGGAACCTACGGTGTTACCTACGCGTATCCCGAACTTCCTCGTCAATGGCGCTACGGGTATTGCTGTCGGTATGGCCACAAACGTACCTACGCACAACTTAGGCGAAGTCATTGACGGTGCTGTTGCCTTCATCGACAATCCCGACATTGACGTGGAAGGCCTCATGCAGTACATCAAAGCCCCCGATTTCCCCACGGGAGGGTACATTATGGGGCTGCAGGGCGTACGTGCCGCCTACGAAACCGGGCGCGGCCGCATCGTGATACGCTCCAAAACGGAAATAGAAAACGGGCCGCAGCACGATACCATCGTAATCAGTGAGATTCCCTACGGCGTAAACAAAGCCGAACTCATCAAGAGCATCGCCGCACTGGTGAACGAAAAGAGAATTGAGGGTATCTCAAACGTGAACGACGAGAGCGACCGCGAAGGTATGCGCATCGTTGTGGACGTGAAACGCGACGCCAACGCGAACGTGGTCCTGAACAAACTTTTCAAGATGACGGCACTGCAGAGTTCTTTCGCCGTGAACTGCGTCGGCCTCATGCACGGCCGCCCCAAGACGCTCACGCTGAGAGACTGCATTAAAGCCTTCGTGGAACATCGCCACGATGTCGTCCTGCGCCGTACCGAATACGATAAGCGCAAGGCAGAGGAGCGCGCCCATATTTTGAAGGGGCTCATTATTGCCAGCGATAACATTGACGAAGTGGTACGCCTCATCCGCGCCAGCAAAACGCCAGCGGAAGCACAGACGCGACTCATGGAACACTTTGAGCTGGACGAACTCCAGGCACGCGCCATCGTGGACATGCGCCTTGCACAACTCACTGGCCTACAGCAGGAAAAGCTGCATCAAGAGTACGAAGAACTGGAGAAGCGCATCGCTTACTATAACCTCATTCTCACGGATGACAGCGAGTGCCGCAAGGTAATGAAGGATGAGTTGCTGGAAGTCAAGGATAAGTACGGCGATGAGCGTCGTACGGAAATACACCTCAGTGCCGAGGAATTCAACCCCGAAGACTTCTACGCCAATGACGAAGTGGTCATCACCATCAGCCACATGGGCTACATCAAGCGCACGCCGCTCAGCGAGTTCCGCGCACAAGCAAGAGGTGGTCTGGGAAGCAAGGGTAGCTCGACACGCGACCAAGACTTCATTGAGTCCATCTATATGGCCATGATGCACGACACGATGCTCTTCTTCACCGCGAAAGGCCGTTGCTACTGGCTGAAGGTGTACGACATTCCCGAAGGGGCGAAGAACTCGAAAGGCAGGGCTATCCAGAATATGCTCAACATAGAGAGTGACGATTCCGTAAACGCCTGCCTCTACATCAAGAAACTGAACGACGCAGAGTTTAACCGGACGCATAATGTTGTCTTCTGCACGAAGCAGGGACTCGTGAAGAAGACCAGCCTTGAAGCCTACTCCCACCCGCGCACTGTCGGCGTAAGGGCCATTACCATCCGCGAGGACGACAAAGTTGTCAGCGTGGAGCTGACAAACGGAACGGACGAAATAGTCATTGCCAACCGAAACGGCCGCGCAATCCGCTTCAATGAGGAGAAAGTGCGCACAATGGGCCGCGTCGCTGCGGGCGTAAGGGGCATCCGCCTCGATGACGGTAACGACGAAGTGGTCGGTATGGTCTGCATCAACGACCCCGAACGCGAGTCCATCCTCGTCGTAAGTGAGAAGGGATACGGAAAAAAGAGTGCCATTGACGACTACCGCATCACGAACCGTGGCGGAAAAGGTGTGAAGACGCTGAACGTAACGGAGAAGACGGGCTTCGTAACCGCTATCAAGAGCGTCACGGACGATGACGACCTGATGATTATCAACAAGAGTGGCGTCACACTACGTCTGCGCACCGCCGCCATCCGGCAGCAGGGGCGTGCCACGCAAGGCGTGCGTCTCATAGACCTCCAGAAGCGGGGCGATACTATTTCCAGCGTATGCAAGACACCGACCGCCACCGAGGAGGAAAACGCAGCCGAAGAAGCAACAGAAACTACAGTAACAACCGATTAATCTTACAGACATGAAGAAAACATTCTGCACCATCGCCCTGATGGGACTGGCAGGCTGCGGCTTTGCCCAGAACTCTGCCATCTACAAGGCTGACGTACTCTTGCAAAAGCAGGAGTTCGCGGCAGCAATCCCTGTCCTTGAAGAAATTGTAGCGAACCCAAAGACCACGAAACTCTCGGAGGCGTACTACAAGCTGGGAGTAGCACATGCCAGCATCTTTAATACAGAGCTGGCCAAGGCTGCCGCAACCGTTCCTTTCGACACCGTAGCCTTCAACACGCATTTGGATCATGCGGTAGAAGCATTTACCAGAAGCCACGAGGAGGACATCAAGCCCGACAAGAAAGGCAAGGTGAAGCCGGAACGCGAAGCTGAGAACAAACTTGCGCTGCACCAAATGCTCGACTACTACAACTACGCCGGCGTATTCGCCAACATGAACGGTGACAATAAGGCCTCGCTTGACTACTTTGAAAAGTACATCAACATGCCCAACAATCCTGTCTTCACGCCAGCCGAGCGCGACTCCATCTATGCTGCCGGACGCGCGAACTACTCCCAGGCCGCCTTTAACTGCGCGTTGCTGGATTACAACATGAAGGATTGGGATGGCGTACTGAGGAATGCGGAAATCGCCCTGCGGGATACCATGAACCTGCACGACCTCTTCATCATGAAGTACTCCGCACAACTCCAGAAGGGAGACACGCTTGGCTACGCCGAAACCCTGAAGGAAGCCGTTGCTCGTACTAGCAGCCAAGGTTTTATGGGTGACCTCATCACGTACTACATGAATAAGCGCGACCGCGTAGGTGCCATATCAATGGCAGATGACCTGATAGCCAAGGCTCCGGCAAACAAGACGAGCTACTACATCAAAGGATGTCTGGAAATGAATATGCCCCCCTATGACTACGAAGCAGCCCGCAAGAGCTTTGAACAAGCCCTCAAGATAGATCCGGATTACCTTGAGGCAAACACAAATATGGGCATCTGCTGGGTGAACGACATCACCGACCGGTTGAACGCTGACGAGTTCAAAATTCCAACATCCACCGACGACGCTTCCAACAAGCTGCGCCGTAAAATCATGCAAGAGAAGGTTTATCCCTACTACAACGCCGCACTGCCCTACTTTGAGAAGGTGCGGGAAATGGCACCCGACCGTCCCGAACTATGGGCGCAGGGGCTCTATAACACCTATTACAGCCTCATGATGGACGACAAGGTGAAGGAGGTTCTCCCCTTCCTGCCCAATAAGAATTAACTTGATGCGAAAGTTTTTCGCCATACTACTATTATTAACAGCCTTCTGCACCGTCCCCGTGGCGGCGCAGAAGGCTTTCAAGCCAATCCGGGCCTATCTGAAAGCAAACAATCCCGGAGAAGCTCTCAAAACCATTGAGAAAATGGCCGCCGACTCCGCTTTCGCGGCCGACCCTCGCCTGTACGATTTCGGCGTACAGGCCAATGTCGCACTCAATACTGCGCTGAACGAGAAAATTTACCTTAAGCAGAAATACGACACCCTGCAGTTCTTCAATTCCATATACGGCATCTACGATTACGCCCTGCGCTGCAACACAGTTGAGTTGCAACAGTTGGCTGAGCGCGGAACACCATTGCGGTTCGCGAATTCGCACGCCCAGTTGCTCCATAAGCATTATAAAAACCTATGCTCAGGCGGCCGTTATTTCTACCGGAAGCAGGATTATACCAAAGCACTTCACTACCTGACAATCTGTCTAGACCTACCAAAGATGCAGGCACTGTGGGGGTCCGCAGAAATTCCTGCGGACGTAAACACGAAGAATGCCGTCCTGGCACTCCGTAGCGCGTATATGCTACATGACTACCAGACGGTTTGGAAATACGCGGACCTCGCCTTGCTGGCTGATACGGGCATCATACGTAAAAACATCATCGGGTATCTCGTCCGGACAGCACGCGCCCAAGCTGACACACTGGCCTACCTGAAATACTTACGTCTCGGGCTGGATGAAAATCCGGCCGAGCCATTCTTCTTTACAGAACTGACTGATTACCACACAGCGCGGGGAGATTACAAAGCCTCCCTCGCTTTAGCCGATGAGATGCTCGGAAAAGATTCTCTCAATGCCCTGTTCCTCACATCGAAAGCCCTCTCACTGATGAATCTCGGACGGCATCGTGAAGCCATCGACTGTGCCACTAAGAGCCAAGCCGTGGACTCTACAAACGCAGACACCTATTATTATCTAGGTGCCGCCTATTACAACTTGGCAAGTGCAGTGGCATTGCCGAACAATATCAACACAAAGGCCTACAGGCAGGCTCTCACAGAGCGCCGAAACTACTATCTCTTAGCACGCCCTCAGTTAGAAAAATACCGACAGCTACGCCCCGACGACCGCCAACGCTGGGTTCCGCTTCTCTACACCATCTATCTTGCTTTGAACCAAGGGGACAAATTCGCGGAAATGGAGCGCCTGATGGACGAAATAGCGGCCTCCAACTGACAGACCGCACCACACAATCATTAATATCATAATAGGTATAGAACCATGACACTGCATACCAACCCATTTTTCGCACCCTACGACACACCGCACCAGACCTTCCCCTTCGACCGCTGCACCGTTGCCGACATTGAAGAGGCACTGAACGAAGGGATGCAACGGGAGTTGGAGGAAGTGCAACGTATCGCCGAAGCGGAAGTGCCGCCCACATTCAAGAACACTATCGCCGCCTTGGATTCTTCTGGCGCGTTACTCCACCATGCAGAAACCGTCCTTGGTAATCTCACGTCCGCAGAGACTACGCCCGAGTTGGATGCCCTTGAGGAAAAGTTTGCGCCGCTTCTGTCCGAACACGCTTCACGCATCATGCACAACAAGCCCCTTTTCGCCCGTGTCAAGGCGGTCTATGATGCTGCGGAATCGGCGGCCAGCGACTACACAGTGGAAGAAAAAATGCTGTTGGAGCAGACCTATGAAGCCTTTGAACGTGCTGGAGCCACACTTTCCGATGCGGATAAGGAACGCTTTGAAGCCATCAGTAAGGAATTGTCCATACTCACCGTGAGTTTTTCCCAGAACCGGCTGAAAGAGACCAATGCCTTCCGGCTCCACCTCACCAGCGAGGAAGAACTCGCCGGCCTGCCCGCCACACAACGGGAGCAGGCGGAAGTAGCCGCCAAGGAGGCTGGTATGGAGGGCTGGATCGTCACGCTAAAAGGTCCTAGCTATGCACCCTTCATGACTTACGCCGACAACCGCGAACTCCGCCGCCGCCTCTACATGGCTTATAACACCATTTGTACGCACGAGAACGACGCGGATAATTTCGACATTGTCCGCCAGATTGTCAATAAGCGGCAGGAGTTAGCCCAGCTTTTGGGGTACGCCACCTTCGCCGACTACGCCCTCAAACGCCGCATGGCCCAGGCACCAGCCAACGTTCTCCGCCTGCTTGACAGGCTCATTGCCGACTATCGCGAACCAGCCCTACAGGAGCTGGAAGCCGTCAGCACGGTAGCCCGCCGCTCCCAAGGCCAGGATTTCAGCCTTGAACCCTGGGACTTCAGCTACTATAGCCATAAGCTACAGTTGGAGCGCTACGAGATAGACGGCGAAATGCTCCGCCCTTTTTTGGAACTCTCACGTGTAAAGCAAGGCGTATTTGGCCTAGCCACGCGCCTTTACGGTATCAGTTTCCGCCGCGAACCGACCATCCCCGTGTACCATCCCGATGTAGAAGCATACGAAGTCCTTGATGCCGACGGCTCGTTCCTCGCGGTACTCTATTGCGACTTCCACCCGCGCACGGGGAAACAGAACGGTGCATGGATGACAAACTACAAGGAACAATGGACTGAAGCGGACGGAACGGACTCCCGCCCCCACGTAGCGGTAGTCATGAACCTCTCTAAGCCCACCGCTACCACCCCCGCTCTGCTGACACTAGGTGAGGTCAGCACGTTCCTCCACGAGTTTGGCCATGCACTGCACGGCATGTTCGCACGGACGAAGTACCGCTCCCTCAGCGGCACAAACGTCTATTGGGACTTCGTGGAGCTCCCCTCACAGTTCATGGAGAACTACGCCGTTGAGAAGGAATTCCTGCGTACATTCGCCGTTCACTATGAGACAGGCGAACCGTTGCCTGCGGCCTACATCGAGCGCATCATCGCCAGCCGGAACTTCAACGCGGCTTACGCCTGCATGAGACAGGTTAGCTTCGGCCTGCTTGATATGGCATACTATAATCGCCGCACGCCCCTGACGGAGGACATCCGCACTTTCGAGGCCGAGGCGTGGAGTCGTGCCCAACTCCTACCGCCCCCGCCCGAAGCCTGCATGTCAGTACAGTTCAGCCATATCATGGCCGGAGGCTACGCGGCCGGCTACTACAGCTACAAATGGGCCGAGGTACTAGATGCCGATGCTTTCTCGCTGTTTAAGGAGCTCGGCATTTTCAACCGTGAGGCTGCATCCCGTTTCCGGGACAACATCCTTTCGCGCGGTGGTACCGAGCATCCTGCAGAACTCTACCGCCGCTTCCGGGGGCGCGACCCACAGGTGCGCGCATTGCTTGAGCGCGATGGGCTTTGCACTACCGCTACAGAAAAATGACAATATAATCGTATATGAACGGAAAAAAGAAAGAGCTAGACAGCCGTTACCTGCGCATGGCCGCCATCTGGGCGGAGAACTCCTATTGCCGCCGACGGCAGGTAGGTGCGCTCATCGTGAAGGATAAGATGATTATCAGCGACGGCTACAACGGCACGCCCGCAGGTTTTGAAAATGTCTGCGAAGATGAGCTGGGACTGACAAAGGCTTACGTCCTCCATGCCGAGGCCAACGCGATAACCAAGATTGCCCGCTCAGGAAATAACAGCGATGGTTCCACACTCTACGTCACCGACTCACCCTGTATCGAGTGTGCCAAACTCATCATCCAGTCCGGCATACGCCGCGTCGTGTATGCCCGGCAATACCGCCTCACAGAAGGCATAGAGCTCTTGCAGCGTGCAGGTATAGAGACCGCCTACCTGCCCCTCGGCGAAAACACCGATGAATCCGACACACATACTCCTACCCTATGACAAACGACAGCGGACAACAGCCAGCCCAACAGCGCGACGTAACACCGCGACGCAACCCCTTCGTGCCCATTCTTGTAGCAGCGGGAGTGGTGCTGGGCATACTCATGGGCAGCTTCTTCGCCTCCCATTTCTCGGGCAACCGCCTGAGCATCATCAATACCTCTAGCAATAAGATTAACGACCTCTTCCATCTCATTGACGATGAGTACGTGGACTCCGTAAACGTCCCCGAATTAGTGGAAAAGTCCATGCCGCAAATTCTGAAGCAACTCGACCCCCACTCCATCTACATCAGTGCGAAGGACGTGGACAACACCATGAAAGATTTGCGTGGCAGCTTCTCGGGCATCGGCGTGCAGTTCACTATTTACAACGACACCGTGCGTATCATCCGCATCATCAAGGGTGGCCCCTCCGAAAGTGTCGGCCTGCGTGCCGGCGACCGCATTGTCCGCGTGGATGGCAAGCCCTTCACGGGGTCTGCCATCACGAACGATGAGGTGCTGGCCCGGCTGAAAGGACCGTCGGACTCACGCGTAAAACTTGACATACTCCGCCCCGGGCAGACCAACCCCATCACCTTTGACATCGTACGCGGCACGGTACCAGTCAAGAGCATTACGGCAGCCGCACTTATCGCCGACAGCGTGGGGTATATCCGTATCAACTCTTTCGGCGAGACCACCTATCCCGAGTTCCTTGCCGCCCTGGCCAAGCTCGGACAGCACGGCTTCAGCAGCCTCGTCCTTGACTTACGCGGCAACCTGGGTGGCTATATGGAGCCCGCCGTACAGATAGCTAACGAATTTCTGCCCAAGAACCGCCTCATCGTCTATACCGAAGGGCGGCGTTCACCCCGGCAGGAGTACCGCAGCGACGGGCGCGGCACGTTCCAGACGCTCCCTCTCGTTGTCCTCATTGACGAGACATCCGCTTCTTCCAGCGAGATTCTCAGCGGTGCCATACAGGATAACGACCGGGGAACTATCGTCGGACGGCGCAGCTTCGGCAAGGGGTTGGTGCAGGTGCCCATCCAGTTCGACGACGGCTCCATGTTGCGGCTCACAAAGTCGCGCTATTACACGCCCTCGGGACGCTGCGTGCAGAAACCCTACGCTCCTGGGCAGGAGGATGAGTACGAGGCCGACCTCATGCTGCGGGCCGTACGCGGCGAGTACCAGCACGCCGACAGCATCAAGACGGCGGGACAGCAGGAATACACCACCCTCCTCGGGCGCATCGTGTACGGCGGTGGCGGCATCATCCCAGACGTGTTCATCCCCGATGATACCACCAATCTCACTTCCTACTTCAAGGAGGCCTACGTGAAGGGCCTCATATTCCAGTATGCCTACGTCTTCACGGACCAGCACCGCGAGCGTCTCGCAAAACTGCGTAACGCGGACGAAATCATCCGCTACCTCAGTGAGCAGAACCTGCCCGAGCTGTTCGCCACCTTCGCCGAACAGGAAGGCGGGCTTCGCCGCCGTAACCTCCTGCTGCAACGCTCCGCCAGCCTCTTCCGGCGGTACATCACGTCCAACGTATTGGACGATGTGCTGGACACAGAGGCTGCCCTGCTCTATACCGGCAAGACCGACCCCTCCGTCCAGGCCGCCGTCGGCATCCTGCGCAGCGGGACATCCTTCCCCAAAGCCCCCGAACAGACCGACGAATCCCGCCGCGCCGCGCAGCTGTCCCCCTTCTGGAAAGAAATCCTTCTGCAAGGGCGGCGCACGGCAGCCCTGCTCTACGCGCCACTACTACGCAGTATATCCCCGTTGGCCACCGGCGGGGAACACCGCAGAGCCATGCCACAGAAAACTATCGCCCTGTGATTCCTACGAAGACGATGCTCCGCGCCCACGTGCGCCAGCTCCGCAACGCGCTTACTGCTGACGAACTCTGCCTGATGTCCGCCCGCCTCGCCGCCCGCTTGGAGGAACACCCGCGCTTCCGCGAGGCCGGCACCGTCCTTCTCTACCATTCCCTGCCCGATGAGCCCGGGACGCACGACCTCCTCGCCCGCTGGGCGGACAGGAAGACGCTGCTCCTGCCCGTTGTCCGGGGCGAGGCGATGGAACTGCACCGCTACAGCGGCCCCGACTGCCTGCGGCCCGGAGCCTTCGGCATCAGCGAGCCGCAGGGCGAACCCTTCACGGACTTCTCCGCCATCCGCTTAGCCATCGTCCCCGGCGTAGCTTTTGACCACGCCGGACACCGCCTCGGACGGGGGCGCGGCTACTACGACCGCTTCTTCACCGCCCACCCGCTCCCCGCTGCATGGCGCATGGGTTATTGTTTCCCTTTCCAGCTGGTGCCCGCCGTACCCGCCGATCCCCACGACCGCCCCGTGCATGAAGTACTGACCCTTTCCCTGCCTATGCGGAAAGGCGAGGTATAGACCGCTACCCCGACATTCAAACAAAACAAACCGAGAGGGTACCTATTGCTTCCTCCCGAACAATAATATTCCCCGGAGGGATACGGAGAAGTGATCCTATGGGCAAAATCGTACCCCCACGGGGACAGCCCCCGGCCCCGAGAAGGCAGAAAGAACTAACTCTACGGTTACGGAAAACCAACCCTATGGGTACGAAGAATTAACCCTGCGGTTAGTTTTCCGTAACCGCAGGGTTAAAATTTCTGTCCGCACCGGAATCTCCGCCGCGTACAAGCACTCCGGCTTGACAAATTGGGGGTGTGAGGGGAATACCGGGAACGGCAGGCATATATGTGGTCGGCCTGAATCGGCTCATTGCCGCAGGCGCGCATCCATCGCCGCAGCCGCACGCTTGCCGTCGCCCATAGCCAGAATGACGGTGGCTCCGCCGCGCACGATGTCACCACCGGCGTAGAGCATAGGAATGCTGGACTGCATGTCCTCGCCTACGGCGATAGTGCCCTTGCGACCGAGCTCCAGCCCCTCAACACTGGCAGGTACGATGGGGTTGGGCGATACGCCTACCGCCACGATGACGAGGTCGGTCTCCACCTCCTCCACGGCTCCGGGTACGGGAACGGGGCGACGGCGTCCGCTCTCGTCCGGCTCGCCGAGTTCCATGCGTTGCAAAACGACAGCCCGAACACGGCCTTCCTCATCGGCCTCGTAGCGCAGTGGGTTATGGAGTGTCAGGAAGCGTACACCCTCCTCGCGGGCATGGCGCACCTCCTCAAGCCGCGCGGGCATCTCGGCCTCGCTGCGGCGATAGACGATAGTGGCTGTCTCCGCACCGAGCCGCAAGGCCGTGCGCACGGAGTCCATGGCCGTATTGCCGCCGCCTACGACGATGACATGCTTGCCGAAGGGAACAGGTGTATCGGCCCGACGGTTGGACGCGTCCATCAGGTTCACCCGCGTCAAGTACTCGTTGGAGGAGAGGATGTTGATGCAGTTCTCGCCCGGAACACCCATAAAGTTGGGCAGCCCCGCACCGCTGGCAACGAAGACTCCCGCGAAGCCCTGTTCGCGGAGTTGCTCCACGCGGAGCGTCTTACCCACGATGCAGTCCTTCACAAAGGTAACGCCACAACGCTCCAGGCTCTCAATCTCAGCATCCACGATGCGGTTCGGCAGGCGGTACTCGGGGATACCGTACTTCAGCACGCCGCCTATCTCATGCAGTGCCTCGAATACGGTGACGCTATAGCCTCGCCGCTGCATCTCGCCGGCAAAGGAGAGGCCGGCCGGACCGCTGCCCACGACGGCCACACGCTCCCCCCCGGCATGACGGGGAGAGGGGGAGGCGGCGGGGGCGCGGTGCTCGCGCTGCCAGTCGGCGGCGAAACGTTCCAGATGGCCTATGGCGACGGACTCCCCACCCATCTTTAGGTGGATGCACTTGCTCTCGCACTGCTTCTCCTGCGGGCAGACACGCCCGCACACAGCAGGCAGGGAACTCGTCTCCTTGAGGGTGTCGGCGGCTGCATCGAAGTTATGGTTCTCTATATGCTTCACGAAGCGCGGAATATCAATACCGACAGGACAGCCCGACACGCAACCGGGATTGGCGCAGTCCAGACAACGGTGTGCCTCCTGCACGGCGGCCTCGGGGCTGAGCCCACGGTTCACTTCCTCGCGGAGCTGACCGGCGCGGTAGGCAGGCTCGAGTTCCTCCATCTTACAGCGCGGGATAGCGGAACGCTCCTTGGGCTTCATCGCAGCGCGGAGCTCCTTGCGCCACCCGGCATCGCGGCTGCCATCGACCGCAACAGCGGGAACATCGGGCACGGCAGCGGCGGTAGCGGAGGACGGAGCGGCGGGACGGTCGGCCTCGGGCGCGGAGGGGGTCGTCCCTCCTGCGGAAAGGTAACGCTCGTATGCCTCAGCCTCCTCAGGACGGAAGGCGCGAAGACGCTGCATCATCTCATCAAAATCGACGGCATGACCATCGAATTCGGGACCATCAACGCAGACAAACTTCGTCTGCCCGCCGACTGTGACACGACAGGCGCCGCACATACCCGTGCCGTCCACCATGATGGTGTTCAGCGACACGTCCGTCGGAACATTATACTTCTGCGTCAGGAGGCACACGAACTTCATCATGACGGCGGGACCGATGGCAAAGCACTTGTCCACACGCTCGCGCCGTATGACTTCCTCTACGCCTGCCGTGACGAGACCCTGCCGGCCATAGGAACCATCATCGGTCATGACGATGACTTCATCGGCGGCAGCGCGCATCTCCTCCTCCAGAATAATTAACTCTCGGGAGCGTCCGGCCAGCACCGCCACAACGCGGTTACCCGCCGCACGCAGGGCCTGCACGATGGGAAGCATGGGTGCGATGCCCACACCGCCGCCGGCACAGACAACTGTGCCGAATTTGCGGATGTCCGTCGGGCGGCCAAGCGGCCCGACAACGTCCGTCACGCAGTCGCCCGGCTCCAATGCGGCCAGACGGGCTGACGACACACCGACGACTTGGACTACAAGCGTAATGGTACCACGCTCGGTATCGGCCTCAGCAATGGTCAGTGGCATCCGCTCACCCTCCGCGCCAACGCGGACTATGACGAAATGACCGGCTCGCCGGGCACGGGCAATTAGCGGTGCTTCTACCACCAGTTTGAACACTTTCTCGGAGAACTGCTCCTTTGCTACAATCTTATTCATGGTTGAAAGGTATAAAATCGTTATGTAACCAGCAGCGAATTTAGTACTATCCTGCGGAAAAAAGGCGCGCCACCAGGAAAAAACCGCCTCAAGGGGAGGTCGGAAGGCCGTCTGCGGGGGAAAGAAACCTGTCGCACCGGGGGGAGAGGGTGGAAATCCGCGCGTATAATACGGCGCACGGCGGAACAGGAAGGATACCCGTGTCGGAAAAAAAGCCGTATATTTGTCCCAAATTTCCGGAAACGCACACAACGGATAAACTTTCCGCCTACAAATAACGTCATACCTACGAGTAATAAAAAACAACGGACATGAAAAGGATTCTTCTTGCAGCAATGCTGGCCATGGCAAGCATGATTGCCTCGGCACTGAACTACGAGGACGCACGCCAGCAAGCGTGGTTCCTGACGGACAAAATGGCGTATGAGCTCAACCTGACGCAGATGCAGTACGACCGGGCCTACCAGATAAACCTCGACTACTTCCTGCAAGTTGCCACGCCCTCCGACCTATACGGATATTACTGGCGCTACCGCGATGAGGACATGCGCTTCATCCTGGACGAATGGCAGTATAGGCTCTACACGACCATTGACTACTTCTTCCGCCCCGTGCGGTGGATAAGCTCCCGCTGGTACTACCCCGTCTTTGACCGCTACCGCAGGAATTACTACTACTACGCACGGCCGACCATCTACGTGAGCTACAGAGGCGGTTTCGGCTTCCGTGGACACAACAGACCGAGCCCCTACCGCGACATGAGGCCGGACCGCGGACCGGGAATGCGCGATGGCGCAAGGCGGGGCTGGGGGGACAACCGGAACCCAGGCAACAGCTACAACCGCCCCGGCGGACGCGACGGCGGACAGGGACGCCACGACGGATGGAACAACGGCAACCGTAACAGTGGCAGCCTGGGCAATGGAGGAAACGCTAATAACGGAAGACGCCCGAACAACGGAAGCGCGCAGAACGACCGAGGCGGGAGGAACAGCCACGGACAGAGCACTCAGCCCCAACTGGGTAACCAAAAGGGAAGCAACCAAAGCAGCACGAAGCCCGCACAACCCAACCACCAGACGGGACAGACGGCACGCCCGAGCTCGCAAAACAACCGCCTCAGCAACAGCAGCGGTAGCCGCAGCTTCGGCTCAAAGCCGAGCGGAACGTTCAAGACGCAAACGAAAAAGAATACGAACAGCGGTTCACAGAGCGGAAGGGGGCGCAACTTCGGCCACTGACACTCCGTAGAGCAGAAACACAGGCGGTCGCCGGAAAATTCCGACGACCGCCCTTCTTATCTTCTCCCTAGGCTGAAGCGACACAACGCGGTACGCCCCAGCATCCAGAGGTACTCACCTGCTGGGAAGTGTCACCCTAAAGAGATCACTATTCGTATGGTCCTCATAAATATAGTTTACGAGGCGAGCCACTATGTCCGGGTTTGCAGCGGCCACGTCATGATCCTCATGCAAGTCTTTCGAGAGGTCGTAGAGATAAGTCCGGCCCCTATTGACAACCAGCTTCCAGTTATCCATGCGTACGCCGAGCATATCCGTTTCGTGGAACTCCCAGTAGAGGTGGCTGTGCATATCCTGACGGCCGATTCCCGTAAGGGTCGGATAAATCGAGATACCGTCAAAGTAGTCCTTATCGCCGAGTTCCGGGTTGCGGTAACGGCGCTCATAGTTGCGGACACCTGCGATGTCACAGAACGTAGCCATGAGATCGTAGAAAGCGAACATATGGTCGCTGACCTGCCCGGCCTTGACCTTTGCGGGCCAACGCACGATGAAAGGAACACGGATGCCCCCTTCATAAGTGCTTCGCTTCTTGCCTTGGAGCAAACCATCGCGGTTGAAAAAATCAGGATCCGCCCCACCCTCTTCGTGCGGGCCGTTGTCGGAGGTGAAA
This sequence comes from Alloprevotella sp., assembly GCA_017476545.1. Lineage (GTDB taxonomy): Bacteria > Bacteroidota > Bacteroidia > Bacteroidales > Bacteroidaceae > Alloprevotella. The sequence continues at coordinate 38,191 of JAFUZP010000042.1, forward strand.
ATAAGTACTGTGTTATCAGCAAGTCCCTTCTCCTCCAGTTTCGCCATTATCTCGCCTACCTGAGCATCAAGGCGCGTGATCATCGCTGCGAACTGGGCGTGAGCGATGTTTGTCGGGTTATAGCGTGAGCCCTGGTCGCCGCCAAAGCTCTTCTCGGTGCAGAAGTGCCCCTTGTATGCCTCCAGGATTGAGTCCTCCGGCTGCCGCAGTTCGGCGTGCGGGAGTGTATAGGTGAAAATCCCCAGGAAGGGCTCACCGGCCTTCTGCGTGTCGAGCCACTCCATCGCCTTCTGATGGATAAGGTCGGACGAGTACTGGGCACGGTTGGAGTAATCGTCGCCGTACATCGCGTGCTGTATGTTCTGCTCAAGCGTAACGCGGGACACACCTGCATCCCCCGCAGCCTTACTGTACTTGTTCAGGAAGTTCGGATAGTAGAGATGCGCCTGGAACTGACAAATATAGCCGTAGAACTCGTCCACACCCCGCTTGTCAGGCGTTGATACCGACCCCTCATAGCCGCCGGCCCACTTGCCGAACATGCCCGTCTTGTAGCCGTTATCTTTGAATATCTCGGGGATGATGACGTGCTCGGTGTCGTACGGCTCCTGCCCGACACGGGCGAAATCCGTGTTGTTCCCATACCGCACGGTGTTGCTGTAGCTCCAATACTCCTTGTTGCCACGCACGTGAGTGTGGCCGGAGTGCTGCCCCGTCATGAACGTAGCGCGGGACGGAGCGGAAACAGGGCTGCCTGCGTAAGCCTGGGTGAAGCGCATACCCTCGCTTGCCAGGCGGTCTATGTTGGGCGTAGCGATGTATTGCTGCCCATAACAGCCCAGGTCACCATAGCCCATGTCGTCACACATTATATAAATAATATTGGGGCGCTGCTGCGCACCGGCACCGAGGGCGGCAAGCGCGCCCACGCCTAATATTAACGGTCGTTTGGTATTCATTGCTTTTTCGCGTTATTTGATTAGAACTTTCGCCGAGGCACCTTGCGGCATACTGGCGGTTTGGAATGTCACAACATAGGCACCGGGGACGGCATCCGCTAAGGAGAGGCTGCTTCCTCCTGCGGCTGCGACCAAGGCTCCCGAGAGCGAATAAAGGCTGACGCGGGTCACAGGTTCACCTGCCTGCACGCAAAGGTTCTGCCCGTCCAGACGGATTTGCACCTCTGATGCCGCACCGACAAGCTTCACCCCCGAGGGGACAACCTCCACCAGCGTGATACTGAAGTCTATCGTCTGCCCGCTGGTTTCGTCGTCGGCATACGGCAGGCCGTTGTTGGTGAGGCGGACGCGCATACGGCTCCGGCCGGGCTTCGCGTCTTCGGGAGCAGCGACGGAGAAACTCATCTCCTGCGCGGGAGTCTCGGCCTTGTAGCACGCTTCGAACTCACCATCGCGGTCGAAGTCAAAGTAGAGGTAGAGGGAATCGCCCTCCTGCGGCTCCGCACTGAGGCGGACATCCACATTGAAAGGCTTAGCCTTATCAAGTTCTGCCTTCGACTTCACATAAATCTGATAGGGGGAGGAGGGCTTGCCGGCCACGCCGCCATCGGCAGGATACCGGAGTCCCGTCCAGTCCTCAGATGCTTCAAGCTGAAGCGAGGCGATGTAAATGTCGGATGCTGCGGCACACGGGTTGTCGTAGATCTGGGCCTGCTTCATGAAGTCCGTATGTGGCTTCGGCTTATGCGTCTCGAAAAGATATTCCGTCTCGGTGAGCGTCCACCACGACCGCCCGTTTGCGGTACCGGCCTTCCAGATGATGATGTTGCTACTTGCACCGTCTTGGTTCAATCCGTTGGGGGAGCGCGACGTGTCATCGTAGTCCGCGCAGTCCGTACTGGTGAAGCGGACATTGCTGCCGCTCGTCCCGAGATAATACTCCACAGGCTCCGCCTGCGTGTAGATGCGGGACTGCTGCGCACCACTACAGGGCATGATGTAGCGTCCCGTAGTAGCATTCTTGACGTAGTAGCAGTTCTCGTTTTCCGTCGGCTCGAACTGCCAGAAAATGCGCTGGTCGTTACTTTTACCTACCACACCGAGCGAACCGTCCGCCATCTCCGCTACGAACTGCGAACCGTCGGACTTCATGGAAATGAGATAGTACTTGCCGTCTTCGGGCAAGCCCTGCGCCTGCACGGCAAGCGGACATACCGCAAGCAGTGCCAGAATCATTTTTAATTTTCCCATAGTTATAATTATTGATGTGCTTAAAATTCTTTCAGTGCCCGGTAGAGACGCTGCATAGGCAGCCCCACCACATTGAAGTAACTCCCCGTGATGCTCTCCACAGCCGCTATGCCAATCCAATCCTGTATGCCGTAGGCACCAGCTTTGTCAAGGGGCAGGTAGTTGTCCACGTAGAAGTCTATTTCCTCCTCGCTAAGCTGTGCGAACTTCACGCTACTGGCAGCGGTAAAAGACACAGACTTCTCTGCGGAAAAGACAGTGACGCCCGTGAAGACATCGTGCGAATGGCCGGAAAGGGAATGGAGCATCCCTTTCGCCTCCTCCACGCTGCGGGGCTTCCCGAGTACCTTGCCTTCAAAGCAGACGATGGTGTCAGCGCAGATAATGAGGTCGTCCGGAAGCATCGACAGGCGATAGCCGTCGGCTTTCTTCCGCGAAATGAGCTCCGCTATCTCGGACGGCGCGAGCGTCGGGGGATAGGTTTCGTCAATTCCCAGCAGGGTACGCACCTTGAAGGGCAGCCCCAGGCGCTGCAGGAGCTCCTTGCGACGAGGCGACGCACTGGCCAGGACAACATTGTACTTCTGTAAGTTTTCTAACATCGGTCAGTATTTTTTCGTTTCAGCCGCACCAGCGTCACCAGCCGAAGGCTTCGGCAGAGGACATCCACGTGCCCTGCGCGCGCATCACCTGCTCAATGACATCGCGGACACAGCCGTGCCCGCCATCATGCGGACTGACATAAAGGGATATCTCTTTAATCTCGGGTGCGGCATCGGCCGGACAGACGGGACAGCCGCAGCGGCGCATCACTTCGTAGTCGGGGATGTCATCGCCCATGTAGAGCACTTCTTCCGCCTGGAGACCCGTAGCGAGAAGCCACTCCTCAAAGCAGTCTATCTTAATGGAAACCCCCATATAAACGTGCGGTACGCCGAGGGCTACATAGCGCGCACGTACCTCCTCACTCTTCCCGCCACTGATGATGGCAAGGCCGAGCCCCATCTTCGCGGCATGGTGGAGGGCGTAGCCGTCCTTGATATTCGCCGTGCGGTGGGGCTGCCCGTCGGTGCTAAACAACAAGACGTTACTGGCACTGAGAACACCGTCCACATCAAACACGAGGGCACGTATTTTCTTCAGGTCGTAGTTAATCATGGTTTTTCTCCTCTTTCTTTTTCCACTTGCGGGCTACGCGGCCGATACTACTGCTCATGGCCTCGTAAACGGCGCGCGTCTCGGACTGCCGCAACATAGCCGCCTGACGCTCCAGGACATGCGTATCGCCTCTCACTGCCGGCCCTGTCTGTAGCGTGGCCGGATGGCCCGCACGCGCTTTCCGGGCGGTTTCCCCGATGAGGGGCATCAGGCAGCGGAACGGCAGTCCGCCTTCCGCCATCTCCTCTGCAGCCAGCGCATAGCAATGGTTCACGAAGTTGCAGGCGAAGACTGCGGCCAAATGGACATGGCGGCGCGATCTGCTGTCCAGCAGCCGCACCCTGCGGCTCAGGGCTGCGGCCATACGCCGCACCTCGCGTTGCGTGCCTACATCGCAGCCCTCTACGAACAGCGGCACGTTGCGGAAGGAAAGCGCCCGTTCAGCCGAGAACGTCTGCAACGGATAGAGCACCCCGAAACGCGAAGCGCCGGCCTGGCCCAACACGTCCATCGGAACGGAACCTGCCGTGTGCAGGAAGAGCGCGCCGGGATGCAAAGGACAGAGCTCGGCCGCCACGGCGGGAATGGCGTCATCGCGCACACATATTATATAAATAGCTGCGGCGGGAATACTGCGCAGCTGGCCGGAACAGGCTTTACCTCCCACCTTTGCCGCCACGCTTTGGGCATGGGGCTTCGTGCGACTCCAGACAGCCACGACGGAAAAGCCCGCCGCTACCAGTGCCGGAGCAAGGTGTGCGGCCACATTGCCCGCGCCAACAAGGGCGACCCGCTTGTCTTCACTTTCCATATCGGTCGTGCCGCGCGCGTTTTGCCGCACGCAAGCTGTGGGCGAAGTTAATAAGCGGGAATGGAAAATGCAAATGCAAGCAAAAAATTTCCCTCCGGGGAAGACAGACGCCCCCACGCATGACGGACAACTAAAGAAGAGGAACAGAGCCGCCCCCGAACGCCCTGTCCCGCCCGACTACGGATCCTGCGGTCCTTACCCATAGGGGTAGTTCGCCGTACCCCTAGGATCAGTTCACGGTAACCCTAGGGTTAAGAACGCTTAGCCCTAGGGTTAGGGAAACATCGCCGCACGACGGAACGTAATAAGGCGGCCCGCATTTGCCGTTCCGCAGGGAAAGCACTATCTTTGCCGGACAAGAAAACCATTAAACGAACCACAATGGGACTATTTTCAATATTCACGAAAAAGAAAAAGGAGGAAAAAGGTTGGCGCGTCGGCGGCATAGAGGACTTTATGACCCTCATCCGCGTGTACTACCAAGCCTCCATGGCCAACCAACTCGGCATCAACAACCTCGCCATGCTGCCCGACTTGCGCGTATTCAAGCAGACACTCAAGGTGCAGACGGTAAATAACCGGCTGGGACTCGGCGAGAAAAACCGCTGCAAAGCTATGCTGGGCGAAATTTACGGCCTGCCCGACAGCTTCTTCCGCGAGACAGACGCGTCAATAAAGAAGGGGTGCCGCAACATTCAGCAGATGCAGCAGTACCTCTACACCTTCCAAGGCTTCACACAGGAGCTGATGATGCTCGTCGGCAACCTTATGAAATGGAAGTTCCGCGTGCCGGGGTTCATGAAAAAGGCCCTGCGGGCACTGACGGACAAGACAATACACGACATCGTCACCAAGGATACTTGGAAAGACGAGGGCGTACGGAAAAGCGTTATCAATGTGCGGCGCTACCAACAGCAACTGGGCTATTCGGAGGAGTGGATGTCCCACTTCGTCTTCAACGTCCTCGCACTGGCGAAAAAAGAGCCCAAGCCGAAGGACGCTGAAGCCGCGAAATGACAACGCCGCGCACGGTGATTTTTCACTTGAATAAACTATTTCTGCAACTCTAATAATGAAAAAGTTGCAAGTTTGCAAAGGATTGCTTAACTTTGCGGCGTAAGAAAAAAGCGGGAAACCCCGCCAACGCATCGCAGCAAGACGAATGACAGACGAGGAAAAGGCCACCCTAAACCGCTTTGAGACGCGGGTGAGGCAAATGCTTCTACAGTACAAGCAGCTACAGGAACGGAACCTGCAGCTGCAGAAAGCCTGTGAAGAAAAAACCGACGCCCTGAAACAAGCGCAGGAGGCCTCCTTACAACTGCGCGGTGCGTATGACAGCCTGAAAATGGCCCGCATGATGGAAATCAGCAACGAGGACCTGAAAGAAGCCAAGGCTAGAATAGAACGACTGGTGCGCAAGGTAGATAAATGCATCGCGCTACTGGGTGTGTAATACAAGGACGACAAAATGCCAGATATAAGCGACAAATTAGTCATTAGGCTAATGATCGGGAAACAGCAGTTCGCCTTCAACATTTCCCGCGACAAGGAGGAAATGTATCGGAAGGGTGCTGTTTACGTCAACGAACGCTTGCGGGAATACCAAACTCTGTTCCCTGGACAGGCGGTTGAGCGGTACCTTTCAACCGTCGCACTTGACATTGCCATGAACTTGTTGCAGCAGAAAGACAAAAAGAGCACGCTCCCCTTTTTGGACACACTCGCCGAACTCACCAAGGAAATCGAGGACGTAATCGATGCCAAGTGAGCACAGGTCGCGAACCGTACGCAGACCACAGCGAAAGAAACAGCGCACCATTGATACCTCCGGCAAGCCCGGAGGGACGGTGGTGCATATTTTATAAATAACTACAATTACAGAGACATGGAAATAATTATAGCCATCGTGACTGGTCTCCTCGTGGGAGGAGGAATCGGCCTCGCATCCCGATACGCTTTGCAGGGCAAGTATAACAAGAAAATCAAGGATGCGGAGAAGGAAGCCGAGGTGATGAAAGAGAAGAAGCTGCTTGAAGTAAAAGAAAAGTTCCTCAACAAAAAAGCGGAGCTAGAGAAAGAGGTACAGCAGCGCAACCAGAAGTTCCAGCAGGCCGAAAACAAGATTAAGCAACGCGAGCTCAGCCTCAACCAACGCCAGGAAGAGCTCGGCCGACGCAAGCAGGAACTTGACGGGACACAGCAGCGGCTGCAAAATCAGCAAAAGGCACTGGACAACCGGGCCGCCGAACTGGAAAAACTACAACGCCAGGAGCAACAAAAACTTGAGGAGCTGAGCGGCCTCTCCGCCGAGGAAGCTAAAAACCGCCTTGTGGAATCGCTCAAGGACGAGGCGCGGACAAACGCGCAGTCCTACATCAACGACATCATGGACGATGCGAAGATGACCGCGAACATGGAGGCGAAGAAAATTATCATCAAGAGCATCCAGCGTGTAGCTACGGAAACGGCCATCGAAAACAGCACCACCGTTTTCCACATAGACAATGACGAGGTAAAAGGGCGCATCATCGGACGCGAAGGCCGTAACATACGTGCGCTTGAGGCCGCCGCAGGAGTGGAAGTCGTCGTGGACGACACGCCTGAAGCGATTGTCATTTCCGCCTTCGACCCCATCAGGCGCGAAATAGGCCGCCTCGCACTCCACCAACTCATCAGCGACGGACGCATACACCCCGCACGAATCGAAGAAGTCGTAGCGAAAGTGAAGAAGCAAGTCGAGGAGGAAGTAATCGAGACGGGTAAACGCACCGCAATAGACCTCGGCATACACGGGCTCCACCCCGAACTCATCCGCATTATCGGTAAGATGAAGTACCGCTCCAGCTACGGCCAGAACCTCCTGCAGCACGCTCGCGAAACCGCAAACCTCTGTGCCGTAATGGCAGCCGAACTGGGACTGAATCCCAAGAAGGCGAAACGCGCCGGCTTGCTCCACGATATTGGTAAAGTACCCGACGAGGAAACGGAAATGCCCCACGCTGAGTACGGAGCAAGGCTCGCTGAAAAGTACAAGGAAAAGCCTGAAATCGTCAATGCCATCGCGGCACACCACGATGAGGCAGAGATGACAACGCTCATCGCCCCCATCGTTCAGGCTTGTGACGCCATCAGCGGAGCCCGGCCCGGTGCCCGCCGCGAAATAGCGGAGGCTTACATCAAACGCCTCAAGGATCTGGAGAACATTGCCATGAGTTACGATGGCGTAACCAAGACGTATGCCATCCAAGCCGGCCGCGAATTGCGCGTAATTGTCGGGGCAGACAAGATTAACGATGAGCAGATTCCGAAACTATCCGACGATATTGCGCGCCGCATACAGGAAGAAATGACCTACCCCGGGCAGGTAAAGATAACCGTCATCCGCGAAACGCGCGCCATCAGCTACGCGAAGTGATGCTCCGCCGTCCCCAAATCGTTTTTGCGCTTGGATTGCTGCTGTGTACGGCAGCAGTCCGGGCGCAAAATATATATAAAGGAAGTGCCTTGCAGGAAGCGTTATCCTCTTTTCACGCCAATGCCGAGCTTGGCGCAACGGTGAACAACGGCTTCACGCCCCTATGGATGGCAGCCAACCAATACGGGCTGACAGGCATTAAAGGGAGCAACGCGGACCTGCGCGTCGGTATCTTCCACGATGCCGACAGCTACGATGAGGAGGCCAACGCGGAGAGAGGTGCACAAGCAGCCGCTGACACAAAGAGGCGGAACTGGCGCATCGGCTATGGGCTGGATGCCGTGCTGGAGTTCGCACCCGAGGCGGAGTTTTTCATCCACCAGGCCTACGCCGACATTAACTACCGCCGCCTCCTCCTCTCCATAGGAGCGAAAGAACGCGGACTGGAACTGAAAAACGACGAACTGAGCAGTGGCGCGCAAACACTGGGTATTAACGCACGCCCCATGCCCGCCGTACGGATTGAAGTCCCCGACTACTGGCCCCTCTCCCCTGCCATTGCCTTACGCGGGCACTTCAGCTACGGCTGGATGACCGACGGGAAGTGGCAGCGCGACTATGTGGCGCCCGGCATCCACTACGCGCGCCATGCCCTCCTACACACCAAGGCGCTTTTCCTCCGCCTCGGCAACGAAGCGCGTTTCCCCCTGACGTTTGAAGGCGGTCTGGAGATGGCGTGCCAGTTCGGCGGACATATCCACAACCCCATCGGCTCTGAAAAGAAGCTCATCCGTATGCCGCACGGTGTCAAGGACTACTTCATGGCCATTTACGGCGGGGGCAGTGACGAGACAGACGGCGATTATCTCAACGCACAGGGCAACACGACCGGAAGTTGGCTCGCCAGTCTTGCCTACAAGGGAGAGGGATGGCGGTTACGCGCCTACTACGACCACTTCTTTGAGGATCACTCACAAGCCTTCCTGCAATACGGGTGGCGTGACGGCCTCATCGGCATCGAGGCCACCCTGCCCCAAAACCGTTTCGTCACCACCGTAGTTTACGAACACCTGCGCACCACGCATCAGTCCGGCCCGATCTATCACGACCGGACCGCCGATATGCCCATCCAAATCAGTGCTGCCGACAACTATTACAACCATAATCTTTACCAAGGCTGGCAGCACTACGGCATGGCCATCGGGAACCCGCTCTTCACCTCCCCGCTGTACAACGACAACGGCGACCTGCAGTTTGTGGGCAACCGCTTCACGGCCCACCACCTCGCCTTCTGCGGCGACCCCACTCCCGCCCTGCACTATCGTTTCCTTTACAGCCACATCCGCAACTGGGGCACTTACAACATCCCCTTCCCCGAGGTACGCCACGACAACAGTTTCTTGCTTGAAGCTACCTACCAGGGTACAATCCGCCGCTTCGGGGGGTACAGCCTCAAGGCCGCAGTCGGAGCTGACTTCGGAAACCTCATCGGTAACAACTTCGGCCTGCAAATTTCCGTCTCCAAGCCATTCTAAACCATCATGAAACGCCTTCCCACCCTTCTACCCGCCCTGTTCCTTTCGCTCGCCCTCCTACCTGCCGCCTGCGACAAAACGCCTGAGAACGGTCTCCTTGACGGTATGTGGCAACTCACGGAGCAGACTCCCGCCGCCACCGGGCAGGCTGTGGACAAGAAACCAGCGGGTTGCTACTGGAGCTTCCAGCTCAACATGATGCAGATACACACGATACACGATCCGCACAACGGCGTTACGTTCAACACGACCGGGCTATTTACGCGCCGCGCCGACTCGCTCCACTTCGAACGCCTAGCCGTTCATCGCTACAACAGCGACAGCATCATCACCGACCCGGCCTCCACAACGCTTGACACGGTGGGCATACACGGCAACCGGGGCGACTTTTTCATTGAAGCCCTTACACACAGCAAGCTCGTCCTGCGCTCGGACTTCAACCGCCTTGTATTCCGCAAAATCGGCTGACGCGAACCGATACGCTCTCCAGTACAACAAATACGAAAATCCCCCGGAAGGCATGGAAGCCTTCGGGGGATAGTAGTATCTACCGCGTAACAAGAAAAACCGCCAGCCACCGATATCCGGGCACGTCTCAGCGGCGCAGGACAACAATCTCGCCTCCCGCGCCAATCTTGAGCACGCTTGATGCCTGCGGATTGCGCTCCTTGCGGCGTGAGGTACACACATAGTCCACGGCCTCGCACAGCTCTGCGGCAATTTCGTCAAAGCAACGCGGAGCCGGCTCACCGCTCAGGTTGGCCGACGTACTCACCACGGGCCGCTCCATGCGGTAGCAAAGTTCGCGACTGAAGGGTTCACGCGTCACGCGGATACCCGCACTCCCGTCCTCAGCCAGCAGCAGGGGGGAAATGCCCTGCACACCATCATATATAACCGTCACGGGCGTAGTTGCCAAGTCTATCACCTGCCAAGCCACCTCCGGGACATTCCGCACCAAGCGCTGCAAGCGACCGTCCGAGTCCACGAGGGAGAGCATCGCCTTGGCATCCGCCCGCCGCTTGATGGCAAAGATGCGGCGCACGGCCTCATCGTTCGTCGCGTCGCACCCCAATCCCCAGATTGTATCCGTCGGATAAAGGATGACCCCGCCCCGGCGCATCACAGCAACCGCCTGTCGGATATCCTCTTCCCAAGCCCGCGTCAGCTGCGGGCGTTCCTGCGTGTATTTTCGTTCCATACGGGGCAAAGATAACACAAAACGCCGACAAAGCAAGCCGCCCCAAGCGGGCAGCGGAACTACCCCTACGGTTACAATGCACTATCCCTATGGTTACAGGAAACTACCCATAGGGTTAAGAACGCCTAACCCTACGGGTAAGAAAACGCAACCGCAGGGCCAAGCAAAAATGACCCTGCGGATATAGGAAAACAACGGTTTGCTTATTCCTCCTCCCGGCGCGGTTGCCGCTCATAGCAACCCATATCCGGCGCACTGTCCGCAAGGCGGCTCCGCCCGAAGCGGTCCGTGGGCAACGTGCGCGCCAAAGGGAGGGAAGCTGTACCTACGGCTTGGGAGAGACTGTCAAGCTCAAAATGGAACGTCAGCTTGTCATAGTCGAACTCCTCCGCGAAGTTGGACGCGCCCCGGTGCTCCTTGTCGTCCTCTTCCCACAGGCAGGCCGTGAAGTGTTCCTCGCCCGAAATGTCGTCCACGCGGGGGGTATTGAGCAGGCAGTGGCTGAAAGCGTAGTTGAAGGCGCAGTCGCGGTAGCGTTTACTCTGCTCCCCCATGATGTCGTCGGCATTGCGTCCCGTGATGATGCAGTTCTCAAAAAGTGCCTGCTCCAGGGGTAAGCGGATGAACTCGTCGTGGTTCGTGAAGTTGAGTGCCACGCCATAGCCGCCCACAAGGGGGTAGAACTGCGCCACGGTGCAGTGCAGGAACGTGTGGTGGCCGCCATAGAGGTTCAGGCAATGGCCTGCGTGGTTCGATATCTGGGAGTTGCTGACGCTCGTGCGGCAGCTGCGGGCATAGATGCCGTCCGCGCCGGAGTTGTGGACGAGGCAGCCTTCCATCTGCAGCTTCATCTGCTCCATGTCACAGCTGTCAAGGCGGATGCCGTACTGTCCGCTGTGGATGTCGGTATAGTGGAGGACGTTGCCGTAACTATGCTCCGTGAAGTGTACCCCGCCCCACTGTCCCGGCACGCGGTCGTAGGGAATTTGCGACAGCATATTGCCAAGGCGGTCGCCTTGCAGGGATACGTTGCGCTCGGGCGTACCCTCAGCAATGAGACGTCCGTGGACAATCAGTTCCGCCCCGGGGTGGAACAGCAGGCGCGTACCTGCCCGCAGCGTAAGGGTGGTATTGCGGGAAACAACAAGGCTGTCAAAAATCTGATAAGGCCGCGCGGCATCAAACACCACCTCGTCCTCCGTCAGCACCGAACCGTAGAACTTCACCGCCCCCAGCGACGTTGCCGTGAGCACGACCGACTGGTCCACCCCACCCTCCGTAAGGAAGTGCAGGCGGTCCGTCACGACAAGCGAGTCGGCATCGCCCACTCCGGGAGCGTGGAAGGAAAGGAAGGCGAAAAGACTGTCGCGGGCAAGCACCTCAAAGTCCTCCGCCGCGCCATCGGCCAGGAACACTCCGTCCATATTCACGCGGAAGGGACTGTCCGCCCCCCCCTCAAGCCAGACACGCCGGATGCGGAGTCCGGCCGCATTTTCATTGAACACCTTGAGCGTATCCGTCGTGGCCGTTTCATCATAGATGACGGCTCCGAGACTTACCGTGTCGCGGCGGATAGTAAGCCGCGTAGAGGCATCAACGGCGAAGTCCTCGTCGTCCATGCAGGACACGAGAGCCAGCGCGGCGAAGAGGGTATAGAGAAGTCGTTTCATATCCCTTATAAAACGGAGAAGCCCCGCATTTATTGCTTCCTGACGGAAGGAAATGACGCGCGGGAAAGCCCCGATGGTTTCCCCGCGCGCATGCGTTAATATTAAATAGGTGTGTCAGATGCTCTTCAGAAGGTCCAGTAAGTGGTCCCAGACCATCTGTACGGTCGGAATAAGCAGGCGTTCGTCAGGACTATGTACCCCGCGCAAAGTCGGCCCGAAGCTCACCATGTCCAAGTGAGGGTACTTCACACTGAAAAGACCGCACTCCAAGCCGGCATGAATACCGCGCACGACAGGTTTATGGCCGAAGAGCCGCTCATAGCTCTCCACCGCCTTGCGCACCAAAATGCTATCGGGATTTGTCTCCCAACCCGGATAGCCCTCACCCGTCTCTACCTTAAGGGCACCGCCAAGGGTGAAAGCGGCCCGGACAACGGCACTGATGTTCATCCGGTCGGAGAGGAGGCTGCTACGCTGGCTCGTGACAACGCGGACCGTGCCGGTATCCGGTTGCAGGCGGATGCTGGCCAAATTGGAACTGGTGGCAACGAAGCCCTCAATGGACTGGCTCATAGCATACACGCCGTTATGGACGGCGAGCAACGCGAGGAGCATCCGGCGCGTCTCGTCCGGCTCCTGCCCTTCCGTAGCGGCAGGCTCCGTGGAAAGTTCCATGGCGAGATCCGGTTCTGTCACGGCGAATTCCTTGCGCGCATCGGCGAGAAGCAGGTTCAGGTCGGCACTAAGTTGGTCGCGGAAGGAGGCCGGAACGGCGATGACCGCACTGCCCTCGCGCGGGATTGCATTGTGAAGCCCGCCGCTCTGGATGTCAATGAGGCGCAACGCCGTCTTGCCCATCTCTTCCACGAGGAAACGGACGAGCAACTTGTTGGCATTAGCGCGGTTCTTGTTGATGTCATCTCCACTATGCCCGCCCGTAAGGCCGCGCACCGTGACACGGGCGGTATAGTAGCCCGCAGGGACGGCAGCGCGGGTGAAGGGGAACTCGGCCACGGTCGTAGCGCCACCGGCACAGCTCACGAATATCTCGCCCTCGTCCTCCGAGTCTAAGTTGATAAGGTACTGCCCCTCCATGAAATCAGAACCCATACCTTCCGCACCGCTCAGTCCTGTCTCCTCATCGCGTGTGAAGACACATTGTATCGGCCCGTGCGCGATATCGGTACTCTTCAGTATCGCCATCTGCATGGCAACCCCGATACCGTCGTCCGCGCCGAGCGTGGTACCCTGCGCCTTGAGCCAGTCTCCGTCAATATAAGTGCGTATGGGATCTTTCATAAAGTCGAACTCCACGTCGGCGTTCTTCTCGCATACCATGTCCATGTGGCTCTGGAGAATGACACCCGGTAGGTGCTCCAAACCGGGAGTGGCCGGCTTAGAGATGGCGACATTGCCCACACGGTCGGTCTTTGTCGGCAGGCCGAGGGCATTTCCGAAACGCACCAGAAACTCCGCCATGGCGTCCTCGTGCTTCGAGGGACGCGGCACCTTGTTTACTTCCGCAAAGCAGTCGAAGACGAGCTTCGGCTGCAAGTTTTCTTTTTCCATAGGTCTGTTTGCAATTAAATTAGTATCTTTGCAGCACAAAGGTAAGGAAAATGTTTCACACCGCCGCTATCATTGCCATAATTCTTGCGCTCTGCTTCCTACTACTGGGCATCCGGCTGTTTTTTAACAGGCCGTTTGTCCACACGCACATCGATGGGAACGAGGCACTGAACAGGCAAGGCATCACCTGCGTACACGAGACTGACCGCCGGGAACGGCGCAAGAACAGGTACGCCGTGAGCGAAAAGTCGAAACAAACCACCACAGACATTAAAACAAAACAACAGACATCATGAAGAAAACCATCATTCTCGCAGCCCTCGTTGCCGGACTGGCAGGCTGTAACAAAGACCAGAAAGAAAACGTCAAGCCCAATGACTTGCCCAAGGCCGAGCAGCCAAGTGCAAAAGAAGCCAAGGGAGGCATCGCCTACGTCGAGATAGACAGCCTCGCAACGGGCTACCAGTTCTGCGTAGAGCAACAGGAGGAGTTACAGAAGAAGCAGCAAGGCTACGCCGCCCAACTGCAAAAAGAAGGTAAGGCGTTTGAGACGGCGGCCGAAAACTTCCAAAAGAAATTACAGGAGGGCAAGTTCAGCAGCGAGCAGGAGGCACGTAACGCACAGGCAGCCCTGCAAAAGCAGCAACAGACCATCGCGCAACACGAAGCCCAGTATAACGAGGCTATGGCGAAAGCCACGAGCGAATACCAACAGGAACTCAAGTCACGTATCAATAAGTTCCTGACAGAATACAATAAGAACGGACGCTTCAGCCTTGTCCTTACCAACAGCGAAGCCGCCATCAACGTCCTGTATGCCGAACCCGCACTGGACATCACGAAAGAGGTGATAGAAGGGCTTAACAAAGCGTACAAGAAGTGAGCGAAAACGTGCAGACAGGACCAATGAGCACGAGGGAAGAATTTGAGCAGGTACTGGATATGTGCCGCGAGTTGTTCGCGAAAAAACTGCACGACTATGGTGCGGCATGGCGTATCATGCGCCCCGAGTCCATCACGGACCAGCTCTACATCAAAGCCAACCGCATACGCACGCTCGAGACGAAGGGAGAGGCTATGGTGGATGAGGGCATCGTCCCAGAGTTCATCGGCCTCATTAACTACTCCCTCATAGGACTCATCCAACTAGAACTGGGTGCGGCACAAGAAGAGGACATCACTGCGGAAAAGGCCCTCGCCTTATATGACAGCCACGCCCGCAGCGCGCTGGAACTCATGCTCCGTAAGAACCATGACTACGACGAGGCGTGGCGGCTGATGCGGGTGTCTTCCTACACGGACCTCATACTGATGAAGATTTTCCGCACCAAACAAATCGAAAACCTCGGGGGTGAGACGCTCGTTTCCGAAGGCATATCAGCCAACTACATGGATATGTTGAATTATTCCGTCTTCGCCCTCATCAAACTGGTGGTAGAGAAAACGGCGGGATAAACACAACCTATGGAAAAACAGACCGGCACTCTCCGCTTTTGGCTGGCACGCCTGTGCGTCCTGCTCCTTGCGGGAACATTTCTTTTCTCCGGCTTCGCAAAGGCCGCAGACCCACTCGGGATGTGCCTGAAGCTCAACGCCTACTTCCGCACTTGGGGCTTTGAGATGAGCGACACAGCCTTGCCGCTGAAAATCGCGGCTGTTACGCTCGCTACAGTGGAGTTCATGCTCGGCATATACCTGCTGCTCGGTATCCGGCGGCGACTGACGACAATCGCGAGCGGGCTGCTGCTAGCCACCATGACCGGGCTGACAGCATATATTTATATATATAATCCCGTCAGTGACTGCGGCTGCTTCGGTGCCGCCCTCCAACTGACAAACGGCCAGACGCTGGCGAAGAACATCGTACTCCTTGCGGCAGCGTGCTACCTGATGAGCCGCCCTGGCGACATCCGCCGGCTTATCTCCGGGCGTAACCAGTGGGCAACCTCTATCTGGGCACTCGTTTACATCATTGGCCTGTCCCTCTATTCCCTACACTTCCTCCCACTCCTTGACTTCACGGACTTCAAGCGGGGAGCCAGCCTACAGCGCGCGCTCTTCGACCCCGAGTCGGAAGAGAGCCGCACGACCCTGGCGAACTTCTATGCCGAGACGCTGGACGGCGAGGCTATGCTTGGGGATTCCTTGGTACTGCTGCCGGAAACCTTCTTGCTCACTTTGCCTGACGAACCGACGGCTGACGACGGAAGTAACGACCGCATCAACGACCTGTACGACCAGTGCCGGGATGCCGGAATCCCCTTCTACGCACTCATCGCGGACGAACAGTCCGACCTGTACGCCGACTGGACAGACCGAACCGGTGCGGCCTATCCCATACTACGCACGGAAAGCTCCATGCTCAAGGCCATGGTACGCTCCAATCCCGGCCTGCTACTCCTCAAGGATGGGGCTGTGGCAGCGAAATGGAGTAACAACAACCTGCCCGAAAGCATAGAAGAGGCGGAACAGGCCACGGGCGAGACGCGATACGGTCTGTTGGCCCTGCTGCTCTGGTTCGTCGTCCCGCTGCTCGTCATCGTTGTTGCAGACAACATCTGGACGGGGAGCAAACGCTACAAACGCTACACAACCAAACAAACCATCCTAAAACAAAAGAAAGATTATGAGACAGAAAATCGTTGCAGGCAACTGGAAAATGAACAAGAACCTGCAGGAAGGCGTAGCACTCGCCAAGGAACTGAATGACATCCTGACTGCCGACAAGCCCAACTGCGGCGTGGTCATCTGCACGCCCTTCGTGCATCTCGCCTCCGTAGCCCCCCTGCTCAATGCGGACATTATCGGACTGGGTGCGGAGAACTGCGCGGACAAGGCCAGCGGAGCCTACACGGGAGAAGTCAGTGCCGAGATGGTAAAGAGCACTGGCGCGCAGTACGTCATCCTTGGCCACAGCGAACGCCGCGCCTACTACGGCGAGACGCCCGAAATCCTGAAGGAAAAAGTGAACTTGGCCTTAGAGAACGGCCTCAAAGTCATCTTCTGCATCGGCGAGGTGCTGGAGGAGCGCGAAGCCGGCAAGCAGAACGAAGTTGTCGGCGCACAGCTTGAGGGCTCGCTCTACGGCCTCACGCCCGAGCAGTTCCGCAATGTCATCCTCGCCTACGAGCCCGTATGGGCCATCGGCACTGGCAAAACGGCAACCGCAGAGCAAGCCGAGGAGATGCACGCCTTCATCCGCCAGACCATTGCCGCCCGGTTCGGTGCCGCTGTAGCCGAGGACACCACAATCCTCTACGGCGGCAGCTGCAAGCCATCCAACGCGAAAGAGCTGTTCTCAAAGCCCGACGTGGACGGCGGCCTTATCGGAGGAGCCTCCCTCAAAGCAGCCGACTTCAAAGGCATTATCGACGCTTGGAAATAAGCCGGCGGACAATATTATCCTTTACTACGGATGCGCGCCGGATACGTCCTACGGAAGGACGGCCGGCCGCGCACCCGTCTAACCAAACCGACTGAAAGAAGAATGAAAAGAGTCCTTTC
Organism: Alloprevotella sp.; assembly: GCA_017476545.1. Classification (GTDB taxonomy): domain Bacteria; phylum Bacteroidota; class Bacteroidia; order Bacteroidales; family Bacteroidaceae; genus Alloprevotella. The sequence goes on from JAFUZP010000042.1 coordinate 55,267, forward strand.
ACTGGCCGCCTTGGCCGTCCTAACCCTCTCCGCCGCAGCACAGCAGCAGAAGGGAAAGCTGACCGTCATCCAAGACCCGACCATCGCCGAACTTGTCAATAAGAAGATCGTACCGCCTGCCGCTACGGAGAAGAAAACAAGTACGCCCGCGAGCAAAGCCGCACCGACGGAGAAGAAAGCCGCCACCGAGCAAGGAGAGCCCCGACAGGACGACTCCGCCGCACAGAAGAAGGAGGCACCAAAGCCTGCCGCGAGGAAGAGTGTGCGCCAGACGGCAGAAGGGACCTACCTGGAACGGCAGCGTTACAACTCGCAGGGATTCCGCATACAGATTTTCACGGGCGGGAACTCGCGCCAGGACAAGGTGAAGGCGCAACAAGTGCAGCAGAAGTGCCGCCAGCGGTTCCCGGAGCTCTCCACCTACGTACACTTCTACACCCCCCACTGGGTGTGCCGCGTAGGAGACTTCCAGAAGCGCGCCGATGCCCAGCGCTATGTCAATAAGCTCCGCAGCAGCGGCATCACGTCCGAGGTCCGTATCGTCAAGTCCAACATCTTCATCGCGAGATAATAACCCGCACCCGCCATGCAACAAGACGAACGCATCGAAGCACTGAAGGAGCTGCAACGGAAGACGCTCGCCCTTATCGGCGAAGACCCGCAGCGCGAAGGCCTGCTGAAGACCCCCGAGCGTGTCGCGAAAGCCATGCTCGACCTGACACGCGGCTACGGGATGGACCCGCTCGCCGTACTCAACTCCGCACGCTTCCGCGAGGACTACCGCCACATGGTCATCGTGAAGGACATCGACTTCTACTCCCTCTGCGAGCACCACCTCCTACCCTTCTACGGCAAAGTCCACGTGGCCTACATCCCCAACGGATACATCACCGGCCTTTCCAAGATAGCCCGCGTCGTGGACATCTACTCCCACCGCCTGCAAGTGCAGGAGCGCATGACGCTCCAGATAAAGGAATGCATCCAGGAAGCCCTCAGTCCCCTCGGTGTGATGGTCGTGGTGGAAGCCCGCCACATGTGCATGCAGATGCGCGGTGTGGAGAAGTCCGGCAGCATAACGACGACCTCCGACTTCTCCGGAGCCTTCAACCAGGCCAAGACGCGCGAAGAATTTTTGGATCTGATAGCGCACAAATAAAAAAGAAGTCGTATCTTTGCACCGCATTGCGGCAGTAGCTCAGTTGGTAGAGCATCAGCTTCCCAAGCTGAGGGTCGCGGGTTCGAGTCCCGTTTGCCGCTCAGGATTGTAAATCAAAACACATACGCAATGCTTGACGACCTAAAATCGCACTTAGCTGTACGGTTTTAGGTCGTCTTCCGTTTGGACAACAAGAATGGACGCCTATGACTAAAGCAGAGTTTGCCCCCTTCATGACATACTTACAGTACCGCGATTATGCTGAGCTGTACAAGAGCATTACGGAAGAGTCGAAGATAGATTTCCTGAAGCGGTTTGCCAGTGAGTTCAAGCGGATAGAAGAAGACGGGAGATTAAACCCCGACCTTTTCCAGGAAGACGAGTTAAGGCAGTTGCGGGAGATTATGGAGAATCCGCAGGAATACTATTACCGCAGCTCCAAGGCCAGCGATTACGAATTCCTGCGATGCCTCCCGCCGCAACGCTACCCCGAGGTACTGAAGAGGTGGTTCAAGGAGCAGACTGGTAAGGAACTGGACTTAGAAAACCCTAAAACCTTCCGGGAGAAGATACAGTGGCTGAAGCTGTATGACAGTACTGCGTTCAAGACCCGGCTGGCCGACAAAGTTCTGGTAAGGGAATGGATAAAGGAGACGATAGGCGGGAAGCGTCTGGTTCCGCTGCTGGGCGTTTATAGCAAGTTTGAGGACATAGACTTCAGCCGGCTGCCCGAGCGTTTCGTGATGAAGACGACACACGGGAGCGGATGGAACATCGTGGTCAGCGACAAGGAGTTGTTTGACCGGGACGATGCCAAACGGAAGTTTGACCTATGGATGAAGAAGAGCGCGGCCATATGCGGCGGCTTGGAACTGCACTATGCGGACATCAAGCCCCGAATCCTTGTGGAAGAGTATCTGGACTTGAGTGCAGGGGTGGAGCTTCTGTTCTGGTGCTTCAACGGAAAGATTGAGTTCGTTTCAATCCACAAGGAGCCCCATGGTGCGAACAGGAAGATGACCGTGGATCTGAATTGGAAGCAGCTTCCGTTTGTGGTGTCGTGGCCTGAGCTCTCGGATGAAGAGAAAGCGGGTATCACGAAGCCGCAGGACTTTGATGATGCCGCCGCCGACGTCAGGGTGCTATGCGAGGGCCTGCCCTTTGTAAGGGTTGATTGCTATGCGTGCAACGGTAAGACGTGGTTCGGGGAGATGACCTTCACTCCTGCCAGTGGAAAAAAACCTCAGTTTGAGGGTCTGGATCGGGAATTTGGGGAGCTGCTCGTCCTGCCGGACACAAAGCAGCCGCTTCCTGCGAGCAGCCTTGCGCAACGGGGGATTCCCCCGCTCCCTACGGCGAGGCGGATAGACCCGCGGCACCTGATGGACCTGGGAAGGTAGGGGTGAGCGGTGCGGTCTGGTTATTTACCTCCGTGGCAACAAGCTCCAACTTGATATGAGGGCATAAACCTCGTATCCTTCCTGGGATATATCCACCGCAACAAAGCCTACTCAGGAGGTTTGAGGCCTTTCGTTGCAACAAGTTCCAACTTGACATTGGCGGGGACCAAAATCTCCCCTCCATGCTCTTCATCCCAACCATTAATAACCCATCCACTTACCGTGAATGGGAAGCCGCTATAAGGGAGTTTGGCCTCATTGAAACGGTCCCAAGTGCTCATGGTGGTCCAACAGTAGCTCGGGAGTTCTTCATCACACTCAAAGGAAAGGCCCAGAACGCCAAAGAAGTTCGTCGGTTCTTGCAGCACATCCTCAAGATGTTCCATGCGGTTCTTGGGCAAACCGCTGATGGAAGCGACCTCCAAACGCCCGTCATAGAAGCAGTCCCACTCCCCCTCATAGAAATTGGGGTAAACTTCGGCAAATTGGCCTGCACTAAAAAAGGCGTGTAGGGGGAATGTTATGGAATCGTTTTCGATCTATTGCTGTCCGCTAAAAGTTGAAAAGCGACAAATTATGTGTCCGCAGTGCCGATAAACAGGCATTGCGGACATGTTTTTTGAAAAGTAAGCCCCCCTTCATACCTCATATCCTCCTTTTTTAGCGGACAGCCGTTCCTGA
>JAFUZP010000043.1 GCA_017476545.1 Alloprevotella sp.
CGCAGTAGAGGTACAGATATGGACGGCACTCATCACCATACTGCTCTTCGCCGTTCTCAAACAGCAAGCAACCTACAAGTGGCACTTTTCCAACCTCGTGTCCTCACTAAGACTCAACACTTTTACGAAAATTGACCTCTACCTATGGATAAACGAGCCGTTCACACCACCGCCAGAGACGGAAAATGACACATAGGGGTATGGCTTGTTCGGGAAACAATAAAAAAACGTCAAATCTAACCGATTTGATGCGGCTTGGCATGATTTTATGCAAAATTATTTAGGACACTATTGGTTTTTACCACAAATTTGTATTTTTGCCGCACCAAAAAGCATCCGATCCGGATGCGGACGAACACATGAACAGATATTTTACAACGATATATTTCACGCTCAGCCAGCTTGCGCTTGCGAGCTGCAACGAAAAGAAATGCACCCAGCGAACGGAAGTCACAGAAAAGCTGAGAGCATAACAAACAAAGGAATGACAGAAACTACAAAATACCTAACAGTAATGAAGTACTATTTAGGACTACGGAAGCGACTGGGACGAATACCGGCACTTCTAACCCTGCTCGCAGCATTCTGTGCGCAGACAGCATGGGCGGAGGACTTCGTGGAAGACGTGTCGAACTATACGTTTAGCTACACGCCGCCAGGCACCATCACGTTCAACATGCCCGTCTATGAGCAAGCCGGCATTGACTCGTGGGTCTATGAGGGCTATGTCTATGCACAGCCTGAGGGTGGCGCAAAAGTGAAGGTGTTCCACTGGTATGCGTCGGACACGAACATTGACGATGATGCCACGACGATGAAGGTCAAGATGGAGTGCTGCCTAGCAAACGGTATTATGGTTTATAAGCGCCGCGATGGCAACGACTTCAACATCGACTACTCCGAAGGCACTTACGAGGCACAGGTGACGCCCGGAACTGTGAACTTCGGACTGAAGGTGGAGTGGTTCGTGCCGTGGGAAATGCGTGGAAAACGCGTGGAGATGTCCTACGAGGTAAAAATGGATTACAATTCCTCCGTCTATCCGAAGAAGACGCTCTCCATTCCGACGAACACGTTCACCCTGGAGGCCGCGCCCCAGCTGGTGCAGCCGCAGGTGATGGATCCCATCCTGGCCTTTGAGTCGGCGCATTCGGGGCAAGTGATGGTGCCGTGGGTCATCTCGGCGAACAACATTACCCAAGCTACCGCCCACTGGAAGAACCTTAAGACGGGCGGCTACGAGTCGCGCGAGCTGAAACACGAATCATCGGACTTCATGTACTTTGATGCTTACACGCCAGCTACGGACTTTTACATTGAGGTGAAATACAAGGTGATGGACGGTTCAAAGCAGATAGAGATTCCCCAGGCGCAACAAAGCTCGCCAAGGCGGAATATCCCCATCCTCCACGTTCCGCAGAACCTATATGCAAAAACTGACAACCAAGGGAACGTGAAGGTGACATGGAGCGTGGAATTTCCGAAACACGAGGACATCATGCCTACGGACTACTTTGAAGTGCAACGCAACATGACGGACGCAGGCGGCCCGAACGATGCGGGCTGGGTGAGCGTCGGCATGGTGAACTACGCGGACGGGCAGGAGCTTTACGAATTTGAGGACAAGACCGTGCTGGCGGCCTACAACAACCGCACCATCCACTACCGCGTGCGCCGCGCCGCATCGTCATCATGGGGATGGACGGAGCAGGCGGGCTACAAGGATGTCAGCCTCACGACAATTTTCATGCTCCCCGCCATCAAGACTGCCACCGTCACAAAGGCCAACAACTGGGGACAGGAGAATGTCCACAAAGCCGACCTCGTTTTCAGCTTCACCGAGGCCTCGCCGGACTCCATCAAGGAAATACCCGGCCACTTTGTTTTGAAAAACGCCGCCGACTGGGAAGAACTCGCCAAGTTAGTAGCGGCGGACAAAGAGGTGGACGTTTATATGATGAACGACATTGACCTTGCTGGCAGCCAGACGATGCTCGGTTCATCGGAGCATCCATTCCAGGGTACGTTCAACGGCTGCGGCCACACGCTGACCGTGAACTACAACGCCTCCGAGCGCTACTGCGCACCATTCCGCTATACCCGGGACGCTGCCATTGGCAACCTCGCTGTCAAAGGCAGCATCACCTCTTCGCAGAAGTTTGCTGCGGGCGTAGTGGGGACGGTCACAGGTGGCAGTGTGAAAATACAAAGTTGCCAAGTTTCGGCCACCATCACTAGCACCCTCTCCGGTGATGCCACAAACGGCGGTTTCGTGGCCCATGTGGGATACGCTTCGCTCTACGTCACGGATTGCCTCTTTGACGGCACGATGAAGGGTGCTATCAACAACGGTGGCATCATTGGCTGGGTAGAAGCTAGCACGGGCAACGAGACGAAACTGACACGCGTCACGTTCGAACCGAAGGAACTGAGCGACGGAACGGGATGCCAGACTTTCGCCCGACACAGAGCTGGCGCGAAACTCTCCCTGACGGACTGCTATTTCACGCGCAAGTACGGCGAATTGGAGAGTACACAGGCTGCGGAATCTTATTATATCTTACGCACGAAAGCCGATTGGGACAATTTGGCCATCCTCATCTATTACGCCAATGGAGCGAAAGTCAATGCTATTCTAGATTCCGACATTGACGGCCTGGACCTGTGGGCTGCTGGAGATGAGAGTAGTCCGTTCCGCGGCACGTTCGACGGAAACGGACATACCCTGACATTCGACATCGACCAATTCTCCCAGCATGAGTACATCGCCCCTTTCCGCCACGTGATGGATGCGACAATCAAAGACCTGACCATTAAGGGCCGCATCAAAGCAGGCAAATATGCCGCCGGTCTCGTGGGCAATCTTGTGGATGCCTCACGTCTTAGGCTTGAACGCTGCCGCGTATCTGCCGATATCAATTTTGCCGACTACGGCGGCGGCTTCGTGGGTGCTGCCCACGAAGCGGATATTTATATGTATGACTGCCTCTTCGATGGCAAAGGCATCAGCCTCACCACGAACGCCACGTCCAACTTCTATGCTTTCATCGGCGATGGCTATGGCATAGAAGCTACCATTGATGCCTGCCTCGAACGGGGATCTTACGAGAACGTAACAAACAAGCTCATGGTCTATAAGCGTAGCGGTTTCTCCTGGTTCCATACCACCCGATGCGGTTCCTACACTTTCACCTTGCCAAATATCGGCCAGTATGTGGGTAACAAGTCCGCATCCGAGGTGCTGAGTATGCTGGAAAACGGCAACTGGCGCGTAGAAGGAAACACCGTCGTTCCCATCACGAAAAGCCCTGTCACTATCGGGCAGAAGCCGCAGATGGAGAACATCACCACACTAGACAAGTTCATTACCACCGTATGGGACAGTCGCGCCAAGCTCACCGTACTGATAAAGAAATATGCTGGGGGTGAGCTGCGTTATACCGAGCGCCGCGAACTGACCGATGAAGAGCGGGCAGCAGGCAAGGTTACATTGGAACTCAACACCTCCTGTGTGGATTACGCCTTCGACCTCCTCGTGGAACGCAACGCCTCGCCCCTGCAAGGCGCCAACACCATAGCCGTCACAAAGACGGAACACGGTGCCGCAGCCTCCTACGAATTCAGCAACCGAGGTACTATTACGAAAGCGATCACCAACCAACAGCAGGCCAGCGTGCAGTTGACGTGGGAAACGGACGACGGCGACATCGATTATTTCCACATCCTACGCCGCGACAAGTCTTCCGATCCCAAACTGCCTGCCGACACAGTGGCCTCGCAATACCTACAACTCACCTACATAGACCGAAACGTGCAGCCGCAACACCTTTATACTTACACTATTGTGGGCGTGACACAATGTGAAGGCGAACACACCACGAACTTCTCGGTTGACGGGCAATGTGCCACGACAGGTATGGTCAGCGGATACGTCCGCATGGTTGACGGCACGGCGATTGCCGACAAACAGGTGACCGCCACGCCGATAGACATCAAGGGTGCCGTCAAGCAGACGGTTTATACCGATTCTGTGGGCTATTTCATCATTGACGGCCTCATCTACCAGGGCGAGGGCTCATATACGCTGTCCGTAGGTGCGAATGGCGACGAGAGTCCGTACAAGGACATCATCGTAACCTTCGACGGTAGCGTGGGCGGAAACATGGTGTCCAACCTCGTTTTCACACAGAGCCAATACTTCACGTTCTCCGGACAAGTCATCTATGATGGTAGCAGCATCCCCGTGGTGGGTGCCCAGTTCCGCTGCGACGGTAAAACCGTGATGAACGCTAAAGGAAAACCTTTTGAGACTGACACGCAGGGCCGCTTCAGCATCAGTGTCCCACAGGGCTCCCACTCAGTTCAGGTTGTGAAGGACGGTCACGTCTTCATGGAGGACGGCTTCTACACCGACCCCAACGCCCAGGCCGGTTACGAGCAAAAGCCAAACTGGCAGGGGAGCCGTTCCGGACACGTCTTTTGGGACAAGACGAAGGTCGTACTGCATGGCCGCGTTGTGGGTGGTAACGATCAAGGACTCCTTCCACTGGGAAAGAGCCTATCCCGTAACAACCTCGGCGACGAGCTGACTATCACCATGCAGCTTGAGGGCGATAACGCCTCGTGGATAGTCCGCGACCAGCTGGACGAACTCGTAAAGGAACGCGACCTAACCTTCACCCACGGCGTGAATGACACCACACGGGTACACATGACGCGCAGAACTATCACCATCCACCCGGATCCCAAGACCGGCGAATACCAATTGGAACTCTACCCTGTGAAGTACAAGGTGACGGAAATCTATGCCACGGGCTACCCCACGCTGTTCGCCTCCGGCATGGTGGCCGAAACGGTGGACCTCACGGCTTGCACAAAGAAAGACACGGCTACTTACAACCGCATCTACCACACGCCCGCCACGCTACACTACGAACAGATGAACATCATGCCGGGCGACAGCTATTTCGGCCTGAAATCCTATACAGCCATTGACGTAGCCGGTACACGGGCGCAGGTGTCACTTTGGGACAAAGAGAAGGGGTATGCCTTCGGTTACCCGGTCTTCATGGCCGGTAGCCCAATACCCCTGCTGCTTTCCGCTCGCGAAGAGTACTTCTATAACAATGTGCTGACATCCGTCCCCGATGTAGTGAAGCTCGGTGGTGGCGAGGTGAAGCTGCAAAACGGTCTCGTCAGTAGTACCGAAACGGTCAGCATTCCGCTTGACAGCATCGGCGAAGGAACCTACGTCTTCACACCCTCTAATCTTACCTTCACGCAGGAGGGGACTGAGGCTCTGCGTACACTTTCTATAACCCTGCTCTACGATGGCACGCACTACGACATCACGCCGCTACGCGGTTATGTGCTGGCATCACAGGCGAAGCCACAGGGCAGACGCGTGGTGAGCGATGGAGGAACCTATCTCATAGATATCCTGCGCGACCCACCAGGCGGTGGCAGCTCGGCCTATATCGAAGCGGGATCAAAGCTCTCCTACAGCTTCAACTGCGATGTAACGGCAGAAGCGGGCGTGAACCTTGACTTCTCACTCGGTAGCGGCAGCAACTTCTACACGGGACTCGTAGCCGTAGCCACAGAGGCGGGCACCATCAACAGTACCAAGAACGTGCTGAACACAAGTCTGCCCATCACCGTGGGCTACTACAACTCGTGGCAATACAATTACAATTTCGAAACTACGGAGCGCATCTCCACCAGCAGCAACACCAAGAACGTGGGGGCTGATGCAGACGTGTATATCGGCATGACGCAAAACGCCATCGTAGAGGACGCAGTGGCTGTGCGCGTAGTACCCGCAAGCATGTACCAGTACCTCATGCCGCGCGAGAGCGGACAAAGGACCATCAACGGTCACACCTACAACGTGAAGAACGGTGCGGCAAAGGTTTTGGCAAGAGGCACTGACGCGACGGGTGATTCCGTTTACCTCATCCGTGACGAGGTGCTACAGATGTACATGAAACTGCAGTCTACCTTCGCCCATTCGCAGACGTACATTCTCAACGAGCTCATCCCCACTCTGCTGAATGTGCGCAGCACGCTCATGCTGCCACCCGGAACTTCCCATGCCTATGCACAACAGGTGGCCGACCGTCAAGGGCATCCCGTGTATATCAGCCTACTGCCCGAGGACGACCCGAACTACACGGGCCGCGATGATACTGGCAAGCCGACCTACATACAAGTGAAACCCTCCAACTCCACGTGGGCTTGGGGCGACTCCATCAGGAGTATTAACCAGCAGATACTGACCTGGGCAGGCTTCATCGCCCAAAACGAACAGGAAAAGCTGGAAGCCCGCGACCTCGTGAAGAGCTACGACTTTGACGGGCGCACGGCCCTGAGCTACAACGAGACGTTCAGCGTCGGCCTGGCTGAAGGCCGCTACCTGAAGTTCCCCTTCTCCTCCCTCAGCGGTTCGGCACTGGCCGCCACGGTCCCCATCTACCAAAGCTCAAAAGGGGGCATAGGGAACGGCAGGGACGAGAACGGAAGAACCCTCGTTGAATTTGAGGCAGCAGGCTACAGTTTCAGTATGGGTATCAAGCCTGTGATGAGCATTAACTTCAATCACAAGTTTGGCCAAACTGAGAACTACTCGAAGAAGGTAGGCTTCACGCTCAGCATGGACAGGGCGTCAAGTCTCGCCGTGGACGTCTATCGCACCAGCGTGGACCTCGAGGCCCTGAAGAAGCAGGCGGAGGAAGGTGACCTTGAAATCTTTACCGTACTTTCACAAGACTATATTGATGCTGTAAAGAATGGCAAGTACACCGCAGCGGGCGTCATGATGAGCTACTTAGATAATGCAACGCCGCAGTACCGCAATTTCGTCTATCGCACACGAGCGGGTGCCACCACCTCGCCGTGGGAAGACGAGCGCCGCACGAAGTTCTACAGTCCCGGCACCCTGCTCGATGTGCGTACGCTGGACATTGACCGCCCTGCCATCTGGGCAGAGCAAAGCTCCATTTCCAACGTGCCGCACGATGAACCTGCGCGCTTCACCATCTACCTCGCCAACGAAAGTGAAGTGCCAGCCAGTAGCGCCCCCAACAAGTTCTACATCAAACTGGAAGACGCCATGAACCCCAAGGGTGCGAAGGTGCAGATAGACGGGAACACGCTGGCAGGTGAAGGACACTTCGTCTATATCCCCACCGGGCAAACCGTCACGAAGCAAGTGGAGGTGTATGCCGGTGCCGACTTTGATTATGAGAACATCGGCATAGGACTCATAAACAAGGAAGACCCTGAACGCGTCTTCGTACAAAAACTATCCGCACACTTCATCCCCACAGCAGGCAAGGTGAACATTTCCCAGCCCGGCGACAAATGGGTGATGAACACCGAATCGCAGCTTGACACCATCCGGGAGCAATACTATTACATGCCCGTCGTCATCGATGGTTTCAATGTGAACTATCCGGGCTTCGACCACATAGAGCTCCAATACAAACTATCAAACCAAGGCGACAAAGAGTGGGTGAACGTCTGCTCATTCTACAGCGATTCCCTGCTGATGGCAAAAGCCAGTGGCATGTGTGAGTTCATTAAGGATGAAGGGCGCATCGTGGCCAACTTCTACGGCGAGGCAGACCCCATCGAACAGCAATACGACCTGCGCGCCGTCAACTACTGCCGCTACGGCAACGGATTCCTGACGCGCTCATCGGACATTCTGTCGGGCATCAAGGACACGCGCCGTCCGCAACTCTTCGGCACGCCGAAGCCGGAGGACGGCATCCTCGGCATCGGAGATGACATCATCCTGCGCTTCTCGGAGCAGATTGCGGGCAACTACCTGCGCGACCTGAATAACTTCCAGGTACTGGGACAGACGAATTCCAGCAACATCACACTCTCCACCAACCTACGCTTCAACGGCCAAAGCCAAGCCGTGATGCAAGGTGCACGTAACCTGTCGGCCAAGTCGTTCACGGTGGATGTGATGCTCAACCCCGTCCACAACGGTAAGGCAATGAGCTTCCTCGCACATGGCGAAGAGGGTGGTTTACTGGAACTCGGACTCACTGCCGACCACCATCTGACGGCTGCCATCGCACAGTCTGACACTACAGGCACAGACAGACCTGTTTATACCAGCACGGAGCCCGTCAGCTTCAACGGCCTTCACCAAGTGTCCTACGTGTTTGAAAGCGACATTGAAAAGCAGCAGACCACTATCCGCTTCTACGACGGAACGAAGAAGATAGGCGAGTCCGTTTACCCGAACCTCTACGAAGGTTATGGCCACGTGTTGCTCGGGCAGGGCAACGGCCTAATTCCGGGCAACGGACTCTACGAAGGCGAGATGCTGGAGTTCCGCCTCTGGAACCGCGCGCTCTCCACAGCAGAAATAAGCGACTACGCCCTCAAGAGGCTCACGGGTTACGAGCTGGGGCTTCTGGACAACTACCCCCTCAACGAAGGAAAGGGCGACTACAGCTACAACCGCGTCGGCTCGGGTAGCGACCTCATTCTCTTGGGCGCATCGTGGAAAGTGCCCGACGGCATCGGTATGAAGCTTGATGGCGTGGGAGGCTTCCGCCTCAAACCCGAGAAATTCCAGCGACAGGCGCATCAGGACTACACCCTCATGTTCTGGTTCCGCACCCATGATTACAACGGCACCCTGCTGGCTAACGGACGCGCCGAGGACGAAACCAACGCTCGCCAGCACTTCAACTTCAACGTCATGGGCGGTACGCTCAATTTGAACCTGAGCGGTCTCAACGTCATAACTAACAGCTACGTAAGCGATGGAGCATGGCATCACGCCGCGCTGACGGTATGCCGCTCCCGCAACGTGGGATGCCTCTATCTTGACCAGAAGCTGTGCAAGACGTTTGCCGTAGACACTTTGGGCGGCATCAGCGGCAACTACCTCGCTGCAGGTGCAACCCATGAGGTCTCGGGAGTCTCCCGCCCCATCCAGGGAAACATCGACGAGATTGCCATGTTCGAGATGGCACTTACCAGAAACACCATCAACGAATTCGCCAACGCCACCCCGACAGGGGAGGAGATGGGCTTGCTTGCCTACCTGAACTTCTCGCAAAACGAGTTACAAATGAACAACCAACAGCGCCTGATGCCCACCGGCGTGAGTCTGAAACGCTACAAGGACATGACTACTGGCAAGTTGTCGGCACAACGCGACACGATTGTCAGCCAAGACGTGGTGGAACGTTTTGCAGACCGCGAACTGTATGCACCAATGCATGACACGCAGTCTTTGGAAAACATCAACTACAGCTTTGTGGCAGACGGAAAAGACTTGCTCATCAACCTGGACGTACCCGACGAACGTATTGAGAAAACAAACGTCTATATCGTTGTGCAAGACGTGGCGGACATGCAGGGCAATCTCATGGCCTCACCCGTGGCAATGGATCTCTACGTCTATCGCAACCCGCTGCGCTGGAACGTGAAGCACCTCGCGCTCACACCTAACTACGGTGAGGAATACACCTTTGAGGCCACCATAGAGAACCTCAGTGGAAAGGCGCGCCACTACACGTTGGAAGGACTGCCATTGTGGATAACAGCTTCGAAAACAAGCGGCTCTGTGGGCGCATTGGACGAGGAGACCATTACATTCACGCTCTCTCCATATATCAACATTGGTAACTTTGATGAGATAATCAGTCTTGTGGACGATGAGGGCATGAACGAACCGCTGCCCATCAGTATCAAGGTGCGCGGCGAAGCTCCCGACTGGGCGGTAGACCAAGCCTTATTGCGCGACAACATCACGATGAACGTCATTGCCCGCGTGGAGATTGGCGGTCGTATCATGAGCGACCCCGCCGACCGTCTGGCCGTCTTCGGCGAAGGCCACCGCACGTTGGGCGTAGCCAAGCTGGACGCTGATCCGAACAATGCGGACGGCGGTATCGCCTATCTAACCATCTACAACAGCACAACTGAGGAGACACAGCTGCGCTACGAGTTCTACGATGCTTCAACTGGTAACATTCATGTACTCTTGGGTGCTCCCGAAGTAAGTATATTCCGGCGCAACGCCGTGGTGGGAACGCCGGCTGCACCCTACGTCTTCAGCGCGAATAACGGCGTGGTGCAGACGCTCCACCTGCACGATGGATGGAACTGGATTTCGTTTAACGTCATGCCCGAAAGGCGACCCGTAGGCGAACTGCTGAACAACGCCACAAAGTGGGACGTGGGCGATGGTCTCGAAGTCGTAAGACCCGACGGCACATACGCGCAAATTTCCTACAAGCAGTTCTACAATACGGAAGACCCGAAAAACCCACTTCTTGCTTGGGACGAGGCCGACAAGGTCGTGGAGCTCGACCCACAGCAGATGTACCGCTTCTACAGCCACAGCGAGAAGACGGCCTACATCTCAGGCTACTCCGCCTTTGAATCCCTGACCGTGAAGCCGGGCTGGAACCGTATCGGCTACCTCTCTCATCTGAACCTACCCGTAGGTACAGCGCTGGCAGACTATACCGACCGCGCAGCCGAAGGCGACATCATCAAGTCACAAAGCGAGTTTGCCATACTCACCGTGGATGTCGATGGCAACAAGACCTGGCGCGGCACGCTACAGTACATGCAGACCGGCGAGGGTTACATGCTGAAGCGCAACACCGACTCTGAAGCAACTTTTAACTATCCCTATTACTTAGGGCAGTCACGCTACAACGGTGGAGTGACCAAGCCTGCCTATGTGAACACTAGCGGCACGAGCATGACCGTCGTGGCCAAGGCAAAGGGCATCACGACGGAGGAGGGCGATATCTTAACGGCTTACCGCGGCGCGGAAGTCTGCGGCGTGGCCGTGGCCAATGCCGAAGGTACATTCTTCCTGAACATCGGCGATACCGATGCCGTGGATGACGAACTGAGCTTCACGCTGGAACGCGACGAGGAAATCATCGGACAAGCTGTAGGCTGCCAGATGCAATACGCACCCAACGCAGCCCTCGGTACGCCCGCCAACCCAACAGCCATTAGTTTTGCTCGGAGCAGTGAATCTTATGGCGAAGGCTGGTACACCGTAAGCGGTATCCGTCTGCACAAGCAGCCACGCGAAACGGGTGTTTACATCCACAACAACGAAAAAGTTATCATTAAGTAACAGTTCGGAGATAGTTACTACATCCGCTCTTGTGAGACGGGTCGGTAGCAACTATTCTCCCTCTTAACCACAATCAAACAATGAACTACAGACATCTTCTCGCGGCCTGCCTCGCAGCCGTCACCCTGTCCTCCTGCCATTCGGATGATGACGGCCCGGCGTCACGAACGCCCGTGTATCTCCTTGAAGGTACAGACGCGCGCCCAACGACGTGGGAGGCGCCCGATTATTCGCTCTTTGAACTCACTATGTCCGTACAGGTACAATTGGGTGATACGCTCGCCAGTCTCCAAAGTACGCAGGATTTGATGTGCGCCACCATCAACGGCGACGTGCGCGCCGTGACAGGCTCCAAGACCACGATGGGGGAAGTCTATTTCCCCCTGACGATTGCCGGCAACGGCGGCGAGAAAACCGTTACATTGATGTACTATTGTGACCGCCTGCACCGCATCTACACGCTCACGAACTGGACAAACTTCAACGCATCTGCGGCTCCAACAGGAGAGAGCGGACTGTACCGCCCATGTTTCACCAGCATATTCCAATAAGCACATGAAGAAAACCGCACTTTTCGCATTAACCGCTCTGTCAGCCCTGTTCCTCCGAGCGCAGACCACCCTTGAGATCTCCACAGCCGATCAGTTAGCAGCCCTAGCCGAAGCCGTGAACGGTGGCAACGACTTCAGAGAGAGTACCATCATACTGACGGCGGACATCAACCTTCGCGATTACGAGGCCTGGACCCCCATCGGTACGATGACCAACGACTTCCAAGGAACGTTTGACGGGAAGGGCCACCGAATTACGAACCTGCGAGTGCGTGCCGACGCCGTGGAGACAGGCTTCGTGGCCGGTCTTTTTGGGCGCGTTGGGGCTGCGGGCGTTGTACAGGACGTGACCGTCGGCAACCTAAGCGTATGGATAGAGGACACAGGCGGTTACGAAGACATCGCCTGCATGGTGGGAGCCATCGCCGGACGCAACGATGGCAGCATCGTGGGCTGCGCGAACCGGGGTGTCGCGGTTTACGGTAACTGGAACCATGCCTACGTGGGCGGCATCGCCGGCTACAACGCAGGCACAGTGGAGAACTGCTATAACCTCGGGCGCGTTGTCACGGGAGCGAATTACAAGAACAATAACGTGGGCGGCATCGTGGGGAAAAACATGACAGAGAGCGCAAGCGTCAGGAACTGCTTCGTACGTGCCGATGTCACCCAGGAGGTGGATGGCAGTAGCATCAGCGGCCCCATCTTCGGCGACAACTTTGGCATCGTCAGTTCGTGTTTCTACATGGATGCCGCACCGCAGGCTGCCACGCTCGTCCTAGCCAATAATGCGGACAATGCCCCGGCCATAGCTGCGGCAAATGGCGCGATGGCGCAAGATGTACTATTGGCGGACCGTACTATCTTCAGCGACGAGGCGTGGAACACGCTATGCCTCCCCTTTAATATCCCCGGTGCAGGTAACGGACGCTCGCCCATAGCCGGAGCTACCGTACGCGAGCTGGACGCCGCGAATTCGGGTTTCAACACCTCTACGGGCGTGCTGACCCTGAACTTCACGGACGTGACCAGCATGGAGGCAGGCAAGCCCTACATTGTGAAGTGGGACGAAGCCATCAGCGAGGACCTCACGAGTCCGCTTTTCCTCGGTGTAACCATCGCGGACAAGACGGAAACCGAACGCACCATCTGCACCACAGACGGCAACGTAGCCTTCATCGGACAATTCTCGCCCCTCACCATCCCTGGAGAGGACATGAGTCTCCTCTACTTCGGTGCCGAGAACCTGCTCTACTATCCCGATGCTGCCATGCAGATAGGCTCCTGTCGCGCTTACTTCCGTTTACAAGGCATTGACGAAGGAGTGCAGGCCGTCCGCCAGGTTGTACTGAACTTCGATGGACAGGACAGCCTCTCGGGCATCGCCACCTCCCCCTCCTGCCCGATGCAAAGCGGAAACCCCGATTACTACACGCTTGACGGACGCCGTCTCAGCGCGCAGTCCGCGATTCGAGGCATCTACATCAAAAATCGTAAGAAACTCCACATCAAATAACACACATGCAGAAACAAATGAAGAACTATCAACGCCCCACGATACGAACCGTACAACTATTCCCCAGAACGCTGCTCGTGGCCGTTTCTAGAGTGGAAGGCAACAGCGGCATAGGCTACGGCGGCGGCGGATCCGGTCCCGCACGTACACCGCAGAGAACAGGCATTTGGGAAGAAACAGAAGAAATGGAATAACCTCGCAGAAAGAGTTTGCGAAAAGAATTGGGAAACCATCGCGAAGCGTGAAATACCGATTACTAACGCCAAAAAACGAACGAGAGGCAACAGAAAAACCAAAACGAGACATGCTCCACATCCATGAAGAAGCCGCGCGCTGCCTGCTCTGCGCCGATGCACCATGCAGCAAAGTCTGCGAGCAAGGCGACCCCGCCCGCGCCATACGCGCCATACGTTTTGACAACGAAGCCCTAGCCGGAAAGTGGCTTCACACCTGTACGGACGAAGAACTCGATGCAGCCGAACAAGCCTGCATCCACTACGACCGCCCGGTACGTATCCGGGAACTGGCGAGTTCCCTGAGCCGCGACAATACCGAGGCAACCGTAGCCGCCACAGCCCCCTCCCTCGCCATAACTTTCTGCGGCATACCCTGCGAGAACCCCTTCTTCCTCGCCTCATCCGCCGTATGCACCAACTATGAGATGGTAGCGCGTGCCTTCGAGGCAGGCTGGGCCGGCGTGTTCTAC
Organism: Alloprevotella sp.; assembly: GCA_017476545.1. Classification (GTDB taxonomy): domain Bacteria; phylum Bacteroidota; class Bacteroidia; order Bacteroidales; family Bacteroidaceae; genus Alloprevotella. The sequence goes on from JAFUZP010000043.1 coordinate 13,911, forward strand.
AAAACAATCTGTATGCAAAATATCCGCGAAGTTTCACCTCGCTTTGATTCCGTAGACGGACAGCAGCAGGGCGACTTCTTCGGTTTCCGCAATATGGAGCAGCTTTCGGAGAATCCCACAGAAATGGACTTTGACATCCTGCACCGCCTAAAGCAGGCGTACCCCACGAAGGTCGTCATAGCTTCCATCATGGGACAGACCGAAGAGCAATGGATAGAACTGGCCGAAATGGCCGAGCAGGCCGGTGTAGACGCGGTGGAGCTGAACTTCTCCTGTCCGCAGATGCGCCTCACAGGCATGGGTAGCGATGTAGGGCAGAACCCCGAACTCGTAGCATGCTATACCGCCTACGTTAAAGGCGCGGTCAAAATCCCCGTCATCCCGAAAATGACACCCAACATCACGCAGATAAACAAGCCCGCCATCGGAGCTTATTTCGCCGGCGCGGACGCCATATCCGCCATTAACACCATCAAAAGCGTCACTATGGGCGAGCGCGCCGCCGTATCTGGGCGCAAGACCATATCGGGCTACTCCGGACGCGCTGTGAAGCCCATCGCCCTACGCAACATCCTTGACATGGCACAGAGCCACGTCCTCAACGGAACGCACGGCAGACCCATAGAATTGAGCGGCATCGGTGGTATCGAGACATGGCGCGATGCCTTGGAGTTTATCCAGCTGGGCTGTCGCAACGTACAAGTCTGTACAGCCGTCATGCAATACGGCTACCGCATCATAGACGACCTCACCCTAGGCCTACAGCACTACATGCAGGAACGCGGCGTAGCCGAACTCGACGAACTCGTGGGCGAGGAACTACCGCACTTCGTCACACCCACCGACCTTGACCGCGAAACCATCGTCTTCCCTCACTTTAACCACGAGCACTGTGTCGGCTGTGGCCGCTGCTACACCTCCTGTATGGACGGCGGGCACCAAGCCATCAACTTTGATACTGCATCACGCCAACCTCGCCTCATCGGACGCAACTGCGTAGGCTGCCACCTCTGCCGCCTCGTCTGCCCAACAGGAGCCATCGGCACGACAAAGCGCATAAGGAAACACTTACGGAAGGAGGCATGACATGGAGCTGACAAGGCTACGAACAATCGCTGCCAGTTTGGCACTTTGCTGCGTCGAGGCAGCGGCCCAATCCCCTGCCGACACGACCACAACCATACAGGAGCAGACAGACACCGTGCCGAAGAAAGAAGTGAGCCTCTTGACAAAACTGTTAAACAGACTCACAGCCCCCAATAAATACTTCGACCCCAGCTACCTGCGAAAACCCCGGCCAAAACTGATGCTGGGGCTCACGGGCAACTTGCAGCAGACGGGAGTGCACTTTGACGGCAACGTATTCTTCGACAGTAGCCATGGCCTCTACAATGCTACCAAGACCCATATACAGTTACAAGGACGCGTCTTCCGCAAAGTCGGAATCCTCGTGAACTACTCCGGCCTCGGCGTCGGACTGAGCACGAAGCTAGGGAGCAAAGACGGAGAAAAGAGCACCTCTCTTTTTCTCAAACTGACCTACCCTTACTACGGCATCAGCGCCCGCTACTTCAACATTCGAGAAAAAGCCCGCGCACGAATGCACGCAGAAGTCTATTCCGAAAGTGGCATCGAAACTGGCGAAGAAAGCCGCACCTCCGACTACCCTGCCGATCTGCGCGAATTTCAGCTAGACGGCTACTATGCTTTCAACCGCAAACGTTTTGGCTACACCGCCGTCTATCGCAGCAACGTGCTGCAGCAACGCTCCGCCGGATCGTGGATGCTTGGACTGAAGTACCTCTACGGCCGCGTGAAGTTTGACCACAAAGAGACTGCCTTCCTTAACTTCATCGGTGGCTCATCGCGCTTCGCCACCCACCAACTCTCCCTCGGTGGCGGATACAGCTACAACCTAGTCCTCCTTCACAAGGACGAAAGCGGGCCGCACATGCGGGGGCTGCGCAACCTGACCCTCAACGCAACCTTCATGCCCATGCTAACCGTGCTCAATCCCATCACCGTCGCGCACGACAACAAGATGATGAACGAGCTCTTTCACTTTGATACAGAACGCTATACACAGCACTCACGCCCCCGCCTCAACTACACCGCTACGGCAGGTATGGTGTTCAGCATAGACCGCTACAGCCTCAACATCAGCGCCACCTACGACAACTTCCGTTTCCACACGGGCGCACGCACGGAGCAACTTGATATCATGGGTGACCACCCCCAGCAGATAAGCCGCATGAAGGGCCGCTTCTACAACTGGAACGTGGGGATGCAGCTACGAGTCAGGTTCTGAGAACACGCCAGCCCCGCACTCCTAACGCGCATAACTGCAGACAAAATAACAGAGGCGGCACAACACGTCCCCCACTCCCCATCGCATAAGCATACTCAAGGAGCCTCTGATGGGTCCTCTCGTTTTTTGCAATGTGCATGCGCCCTGTCACTTCTTCCCTTCCCTCGTTCCAAAAAACAGTCCACAGTTTGGAACAGTCGGTCTGCGGGTTGGATCGTGGCGTTCCAAAGGATGGACTAAATAATGGAAGATACATTTCACTGTATTTCATACTCTTTATTATTGCTGTCCGCTAAAAGTTGAAAAGCGACAAATTATGTGTCCGCAGTGCCGATAAACAGGCATTGCGGACATGTTTTTTGAAAAGTAAGCCCCCCTTCATACCTCATATCCTCCTTTTTTAGCGGACAGCCGTTCCTGA
>JAFUZP010000044.1 GCA_017476545.1 Alloprevotella sp.
AGGACGGCGCGGTGGATGTCTCGGACGTGACGGAGCTCGTCAGCACGGTGTTGGCGCAGTAAGGGGGGCCGGAGCCTTCGCAGCCTTCGCCTGCCTTCCTCTGGGGGGAGGCAAGGCGCTCACGCGCGGGGAGGCTGGCGGAGCGCAGATAATAATTTGATTAGACCCTGCGGTCAGTTTCTCCTGACCGCAGGGTTAGTTTTTCGTACCCATAGGGTTACTTCGCCGTAACCCTATGGGTAGTTTTTCTTTCCGCAGGAGCGATCCTCCACCACTCTGGGGGCAGTTCGCCGTCGCATTCCTTGCTTTTTTGTCGGGAAAGCCTTACCTTTGCGGACAAAACCGCTACGGACTCGCTCCTTAGCCCTAAACAATTCTCAGACAAATGCGAAAACTAACACGCATCAAGCGCATAAGGCTGCACCATGAAGGCACGCACACACTGACCTACGGCTTCGTGGCACTGGCCGCGCTGAACGCGCTGGTATTCCTGCTCACCTATAAGCATACCCCCGTTCCCTTTTACGCACTGCTCGCCGTGAGCATCGCCGTATATGCCATCGTGGTGAACTTCTTCCGCTGCCCCATCCGCCGTTTCCCGGAGAAAGATACTGAAAACCTGGTCGTTGCAGCTGCCGATGGCAAGGTCGTCGTCGTGGAGGAGGTGGAAGAGAACGAATACTTCCACGACCGCCGACTGATGGTCAGCATCTTCATGTCGCTCTGGAATGTCCACGCCAACTGGTATCCCTGTGACGGCTTCATCAAGAAAGTAGAGCACCAAAACGGGAACTTCCACAAGGCATGGCTGCCCAAGGCATCCGTGGAGAACGAGCGCAGCCTGGTGGTCATCGAGACGCCCGAGGGGCAGGAAGTCCTCGTGCGGCAGATTGCCGGTGCCGTGGCACGCCGCATCGTCACCTACGCCCGGCCCGAAGAGGAGTGCTACATTGACGAGCACCTGGGCTTCATCAAGTTCGGCAGCCGCGTGGACGTGTACCTGCCGCTCGGCACGGAGGTTTTCGTGAAGGTAGGGCAGACGACCGTGGGTAACCAGACCGTCGTGGCCAAGCTGAATCCTTAAGCCGCCCTCCCTCCCGATGAAGAAGCACATCCCCAATGCCATCACCTGCTGCAACCTCGTCTGCGGCTGCATCGCGACACTCTACGCCTTCCGGGGCGACTACCCGGCGGCGTTTCTCTTTATCGTACTGGGAGCCGCAGCCGACTTCCTTGACGGCCTGGCCGCCCGCCTGCTCGGCGTGAGTTCCCCCGTAGGCAAAGAGCTGGACTCGCTTGCCGACGACATCACCTTCGGCCTCGCGCCCTCGGCCATCGCCTTTTCCCTGCTGGCAGCGGACAGCCCAACCCCCTACCTCCCCTACGCAGCCTTTCTGATGGCCGCTTTCTCCGCGCTGCGACTGGCCAAGTTCAATCTTGACGAACGGCAGACGCTGGGCTTTATCGGCCTCCCCACGCCCGCCAACGCCCTGTTCTGGAGTGCGCTCGCCCTGCTGCCCGGCAGCGTAGCGGACGCGGCACTGCCCCACCGGCCGTGGGTACTGGTTGCGCTCGTAGCCCTGTCCTGCTGGCTGCTCGTGTGCGAGGTACCGATGTTCGCGTTGAAGTTCAAACACTACGGCCTGCGCGGCAACGAGGTGCGCTACGGCTTCATCCTCTTCAGCGCGGCGGCTCTCATTGTAGGCGGCCGTTCGGCCTTCGTCGCTATCGTGCCGTGCTACGTGGTGCTGTCCGTTTTCCTATGGCTCATTAAGAATAAGTAGCGCCATGCAGTTCCTCGGTTGCCTCCTCATGCTTTTCTTCATTGCTGCCGCCATGCTGCTGCTCCCCGTGCTACGGATCGGGCAGTTGCTCTTCGGTCTGGGCCGCAGGGGCGGGAACGCTTCCGGCGGCGGGCCGGAGCGGCAGGCGGAAGCGGACGCCGCCCCCCGGGGCGGCGGGGAGGCCGGGAAGCAGGGCGGCAAGATTTTCCAGGCGGACGAGGGCGAGTACGTGGACTTCGAGGAAGTGAAGGACTGAGCCCCCCGCCGCGCACGCCGACCCGACACGCCGACCTACAGACCTACAGACAAGCATAACCCGACACCCGACAGTATGAAATACTCCTTCATCGTTCCCGTCTTCAACCGTCCCGACGAAGTGGACGAGCTCCTCGAGAGCCTCTGCGCGCAGAGCGTGCGGGACTTCGAGTGCATCGTCGTGGAGGACGGCAGCAGCCAGCCCTGCGAGGACGTCGTGGCCCGCTACGCCGACCGCCTCCCCGTGCGCTACTACCGGAAGGAGAACGGCGGCCCCGGCCCGGCGCGCAACTACGGCGCCGAGCGCGCCCGGGGCGAATGGCTCCTCATCCTGGACAGCGACATCGTTCTGCCCCCCGCCTATCTGGAGGAAGTGGAGCGCGAGCTGCGGCGCGAGGACGCGGACGCATTCGGCGGGCCGGACCGCGCGCACCCCTCCTTCAGCCCCGTGCAGAAGGCCATCAGTTACGCCATGACCTCATTCCTGACCACGGGCGGCATACGCGGCGGTGGCCGCGCACGGCTCGACAAGTTCTACCCCCGCAGTTTCAACATGGGCGTGCGGCGCGAGGTATATGCCGCGTTAGGCGGTTTCGCGGCAATGCGCTTCGGCGAGGACATCGACCTGAGCACGCGCATCCTGCGCGGCGGCTACCGCTGCCGTCTCTTCCCCGGCGCGTGGGTGTGGCACAAGCGGCGCACGGACCTCGGGAAGTTCTTCAAGCAGGTGCACAACAGCGGCATAGCCCGCATCCACCTCGCGCTGCGCCATCCCGGCACGCTACGCCCCGTCCACCTGCTCCCCAGCCTCTTCCTGCTCGCGAGCCTGACCCTGCTGCTCGGCGGCCTGCTGTGCCCCCTGCTCTGGGTTCCGCTTGCCCTATACGCCCTGCTCGTACTGACTGACTCCACACTGCGCAACCGCAGCCTGCGCGTCGGCCTGCTCAGTGTGCCCGCCGCCTTCACGCAGCTCTGGGGCTACGGGTCCGGCCTGTTGCGCGCCGCCGTACGCCGCTACCTGCTCCGCTCCGGCGAGTTCCAGGCCTTCGAGACGAATTTTTACGAATGACGAAGCGACAGGAAACCCGCAACGGAGGCGGACGATACCACAAGGCAAATGGCGCGATACGGGAATAAATCCGTAACTTCGCGCCAAACGAGAACACACATACGGAACACACAAGCATGATACAGTCCATGACCGGCTACGGAAAAGCCGACACCAGCTACGGCGGGAAGACCATACACGCCGAAATCAAGTCACTCAACTCCAAAGCCCTCGACCTGCAGACGCGCATCGCCCCGGCCTACCGCGAACGGGAGATGGAGCTACGGCAGCTCGTGGCCGCACGCCTGGAACGCGGCAAGGTGGAGCTCACCCTTTGGGTCACCGAGCAGGACACCGCGCGGCAGGCCGCTACCATCAACGCCGCCGCCATCGGATCCTACCTCGACCAAATACGCCGCCTGAGCAGCGAGCACGGTATAGCCCTGCAGGACGAAGCCCGCCTCTGGGACACCCTGCTCCGACTGCCCGAAGCCACCACCGCGCCCGCCGCCGAGGAACTCTCCGAAGCCGAGTGGGAAGCCGCCCGCGAAGCCGTCCTGCAAGCCATCGGCCGCCTTGAGGAATTCCGCCAGCAGGAAGGAGCCGCGCTGGAGCGCAAGTTCCGCCAGAATCTGGACAACATCCAGCAGCTCCTCGCCCAGATAGAACCGTACGAGCAGGGGCGCGTGCGCCAGATACGGCAGCGCCTTGAGGAACGCCTCGCCGAACTGCGCGGCGTGGACTACGACAAAAACCGCCTTGAGCAGGAACTCATATATTATATAGAGAAGCTTGACATCAGCGAGGAGAAGCAGCGGTTGGCCAATCACCTGCACTACTTCCGCGAAACGATGGAACAAGGAAGCGGACAGGGCAAGAAGCTCGGATTCATCGCACAGGAAATGGGGCGCGAGATAAACACCACGGGGTCCAAAAGCAACCAGGCCGAGATGCAGAATATCGTGGTGCGCATGAAGGACGAGCTGGAACAAATCAAGGAGCAGGTGCTCAACGTCATGTAACCAGGCTATGGGAAAAGTCATCATCATCTGCGCGCCGAGCGGCACGGGCAAATCCACCATCATACGCCACCTCATGGAGCAAGGCCTCGACCTGCACTTCTCCGTCTCCGCCACCAGCCGCCCGCCACGCGGCACGGAGCGGCACGGCGTGGAGTACTTCTTCATCAGCCCTGAGGAGTTCCGCCAGCGTATAGAGCGGGGCGACTTCCTCGAGTACTGCGAAGTATATGAAGGCCGTTACTACGGTACGCTGCGCAGTGAGCTGGATCGCCAGCTGGCCGCCGGGCAGAACGTCGTCTGCGATGTGGACGTCATCGGCGCCGAGAACATCAAGCGCGCCTACGGTAAGCAGGCTCTCAGCCTCTTCATCCTTCCCCCCTCCATCAGCGAGCTCCGCCGCCGCTTAGAAGCGCGCGGCACGGACAGTCCCGACGTCATCAACGACCGCATAGCACGCGCCGAGTTTGAACTCAGCTACGCGGACAAGTTCGACACCGTCGTCATTAACGACAACCTCGCCGAAGCCCAAGCCGACGCGTTCCGCAAAGTGCGCGACTTCCTCGCCCAGCCCTGAACCGACATGAAAGCCCGCCTACGCCGCACCGCCATCTTCGGCGGCTCCTTCAACCCCATACACCTCGGGCACATCGGCCTCGCCAAACAAGTGCTCGCGCAGGGGTTGGCGGACGACGTATGGCTCATGGTATCCCCCCAAAACCCGCTGAAGCCGCAGATAGGACTGCTCGGCGAAGCGCAACGGCTCGCACTCGCCCGCAAAGCCGTAGCGGACACTCCCGGCATCCAGGCCTGCGACTACGAGTTCCGCCTGCCCCGCCCCTCCTACACCTGGCACACACTGCGCTCGCTCCGCCGCGAATACGGCTCGGAGCGGACCTTCGCCCTCGTCATCGGGAGCGACAACTGGGTAACCTTCAGCCACTGGGCGCACAGTGATGAACTCCTGAGCGGATACCGTATTATTATATACCCGCGCGAGGGCTTCCCCGCAGATGCCGCCGCCCTGCCCGGCAACGTCACCCTGCTCCGCGCTCCGCTCTACCCCTACTCTTCCACTACCGTGCGCGAAGCCGTCCGCAACGGAGCCGACATCACGCAGATGGTACCCAAAAGTATTGCTACCGATGTGCGCAGGCTCTACGGCGGCGCGTCAAACTCCTAGACCAGTATGCAAGAGAAAGAAATACGTTGGGGCTTCATCGGGTGCGGCGAGGCGACAGAGAAAAAAAGCGGACCGGCCTTCGCCGAAGTGGCAGGCTCGCGCGTCGTCGCCGTCATGAGCCGTAGCGCCGAAAAGGCCCGCAACTACGCTGAACGCCACGGCGTGCCGCGATGGTACAGCGACCCGATGGAGCTCATCGAAGAGATGGACGTGAACGCCGTATATATCGCTACGCCGCCGTCCACGCACGCCACCTACGCCATCATGGCCATGAAGGCGGGCAAACCCGTCTATGTGGAAAAGCCGATGGCCGCCAACTACGAAGACTGTTGCCGCATCAACCGCATCAGCGAACTAACGGGAATACCTTGCTTCGTGGCCTACTACCGCCGCTATCTCCCTTACTTCCGCAAGGTTAAGCAGATGGTGGAGAGCGGTGCCCTGGGGCACATCATCAACGTACAGATACGCTTTGCCGTACCGCCACGCGACCTGGACTACAACGCTGCGAACCTTCCCTGGCGCGTCCAGCCCGACATCGCGGGCGGAGGATACTTCTACGACCTCGCACCCCACCAGATAGACCTCCTGCAAGAAATGTTCGGCCCCATCACCGAGGCAGAAGGTTACACCGCCAACCGGGGCGGCCTCTACCCCACGGAGGACAGCGTGAGCGCATGCTTCCGCTTCGGAGACGGCCTGCCGGGAAGCGGCTCCTGGTGCTTCGTGGCCGATGAGACATCACGCGAGGATGCCATTGACATCATCGGCGACAGCGGGAAACTCCGCTTCTCCGTATTCACCTACGACCCCATTATACTACACAACGCCAGCGGACGGCAGTACTTCCGCCCGGAGAATCCGCAGCACGTGCAGCTACCGCTCATACGCAACGTGGTGGAGCACCTGCAGGGTAAGGCCATCTGCACGTGCGACAGCGTCTCCGCCACGCCGGTGAACTGGGTGGTGGACCGCATACTGGGCAAGCTCTGAACTCTGCCCCCTTATCCCCCCAGACGAATGCTCCCAAATCTGCCACCTCCCCACACCTCCCGCTGCCGACGCTTGTCGGTACGCCTGCTGGCCGCCCTGCTGACGGCCTTCCTATGTGTGCCGGAGCTGGCCGCGCAGGAGGAGCAGATAGCCCTACAGGAGGGAGACTCCGTGTGTATTGACTCAACCTCCATCCGCCCGTTCCGCCGCCTCATGAGGAAAACCGGGAGGCAGGTGAAGGCCGCCGTGCAGAACCTTGACCGTTACGACACGGAGTACATAGAGCCCAACCGCTACGACTGGACAGCTATGGTGCAGAACACAAACTTTTTCCAGATAGTGGGAATCAGCGCGCGAGATGCGGGAGGTACGCGGCAGAGGATAGACTTTGCACCACGCCCAGCCTGTAAAATTGGGCCCTACCTCGGATGGCGCTGGATTTTCCTAGGCTATACCATCGATGCCAGCCGCCCCAATCGTGCTGGGAAGATGACTGAAATAAACCTGAGCATATACAGCAACAAGGTCGGAGGGGATTTTGTGTTTGTCAAGAACGCGAATGACTTCAGAATACGCACTGTGGCAGGCTTCGAGGGCATACAGCGCAATGACCTCCGGGGCATAGATTTCTCCGGGCTATCCACTTACACGATGAGCCTGAACGCCTACTACGTCTTCAACAACCACCACTTCTCCTACCCCGCCGCCTACAACCAGAGCACCTTGCAGCGGCGCAGCGCAGGCTCCTTCCTGCTGGGCTTCCGCTACGACCAGCAGCGTATCAACTTCGACTATACCCTCCTGCCGGGATGGCTGCTGGAGGATGACGCGCTCAGCGAGGAAATGAAGTTCAAAAACCTGAGCTATCGTAGTTACTGTATCAACGTTGGCTACGCCTACAACTGGGTCGTAGCGCGCAACTGCCTCGTGGCCATCTCGCTGACCCCGGCCCTGGGTTTCAAGCGCCTGAGCGGGGAGAAACTTACGGGCAAGAAAGTACTCGAAAACATGAAGCACATCAACTTCGACTTCCTCGGTCGCGCCGGTTTTGTATGGAACACGGGGAAGTGCTTCGCGGGTGTCTCCTTCGTCAGCCACCTCTACGACTACCGCCGCAGCCATTTCTCCGTGGCGAATTCCGTGAACTACCTGAACATCTATTCGGGATTCTACTTCGGGAAACGCCGCAAAGCAGAAAAGCGTACGGGCGAGAAGCCGAGCAGCCCAAAGCCATCCCAGCCGTAAGTACACTTTACGGTTTCCATGCGCGCTACCGACTGCATCCTCTTACGACAAAAACCGCCCTGCATCCGAACGATGCAGGGCGGAATGTTTCCGCTTCCGTCAGCCGGACTCACTGAGCCGTCAGAGAGCTGATAGTGTCCGAGTTCCCCACTGCGGAAGAGCCGATATAGAGCCCGTGGAAAGCGGTCGTTGCATCCGTCGGCTCCGCTGCACTCCAGCGTACCCGGTACTGACCGCCCTTCACCATACCCTTCGCCGTGATGAGGGAGAGCGAACTGGTGAAACCGGCCTCAAAAGAGTAAGTCACGAGGTTCTTGCCTGAGGACACGTCTTCCAGCGTATAATAACGCCCAGCTGAGTAGGACACGCTACTCGTGTAGAGGTTGTAGCCCTGTGCGGCATTGCTGATCGTGCTGCCGGAACCGCCCCAGCTCCAGCCGCCACCGCCGCCCTGGCTGGAACCCCCGCTGATGGCGATACCCGTACCGGTTATCTGTATCCGGCTGTTGTCATCACAGTCAAGGCCCTCCTCGGCACCACCAGCTGTCGTATAAGCCAGTACCACGCCATTGCCAATGGTGATAGCCCCCGTAAGCCGGCTGTTACTATCCACAGCATCATTGCCTCGGGAATAGACCACGGAGACGCCGCCATTGAAGTAAATCGGACCGCTGCAACTGATGCCGTCATCGTAGGAAGCGATGTAGTGCTGTCCGCCCCGGATATCAACGCTGGTACGCGACTCCAGCCCCTCGCCACCGTCGGCAGCGGTGTGGATTTCCGTCTCGCCGCCATAGAGGGTGACCGTGCCCATCGCCTTGATGGCTTTGGCCGCACCGCCCTGCCCCGTCGTCTTACCGCCAGGGCCGCCCATACCGCCGCTAGAACTCCCGCTGGCACCGTAGCGCGCACCGCTGGTGCTGACATAAACGGTGGGGCCGCTACCATCGGCCGTCCCCTGCGTATAAGCGCCGTTCACCTTTATACCCTTTGCGCCGGCCTGTGTAGTTGTGATGCGCAGGCTGCCGGCATTCAGAGCTAAGTTACCGTCTGCCTTGATACCCTTCGCCGTGTAGCGGTTACCACTGATAGTCTGGCCCACGCCCGTCACCTGCATAGTGATAGCGCCACCTACCTGCGTCATCCCCGTGACGGAGATACCCTTGCCCGCCGCGCCGCTGGCCGTGATGCCGAGCGAACCGCCGCTCATCAGGAAGTCCACCGCCTTCACTCCGCTGCTGTAGGAAGCATCGCTATTGATGACCTGTACTGCACCGGAGGGGGACAGCGTGATTGTACCACCTGCTATCGTAGCAGTCGCTTTCGACTTGATACTCTTACTCATCGCACCGCTGTTCTTCACCGTTACGGTACCTGCGCTGATCGTCACGTTGCCGTCGGCCTTAATACCTGCAGCGTTATAGGCCGTTCCGCTATCCTCGCTCTGGTCGCTTGTGCCGCCATAGGAGGTTGTCACATCCGAAATGGAGTACGTGCGTACGGTTCCGCTGGTCGAATAGCTACTCGTGATAGCATAGTATATATCCGATCCGTCTGTCGGAGCGGTGAATGCGGACGACCGAATGGTGTAGGTCGTACTCCCCCCCCAACTGCTGGAGTAATCCTCACCCTTGAAGTAGTACTGCGTAGTACCGTCACCAGCCGACTTGAAGTCGTAGTAATAGAACGTCAAGGTGCTGTAGCCACTGGAACGTGTCACGGTGCTGGTAAGCTGCTGCACGAAAGTGCCGTCACTCTTGTAGAGATAGACGTTCCGCCAGGGGTTAGTGCTGCTACCGCCGCCACCAGGACCTCCTCCGCCGGGGCCACTGCCCGAAGTCGGGAGTGTCACGTATATTTTATAAGACTTGGCAGGTTCTTCCGTTCCGCCGCCGGCAGTCTCCACCGTTCCTCCCTGACCGTTGGCCGTAATGTCCACGATAGTTGTCGCGTTCGTCTCGTCAATGTTGATGTTACCGTCAGCACTGAGTCCTTTACCGCCCGCTGCAGTATTCCTGACCGTCACGGTTCCACCCGTTATGTTGATATCCTCATCGGACTTAACGGCGGTGGAGTAACTGATATCGCTACCATCAACCGTAAGGCTACCGCTCTGCGTGATGCTGATCGTACCGCCCTGTATCTCCACGTTGCCCTCAGCTTTCAGTCCCTTGCAGGCATCAGCGGTCGTTGTTATGGTAATTGTTCCTTCGTTCACTACGAGTTTTCCCGTATTCTCCTCGTCCTGTTCACGGTTACCATCGTCATCAGTACGATAGTCCACTTGGATGCCATCACCTCCCACTCCATTAATGGTCACGGTTCCTGCGTTCTGCTGGTAGTACTGCTGCACATGGAGACCGTCAGAGGCTGCACCGGTAATATTGAGAACACCTGTGAACTTCTTCTTCAGCTGCGTGTAGTCATTGCTGCGGAAGGCATGTTTGGCATTACCCACAATATTAAGCGTGCCACCACCCGTAAACTCCGCGTGTCCCTTGACAAAAAAGCAAGCTTTCTGCGAGCCTTTAGCGGCATCAGCGAGCGAGTTCGCCGTACCGTCAGCCACTTCAATGGCAATTCGCTTACCGTTATCAATGGTTATGGCACCTTGCTTCAAGCTTGTCAGGTTGATGCCGTTGAGCACGAGGGTGGCTTTCAGTTTGCCAGCCATCGTGAACGAACCGTCTGAGGCTGCACCGCTGAGCGTATAAGTCACCTCATCGGCCAAGTCATCAGCCTGCGAGATGGTAACGTCTGCGCCATTGGCTGTAACAGAAAGATACCGCATGACGTTACCCGCCACCTTCACTGTAGCCGATGCCTCGCTGTAGGCAACACGAACCGCATAGTCCGTCACCTCGGAGTTATCCACAAACATCTCATCAATCGAGCTAATCTCAAAAATCTTGCCAAGAATAGTTAGTTGGGTACCCCCCGAATAAACCATCTCTCCTGCCTGCGCAGCGGGTATCTGGTAAATGACATTTCCCGTCCGCAGGTTGAGGGTCTGTGCCATCGTTACTACAGAAACGAATGCTGCAGCGACCAGTAAAAAACACCTTACCTTACTCATTATCATGTATCTTTGTCTAGTTGTTTACTGAGGCAAAATTATAACTAAGACTAAAATAAAACAAAAAAACACGACAAAAAGTCGTCATAACAGGTAGAAATGCGGAAAATAATCACAAGATATGCATGATTCGTGCACGCAACGTAACTTTATTCCATTACGACTAAAAAAGAGTTAGGACAACACATACTATAGTGCCACTCGGTAGGGCACATTTCCACCCAAAAAGCAATAAAGACAAAAGCGGCAAGAGACACCGGAATAGTGGGCGCAACAGTGCAATGCGGCAATAATTCAAGGCAAATGTTTCAGCTTTGGAAAAAAATGACTACCTTTGCGCTCGCAATTAGGAAAGCTGCCAGAGTGGTCGAATGGGGCAGACTCGAAATCTGCTGTACGGCCTGTCCGTACCGGGGGTTCGAATCCCTCGCTTTCCGCAACCGGGAGGCCTCTGCTGAAGCCTCCCGGTTTTATTTATAGAGCGGATTATGTCACATAAACCGCCGTGGCATTATCCCATATGCATAAGGAATCTTCTAAAATTCATCCAGTGCCTGCCGAATTCCTTCCTGCGTGGCATCACTTGCCGGTACGAGGGGGAGACGCAGGACATTGAGGGCTTTCCCCTGCAACGCCAACAGGCACTTCACGCCCGCTGGGTTTCCGTCTGCCATCATCAGCTTGTAGAAGCGGCGGAAGCGGTGGTGCAATTCCAACGCCTGTGCCAGTTCGCCGCGTTGGGCAGCATGGACCAACTCGGCGAACTCATACGGCAACGCATTGCCCACTACACTAATAACCCCAGCTGCACCAAGCGCCAACTGGGCACAGGTCAGCGCATCGTCACCGCACAGCACATCAAAACCATCCGGCTTTGCGGCCAAGATTTCCTCGGCTTGCAAAATTCTCCCGGATGCCTCCTTGATGGCTACCGCCTGCGGGCAATCCCGCGCAATGCGGAGTACTGTGTCCGGCTGCAGGTTTGCTCCCGTCCTACCAGGCACGTTGTAGAGAACGACTGGGAGCGGGCTGGCTCCGCAAACGGCGCGGAAGTGCTGGTAAAGCCCCTCCTGAGAAGGTTTGTTATAATATGGGCACACAATGAGTACACCCTGGAAGCCACTTAAGTCCTCCTCACGCAAAAATCGGCACACGTCTGCCGTACAGTTTCCGCCCGCACCAAGCAACAAAGGAACACGCCCCGCCACGGTTTCCAAGGCTATGCGACGAACGAGTCGCTTCTCCTCATCGCTCAGCGTGGGTGTCTCAGCAGTTGTCCCAAGCACACAAAGGAAGTCCACACCGCCACTCAACTGACTTTCAATAAGAGCGCGCAAGGCCTCCGTGTCAATACTCCCATCGGTCTGAAAGGGTGTGGCAAGCGCAATGCCGAAGCCCCGGAATGGATTATGTCTAGTCATAAGAATAATTGTTACACATTATTATATATACGCGTGCACGCGCGAAACATTTCTGAGAGGTGCTATCTCAGAACAAAGTCGGCTCTGCCGGCGCTTCACCCTGCTTGAGCATCTCCAGGAAGTCCGCTTCGCTGATGAGGGGCACGCCAAGGCTTTCCGCCTTCTGCCGCTTACTTGGTCCCATATTAGCCCCCGCAAGCACGAAAGACGTCTTTGCGGAAATACCCGCCACATTTTTACCGCCGTTCTGCTCGATAATGATTTTATACTCTTCGCGGCTATGGTGTTCAAAGGTGCCGCTAATGACGATGCTCTTGCCTGCCAGACTTTCCGACACCCGTTGTTCCTCGGGCATTTCCATCTGCACACCGGCTTCAGCAAGACGCTCTAAGAGCTCCACATTACGAGGGACGGCGAACCATGACACAACGTTCTGGGCAATAACATCCCCCACCCCATCAACCGCAAGGAGGTCCTCTTTCGTCGCCACGCGCAGTGCCGCTACTGAGCGGAAGTGACGAGCGATAACCTTGGCAACCGTCTTACCGACTGTATGGATGCCTAGGGCAAATAGTACGCGGTCAAACGGCACTTCGCGACTACGCGCCACGCCGTCAACCACCCTGCGGGCGGAAACGGTACGTGTAGCGTAACCGTCCGCAATCTGCGCCACCGTGAGTTTGTAAAGGTCCGATGGATCCTTGATAAGGTTGCGCCGAAAAAACTCATATATCGTTTCAGGTCCAACGGCCTCTATATTCATTGCGTCACGACTGACGAAATGCTCAATTTTACCCAGTATTTGAGGCCAGCAATTAGCTTCGTTGGGGCAATAAGTAGCCGCTTCGCCTTCATAGCGGACAAGTGGGGCGCCGCACTCCGGGCAGGTCGTGACGAAGTTCACACGGGGGCCTAGGCCTTCGTCCCGGGCTTCGGTATCCACACCCACAATCTTCGGAATGATTTCCCCCGCCTTCTCAACAAACACATAGTCCCCAATGTGCAGGTCCAAACTGCGGATGATGTCTTCATTGTGCAGGGATGCGCGCCGCACCATCGTCCCCGCAAGTTGCACCGGCTCCATGTTGGCAACGGGTGTCACGGCCCCTGTCCGTCCCACTTGGTAAGTTACTTTGTTCAAACGTGTGCGTGCGCGTTCCGCCTCGAATTTATAGGCGATTGCCCAACGCGGGCTCTTTGCTGTCAGCCCCAACTCCTGCTGTTGCCTCAGGTCGTCCACTTTCAGCACAATGCCGTCTGTGGCCACGGGGAGCGTACGGCGACGTTCATCCCACTCATCAATGAAGGAGTAAACCTCCTCCAGCGTTTTCGCACATCGGGTATGTTCAGAAACCTTAAAGCCCCATCTATGCGCAGCCTGCAAGCATTCGTAATGGCTGAAGCTGGGTAAGTTATCACCCAGCAGGTAGTAAAGGTATGCGTCCAGCCGGCGTGCGGCCACTTGAGCCGGACTTTTCAGTTTCAGCGTGCCGGAAGCGGCGTTCCGGGGGTTGGCAAACAGCACCATCTCCCGCCTCGCCCGTTCTTCGTTAAGGTCTTCAAAAACCCTCCAAGGCATAAGCACTTCACCGCGTATCTCGAATTGCTCCGGCCAGCCTCCCGGGCTGTCAGGCAATTGGAGTGGGATGGAACGGATGGTACGCACGTTAGCTGTCACATCGTCCCCCTGTTCCCCGTCACCGCGCGTCACTGCACGCACCAGCCTGCCCTGCTCGTAAAGAAGCGAAATGCTGAGTCCGTCGAATTTCAGTTCGCAGCAAATTTCAAACGGTGCGCCACCAAGTCCATCGCGGACGCGCTCATAAAAGTCGCGCACCTCGTCACGGTTGTAGGTATTACCGAGGGAAAGCATCGGACGCACGTGCCTTACATGCTCAAAACCGTTATTGGCAAGGTCGCTCCCCACGCGCTGCGTAGGCGAATTGGGGTCGGATAATTCAGGATGAGCCGCTTCAAGTTGCACCAATTCCGCCATGAGGCGGTCAAACTCCCTGTCGGAAATTTCCGGTGCGTTGAGCACATAGTAATTATGGTTATGCCGGTGCAGTTCAGCACGCAGGGCAAGTATTCGTTCCTGGTCACTCATATTTCGTGGGGCGGTATCGCAGTATTTGTCAATTCACGCTACAAAAATAATGAAAAGACGCGGGAATTGCTTATCTTCGCGGCAAAAATATAGCTGACCCATGCGTATCGATATCATCACCGTACTGCCCGAAATGCTTGAAGGCTTCATCAACACCTCCATCCTTGGCCGCGCACAGCGGAAAGGACTAGTGGAAATCCACGTCCACAACCTGCGCGACTACACTACCGACAAACACCGCCGTGTTGATGACTACCCGTTCGGCGGTTTCGCGGGCATGGTGATGCAATGCCAGCCTATTGATGCCTGCATCTCCGCCCTCAAGGCCGAACGGGAATACGATGAAGTCATCTTCACAACCCCCGATGGCGAACGCTTCTCCCAGCCTATGGCCAACGAACTCTCGCTCAAGGAGAACCTCATCCTACTCTGCGGCCATTACAAAGGGATTGACTTCCGCATACGTGAGCACCTCATAACAAAAGAAGTGAGCATCGGAGACTATGTATTGACCGGCGGTGAGATTGCCGCTGCAGCCATGGCTGATGCCATCGTGCGGCTCGTTCCCGGCGTACTCAGCGACGAGCAGTCTGCACTGAGCGACAGTTTTCAGGACAACCTGCTGGCAGCACCCGTATATACCCGGCCGGCCGACTACAAAGGCTGGCGCGTGCCAGACGTACTGCTGTCCGGCCACGAGGCGCGCATCAAGGAATGGGAACTCCAGCAAAGCATGGAGCGCACCCGCCGCCTTCGCCCCGATCTGCTACAGCAGGGGTAAGCTGCGACCCTTCAAGCCGGAGTGTCACTCCAGGCGAGTAGAAGGCGGCAACGCTTCAGCGCACAGCGAAATTTATCCGCGCAAAACTTTGCGTTTGTCGGAAATCTAGTTTACATTTGTCCGCACAAGCAAACCAACTAACATTACAATAACCTTAAACCGACCAAGTCTCATGAAGACAGAAGTGATTATGCAGGCTCTTGAGGCCAAGCATCCCGGCGAAAAGGAATTCCTTCAAGCCGTCCGCGAAGTACTCCTTTCTATTGAAGATGTGTACAACCAGCACCCCGAGTTCGAACGCGCAAAACTCATTGAGCGCCTTGTTGAGCCCGACCGAATCCTTACTTTCCGCGTTCCATGGACGGACGATAACGGCGAGGTGCACGTGAACCTCGGTTATCGCGTACAGTTCAACAACGCCATAGGCCCGTATAAAGGCGGTCTGCGGTTTCACCCGAGCGTAAACCTCTCTATACTTAAATTCCTCGGCTTTGAGCAAACGTTCAAGAATGCCCTCACCACGCTCCCCATGGGCGGTGCGAAAGGAGGCAGTGACTTTGCCCCGCGCGGACGTAGCGATGCGGAAATCATGCGCTTCTGTCAGGCGTTCATGCTCGAACTTCACAAGATTCTCGGTCCTGACATGGACGTGCCCGCTGGCGACATCGGTGTCGGCGGTCGCGAAGTGGGCTACCTGTACGGAATGTACAAAAAGCTCACGCACGAGCACACCGGCACACTGACCGGCAAGGGGCAGGAATTCGGCGGCAGCATCCTGCGCCCGGAAGCCACCGGCTACGGTGCCTGCTATTTCCTGAAGCACATGCTGGACGAACTCGGCATTGACCTGAAGGGCAAAACCGTTGCCGTCAGCGGATTCGGTAACGTAGCTTGGGGGGCTGTACAGAAGGCCACGCAACTTGGTGCCAAGGTGGTTACCATCAGTGGACCGGACGGATACATTTACGACCCCGAGGGTATCAGCGGTGAGAAGAACGAATATATGCTTGAGCTGCGTGCTAGCGGCGAGGACATCGTAGCGCCGTATGCTGATAAGTTCCCGGGCGCACAGTTCTTCCCTGGGAAAAAGCCCTGGGAGGTCAAGGTGGACATCGCCATGCCCTGCGCCACGCAAAACGAACTCGACGAGAACGATGCCCGCCAGCTCGTACAGAACGGCGTGCAGTGCGTAGCCGAAGTGAGCAACATGGGCTGTACGGCAGAAGCTATCGACCACTTCATTGAGACGCACACACCCTTCGCTCCCGGCAAGGCCGTGAACAGCGGCGGCGTAGCCACGAGCGGCTTGGAAATGACACAGAATGCAATGCACATTTACTGGACAGCCGAAGAGGTGGACCAGCGCCTGCACCAGATTATGCGCGACGTTCACGAGCAGTGCCTCAAGTACGGGCGGCAGGCCGACGGATACATAAACTACGTGCGCGGCGCGAATGTGGCCGGCTTCATGAAGGTGGCGCACGCCATGATGCAGCAGGGAGTCATCTGATTCTACCGCTGACGCAACGGCAAATCCCGGACAAGCACATGGCATGTCCGGGATTTTTTCTTACATTTGCCGTGTCGGCCTGCCGAATCCCAGAGCGGACGGAAACGGCCGTGCGCACACAGAAACAATAAACAGCATGAATTTCATATCCTACCTCATCATTGGCGCGCTCGCGGGGTTCCTCGCGGGACGCATCCGCCGTGGCTCCGGCTACGGCTGCATCGTGAACTGCCTGCTCGGCATCGTCGGAGGACAATTCGGCGGCTGGTTGCTCCGTATCTTCAACCTCCCGGAGCCAGGCGGTTTCTGGGCGTCACTTTTTACTGCGGTACTCGGCGCAGTGCTCATGCTCTGGATTGCGGACAAGTTTCGCAGTAAGTAAGCAAGCGCAGCCACTGCGGACTGGCCGGCCACCCTCCCACTTGTTTTCCTGCCCGTTGGGGGTTATTCCCCGTAACCCTGCGGCTAGTTTTTCGTAACCCTACAGTTGGTGCAACGTAACCCTAGGGCTAATGCGACGTAGCCCTAGGGCTAACTCCGTGCAACCCGCAAGAAGCAATGGGTTTCCCCAATTAATACCCCTTCTGTTTCTACCTCTAGGTATGCCTACGCAGGCATGAGCAGAAAAAAGTGCGCGCTGTAATATGCAAAATCCGTGGAAAAGCGTATCTTTGCACCTCGTGGAAGACAGGCCCGGAGCCGACCTGCCGACATGCGCACGGTTGACGGGGTTAAACGCAAGCATAAACAAGAAACACGCGAATATGAAATTAGCAACGACCTACAGCCCGACCGAAGCGGAGGGCAAGTGGTACCGATACTGGGAAGAGCACGGCCTGTTTGCCAGCCGCCCGGACGGTCGCGAACCATACACGGTAGTTATTCCGCCCCCCAACGTGACCGGCGTGCTCCATATGGGGCACATGCTCAACAATACCATCCAGGATATCCTCGTCAGACGCGCCCGCATGGAAGGTAAAAACGCCTGCTGGGTGCCGGGCACCGACCACGCCAGCATCGCTACCGAGGCGAAAGTGGTGCGCAAGCTGGCCTCAGAGGGCATCCGCAAGCGCGACCTGACGCGCGAAGAGTTCCTGAAGCACGCTTGGGGCTGGACGGAAGAACACGGGGGCATCATCCTGAAGCAACTGCGCCGCCTCGGCGCATCGTGCGACTGGGGGCGTACTGCGTTCACCATGGACGAAGCGCGGTCCGAAAGCGTCATCAAAGTCTTCGTGGACCTCTACAACAAGGGGCTCATCTACCGGGGGCTTCGCATGGTAAACTGGGACCCGAAAGCGCTGACAGCACTTTCTGCGGAGGAAGTCATCTATAAGGAGGAGCGGAGCAAGCTCTATTATCTCAAGTACTATGTGGACGGTGCCATTGACGCTGCGGACATCGCACGCTTCAGCGAAGCAGATGGAAATGTCATACACCGCGACGAAAAGGGCTACTACGCAGTCGTGGCCACCACACGCCCCGAAACCATCATGGGGGACACGGCCATGTGCATCAACCCCAAGGACGCGAAGAACCAGTGGCTGCGGGGAAGGCGCGTCATCGTGCCCCTCGTAGGCCGTTCCATCCCCGTCATTGAGGACCGTTACGTGGACATAGAGTTCGGAACAGGCTGCCTGAAGGTTACTCCGGCACACGACACGAACGACTATATGTTAGGGCGGACACACGATCTGGAAACGATAGACATCTTCAACCCCGATGCAACAATTTCCGAGGCATCGCCCCTGTACGTCGGGATGGAGCGTTTTGAATGCCGCAAGCGCATCGCACAAGACCTTGAAGCTGCGGGACTAATGGAACGTGTAGAGGACTACACGAACAAGGTCGGTTATTCAGAGCGCAATCCGGACACGGCCATCGAGCCGCGCCTCTCGCTGCAATGGTTCCTCCGTATGCAGCATTTTGCCGACATAGCCCTGCCCCCGGTAACGGAAGGCGAGATAAACTTCTATCCGGCCAAATATAAGACAACATACCGCAACTGGCTGGAAAACATACAGGACTGGTGCATCTCGCGCCAGCTATGGTGGGGACACCGCATCCCGGCATATTATATAGAAACGCCCCTTGCCGGTCGTTCCCAAACGGCTGAAGCGATACCCGAGGACGCTTTCGTCGTAGCGGAAAGCGAGGCGGAAGCCCGCCAGCTGGCCGTGGAAAAATTCCCCCAACTGGCAGACACTGACTTCGGCCTACGGCAGGACGAGGACGCGCTTGATACGTGGTTCTCTTCCTGGCTATGGCCGGTTTCCCTTTTTGACGGCATACGCAACCCCGGCAACTCGGAAATAAGCTATTATTACCCCACGTCCGTCCTCGTCACCGCCCCGGACATTATCTTTTTCTGGGTGGCCCGCATGATTATGGCCGGCGAGGAATATATGGACAAGTACCCATTCCGTAACGTCTATTTCACGGGAATCGTGCGCGACAAGCTCGGGCGCAAGATGTCCAAGTCACTCGGAAACAGCCCTGACCCCCTGGAGCTTATCGACCGCTTCGGGGCCGACGGCGTACGCATGGGCATGATGCTCTGTGCACCGGCCGGAAACGACATACTCTTCGATGAGGGACTCTGCGAACAAGGCCGCAACTTCTGCAACAAAATATGGAACTGCTTCCGCCTGATTGAAGGCTGGGAGGTAGCGGACGCACTGCAGCCGCAGAGCAATATGCAGGCACTGGAATGGTTTGGAGCGCAATTACGCAGAAGCGCGGCAGAGATTGCAGACCTGTTCAGCAAGTACCGCCTCTCTGAAGCCCTAATGGAAATTTACCGTCTGCTGACGGACGAATTCTCCGGCTGGCTGCTGGAAATGGTGAAGCCCGCCTACGGCGCCCCCATTGACGCTGCGACGCTAACACGGGTCAAGGACTACTTCAACGACCTCCTGCACTTGCTACACCCCTTCATGCCGTTCATTACAGAAGAACTCTGGCAGCACATCGCCGAACGTACAGAGGGAGAAAGCCTCATGGTGGACGCACAGACCATCCCCGCCCCGCAACCCGGCGACGAAGCGATGCTTGACGACTTCGCTACCGTCAAGGCAGTCGTGCAGGGCGTGCGGGCTGTGCGCAACGCAAAGAACATCGCGAAGAAGGAAATGCTGGAGTTGCAAGTGACCGGGACTGACCCCGTTGCCGCTTACGCAGGGATAATCGCCAAGATGGCTAACTTGAAGGGGATTGAGGCCGTGGAGGCACAAGCCAAGGCGGCAGACGCTTCCAGCTTCATGGTCGGCACGACGGAATATGCCGTGCTACTCGGGAACCTGATGGATGCGGCGGCGGAAATCGAAAAGGCCGAAGCGGAAATCAAGCACCTTGAAGGCTTCCTCGCCGGGGTAGAAAAGAAGTTGGGCAACGCGCGCTTCGTTGAAAATGCCCCCGAAGCGGTCGTCGCCCTCGAACGGAAAAAGAAAAGTGACGCGGAGACCAAAATCAAAGCCCTCCGCGAGCGGCTCAGCGAACTAAGCAAATAACCAAAACCAAATCCATATGAAAGCAAAAGTCTTTGTCCTTACCCTGTTCACCGCCCTGCACGTAGCAGTCTGGGCGGACAAGGTTTACACCATCTATCCCATTCCCCACGAGCAAGTGGCCGTAGCGGGAAGTGTGGCTTTCACGCAGACCGTCTCCATCCAAGCCGAGGACGGCATTGACAGCTACACGCGGGACCGCGCCGCGCAAGTGCTGTCCGAACACGGGCTGACCCCCAGCTTCGAGAACGTAGCCGGAGCGTCCGTCGTTTACCTCGGTGTGAACGGCAGCGGCGGAGTTGCCGACCAAATGGCCACGACGCTGGGGCTGAAACGCGACGTGTTCGGCCTTAACAAGTATGACCGCCACATCCTGAGCCTCACGGACGGCGGCAGTGGCAACGCACGCCTCGTCATCGTCGGCGAGAACACGGACGCCACATTCTGCGGCCTAGCCTCACTTGAGCAGATGCTGGACGTTGGTGCCACCCTGCCCTGCGTACAGATTTACGACTACGCCGACATCAAGGACCGTGGCGTGATAGAGGGTTACTACGGTGTGCCCTATAGCGCGGAAGTGACCAAGGACTTGTTCCGCTTCATGGCCCGCTACAAGATGAACATGTATATGTATGGCGCGAAGAGCGACCCCTACCATTCGCAGTACTGGGGCGACCCCTATCCTACGAGCATCACGGAGGAGCAGCGGCAGATCGGCTACCTGACGCAGGATATGCTGCGGGAAATTACCGCCGTCGGGCACGCCACGAAGGTGAACTTCATCTGGGCGATACACCCGGGTACCGCGTTCACGAATGCTGACAATACAAGCGTCATTGACAACATCATGCAGAAGTTCCGCAATATGCACCAGTTGGGCGTGCGCCAGTTCGGCGTATTCGTGGACGACGTGGGCGTGCCGACGGATGACGCTACCCTCACACTGAATGCAACCCGCCTCACGCAGCTCCAGAACCGAATTGACGCGCTCTGGAACCGCCCGACGGCGGCTCCGGCCGACACCGTGAAGCCCCTGCACTTCGTCCCGCAGCTCTATGCCCTCGGCTGGGCTGGCGACAACGACCGCCGGCGCTTCTTCAACGCCCTGGGCGAAACTCCCAGCAAGGTGAACATCTACATCACGGGCTGGGGCGTGTGGAGCGTACCCAACAGCAACGACCTCGCGGCTGCCCGCGACATCCTCGGACGCGAAGTGTCGTGGTGGTGGAACTACCCCTGCAACGACAACGACAAGACGAAGCTCTTCCCGATGGATACGTACTCCAACTTCGCCGACGAGACCCACATCAACTCCAACGCCACGCTTGAGCGCAACCTGCAAGGCGCGAAGTCACTTATATCCAACCCCATGCAGCAGGGCGAGGTAAGCAAGATTGCCCTTTTCAGCATAGCCGACTACTCCTGGAACACCGCCGCGTTCGTCAATGCCACCAGCTGGGAAGCCTCCTTCCCCGCCATCGTAGGGCCGGAGCGCGCGCCGGCATTCCGCACCATCGCGCCCTACCTGCGCTATTACGACGACCGTTCGCCCATAGGCGACCTCGTAGCGCGCTACAAGACGTCACTCGCCAACGGCGCGCCCAAGTCCGCCGAAATCCTGCAAGAGCTACGGAACGTACAGGCCGCATGCGCCACGATGTGCGAACTCGCCACATCCGAGTCCGAGAGCGACCGCCTGCTCTACGAAGACCTGCGCCCCTGGCTCCTGAAGGTGCAGTCGCAGGCCGATGTCGCCCTGAAGTTCATCACGACAGCCGATATGCAGGACACTGACCCCGCGAAGTGGGAAACCTACGCCGCAGGGATGGATGCCCACACGGAACTGTGGAACTCCGACCGCTTCAACTTCAACTACCTGAACGGCATGGGAAGCGGCATCTCCCTGACGACGCTCATCGCCGAACCCGCACAGCGCACCCTCATGCCCTTCCTCGACTGGCTCAAGACGAACGCTCTCGGCACCACCTTCTTCCCGACGGAAGCCACCCGCCCCGAGTTCGTGACGAACACCGGCGCCACATCGCGCGTCACCTACTCCGCCGCGACAGGCAGCGGCTACCTCCGCATGGGCGAGGCAGTAACGCTCCGCAAGGGCGACTTCGTGGGCGTGGAGTTCCCGCGCGCCGTCAAGCTGGCCGGCCTCACCATCGCCGACAGCGCACGCTCCGTATGCACCGCCTACTGGTCCGGCAACGGGAAAGAATGGACTGCCATCGAAAGCGCCGAGGCCCCGGACGCACACGTCAAGTACATCGTCTTCGCGAACGACACCGACCAGCCCCACTCCTTCAAGCTGACGCGCGAGGCATTCGGCTTCAGCTACCCGCTCCCCACTAAAGTCAGCTCCGCAACGCTCCCCGCAGCCGACGAGCTCTACGACGGGCACGGACCGGCCTACATATACGACGGCGACTACACCACCTACGCCTGCATCAAGCGCAACCAGCAGCAGGGCGACGCCTACACCATCACCCTGCAGGAAGAGACGCCGCTGCGCGACGTGCGGATCTGCATGGGGACGACCAACGGCGACTACATGAACGTGGGCCGCGTACAGGCATCGCTGGACGGAAAAAACTGGCGCAACCTCACCGTCACGGGCAGCAACGCGACGGCCTACACCCTCACGCTGAAGCAGAACGTCAAGTACAGTGACGAGATGACCTACTGCGACTTCGACGGCGACGGCGAGCCCGCCAAGTACGTCCGCCTCTACCTCCAGACGGCCAACACCGAGAAGTGGCTCCGCCTCTACGAGATAGAGCCCAACGTGCGTTACTACGGGACAGCCTTCCGGGGCGCAGCGCTTGATACGGACGAGCTCACCATCGACGCACTCACCGACGCGAAGGGCTACACCGCCTTCGCACCAAGCGGGACGCAGCGCAACGCGTTCACCTACCACTTCAACCGCTCCAGCCTCCTGCGCTCCGTCACCTTCTACCGCTCCGCAGCCAACGGCGCACCCGCAACCGTATCCGTCACGGACGACGGCGAAACCTGGGAGCAGCTCGGCACGCTGACCGAGGCGCAGCACACCTTCGACCTCACGGCGCACCCCCGCGCCCTCGCCGTCAAGGTGGAATGGACGCGCGGCGCGCCCGCCATCTACGAAGTGGTGGAGGACACGGAGAACGGCATCATAGGCCCCGCCACCGGCATCAGCCTCCTGCGCCCGGACGCCGCGCAGGCCAGCCTGCGCATTGAGGGCGGCACGCTCCACGTAAGCGGAGCGACGGCCGCCGTCCGCGTGAACGTCTATGCCACCGACGGGCGGCGGCTCGCCACAGCCCCCCTCACAGCCGGCACGGCAGACCTGCGCATCGGAGCCGCAGGCACAGGGCCGCTCATCGTAGAGACGGTAGCGGCGACCGGGCGGCGCACTTCCAGCAAATACCTCGTGCGCTGAGCCACGCCCCTAGCCCCACAACACAGCCCGAAGCAAGCCGCCGGAACTCCCGACCGAGGAGCGCCGGCGGCTCTTCCTTTCCGCGCGGAGCGGGCGCCGCGCCCGCACGGAGAAGAATTTATACCCTGCTGTAAATCGTTTTATACCCTGCTGTAAATTGATTTATACCCTGCTGTAAATTGATTTACACCTTGCTGTAAATTGATTTACACCTTGATGTAAATTGATTTATACCTTGATGTAAATTGATTTACACCTTGCTGTAAATTGATTTACACCTTGCTGTAAATTGATTTACACCTTGCTGTAAATTGATTTACACCTTGATGTAAATTGATTTATACCTTGATGTAAATTGATTTATACCTTGATGTAAATTGATTTATACCTTGATGTAAATTGATTTATACCTTGATGTAAATTGATTTATACCTTGA
>JAFUZP010000004.1 GCA_017476545.1 Alloprevotella sp.
ACAGCAAGGTGTAAATCAATTTACAGCAAGGTGTAAATCAATTTACAGCAAGGTGTAAATCAATTTACAGCAAGGTGTAAATCAATTTACAGCAAGGTGTAAATCAATTTACAGCAAGGTGTAAATCAATTTATGCCTTGGTTTGGATGCAGCTCGGTGCGGGAAAGAGGCGCGCTGCGTGCGGACAGAGGAGGCGGGGATTCAATACTCGAAGTAAATCCTCTCTTCGTAGGCATCGAACTCCACCGGGGCGGGCACGCCGTAGCGCTCCAGTATGGCCGCCACGCGCTCCTGCATCTCCGGCGTGAGGGGGTAGCTGCCCTCACGCATACGGTAGTAGGGGCCGAAGCTGACGCCTAGCGCGCCGCAGATGGCGCCCCGGACTGCCGCGGTGTCGCGGCTGAGCACGTAGCCCAGCGCCCGGCGGAAGCCCAGCGCCATGCGCACCGGTGTGGCCGGGGCGAAGGCCGGGCAGCCCTGCTCCGTGGCCTGGCGCACAATGCGCGGCACGATGAAGGGCTCCTGCAGGGCGCCCTCCGGGATGAGGGCGGCGCAGACCCAGCGCAGGCAGTCGGCGTGGCGCGGGCAGGCGTCGTACTGGCAGAAGCCGTAGTTCTTGGAAATCTTCTTCCAGGTAAGTTCTCCGATTGTCGTCATGGAATCTCAAATAATAATTGGTTACCGCCGCAAAGATACGGGAAAAGACGCGCTTCGGCAAGCGCCGGCGGGGGAATGCTGGCGCAAAAGGCGCAAAAGGGGCAAAAGTAATCCGCGCAAGAGGGCGGTTTTCCGAAACTATTGATTATATTTGCCCGCAGCAAACGAAAACCAATTACAACCACAAAACCAAGCAACAGTTATGGCAGAAGTAATCAGAGGGCTCTACTACGCGGAGAGCCACGAGTATGTGAAAGTGGAGGGCGGCTTCGGCTACGTAGGCATCACGGACTACGCACAGAGCCAGCTCGGCAACGTCGTTTACGTCGATATGCCCGAACCGGGCGACGAGGTGACGGCGGGCGAAGAGTTCGGCGCCGTGGAGAGCGTCAAGGCCGCCAGCGACCTCATCAGCCCAGTGAGCGGCGAAGTCGTTGAAGTGAACAGTGCGCTTGAGGACGAGCCCGAACTCATCAACCAAGACGCCTTCAAGAACTGGATCATCAAGGTGCGCCTCGCAGACGAGGGCGAGCTCGCCTCCCTCATGGACGCCGATGCCTACGAAGCCGCCTGCGACTGAGCGGCGGAACGAATAGACACACATTTTTCACCCACATAAAACTCAAGCGACAATGAAAAAGACACTTTTCGCACTCGCCGCGCTGGCACTGAGCCTGGCGGCATGTTCCGGCAACGGAACTGAGGGAACGAAGTACATGACCTACGGCGGCGTGACGAGCCAGTCTGGCGACTTCTGCTTCGTATTCGACGAGGCCAACAACGTGGACAGCATCCCCCTCAACGTAAACGTGAAGGGAGACTCCGCCGAGATCTCCATGGACGTCACCCTCTTCCGTACGGAAAAGGAAGTGAAGGAAGGCGCAGAGCTGAAGCCCTTCTGGGCCACCATCCACGGCCGCGACGAACAGAAAGACATCGAAGTGCGTCTCGATGCCGACCCCGCATCCGTAGAGCAGTTCCGTGCCATCTTGGATAAGCCCGGCGACTCCGTCGTAGTGACCTTCAAGGGTACCATGCTCAAGGCAGACCTAGACAGCATCAACAACAAGAAAGTATGGACCAGCCTGCTGATGTAAGCCGGTCGCAACACAACCCAAACAAATAGCATTATGAAGAAACTGATGTATTCCTTCGCCGCACTGGCACTCACCGCATCGTTCGCGGCCTGCGGCGGCAAGACCGAAGGCGGCACAGACGCCACCGACAGCGTCAAGGACACCACTGCCGTAATGACTCCGACCAACTATCTTGAGAACGAAGACCTCGGTGTCACCTGTCCCGACGGGTGGGAAATTAAGGACGGAGGCTTCGATTATATCGAGATGGAGGACGTGAACTCCAAGGAAACCTTCAAGCCCATTATCAAAGTACGCACCATCAAGGACAAGGACCTGAAGTTCTATGAGGACTACTACCTGAACAAGACGAAGGGCACGGTGAAGGGAGCCGACGTTACCTACGGAGAATACACGTTCAAGACGTTCCGCGATGACAACTCCAAGCTCTATCACTGCTTCGCGGAGCTGTCTGACGGTCGCCTGCTCGAAGTGTACACCGTGTACATGGAGCCCGAAGCCGAAGTGGTGAAGCCCGTTGTGGAGAGCATCAAGCTGAAGTAAGCGGAAACTCCACCAGGCATATTTCCTGTTTACGCGGGAGGGGGACGGCCGATGTCCTCCTCCCGCTGTATTCTCCTCCCCCGCCCCGCGCCCCAGCACACATATATTATATATAGCGCACCCGCAGTATATATACAAAAAGCCCGGCCCCGCCCACGGCTTCTCCCATGCGGAGAGGTACGCGGCGGGGCCGGAAATGTTTCGCGCGGCGGTCAGAAAACCTTGACGAGCTCGTACTGCGTGGAACCTAGGCCGATACTGGCGGCGTAGTCCACGATATACGTGCCGTGCTGGCGGTTGATGCGCTCGATGAGAGGCTTCTCGTCGTCTCCTTCCGAGGCCTTGTGATTGAATACGAGGTCGAGACACACTTTGTCCAGCGCGACAGGGTCGAGTGAGGCGAGGATGCCGATGTCCTTCATGCGCGGTGCCTCGGGCGACCCGTCGCAATCGCAGTCCACGCTCAGGTTGTTCATCACGTTTATGTACAGGATGCGTCCCGCCCCGAAGTAGTTGTGCACGGCCTGCGCGGCGGCTGCCATCGACTCGAGGAAGTGGTCCTGCTCCGGGAGGTTCTGCCAAAGCTGCGCCGCATCGGCGGTTTTGCCAGCTGTATGGATGTAGGCCTTGCCCGCAGTGCTGGCCACACCGATGCTCGCGTTCTTCAGTACACCGCCGAATCCGCCCATGGCGTGCCCCTTGAAGTGGGCGAGGTTAATCATGAAGTCATAGTGCGCCAAGTGTTCCCCCACGATGTCGTACTTCAGATGTTTGCGGTCGCTGACGGGTATGCGTATCTCGCCGAACTCATCCATCAGGTCCACGGCGAAGCGGTCGGCGAACCCGTGCTCGCGGATAGTCTCCCAGTGCAGCTTCGGATCCTGGCGTGTGCCGCCGTAAGCCGTACAGCACTCCACGATAGTGCCGTTCACGCTGTCCACCAACTGGCCGATAAGTTCGGGCTTGAGGTAGTGTGTGTTACCTCCCTCGCCAGTGGAGATCTTCACGGCTACGCGTCCCGTTGCCTCTATGCCGAGGGCCTTATAAATGCGCACGAGGGCTTCGGGCGTGATGTCGCGGGTAAAGTAAACCTTGCTCTGTGCCGCAGCTGCGGCGGTGATGGCCAGTGCCATCAGGAATAGTGTTGCTCTTTTCATTGTTGGTGCGGTTATTGGTTTTAATAAGTATATACGAATGTGGTATGCTGTCCTTAATGTCCGGGCGGCAAGCCGTCAAAGCGTCAGGCGCAGCCCGGCCATGACGGTGGCACGGGGCATGGGGTAGCCCGCCAGCACCTCGTAGCGTTGCGCCAGCAGGTTTTCGCCATGCGCGAAGAGTGTCAGCGTGTTAAGGAGACGGTAGGATACGGTAGCGTTCCACAGCAGGAAGCGTTCCGTGGGCGCATCGGCTGCGGTCGTGGTGTGCAGCCTCCCCACGTACTGCAGCCCCGTATTGAGGGCGAAGCGGCCGGGCGTGAGGCTCGCGCCCAGGTAGAATTTATGCTCTGGCGCAGCCTCCTGCACCCGTGACATGTGAAGAAGGCTGTAGTTTGTATTGAGACGCAGAATACGGCACGGTGTGTAGTCGGCCTCCAGTTCCAACCCGCTGTTCTCCAGCCGTCCCGTGTTGATGTTCTGCGGGCGGCCTTCGCGCATCGTGGTGCTGATGAGGTTCTCTGCCTTCAGGTAGAAAAGATTTGCACCCACGTGGACACGTCCGCCGAGGAAGGCCTGTCGGTAGGACAGTTCGTAGTTCATAAGCCGTTCCGGGTCTAGGTCGGCGTTCTTCGGACGAAACAGGTAGAGTTCGCGGATGGTGGGGTTGCGGAATCCCTTGCTGACCATGAGGCGTACCTCCGCCTCTTTGTAAAGGTGGAAGGTCGCGCCGCCCTGCGGCACCCACTCCAGCCCCGCGCGGCTGTGGTAGTCGGCCCGGAGCCCGGCATTCAACGTCAGCCACGGTGCTACACGCTGCCTCACGTCAATATAGCCCGCCACTTCGTCCTCGCTGAAGTCCGTTCCGTCCGTTGCACTCAGCGGGATTTCCTCCCGCGTAGCTACGTTACGGTTGAAAGCCTTACCGCCAAAGTGCTGGTAATCCGCTCCGAGCGTGGTATGGTTGCCGGGGAACAAGCGGAAGGTCTCATAGAGGGAAACGCCCGCCACGAGGTCGTTGTGCTCATAGCGTACGCTGCGGGGTGTCCCGCCTGGAGTGTAGCCGTCGTTGATGTGATGGTGCCCCCAGTTGTAGTACACCCGCAACGCGCCGTCTGCCGTAGTGTAGCGGTTCGTCAGCGCGAGAGCTGCCATGCCGCGCGTCACTTCCTGGTCGTTGTCCAGCAGCGGTGCCGCCACCGAACCCGGGTTGGAGGACTTGAAGTAGGTAAGGCTGGCATTGCCTGTAGCGGTCCAATGCTCGGAGAAGTCGTAGCCTAACTTCACGAAGCCCGTATGTTGCAGGAAACCCATATCGGGGCGGTGGTTGTCCGAACGCCCGAAGTTATAAGCTGCCGTGCCGGAGAAGTTTCCCCGGCGCAGGCGGCTAGTGAGGCCCGCCTCCACGGTACCGTAGCTGCCGCCCTGCGCGTGGATGTCGTGGTGTAGGCCGTCGGCTGGCCGCTGCCGTGTGACAATGTTCACGACACCACCCATCGCGTTGGATCCGTAAAGCACGGAAGCCGGACCGCGCAGCACCTCAACACGCTCGGCAAGCAGCGTCTGGTAAGCGTCTGGTACGGGGTGTCCCATCAGCCCTGCATACTGAGCCTGGCCGTCCACGAGGACTAGCAGGGAGGCCATACCGCCCACGCCGCGCACCTTCATCGTTCCGGCGGCTCCCGTGCTGACCCCATAGCCCATCAGCCCACGGCTGGAAACGAAAAGTCCCGGCACCTGCTCCGTCAGCGTGGGGAGCAGGGAGGGGCGGAAATCAGCCGTAAGGCGGTCGCGGCCTACAACGGAAAGCGTCATGGGCAGGTCGTACGCGCCATCGGCAGCACGGGTCCCAGTCACTACGGCCTCGCCCAGCGAGGTGGAACGTATACTGTCCGGCTGGGCAACGCCCGCCACAGCAACCGCTGCAAGAACTAGTACAAATGCTTCTCTCATATTTTATTCTTATAATCCGCTGCGAAGATAGCACGATTTTCGGGAGTAGGCGCAAGCAACCTGCGCTTTAGGTAAAAATATCCGCCGTTTGAACTCCCTTGACAGGCTTCCCACAAAATGCTAATCCTATGGTTACGATAAACTAACCCTAGGGTTGCGGAAAACAAACCGCAGGGTTACGATAAACTAACCCTAGGGTTAGGAAAAACTTCGTGCGGGTACCCCACCCTCCCGTGCGAAGTCACTACGAAAAGCCCTTAGGTGACGGAAGCGCACCTTTGGGGCATTCGTGGCAGAGGGGGGGGGATACCTGCCTCCTATCCGTTCATTTCCGGCGGAAAACCATCTCCGCTACTACTTTATAGAGCTTGCGCCGGACGGCGCGCTTCACCTCGTTCCCGCCCGTAGCCCGGTAGGCGAATGTGCCGTCGGGAAGGCTGGTGAACTCTATGGTCTGCGCATCGCTCCCTATGTCGTTGCTCATGCGGAGCACAGCCTTGTTTGCGTTTATCTTGTGGGAGAGCAGGAACCAAGTACCGTAGAGCCGCTCCTGCGTGTCGCCCGTCATATAGCCACCCGTCTTGCCCAGGAAGGGGTAGTCGGGCACGTCAAGACCATCGCCATATAAGTCCAGACGGAGCGTGATGCCTTGCTCCTCACAATAGAACGTGCCACGGAACGGCAACGAATCCGTTACCGCAGGCGGTACTTTCCCCGCCACATCCTGTGCGGAAGCAAGGGTGAAAGCAAAGAACAGGGTGGAAAACAGGATTTTATGCTTCATGAGAAGGTTTCTTCATCGCCGAGGCGCAAAATGATAGTGGCCGCGCCGATGTTGATAATGTCGCCGTCATGGAGTTCCACGCGGTCGCGGTCACCAAGAATATCACCGTGCAGAAACGTACCCGTGTTGGAGGGAGCATCGCGCAAGACGATGGAGGGACGGCCATCCTTCGTGCGGCGGACGCTGAGGATGCAGTGGGTAGTGTCAATGCTCGGGTCTACGGTACGGACGGGGGCATTGGCCTGCGTCCCTTTCACTTCACGCCCAACGATGTTTTCCCCTTCAAAGAGAGGGATTTCCTGCTTCAGTTGGAATGCGTTTTCAAGTACGACAAGCGTGGCTACGGGGGACTTCTCCGGAGCCGACGCACGCTGCTTGTCGGGCAGACGCAGGCGAAACTGCTTCGCGCAGGACGGACAGGTGAAAATAAGGACGCGCCCGGGGGAGTACCGGGCGTCGTCAAACATAATCGGCTCGTCGCACTTCGGACAGCGGATGCGTTTCATCTCAGTTTCTTTACCCAAGCCTCGCGGAAACGGGGGCTACTGGAACGCAACTCGGCAAGCCGCTTATAGGCTTCGCCTTCGGTGGGAAAATGGCCGTAAACAATGTGTAGCATTCGGCTGATGGTGGCCGGCTCGGCACCTGGATACCCTTCACGCGCCAGCATTTCCACGAAAGGCTGCACATTCTTCTGAGGTACTGCGGCGGCAAGCACTATTGTGTACGCACCATCCGCAGGAGCCGGAGCGACCGTGGGCTCAGAGATGGGCTGGAGGGCGGACGCTGGATGCTGTGCGATTGCAGGGGCAGAAGACTTCGGGGCTACGATGCCGGACTGCACAACAGAGGCTGCGTTTTGCAGTGATGTCGTATCGCTTCCGGGTACTGCCCACATAAAATAAAACAACAGAGCCACAACGGCTGCGGACACATAGTTCGCCAGTTCGCGATGGATGGTTATCGTATAGTAACTGCCGGTGCGCTTGATAAGCCGGAAGCGGGAAACTTTCTTTGCCTGTGCGGCCTTATCGGCGGCCTGGGTGCTGTATTCTTCCAGCTCGGGGCAAGTAAACGCAGCAAGCCCATACAGGTTTGGCGAAACCAAGCCCGAAGCGACAGGCTCGAATGCATAACATCCGTCCAACTTAAGCTTAAGCTGGCCTACGCCTTTAATCTCATAAACGCCGGCCTCCTGTAAGCGTTGCTTCAGGCGTGCCACAGCCGCGTCTATCAGCCGGACGCTTTCGCCATAGGTGGCTGCCGTTGCCGACATATAGGACTGGACGAGCAGGCCATCGTTGAGAGAAAGTTGCGGGTTGAAGCCGATGGTGCGGCATGGGGGTAGCCAAAAGTCGCCCTCACCCGCCTTCCGGGCTGGCATATACTGTGTAACAAATCCACCCAAGTGCGGAACAATTACGCAATTATGGTCTAACAAAAGTGACTCTATGTGCCTTGATAACTCTTTCATACGCCACAAAAGTACATAAAACATACGAAAATAGCACCCTGATGCGGGTGCTATTTTTCAGTAAATCTATGGGTGTTTTTTATAACACCTTAGATAATTGTCTACAAGACAGAGTGTAGAAGTTTTTTCTTCAACTACCGCTTCACTTGCAGGCGCGGAAGTTTCAAAACAGCCCCCGTGTGTACGACATCGGGGTTCGCCATTTCATTATAAGAGATGATATAGCGCGCATATTCCCGGCTGCCATAATATTTCTGGGCTATCTTCCAGAGACTGTCACCGTCCTTCAGGGTGTACGTACCAAGGCTCCCGTTCACGACAACGCTATCATCGGGCTTCACGGGCAGGGACGCCGTTTCCGCTGCGGGAGGAACTGGCGCGTCCGGCTGGGCGTGTACAACCTCGGGAGACGGCGACGGAGCCGATGGAAGCTCGGCCTGAGCGGCGGTGGGAGGAGCGTCAGGCATCCCGTCGGGTTGCTCCGAAACGGCCTCACCATCGGGATTCAGGCTGTCGGCAGCGGTTACAAGCGTATCCGGAGCTGCCAAAGGCGTGCAGGGCGAACCGAACAGATGGCGGCTTCCCGCCAGATAGCCGAGGAAGAACAATAGAAGCGCGCCGAGTAGCAGGGCAAGGGGCTTCAACCAAGTGGAGCGGGTGTTTTCATTATTATCCATATCATCAGTTGCTGTGGGTGCAGTAATGTCGTTGTCTGTACCGGATTGAGGAGCGGAAGCCAGAGGAAGCGGTGCAGCAGGGGATGCGCTATTCTTCGGCCTTCCCTCAGCTGCCGGTGTGGCTGCCGGCGGATCTGTATGCTCTTGTGGCGCAGTGGCATCCACTGGAGGTGCAGGTTCTGCTGCGGAACGGGGCGGCTGTGCGGGATTTGGCACCTGCAATGTGGCAAACGCGGCGGCTTCGGCCTCAGGCACGGCAGGTTTTGCAACGGCATCGGCAGGCACAGCGGCTTCCTCTGCGCCAAGCGGAACTTCCGCCGGCGGTACGGGTGCTTCGGGGGGCGTACTTGCGGCGGCCTTGGCCTGCTCGGCAGCAAAACGCTCGTCAATTGCAGTGAAGTCTTCCACCACGTTATCGTCGCTCAATACTACGGTCTGGAACTGCGAGAAGGGGCGGTTTACAAGCTCCTTCAAGCTCGCGTCGGGCGTAAAGCTCACTTTGCTGTGGCTACCTATAGAGATACGCTCGCCCGTATTGACGTTCACGCTTTCACGCTCCTCGACTGTGACAATCTTAAACGTACCAAAACCTTTAACTTTCGCTATCTGGTCGTTTGCAATTCCTGCCGTAATAACCTCGAAGAAGTACCGGCAGAAAGCCTCTGCCTTTTTCTTTGTCACACCTTGGCGCTGGGCCAGAAGAGCGGCAAGCTCGGAAAGTGATAATTTGCGGTTCATGGCTGTTCGTTTATCTTATCCTTTAGTGTGGGGCTAGGCCTGAATGCGATAGCGAGCTTGGGCGGTACCAACTGACGCTGCTTCGTTGAGGGATTGACAACTACCCGCTCCATTTTCTTTTTTACCTCGAAACTGCCGAACCCCTGCACGGGCAGGATGTCGCCCTCCTCGAGGGTGTCGGCCAAAACAGCCGAGAAATGACCGACCATCTGCTGCACCTCTTTGGGCGTTGCCCCGATGCGCGCGGCCATGTCGTTTAGGAAATCTTTGTTATTCATATAGTCTATTATTTATAACGTTGCGGTTAGGTGCGCCGGTCAGGCCGACAGTATTGTCCCGTACAGGTCAAATTCATCGGCATCGGTGATACGGACATCGTAGAAGCGGTTGGGCTGAAGGCGCTCCGCTGCTGGTATGAGCACTTCTCCGTCCACCTCAGGCGAGTCAGCCTCGGTACGGCCGATGTAAAAGTCGCCTTCGAGGCGGTCAACCATCACCCTGCGCGTGCTACCGACCTTTTCAGCGTTCAGTTGAGCCGAGATTTTCTGTTGCAAGCGCATAAGGCGGTCAAGCCGCTGCTGCTTTACGCCGTCCGGCACATCATCGGTATAATGGAGCGCGGCATAGGTGCCTTCCTCCTCACTGTAGGCAAAAGCCCCCATACGCTCGAAGCGCGCAGAACTTACAAAAGCCAAAAGTTCCTGAAAGTCTTCTTCAGTTTCGCCTGGGAACCCGACCATCAACGTGGTACGCAGGCTTATACCGGGCACTTCGCGGCGGATCGTGTTGAGCAACTGGACGGTCTCTTCCTTGGTTACGTGGCGGCGCATACGGGAAAGTATCCGGTCACTGATGTGTTGTAGGGCTATGTCAAGATAGTTACATACGTTCGGATACTCGCGCATGACGCGAAGCAAATCCATGGGGAACTGGTTAGGATAGGCGTAGTGCAGGCGGATCCATTCGACACCGGGTATTTGTGCCATCTGTTCCACGAGGGGCGCAATCATCTGGCGGCCATAAATATCCACTCCATAGTATGTAAGTTCCTGCTCGATAATCTGAAATTCGCGCGCGCCCCCCGCCGCAAGCCCACGCATCTCGGCAATAATATCTTCCATCGGGCGGCTCTTGTGGTGCCCAGTGATGAGGGGGATGGCGCAATAAGCACACTTACGGTCGCAGCCCTCGGCAATTTTTATGTAATAGGGCGGTGTTGGCTGTACTGGCTGCGCGTGGCCCGCAGCCTTTTGCAGCACCTCAGCCGGAGCCAACTCGTCAGCAAGTCCTTCCCAATCGAACTTTCCGTAGTATTTATCCACCTGGGGAATTTCCACTAACAGTTCCTCCATATAACGCTGCGAGAGGCATCCCATCACATAGACGGCCTTCAACTGCCCGTTTTCCTTTTGGTTACAAAGGTCTAGGATCATATTGACGCTTTCCTCCTTCGCGTCTCCGATGAAACCACAGGTGTTTACTACGGCCACATCACCACGGGTAGCTTGAGGGTCAAGGCAGACATCAATACCGCGTTGGCGGAAGAGTTTGCTGAGTCGCTGGGAGTCCACGAGATTCTTCGAGCACCCCATAGTGATAATATCTACCTTCATTTTGTACGGACGGTGCTTTCGATTACTTTAGGGAAGTGTGCCTGCTCCAGTTCGTGGACTTTCTTCTCAATATCGGCAACGGTATCAGTCGCAACGAGGGGGGTCCGGAATTGTGCGATAATCTCACCGCGATCGAACTCTGCGTTTACGTAATGTATCGTGATGCCTGTCTCCGCCTCGCCCGCAGCCTTAACAGCTTCGTGGACGTGGTGGCCGTACATTCCCTTGCCGCCATACTTCGGAAGCAAGGCGGGATGAAGGTTGATGATGCGACGGGGATATGCTTCTATGAGGTAGGGAGGAACGAGTAAGAGGAAGCCGGCAAGAACTATGAAGTCTATTCCGTGATTGCGAAGCAGGGATAATGTTTTCTCCGGCTGGGCGAAGTCGGCTTTCGGCAGGACAACGGAGGGTACGCCGAGGCGGTCCGCACGAACGAGTGCATAGGCATCGCTTCGGTTGCTCACGACCAATCCGATACTGACCTCAGCATTATTGGAGAAGTAGCGGATGATATTTTCACAGTTGGTGCCGCTACCGGACACGAAGATGGCTATTTTCGTCATACAGGGTCGGAAAAAAGGCTTTCCACGAAGGCTTTACGGTCAAATGGCTGGAGGTCGGTCGGCTGTTCGCCAAGACCGATGTATTTTACAGGTACGCCGAGTTGGTGGCTGATGCCCAGGACTACGCCGCCTTTCGCCGTTCCGTCGAGTTTCGTGATGGCCAACGCGGTGACATCCGTAGCCTTGATAAACTGTTTGGCCTGCTCGAAGGCGTTCTGCCCAGTGGACCCGTCAAGCACAAGCAATATCTCGTGAGGCGCATCGGGGACGACTTTCTTCATTACGTTCTTAATCTTTGTCAATTCATTCATCAGTCCCACCTTGTTATGCAGGCGACCCGCAGTGTCAATCAGTACGATGTCGGCACCGTTGGCCACGGCGGAGGAAAGCGTATCGTAGGCCACGCTGGCGGGGTCACTGCCCATTTGCTGCTTCACAACCGGGACTCCCACCCGGTCACCCCAGATGCAGAGTTGTTCCACGGCGGCGGCGCGGAATGTGTCGGCGGCACCGAGATACACCTTCTTGCCCGCTTGCTTAAACTGCCATGCGAGTTTACCGATGGTTGTGGTCTTCCCGACACCGTTTACGCCTACGACCATGATAACGTAGGGGGCGGTTCCTTGACGTTCCGGCAGGCTAAAACCTTCGCTGTCATCGTTACCGCTTTCAGTCAATAGGCTCTCTATTTCTTCTTTCAGCAGGCGATTGAGTTCCGATGCGCCGACATATTTATCGCGCGCCACGCGCTCTTCAATGCGCCGGATAATCTCTACGGTTGTCTCCACACCGACATCGCTCGTCACAAGTACCTCTTCCAGATTGTCCAACACGTCATCGTCCACTTTCGACTTACCCGCTACGGCGCGCGTCAGCTTGTCCAAAACGCTGGTCTTCGTACGTTGGAGGCCGGCATCAAGCACTTCCTTCTTCTCTTTCTTTGAGAAAAGATTAAAAAATCCCATGTTTCATTTCCGTTTGAGTTGCAAATATAGGAATTTATTCCCACTTATGCCCGCTTCCTGCGCCGTATTTCCACCTTTTCTTTCCGCTTTTTTCAGAAATGTTGGTAACTTTACACCCTCACAAGCCTGCAGGAGAGGCATCCGGCTCCTCCCTTCCCCGCCCTAGCTGGGGCGGAAGGTTGGACTGCAAGGACGGAAGCAGCCGCTTTGTGAGCCGTAGGAAGATATTAAAGCATAGATTAAATAGGAAATGGATAATCACTTAGACTTCAATAGACAACGGAGTATCAAATCCTGCATACTGGATGGTTGGAAAGTTTTCGCCCTGCGGTGGCGCGCATACCTTCGTTTCCAATGGCCTGCGCTACTGTTGGCGGCACTTTTCGTCGGACTGCTACTACTTGGTGCGGCGAGTTATCTGGACGCGTACCTGCTTCCCGCTGCGGCACTGCGGGAAATTGGAACCCCCAACGAGATAGTCCGCCAGGTTGCCTTGCCCGAGAAAGGATTTCTGCTCCAAGCCACAATCGTCGCCACAGCCGCGCTTGCCGCGTGGATGCTATGGAAAGGGACACTTTATACGCAGATGCGCGAATGCCGCCACTATGGCGAACTCCCGGCAGGACAGCCTTTCCGCCTATGGCGCTCCATCCTGCGCAATGCCGCCCGCTGCTGTGCTGCGGACGCACTACTGGCTCTGTTATGGCTACTCCCTTGTGCCGCCATCGTCTGGGCGGCGTTTGCGTGGAGCAAGTGGTTGCTCCTGCTGTTGCTCCCTCTGGTTGTCGCAGCCAAGGTGACGGGAACGGAGGTCGAGATTCGCCATGTACTTGACGGCGCTTCCCTGCACACCGCGTTCCGACAGGCATACGGCAGCGGGCTGCGGCAGGCCGGAGGCCTCTTCCTCATCCGCCTATTGACTGCTATCCCGTGGTCCCTCCTCGGCCTTGCCGCGATGCTTCCCGTCATCGCCCTGACACTTGCCAGTGCAACGAACACTAACGGGCTGCTAATGGGCGACCCTGACGGACTTCCCAGCTATTTTTATCTGCTCTTCTATGGTGTAGCTGCTGCGGCGGCCTTCCTCATATTCCTCATCACAGGCGTACGCAGCTGGGGCTGCGCGCTGAAGCTATCTTCCGGCAATGCGGCGGAACGCGCACTGCCGGGCGCTGCGACTGCAAAGGAGAATGAAAGGTCCGCTACTTCCGACTTGGCACAAGGCTCTGGCAGGATGTAAGGATACTCTCGTGCAGGCATCCGCCACTGAAACAGGCCCCACGAACTCACGGCCGGCTTTCCGGCCATCCGTAACCCTACGGTTAGTTCGATGTAACCCTACGGTTAGTCCGATGTAACCCTACGGTTAGTTCGCCCTAACCATAGGGACACTCCTGCATGCAAGCAAACTACCGCGATACGCACGGGATGAGCGAAGCGGCTAAATCGGTAGTGCGAACAAAAAAACGCCACGGAAACCGCATGGTCCCCATGGCACTTCTGGTCTTTTCCCGGCATTTCGCTACTTTGGCCGTGTGTACCAATGATCGTAGCCATAGCCGTCAAGATAGCCTACCGCCACCATACGCAGCGAATAACCCATATCAAAAGCGTAGTCGCGGCAGTCAAGTGCCACGTAATCCTCGTCCAAAACCGGAATAGGAGCCTCGATGTCCACTTTATAGGGCGAGCCATCGAAATGCATCAAGAGGCGTCCTTTACTTACACGCCAGCGACCGTATTCATGCAGGCGGAATCCCTCCACCTCAAAGCCGCCGTCACGATAAAAATAGAAGATGTCGCCGCGCTCGTAAGGCGCACCATAGGATGCCTCAACCACGCGCCAAGAGCGATTACTCAGCGTCATCTCGGCCCATGAGTCCTCGTCCGTGCAGGACGCAAGCGACAGGGTAAAAAGCAGGGGCAGCGCCCAAATCAGCATTTTCTTCATGTCTGTACTTCTTTTGTTCCCCGCAAAAATAAGTAAAAGCGCAGAAACTACCTCTATAGTGATACGAAAAAACCTCTCCCGCATGATGCAAGAGAGGCAATCCCTGTGTGATTCCGGCGGGATTCAAACCCACAACCTTCTGATCCGTAGTCAGATGCTCTATTCAGTTGAGCTACGGAACCTACAGCGTCCGGCTAGCAATGAGTGACTCCGGCGGGATTCAAACCCACAACCTTCTGATCCGTAGTCAGATGCTCTATTCAGTTGAGCTACGGAGCCGTCATTTTGTCGTAGCGAGTGCAAAAGTAGAGAATATTTTCCTTACAGCAAAGCGTTTCCCTTGCTTTTTTCGCTTTTTCTTGGCGTACACGGTATGCGAAGGGTGCGGGGAACCGACGGCGGGAGCGGATAAAGATGGCTCAAGGCGGGCTGTCGGGAAACGCATCGCCGACAAAGAAGTCGCCGCCAAACCACGCCGTGAAGGCTTCCTCTTCCGTCAGCGGATAGCACCGCAGGAAACGGCCCTCCCGGAAGACGGCCACCTGGTTCGTAAGTACAGTTCCGTCGGACAGGTGAAGCCGGCTTACGGCTAATTTCTTCTCCATCGCGCGCGCGTGTATATATAATAAGGTGTGTCAATGCGGACGGAAACCGCGGCTTACGGGCGACTCGGCAGGCTGAAAGTGGTCGCGCCGGGCGGTATCCAAGCGGCGGAGGCTGTCCTGTAAACGCCGTTCCGGCGTATCGGGACGCAAGTGCAAGGAATCCTTACGCAAGGAATCGGGCCGGGCGAAAGGTGCAGCCGCGCGGATCCGGATGAGAGCCGGTTGGGTGACCGCCAGCAGTCGGGGACGCTCCACCCAAGGCGAAACTTGGTACAGGAGGCAGCTGACGCGCACTACAGCCGGCCTACCGATACTCAGCGTGATTTCCTGATGTCCCGTGCTATAGACCATACGTGAGAAGGTGGCCGTACTGTCGTTCGCATAGCGCACGATAAGCATTGCCACGGCACTCTTTGAGCCGTCGTGATACATCCATCGGGTGTTAAACTGCCAGAGCAAGCGGTCGCCGAAGCGCAGGAGCGTGTCGGGTGAAAAGGCGTAAGTAAGACGGTTCTCGGCGTTAGATGACAGCAAGTAGGTGTCATTTCCTCCCCACAAGTCGAGCGTGTCTCCGCTAACCTGCCCTAAGGCGATGCTTCCGCGCTTCACTTCATAAGCAGTGGCGAAACGTTCGCGCACCTGCCCATAGATATCAAAAAGTTGGTCGGCGTGACGCGTATAGTACTCCATAGCGCGGTTAAAGTCCTGCTCCGTCATACTATGCTTGGCCAATGCCGCTTCCACATAGCGTGGCACTTGCAGGGAATCCTCCATGCCGGCGGCCAGTGCCTGAGCCAGGTGATAATCATACAACACCTGCACCATTTTGGACGACGAGGGAACTCCGTCGGGCCGATCGTTACGGCAACTCACGAAGAAGCCAACGGTTGCCGCAAAGAGAAGCAATAACAGAAGGCTGTATGCGGGCAGACGCTTCATATTCAGGCGGGGGTATTTTCTGTTGGTTCTTCAGACGTGGCATCCGCTACCCCACCTCCGCTTGCGTGCAAGTACCGGGGATAAAAGAGCAAGAGCGCGACTGCACCGCACGAGATGCAGGCATCAGCGAAGTTGAACACCGCCCCAAAGAATGTGTCCCCTCCTACTAAAGGCATCCAGTCCGGCCAACTGAAGAGCGGGAAGTAGAACATATCAACGACCCGCCCTGCGAGAAAAGAGCCATAACCTTCCCCGAAAGGCACCAAAGTGGCGGTCTGAAAGGGCGTACTCTCACTGAAAACTAAGCCATAGAAGCTGTTGTCAATAATATTGCCCGCAGCACCTGCCACGATGAGGGAGATGCAGGCGAGCAACCCTGCGGGCAGACCCCGCCGGACGGCTTTGGCAAGCAGCCGCAGGAAGACACTGACCGCCAAAAGGCGGAAAATCGTAAGGAAAGCTGTTCCTATGAAGTCCATCCCGAAGGCCATGCCCTCATTTTCCGTAAAGAAAATCTGAAACCACGGTGTAATCTCGACGGATTCACGCAGGCAAAGATTCGTCTTCACGGTGTATTTTATGAGCTGATCGGCCAGCAGGACGAGACTGATGACGCAGGCCGGCAGCATCCATCGCCGCCTCATCTGCGGTTTTTCTCCTGCATTTTTCCCTCAATGCTCGTTGTAGCATGAGGTACAGCGCGTAGTCGTTCTTTCGGAATCAGCTTGCCGGTAATGCGGCACACCCCGTAAGTTTTGTTTTCTATCCGGGTTAGTGCCCCTTGAAGCCCCTGTATGAACTTCAGCTGCCGCGCCGCCATGTTCGTAAGTTCCTCTTTCGTCTGCACGGCGGAGCCTTCCTCCAGCGTCTTGTACGTGGGAGAAGTGTCTATCACGTCGTTACTGTCGCGGTTCGTGAGGATTTTCATCATTTCCTCATACTCCACTTTCGCTTTATCCAGCTTGCCGACAATCAGTTCCCTGAACTCGGCCAGTTCCGCATCACTATAACGCGGTCTTTCTTCCTTACTCATGAATGGTTGTGTTATGCTTTAGTTATTTTTACGTT
The DNA here is from genome assembly GCA_017476545.1 of Alloprevotella sp. Taxonomy (GTDB): domain Bacteria; phylum Bacteroidota; class Bacteroidia; order Bacteroidales; family Bacteroidaceae; genus Alloprevotella. The sequence goes on from JAFUZP010000004.1 coordinate 16,785, forward strand.
TACCTTGAAGGTGTCAAAGTCAAGCACATCGCCTTGAACATCGCCACCAAACTCAAAATTATCTGCCAAGACCTGCGCGCATATGTACGTATGGAATTTCTCGACAGCCCGGCGTAAGTCGTCATTACCACCCGCCATACGCACATTTATATGGTCCACGATGTCGAAGCCAGACTCCTTCCTGTAAGCCTGGATACGCTTGACAGTTTCGCGTGCCATACCCTCCAGACGCAGCTCGTCCGTGATTTCCAGATCAAGAGCCACTGTGAGCGTGCCATCGTTGGCTACCGTCCAGCCGGGAATGTCCTGACTCACGATTTCCACATCGTCGCGTTCGATGAGGGCGGGCGTGGGGTCACCATCGTTCAGCACGAGGGACAACGCGCCGAGACCCTCTAATGCGGCAATCTGCTCCTGCGTCAGTTGGGCCACCTCGGCGGCTACGGCTTTCATACGCTTGCCAAATTTCTTGCCCATCACGCGGAAATTGCACTTCACCGTCTTCTGGAGCATTTCGCCCTCTACGAACTCTAGCTCTTTGACGTTCACCTCGCTCAAAATGAGCGGGCGCACAGCCTCAATAGCCGCCTTCTGATTTGCGTCTGTGGCTGGGATGGAAATTTTCCGCAGGGGCTGGCGCACGATGATATGCTCCTTCTTGCGGAGCGAAAGCACCATCGACGTGATTTTCTGCGCTAAGGCCATCTGCTCTTCAAGCGGCTTATTAATGAATGAAGCGTCCGCAACGGGGAACTGCGCCAGATGTACGCTATCCGCACCGTTCCCGACGGGCTGCATTAGGTCGCGGTAGAGGCGGTCGGCATAGAAGGGCGCGATAGGAGCCATCAGGCGTGCGATGGTCTCAAGACAGGTAAAGAGAGTCTTGTACGCCGAGAGCTTATCCATTGTCCGCTCACCGGCCCAGAAGCGTTTGCGGTTCAAGCGCACGTACCAGTTGGACAAATCATCCGTTACGAAGGAGGCAATCATACGTCCGGCACGGGTCGGTTCGTAATCATCCAGACTTTCTGTCACCTGCTGCACGAGGCTGTTCAGCGCGGAGAGTATCCAACGGTCTATTTCCGGCACGTCCGCTTCGGCTATCTCAACCTCAGGATTACTGAACCCGTCCACATTGGCGTACATCGCAAAGAAAGAATACGTTTGGTAGAGCTTCCCGAAGAACGAACGCGTCACCTCCTTGACACCTTCCTCGTCAAATTTCAGGTTATCCCACGGCTGAGAGTTGGTTATCATGTACCAGCGGAGCGGGTCACTACCGTATTTTTCAATCGTTGAGAAGGGATCCACAGCATTTCCCAAACGCTTAGACATTTTGTTCCCCTCCTTGTCGAGCACGAGGCCGTTACTGATGACATTCTTGAAGGCCACGCTGTCGGAAACCATCGTAGCGATGGCGTGCAGCGTATAGAACCAACCGCGCGTCTGATCCACGCCCTCGGCAATGAAATCCGCTGGGAAAATGCGGCGGGCATCAAGCTCTGCTTTATTCTCAAAGGGGTAGTGAGCCTGCGCATAGGGCATGGCGCCGCTGTCGAACCATACATCGATAAGGTCCGGCTCCCGGTGCATGGGCTTCCCACTCGGGCTTACCAAGACAATATCGTCCACGTAAGGACGATGCAAGTCCACCTTCGCATAGTTTTCTGCCGAGAAGTCGCCCGGCACAAAGCCCTTTTCCTTGAGTGGATTGGTAGGCATGATGCCTGCTTGCACGGCCTTCTCTATTTCGTCATACAGTTCCTGGATGCTCCCGATGCAGTGTTCCGCACCATCTTCGTCGCGCCAGATGGGTAAAGGCGTTCCCCAGTAGCGACTACGGCTCAGGTTCCAGTCGTTTAAGTTCTCAAGCCATTTCCCGAAACGCCCCGTTCCTGTACTTGCCGGCTTCCACTTAATCGTCTCGTTCAGTTGTGCCATGCGTTCTTTTGCGGCGGTCGCGCGGATGAACCAGCTGTCCAGCGGATAATAGAGTACGGGCTTGTCCGTGCGCCAACAATGGGGATAGCTATGTACGTGCTTGGCGATGTTGAACGCCCGCCCGTCACTTTTCAGTTCCATGGCGATAGCGATATCCAGCGTCTCGTCCGCATCGGTCAGTGTGTCGTCATAGGCGTTCTTGACATAGCGTCCGGCGTATTGGGCGTAAGCCTCCGTGTCCACGCTGCCACGCACAAATTCTTCGTCAAGGTCTTCCAGACGGTAGAAACGCCCTTTCAAATCCACCATAGGCACGGCCTTCCCGGCCTTGTTCACCAGCGTCAGCGAAGCGATGCCGGCCTTTTTTGCCACAAAAGCATCATCAGCACCGAATGTCGGGGCGATATGCACGATGCCCGTACCGTCCTCCGTGCTTACGAAGTCGCCCGTGATCACCTCGAAGGCACGCCCGCCGCTGGGTTTCACCCAAGGAAGCAGCTGTTCATAGGCCATCCCGGTCAGTTCTGCCCCCGTCCAATGTCCCACGATGCGGTAAGGAAGCAGCTTTGTTCCCCGTTCGTAGCCTTCCATCGGGGCTTCCGCTCCTTCGGGAGCGAAGTAGGCGGAGACGAGAGCCTGCGCCATGACTACGCTAACCGGCATAGCGGTGTAAGGATTATAGGTGCGGACGCAGACGTAGGCTATCTTCGGGCCGACGCAGAGCGCGGTGTTCGAGGGCAGCGTCCACGGCGTAGTTGTCCATGCCGCGAAGCAGGCTGTCCCCCACCCTTGCATCTCGGGCTTCGGATCGCGGATGCGGAACAATGCTGTCAGCGTTGTGTCCTTCACATCGCGGTAGCAACCAGGCAGGTTCAGCTCGTGACTTGAAAGTCCCGTACCGGCTGCCGGGCTGTAAGGCTGTATCGTATAGCCCTTATATAGCAACCCCTTGTCGTACAGCTGGCGCAGTAGCCACCAGAGGGTCTCAATGTAAGCCGTATCGAAGGTCACGTAAGGATTGTCCATATCGGCCCAATACCCCATCTTCTCCGTGAGTTCCTCCCACTCGTGCGTGTACTTCATCACATTGCGGCGGCAGGCTGCATTGTATTCCTCTACGCTTATTTTTTTCCCGATGTCCTCTTTTGTGATACCGAGTTCCTGCTCAACGCCAAGTTCCACGGGCAGTCCGTGCGTGTCCCAGCCGGCCTTGCGCTCCACGAGAAAGCCCTGCATCGTCTTGTAGCGACAGAAGAGGTCCTTGATGGTACGCGCCATAACGTGATGGATGCCGGGATGCCCGTTAGCGGACGGGGGACCGTCATAGAAGACATACGGGGTATGTCCCTCGCGCTCCTTGATGCTGCGGGCGAAAAGGTCGCCCTTCTTCCAGTCTTCCAGGACCTCCTCGTTCACGGCGTGGAGGTCAAGGCCGTTTCGTTCGGTAAATTTCATATTCCGAGTCTGTGCTACGTTGTTTTACATTTTTATGCGCGCAAAATTAAGGCATTTTTCGGGAAGAGCAAAGCAATGGAGCAGATAGAATTTTCCAACACATGGTGACACGCGCCACGCACCCCGCGTCCGACCGCCCCTCACACTGGAAAAACCGCCTACGAGCATGCTATCTTTGTAACCCTAGGGATAAGGCATCGTAACCCTAGGGATAATGCGGCGTAACCCTAGGGTTAGTTTATCATAACCCATAGGGCCGTTCATTGTGAGGCTGCGGACGACTGCGGCAACCAACAGGGCAGGTACATTGACAGGACGTTCGAAGTACTCGCACGCGAACATATTTAAGTTATCTTTCCTGCACGCGGGCTTTGCCGTCCCCACGGAAAGCGTTACTTTCGCGCTACAAAAACAACAACAGATGATATTCCCAGAGAATTTTGAACAGAAGATAGGATTTTCCGACATACGCCGCCTGCTGAAAGGCCGCTGCATGTCCACACTCGGAACGGAGTGGACGGACAACCAAGTGCAGTTCCTGACAGACCCGGCCGAGATTAGGGAATCCTTACAGCAAGCCCAAGAATTCGTCCGCTTCGCCGAGACGGAAGAGGACGTTTACGAGGAGAACTTCTTTGACGTGCGCCAAGCGCTCCTGCGCATCCGCCCCGAGCGGACTTATCTGGAGGAAATCGAGCTCTTCGACCTCAAACGCTCACTCAAGACCGTGGGCGACCTCGTCGCTTTCTTTACCGGCAGCGAGGAGGACGAGCCGCCCTACCCAGCCCTAGCACGTATGGCAGCAGGTGTCGGGACGTTCCCCGAAATCGTGAAACGCATCGACAGCGTGCTGAACAAATACGGTAAGATAAAAGACACCGCTTCTCCCGAACTCCTCTCGCTGCGCCATTCCATTGAAGTCACGACGCGTAGCATCAGCCACAGCCTGCGGCAGATTATCACAGAAGCACAGACGGACGGCTATATAGACCGCGATGTGGCTCCGACCCTGCGCGACGGGCGCCTCGTAATCCCCGTGGCACCCGCGCTGAAGCGCAAGATTCGCGGCATTATCCATGACGAGAGTGCAACGGGAAAGACGGTCTTCATAGAACCTGCGGCTGTGGTGGAGGCCAACAACCGCATACGTGAGCTCAAAGCCAGTGAGCGGCGGGAAATGATGCGCATCCTGCAAGAACTCACGGCCCTGATACGCCCGAACGCTACAGCCATGCTGGACTCGCTGCGCTTCCTGGCCCACATTGACTACCTCCGTGCGCTGGCCAACTTCTCCCAAACCTTTGAGTGCATCGTTCCCGAGGTGAAGGACGCGCCAGCACTGGACTGGGTGCAGGCTATCCATCCCATCCTGCAACAGGCATTGCGCCGGAATGGTAGCAGCCAAGTCCCTCTGGACATCTGCCTGCGGGGTGAAGAACGCATACTCCTCATCTCAGGCCCCAACGCCGGCGGCAAAAGCGTCTGCCTGAAGACCGTCGGACTGCTGCAATACATGATGCAGTGCGGTATGCCAGTACCCATGCGGGAAAATTCCACGATGGGCATCTTCTCGGACATCTTCATCAGCATCGGCGACGAGCAGAGCCTGGAGAATTCCCTCTCCACCTATAGCTCGCACCTGCTCGGCCTTAAACGGATGATGAAAAGTGCCGGACCGACATCTCTCCTGCTCATCGACGAATTCGGGGGCGGCACAGAGCCACAAATCGGCGGGGCGCTGGCGGAAGCCATACTCAACCGTTTCGTGCAGAACCAGGCCTACGGCATCATCACCACGCATTACCAGAACCTCAAGCACTATGCCGAACAGTGCCCCAGCGTGGCCAACGGCGCGATGCTCTACGATCGCGCGCAAATGCAGCCCCTCTTCCTGCTCCGCATAGGGCATCCGGGCAGCAGCTTCGCCATTGAAATCGCCCGTAAGATCGGCATACCGGAAGACGTAATAGCCTATGCAGCGGATCTTGTTGGGAAGGACTACGTCATGAGCGACAAGTACTTGCAGGACATCGCCCGCGACAAGATGTACTGGGAGAGCAAGCGAGCCAAAGTACACTCGCAGGAGAAACAGCTGGAACAGACTCTTGCCACCTACGAACGGGAGATGGAAGACTTCGCCCGCCAGCGTAAGCAGGTCATGGCCAAGGCCAAAGAGGAAGCGCAGGAACTACTTCGGGAAAGTAACGCAAAGATAGAAAACACGATACGCGCCATTAAAGAGGCACAAGCCGAAAAGGAGCGCACACGTGCTGCACGGCGCGAACTGAACGAGTTCAACGAAGCGTTGAACCAGACCGATGCGCAAAAGAGCGAAATTGAACGGAAAATGGAAAAGATACGGCGGCGGCAGGAGCGCAAACAGCAGAGGCGCGGCGCGCAGACCGAAGCCGAAGTTCCCGGGAACACCGCCCGCCAGCAAGAGACAACCGCCCCGGAACGGCCGTTTGCCCAAGGCGACTACGTACACCTGCGCGGCCAGTCCACCATAGGGCGCATCCAAAGTATTTCCGGGAAGAACGCTAAAGTGCTCTTCGGCATGATGCATACCACCGTACCCCTTGAACGCCTACAACACGGGGAAGCTCCGAAGGCTGATACCCTCTCGAAAGTATCCACTTTCGTCAGCAAGGAAACGCGCGAAGCCGTCTATGAAAAGAAACTCCGCTTCAAACCCGACATCGACCTGCGGGGGATGCGCGGCGATGAAGCCCTCAACACGGTGGCGCACTTCATTGACGACGCCATTCTGCTGGAGCAGTCCCGTGTGCGCATCCTGCACGGAACGGGGACGGGCGCGCTACGGGAACTTGTCCGCAACTACCTGCGCACGGTGAACGGCGTGAAGAACTTCCGCGACGAACACGTCCAGTTCGGCGGAGCAGGCATCACCGTCGTTGAGTTGGAATAGGGCCACCAAGCGAAAAACCACGCGCCACGGTTTGGCGCATCCAACAGAATTCCGTAATTTTGCGCAAACTATAACAAAACACCTGCCATGGAAAAAGTGAAGGTAAGAGACAAGTACTTCGCGGTATCTATCCCTGAAGCCGAAATCAAACGCCGGGTGGCCGAACTTGCCGCCCAAATCAGCAAAGACCTGCAGGGGAGAAAACCCATCTTCCTCAGTGTGCTAAACGGATCTTTCGTCTTCGCAGCCGACTTGTTGCGCGGCATCACGACGGACTGTGAGATTACCTTCATCCGTCTGGCGTCCTATAGCGGCACTTCGTCCACGGGCGAAGTGCAGCAGATACTCGGTCTGAACGAAAGTCTGGAGGGGCGTACCGTTGTCATCGTAGAGGACATTATCGACTCCGGCCTCACGATGGAACGACTCCTTGAGAGCATCCGCAGCCTGCACCCCGCCGAGGTACGCATCGCAGCCCTACTCGTAAAACCAGACAACCTGAAGACAGAGCTAGACATCCCTTACTGCTGCTTCCGCATACCGAACGACTTCATCGTGGGATACGGCCTGGACTACGATGGCGAGGGGCGCAACCTGCCCGACATCTACACGGTCGTAGCGGACTGAATGACCAATTAACCGAAAACCGCACAGCGGAAAGCCAAAACTATAAGCAATGAAAAATATCGTTATCTTCGGAGCACCTGGCTCCGGCAAGGGGACACAGAGCCAGCTCCTCGTGGAAAAATACGGCTTGCGTCACATCAGCACAGGCGATGTCCTGCGTGCTGAAATCAAGAACGGCACAGAACTCGGACAGACCGCAAAGGCATATATCGATAAAGGGCAGCTCATACCCGACAGCCTCATGATAGAAATCCTTGCCACGACCTACGATGCGCTCTGCCCGTGCAGTGGTGTTATCTTTGATGGATTCCCACGTACCATTCCCCAAGCGGAAGCGCTGAAGCAAATGCTCGCTGAGCGCGGAACGAGGGTCAGTGCTATGCTCGAGCTGCAAGTGCCGGACGAAATGCTCCTTGAGCGACTTCTAAACCGGGGAAAGACCAGTGGCCGCGCGGACGACAACGAAGAAACTATACGTGCCCGCCTTGATGTTTATCACGCACAGACACAGCCGCTTGCCGAATGGTACGAGCGCGAAGGAAAGCGTAACACCGTGCGCGGATACGGCGAGATAGAGGAGATTAACCGAGCACTTTGCACAATTATAGACAGCATCCCTGAGAACGCATAGCGATAGTTAGCGGTACGCAACGATGGAATCCAATTTTGTTGATTATGTGAAGATTTATTGCCGCTCCGGCAAGGGCGGACGAGGTTCCATGCACCTGCACCGCGCCAAATACCAGCCAAATGGCGGTCCGGACGGCGGTGACGGAGGGCGAGGCGGACATATATTCCTGCGTGCCAACCACAACTATTGGACCTTACTACACCTACGCTACGAGCGCCATGCCTTTGCCGGGCATGGAGGCAACGGCGGCAAGAGCCTGCTCCACGGAAAAGACGGCGAAGACTTATATATTGACGTACCCTGCGGCACCGTTGCCTACGATGCCGAGACGGGGAAATATATCTGTGACGTTACGGAGGACGGACAGACTGTGATGCTTCTGAAGGGAGGACGCGGCGGAAAAGGCAACTGGCACTTCCGTTCCGCAACTAACCAAGCCCCGCGCTATGCACAACCAGGCGAACCCATGCAGGAGCTTATGGTCATCCTCGAGCTCAAGCTACTTGCCGATGTCGGCCTTGTGGGGCAGCCCAACGCGGGAAAATCCACCCTGCTCTCCGCCTTAAGCTCCGCTCGCCCGAAAATAGCCGGCTATCCGTTCACCACGCTTGAGCCCAGCCTCGGCATTGTCCCCTACCGAGAGGGAAAGTCCTTCGTCATGGCCGACATTCCAGGTATTATAGAAGGCGCGGCGGAAGGGCGCGGCCTCGGCCTGCGCTTCCTGCGCCACATTGAGCGCAACAGCCTGCTACTTTTTATGGTTCCTGCCGAAACAGACGATATACGCGCAGAATATGAAGGCCTGCTCCATGAACTGGAACAGTTCAACCCAGCCTTGCTGCAAAAACATCGCATCCTCGCCATAACCAAAAGCGATTTGTTGGATGATGAACTGCAAGAGTTACTTCGCCCCACCCTACCCGATGACCTGCCCGTCCTCTACATTTCCGCAGTCAGCGGCAGCGGGTTACAGGAACTCAAAGATACCCTTTGGCGTGAGCTCAATAGCGAGAGCAATAAACTCCAAGCCATCAGCGAAGGGGGCTCCCTCATCCACCGCGACCGGGAAGCAGCCCAACTGCAACATGACTTCACGGACTGGCAGGCAGACTGGGAGGAAGATGATAAAAATAACGAGGCTGACGACATTTTTGAATATGACCTCGAAGACCTTGAAGACTGAACGAGTTTCTCATTCCACTCAAGCAATAAACAATCCCCACACTATTATAATAATAAATAATAGGAACGCGCGCGCATACGAGGAGGCATCGTCACTCCATTTATTGTCCAGGTAACTACGCAAGCCAGCAGAAGGAGTGCCAAAAGACTAAGGAAGAGCAGGCTGGGAGCGCACGCTGTCCGCAGTTACTACGCGCGGAAACTGAGGACGCAAGCGCGTTGGCTCAAGCAAATACCGCTTCAAGTCGCGAAGCTGCGGACGTAATGCATCAGCCGCCGCATACCCGAGCTGGTACATCTCGTCTGTCGCGCTACGGCTGAAATGGAGTGGGCCATACGGGATCTGGGGGTGGATATAAAAATCCGCGTCAAGACGATTCGTCACATAGCGGTCACGCGCCTGCCCCATCAGCATATCGCCCAAACGGGCAAAGAAGGAAACCTCTGTTACGTCCTCTTCGCGCTGCTGCAAGTCCACGCATATAACGATGTCCGCCCCCATCTGCCGCACCACATCGACCGGCAGATTGTTAAGCGCACCGCCATCTATAAGCTGCGCACCGCCCCACTCCACGGGCATGAATATACCAGGAATGGACATACTGGCACGCATAGCGCGCCAGAGCACGCCTTCAGTGAGAACCCGCTCCTCAAGTGTCCTCAAATCTACCGCGACACAGGCAAACGGAATCGGAAGGCGGGAAAAGCGGCGGCTTTTCTTATATTTCGCGGTAAGTTCCTGTAATAACGCGGAAATATTCCGTCCCTCAACAAGCCCCGGAGAGAAAGAGGCCGCTCCGTCCGCATCCGTGCGCTGAAAGGGTAGCGGTAATCCAAAGATATAGGTGCGTCCGGCATCCGAACTCAGGAACTTGCGACGATGCTCCACAGCATAATCGGAAAATAACGCCGCCCAATCGCAATGGCGAAATAGAGAGCGCAAGAAGTCTGCGCGGTATCCTGTACTATAAAGCCCGCCCACCAAAGCGCCAATGCTAGTCCCGGCAATGTAATCCACAGGGATTTCTTCCTCCTCAAGCACCTTGAGAACACCCACTTCCGCAGCACCTTTCGCACCTCCGCCACCCAGTACGAGCCCAACCTTGAGGCGATGCGGACGAGAGGCCGGCACTGCGGAGGCGAACAACGCAAACAAAAGAAAGAATACTGCGCGCTTCATGCCGCGAATATACGCCAAAAAGACCGCAGGAGCAAGCGGTAAAGCCCAAATAACAAGAGAGACCTTGCCCCTTCCCCGTATTCTTCGTAACTTTGCAGCTATAATTGCGGCGAAAGCTGCGAAGCCCTAGAACTATGAAACCTAACAACTTGCTTATCTACAACACGCTCCACCGTCAAAAAGAGCTATTCCGTCCTCTCCATGAGGGGCGAGTTGGCATGTACGTTTGCGGCCCTACCGTCTATGGTGACCCTCACCTAGGACACGCCCGTCCAGCTATCACCTTTGACCTTCTCTTCCGCTACCTCACTCATTTGGGTTATAAAGTGCGCTATGTCCGTAACATTACTGATGTGGGACACCTAGAGCATGATGCGGATGAGGGAGATGACAAAATCCAAAAGAAGGCTAAACTCGAGCAGCTAGAGCCTATGGAAGTAGCACAACACTACTCAAACCGCTTCCACCAGGCCATGGAAAAACTTAACTGCTTGCCCCCCAGCATTGAGCCGCACGCAACGGGACACATTATCGAACAGGAAGAACTTGTCAAGGAAATCTTGGCGAACGGCTTCGCCTACGAGTCGAACGGCAGCATCTACTTCGATGTGGAAGCATATAACCACAAACACCGTTATGGCATCCTGTCCGGGCGCAATTTGGAGGACGTTATTAACCACAGCCGCGACCTAGCGGGTACGGAAGAGAAGCATAATCAGGTGGATTTCGCCCTCTGGAAAAAAGCACAGCCTGAGCACATCATGCGCTGGCCTTCGCCTTGGGGTGACGGCTTCCCCGGCTGGCACTGTGAATGCACCGCGATGGGACGTAAATATCTCGGACGTCAGTTTGACATTCACGGCGGTGGAATGGATCTTGTCTTCCCGCACCACGAATGTGAGATAGCACAAGCCGTTGCCGCACAAGGCGAGCCTATGGTCAGATACTGGATGCACAACAACATGATTACCATCAACGGACAAAAAATGGGTAAGTCGCTCGGCAATTTCATCACGCTCTTTGAGTTCTTCGAGGGCACGCACGAAAAGCTGGAGCAGGCATATTCGCCCATGACCATCCGTTTCTTCATCCTGCAAGCGCACTACCGCTCCACGGTGGACTTCAGTAATGAAGCTCTGCAGGCCAGCAAGCGCGGACTGGACCGCTTGATGGAAGCCTTTGCAACCCTGAAGCGCATTGAAGCACGTCCCGATGGTGAACTCACCACCAGCGTAGCCGAAGAGTTGGAACGCAAATGTTACGAAGCGATGGATGATGACCTAAATTCACCTATCGTTATCAGTCACCTCTTTGACGCCTGCCGCATTATCAACCAACTGGCTGACAAGAAGGCCCACATCACACCCGAAGGCCTCAAGGCCTTGCGCGCAACCTTCCGCACAGTTACTTTCGACATCCTAGGCCTGCGGCCTGAGGCTGACGGCAGTAATGAGCGTGAGGAGAGTTTCGGCGGAGCTGTTGACCTACTACTTGAACTCCGCGCAAAAGCCAAGGCCGATAAGGATTGGGAAACCAGCGATCGCATCCGTGATGTCCTAGCCAGTCTCAATTTTGAGATAAAGGATACCAAAGACGGCGTCACCTGGAAACTCAACCGATAATACCAGTAGGTAAGCGTGGCGTTCGCGCCTGAACAAACTAAAATAACTCGCCATTTCGTCTTCTTGCTTGGGAAAGACGAAATGGCGAGCTTATATTAAAAAGCCAGGGAACCCCAAGCCTGTGAAGCGTACGGCATTCCGCATCAATTGGTCTCGGATATCGGAAGCGTCAAGTACCCCCGCTCAATGGCACGCACCACCAAATCAACAGCATTGCGTGCGCCGGACTTCATCATCAGGTTCTTCCTGTGCGTCTCCACGGTATTCTCTGAAATAAAGAGCAGGCGGGAAAGTTCGACAGAGCTATAGCCGCGTGCCATTCCCTGAAGCACATCCAATTCGCGGGGCGTAGGTGCGGACACTTTCGGACTATAGCGGACAAGCGCCCTGCGGAATTTCGGACATTTGTAATGCTCGCCTCGCGCTACGGCATTCACCGCATCTAGGATTTCTTTGTGGGCAGAAGTGCGGAATATCACTGCGTCCACATCCAATTCCGCGAGGCGACTGGCCGCCCAACCCTCCACGCGAGAGGTGTAAGCAATGATTCGTGCGTTTGGATTGCGCGAGCGGATAGTATTTACCAGCCGGAAACCGTCCGTCCCGGGCAGCTTCATATCAACGAGATAAGCGTCAAATTTTTTACTCTCCAAGGATGATTCCAACTCGGCCCTGCTTCGGAGGAGAGAGATTGACGACACGTTCGTATTGTCCTGTAAGAGATTTCGTAATCCCTCAAGCACCAGCGCATGATCATTCACGATGACGAGCGAAATTTTGCGCGGGGCATTTTTAATTGTCTCAGCCATATAAATTAAGTCTTTGTGTGTCAAATTATTTATATCCGAGGCAAAGGTAGGAGTTATCTACGAAGAAAAATTAACGGAGAGCCGTGATTTTTAAAAAAATCCGCCGTTTTGTAAAGAAAATGTGGCAAAAACAAAACAAAAAGGCAAGGAAAAAACAAAATTCGCCAGCCTTGAATGCTGCGAAGTGACGCATATAGCAGAAGAAAGCTACGGGGAAGAAAAAGAGACATTTGTTTTGCGCTTCCCGCACCTTACCGTAACTTCGGCGCACAATTAAGGCATACAGGAACTACACTATGGACGGATTTATCAAAGTGGCCGCAGCCGTTCCCGGCGTGCGCGTAGCGGATTGCAAATACAATACGGAACAGATTCAATCCCTTATGGTTCAGGCCGAAGGGCGCGGTGTGGAAGTGGTCTGTTTCCCTGAACTCTGCGTAACGGCATATACCTGTCAGGATCTTTTTCAGCAGCAGTTACTACTTGACGAGGCGGAAGGTGCGTTGCTGAAACTGCTGGAGCTAAGCCGCAATTTGCGTGTAATCAGTATTGTCGGCCTGCCCATTGCATACAGGGGAATGCTGCTTAACTGCGCAGCCGTACTGCAGGGCGGAAAAATCCACGGCCTCGTCCCTAAGACCTATCTCCCCAATTACAAAGAATTCTATGAGGGGCGCTGGTTTAGTAGTGCTGCCTTACTGCCCGATAACGCCCACCTTAAATTCTGCGGACAGAACGTTCCTCTTGGCAAGAACCTCCTGTTTGAAACACCTCACTATACGTTTGGAGTAGAACTCTGCGAGGATCTTTGGACTGCCATCCCGCCCAGTTCACACCTAAGTCTGCAGGGAGCGGAAATTATCTTCAACCTCAGTGCAAGCAACGAGCTGGTAGGGAAACACGCCTACCTGCAGAGCCTCATTTGCGGCCAAAGTGCCCGCTGTATTGGAGGCTACGTCTATGCAGGATGCGGTTATGGGGAAAGCACCCAGGATGTCGTATTCAGCGGCCTCGCCCTCATAGCCGAGAACGGCCAGATAGTGGCTGAAGGTGAACGCTTCCTTATGAAAGAGCAGCTTCTCGTCAGCGAAATAGACACGGAAAAGTTGCGAAACGAACGCCGGGTGCACACCACCTTCACCCTACCCTCCCCGAATACCGAAAACTTCCGGCATATAGAAATCGAGACTACGCGCCCCGAATCGGCAGAAGCCACCCAAGGAGTGCTCCGCCATGCGGATCCGCTCCCGTTCGTCCCCGAAGGCGACGAACTGGCTGCACGCTGCGAGGACATCCTCTGCATACAAAGCGCAGGACTGGCACGGCGCATAGAGCACACTGAAGCGCAGACTGTAGTCATCGGTGTGAGCGGTGGTCTCGACTCCACACTAGCCCTACTTGTCTGCGCCACAGCTTTCGACAGCCTCGGACGCGACCGCAAGGGTATTATAGGTATAACGATGCCCGGTTTCGGTACAACCGACCGCACTTACACAAACGCCATTAACCTCATGAAAGGACTTGGGGTAACCATCCGCGAAATCAGCATCAGAGATGCCTGTAGCGTACACTTCAACGACTTGGGGATTGACCCCGCCGTCCACGATGTTACCTATGAGAACAGCCAAGCCCGGGAACGCACGCAGATTCTCATGGATGCAGCAAACCAAATGAAGGGCTTCGTTGTCGGCACTGGCGATTTGAGCGAGCTGGCCCTCGGGTGGGCTACCTACAACGGCGACCATATGTCCATGTACGGCGTAAATTCTTCCGTCCCGAAGACACTGGTGCGACATCTCGTCCGCTACATCGCGGAAAACATTCTTGATGACGACTATGTCCGAAACACCCTATTGGACATCGCCGACACTCCCATCAGTCCCGAACTAGTTCCCGCTGCTGCCGATGGAAGCATTGCACAGCAAACGGAAGCCCTTGTCGGTCCTTACGAACTCCACGATTTCTTCCTCTATCACACGCTCCGCAACGGCTTCAGGCCAGGGAAAGTGTTTCGCCTCGCACGGCGTGCCTTTGATGGAAGCGACACACGAGTAAATCCATATACTCCAGAAGTAATACATAAATGGCTATCAATATTCTACCAACGCTTCTTCGCGCAGCAATTCAAGCGTAGCTGCCTGCCCGATGGGCCAAAGGTCGGAAGTTGCTCGCTCAGCCCTCGAGGTGACTGGCGCATGGCCAGCGATGCCAGTAGTGCAGCTTGGCTGCATGAGTGCGAAGCCCTGATGCCAAAGGACGATAGCATTGAAATGCCGTAACATGAGTGCACGCAGTCTTTACCCCTTACTCCTCTTTCTTATCACCATAGGAAGTGCCGCGCAGCAAACGACGGACACTCCCGCCTTCTTCGTACGTACCATCGTGCAAAAACCCGAGTTCATCAAAGGCGACAGTACACTTGTATCTTTCGTCCTCTACAGCGAAGGGGAAATCCGCACCGCCTCCTGCAAACAAAAGGCACTGAAAGTGAAAGGGGCACGGGCACGCAGGCTCAACATCAACCGGGAGACGACCCGGGGACGCGGACGCTGGGAGAACCGCCTGTATAACACGCTCGTTTGGGCGCAATACATCGTAGCAGCTGACGCGGTAGGGACACTGACCCTTCCCGCCATCGACTTCCGCGCTACAGTGCGGCTCTATGAACGGAGCGCAGATCCTTTCGCGGAATTCTTTGGCTACAGGAGGGGCTACAAGGATTTTGAAGTGAGTGCAAGTAGCGCGAAGACAAAAATCAGCGTGACGGAAAAACCCAAGAAGACAACGCAGGAAATCATGCGCGCCAGGGGTGGCATACTCTAATGCCGCAGGAAGAACTCCGTGCCGCAAGACATACGAAAACGCCACGCGGGAAAACCAACAGCCGCTGCGGAATATTCATCACACACATATATGGTGAGTTCTAAAAATTAATATTTGTGAGTGGAAGCCGTACCTTCTGAATCAGTTCAGTTGGTTTCAGTGCCCCAAAGGGCATCGTTGGCTCGCGAAAGTGTTCGTTTATCCACTCATTTGACTTGATTATTTGACGTTA
>JAFUZP010000005.1 GCA_017476545.1 Alloprevotella sp.
GGTTCTCGCCCTTCGGCCTCCTATATATCGTCGTTTTCTTCATGATTACGTCGTTTGGTACTGCAAAGGTACAAAATTATATCGAATTATCGTCAGAAACATCTGACTATCAGTCTTGTTAATTTTTAGAACATCCCTAAACAGTAATAACCATGAGAAAGCTTACAACACTTCTCACGCTCCTGCTACTATGCGTAGTGGGTGCGCAGGCGGCTACGACGTACACCGTCTCCGTAGGTCCCTCTAACGGAGAGTTCTATCGTGCCGACGGTTCACAGAGCCCCACCCGCTGGGCTGCTCGTTTCGTCAGCAACGGCGAGCCGCAGGTAACCATCTCAACAACGGCAAACAAGTTCACCGTTGCACGAACGGGCTTCAGCACTTATGACGATGCTAACCCGCTGACGTGGACTATTTCCGTTCAAGATGGCTATGCCATTACCGGCTACAAAATTGTCGGTACGGCAACTGTCGGCACGGGTACGGCAACTGACGTCACGGGGACGCTAACCCCCTCCGAAGGCGGTTCCGCCGCTACGTTCACGACTACTTCCGGTAGCCTTGAGGTTTCCGGCCTGTCCACACAATCGACCACATTTACCAGTCAGCGTGGAACCAGCGACGACGTAAACATCTCCTTCACAACCTATGAGGTTTACGTTGAGTCCACCCAGCCGACGCTAACCTACAAGGTGATGTGGGACGGCGCACAGGTCGCCTCTGCCGAGGCGAACCGTGTAGCTGGTGCGGCCTCTCTGCCTGCTTCCTTGCAGCGCGCATTCTGCACTTACACCTACAATCCTGAAACCATCACGGATGCTACGGAAGAAGTCATCGTGACAGCAACGTGGAACGGTCCGGTCGCTATTGCTCCTAACTTCGCCGAGGCTTCCTGGTACTACATCAGGAGCAACGCGAAGGGCACCTATCTCACTTACGAGGCCGATGCTACGGACAACGTAGCCGTCAACGTGACTGAGAACGACAAAGCCGAAAAACTGTGGTGGGCTTTTGCCGGCAACCCCTACGACGGCTTCACCATTTACAACAAGACTGCTGGTAGCGACAAGATCCTTGGTTCTCCCTATGGAGCCGAGAATGGTAGCTACCGCAAGGCGTCTCACTGCAGCATGGCTGCACCTGGCACGCGCGTTTCCGAGAAGTTCTATTTCAACGAGGCGGAGGGCAATTTCTGCATTGCTGATGCCAGTGGCTTCGAACTTAACGTCCGTTCAGACGACTCTTATATCGCTTACTACAGTGCCTACGCCACTACGGCTGCCCCGGCAAACGTATTGGTGGCTGAGTTGGCCTACCAGTTCTACCCCGCAGTAGGTATTGAGGTGAACACGACAAACTTCGACTACTACGGCTCTAACGGTTCTCTTGGAAACTGGGCAGCTACGCTCGTATCCAAGAATGCTCCTGAAATCCGCGTGGTAGTTACAGACAACGCAGGCAGACTTGCAGGAAACGTGCAGGCAGACGCCGCACAGAGTGCCACGAACTTCGTGTTCTACTCAGGACAGAACGCTCCCTCCACCTATACTATCAGCTGTCCCTCTGGTTACGAACTCCTTTCTTACACGCTGACGCACAACTCCGCAAGCGATAAGACTGTGACCCCGACAGAAGGCATCGGCACCATTGACAAGCAGGATGACGGCACAACGGTAACGATTAACGTGACGGACATCAACGCTACGGAGGCATCCTTCTCCTATTCTGGTACGAACAACGGCCTGGTCGGCACGCTGACCATCCGCTACCACCGCGTATCCCTGCCCGCATACGTAACCTACATTGTAAACGATGAAGGTGGTAACGAAGTTGCCCGCTATGCGGACATCGAGGTAGAGGACGGTGCGGAGATAGCCGAACTGCCCGCTGCCTATCGCAAGGCGTTCATGACCTACACCTACGATGCTCCCGTCACGGCAACGTACGGCACCCCCGTCATCTTCACTGCTACGGAGGCCGGCTACGACCTGCCTTTCAAGGTTTCTACGGAAGGCAACGAGGTGTGGTACATCCTCAAGGCTGGCAGCTACTATTCCTACGTCGGCGGCAAGGGCACAAGCTACAGCGGCCGTGACACGAGCTACTACTATGCGTTCTTCGGCAACCCTGAGACAGGCTTCACCATCAAGAACGGTAACGGACAGTTCATCAACCACAACACGACTGCATGGAGCTCGCCCATCACCATGAGCGACGAGGGTGCAACCTTCATGATTGAAGAAGCTGAAGGTGGCTTCCGCATGCGGACAAATCACGCTACCGAACCAAGCCGCATCCTGTACCTCGGTTACTACAACGGCTATGGGCCGTTCACCGTCTGGACCGACCTGAAGAGTGCCAACGATGGCATTCTGCACGCTATCCCCGTTGGTATCACCAACCTGGAAAGCCTCAGCAACAACAAGTGCTACACGCTGACGGCTGAGCGCGGCTCGCTCGGCGCAAACGCCAGCGGCACAGCTCTTGCCACAACCTTCACCGGGGCCATCAGCGAGGCAGGCAAATTCGCCATCATCAACTTCGATGACCAGTATTACCTCTGGAGTGTGGATGCCGGCAAGTTCGTTGTTGGTAATGCGGAGCTGTCCGACGAACCGGGCGAGGCCCTGTCCTTCGAAGGTAATGCGCCGTTCTTGGCCCGCCTCGGCGGTTATACGCTGAACATGAACAGCCAAGGCGTTTCTGTCAGCACCACTTACAACACGCCCGACCAAGGTAATATGTATGCTATCGAGGAAGCTGGCGACTTTGATCCGGCAAATGTGCTGGGTAAACTACTGGAAGGCAGACTCGTGGCATTGTATACCGCGCTGAGTGCCTGCACCTTCGGAGACGGCCTTGGGGAGTATTCCACTCCGAACATCACCGAGAGTGATCGCGCACAGACCATCAGCCAGGTGGCACCTGTCATTGAGAACAAGATTCTCTCCGCCTATCAGGCTGCTTACGACGCGCTCCGCACTATTGAGGACGACATGGTACTGAATATGCCTGACGGCAAGTTCTTCACCATTTACAACGAGGCGCGTGGTGCATACATGGGAACTGCAGCAAGCGGCAAGCATCCCAATGCTTCCTCTGTAGATGCCGCAGGTATCTACTACGTAACGGCAGATGGTACGAATGTGGTCTCTTACGACCAAGGTATGTACCTGACGACAGGTAGTGCAGGTGCTCCTTGTGGCATGACTGCGGGCGAATTCACCATCAGTGACGCAGGCAGTGGCAAGTATTACTTTAACGGCGGTGGCTATCTTGTAATCTGGACAAGCGCAAGCGACCGTCTGAGCAACCCCAACGAGTTCGCGGTTATGACGGTTGAGGAAGTCACTTCCCTCCCCGTTGAGGTAACTTCCGCCGGCTGGGCGACGCTGAACCTGCCCGTAGCGGTCGAGGTTCCCGAGGGCGTTACGGCCTACGTGGGCAAGATTGAGGGCGAGATGCTGAACTTCTCCGAAGTGGGCGGTGTGCTTCCCGCCAATACGCCCGTCATCCTTGAGGCCGCCGCCGGCACCTACGACTTCGCCATCACCGATGCGGAGGGTACGGTTGAGGCCGGCTACGACGCGCTTGTCGGCACCATCGCCGCGCAGACCTGCGCAGCAGAGGAGTACTACACGCTCCAGATGCGCGACGGCGAAGCGGGCATGTACCCGTACAGCGGCACGACGCTGAAGGGCTTCAAGGCTTACATGAGCACGGCCACGGCCGCCGGTGTTCGCGGCTTCTCGTTCGGCGGTGCGCGGACGGGTATCGACGGCGTTGAGACCTCCGGCGCATCCCGGGCCGCGATATACGACCTTCAGGGCCGCCGCGTGCAGCAGGGCCGCAAGGGTGTGTATGTCGTGAACGGTAAGAAAGTGTTGTTCTAACCCACAAACGAGCTAAAGATATGAAGAAGTACACCAAGCCCAGTATGCGGGCAGTGCGCCTCCACGAGCGCGAGGCGTTGCTGACGACCTCCATTCCCATCGGCACGGATCCCGGTAATGAGATGCTGACGCGCGAGAAGCGTCGCGCTACAGGCTTCGGCCCCGGATTGTGGGAGGAGATGGAATAGACAGATTGCGGGACTGACGGCGCAAGCCGTGTCCGCTCGCGGAACGCGGGGGCATTGCCTGATGGCGGTGTCCCCGCTGCGTGTTGCTGTGGGCGGATACTGCCGCCCGTAGCGGCGTGTGGGGTCTGCGTCAGGCCCGCCCGGTATTACCCGAAATATCCCCGCCTCTGCGATTGCGGCGAACTAACCGCAGGGGTAATCTTCCGTATCCCTACGGTTAGTTCCCCGTATCCCTACGGTTAGTTCCCCGTACCCCTGCGGTTACTCCTCCGTACCCCTACGGTTAGTTTACTATAGTTCTGCGATTCGTCCGCCGTGTTTGGCTTTTACCCTTTCGGCAGCTTTCCCTGTTCAAAACCGTTGCAGGGTAAAAAAGAGAGGCTTTTGCCTCTCTGTGGTGATCCGCTTGGGGCTCGTTTCGGCTCCCCCGGAGCCGCTTTGCTTGCAAAGAACCCTTGGGTGCGAGCTGTAAGCGGGATAAAAAAAGAGAGGTTCTATCCTCTCTTTGGTGATCCGCTTGGGGCTCGAACCCAAGACCCCAACATTAAAAGTGTTGTGCTCTACCAACTGAGCTAGCGGATCTACCTTGTTTTGCCGTTAAGCGGGTGCAAAGATAAGGTAACTTGCGTGAAGGGCAAAGGAATTTGTCATGTTTTTTCGCCTGCGGGTACGGTAGTGCGGGCTTCCCCGGGTATCGGTGCTTCCTCTGGCGGATTGTCCGCCGCGTCGAAACCGATTACGTAGCGGCGGTAGTAGCTGATAAGCAGCGTGGTAAGGGGAAGGGCGATGATGAGGCCGATGATGCCGAGCATGTACCCCCAGACGGAGAGTGCGAGCAGTATGATGGCGGGGGAGAGTCCCGTAATGTTACCCATGACGTAGGGGGTGACGATGGTGTCTTGCAGTATCTGCACGACGACGTACACGAGGATTACTCCGCCGATGAGCAGCCAGAAATTCTGCCCAGTGTCCGCCGCGCGGAGCAGGGCGAGTACGGCGGCAGGGAGGATGCCGACAACCTGGAGGAAAGGGACGAAGCTGATGAGGCCGATGAAGCAGCCGAGACCGACGGGTAGGGGGAAGCCGATGAGAAGGAAGCCTATGGAGAACATGACGCAGTTGCTCAGTGCTACGAGCGCCTGCCCCCGGAAGTAGCCGTTCATGCCGCGTTCAATGTCGCCGACCACCATGCTGGCGGCGGCTCTGCGCTCCCGTGGAATGAGCCGCAGCCAGCCATCGGCATATTTTTCGTAGTCCTTCAGTAGGAAGAAGAAGTAGAGCAGGCCGATGAGGGAAGCCACGATGTTGATGATGAGGCCTGCTGTAGTCCAGAGGAAGTCCCACGCCTTGGGCACGATGTTGCGCAGTGCGCTCTGCACGTCCTTCTCGTGCAGCAGCCGCTCTATCTGCTCCTGGTTGAGGTTACGGTCGATAAAGTCCTGTACACCTGCGGGCAACGAGTCCTTGTACTTCGTCTGGTTCGCGATGTAGCGCACGGCGACATCCTTTACATTACCGGCTTCCTCAACGAAAGGCGGCACAATGATGTAGGCCACGGCGGTCAGGGCGGCTCCGACGAGGGCTAGGGTGAGGAATATGCAGAGTATGCGGTTGCGCAGCCGGCAGCGGTATTGCAGGAACTTCACGATGGGATAGAGGAGGTAGGCGGCTATCCAGGCGATGAAGAAGGGGAGGAGTACCGGGCTGAGGTACTTGAGGACGAGGTAGAGCGCGACAATGCCTCCTGCCGCGAGCATACCGCGTACAAACGTGTCGAAATTAATTTCTTTGTTGAGCATAAGCGTGCGTTTAATTGCGCCAAAATTATGCAAAAAATCCTAATTCGCCAACCTTTGTTTGCCGTAAAGGGAATAAATGCCTATCTTCGCCCCGCAAATGGGAATGCTGTACTTGGTACCGACACCTGTCGGAAACATGGAGGACATCACGCTGCGCGCCCTGCGTGTGCTGGGCGAGGCGGACGTGGTGCTGGCGGAAGATACGCGCACATCGGGTGTCCTGCTGAAGCACCACGGCATTGCGGCTCGTTTTTGTCCGCACCATAAGTTCAACGAGCACCAAACGGCTGACGCTCTCGCGGCGCGGATGGCTGCGGGCGAGACGATGGCACTTGTCTCCGATGCGGGTACGCCCGGTATAAGCGACCCCGGTTTCCTGTTGGTCCGGGCCTGCGTGGAGCGTGGCGTGGAAGTGCAGTGCCTGCCGGGTGCGACGGCATTCGTTCCCGCCCTTGTCGCGTCGGGCTTGCCCTGTGAGCGTTTCACGTTCGAGGGGTTCCTGCCGCAGAAGAAGGGGAGGCAGAGCCGCATCGCCGAACTCCGCGAAGAGCCGCGCACGATGGTCTTTTACGAGTCGCCCCACCGTCTCCGGAAGACACTGGAGCAGTTGGCGGAGGTGTTCGGCGCGGAACGCCGGGGCTGCGCGTGCAGGGAGATCTCCAAACTCCACGAGGAGTGCGTCCGGGGTACGCTGGCGGAACTTTCCGCCCACTTCGCAGCGCATGAGCCGCGCGGGGAGTTCGTCCTTGTCGTTGAGGGGCATCGTCCTGCAAAAGTACAAAAGAAGAGAAATATGGCCGGAGAGGCGGAAGCCACCGGCGGAAACGAACCATAAACCGACTATAGACATGAAGAAAATCGCAATCCTGACATTGTCGCTCCTTACTCTCGTCGCAGCCTGCGACACGAAGAAGGAAAAAGAGTCCGTCTCGCAAGACGAACTGATGGCCCGGCAGCTTGACTCGCTGCGCAACGCCCTGAGCCAGGCGGAGAACGAGTCCAACGACCTCATGGGTACGGTGGAACAAATCCAAGAGGGCTTCAAGCAAATCAACGAGGCCGAGGACATCGTTACGCTCCAGAGTAAGCAAGGCGAGGGAGGTGACAAAGCGACCATTTTGGAGAACATGGCGCTTATCCAGAACAAGCTCAAGTTGAACCGGGAGCTTATCACAAGTTTGCAGGAGCAGTTGCGCACGTCCAACTCCAGCAACACAAAGTTGAAAAGCACGCTGGAGGAAATGGTGAAGAACTTTGAGACACAGCTGGAAGAGAAGACGAAACAGATTGATGAGTTACGGGTCGAGCTGGAGAAACGCGATGTCCGCATCGCGGAACAGGACCAGCAAATCAGCGCACTCAACGAGAACGTGAATGCCCTCTCGCAGAGCAATGAGCAGAAAGCGCAGACCATCGCGCAGAAGACGCAGGCCATCGCGGCGCAGGACAAGCAGATGCACACGGCCTACTACGTGTTCGGGACGAAGAAAGAACTCCGCGAGCAGCGCATTCTGCAGCATGGAGACGTCCTCAAGAGCAGCGACTTCAACCACGACTACTTCACGAAGATTGACTACCGTGTGACGAAGGTCATCAAACTCTACTCCAAAAAGGCGGAACTGCTGACGAACCACCCCGCAGGTACCTACTCGCTGGATAAGGACGCGCAGGGACAACTCACTTTGCGCATCACTGATCCCGACCGCTTCTGGAGCGTGAACAAGTATCTCGTCGTTGAGGTGAAATAGGGCAGTGCGAACGCCCTGCATGTCCAGACATACAACTAAACGATACGCGACTATGAAGAAACTTTGCTTGCTCCTCTGTTCGGCAGCCCTTCTGTCGGGCTGTTCGTACAACCAGTTCGGCGCAGTGGCCAGTGGCAGTGGTATCGGCGGAATGTTCGGGTCGGCCATCGGCGGAATCCTGGGCGGACATCGCGGCTCGGATGCCGGTGCAGTTATCGGTATGGTGGTAGGCGGAGCGACGGGTGCCGCCGTGTCTTCCGGCATAGAGAACAGCCGGGAGCGCCGTAGCCATAATACTGCGCAAGCCCCGGACTACGGCCGTCATGATGACGTGACCTATTCCCGTACACCGTCAGCCCCTGCGGGTGGCCGCGGCGATTGGGCGCTTCTGGATGTCGTGAACGTGAACTTCAGCGACCGCAACGGTAACCGGGCGCTGGATGCTGGCGAGGAAGCCTACCTGACGTTTGAGATTTATAACCGCAGTGAGCGTACCCTTTACGACATCGCTCCGCAGATTTCTTGCAGCAGTTCGCAGGTGCAGGTGTCCCCTTCGGCGATCATTAGTGCCATTGCCCCTCACCAAGGGGTGCGTTACAAGGCCGTAGTTCGCGCCTCGCGCCGCCTGAAGTCCGGCAGCGTACAGTTCTCCGTAGCTTTCGGAGACGGTAGGCAGGCTATGACGGCAAAAACCTTTAGTATTTCAACTCGCCGCTGAAGCGGCGCGCAGATCTCTGTCCTTCCCCCGCACAGGAAATGCCGGTGCGGGGGCTTTTTTACCCCGTGCCTCAAAAAGCCCGGACCTTTTTCTTTGCACTCTTTGCGGAATGGCGTAACTTTGCGCCAAAGTGCGCCGCAGCGCGGCGTAGCGCGAGTGAATAAGCATTAACTATATACAGATATTATGAAGAAGTTACTTTCTCTCGTTCTGGCACTCAGCCTCCCGTGCGGTTTCACGGCGGCGCAGGCGGATGGCATAGACGACGTACTGACTGTTACCCTCTGGGCATCGCCGGCACGTCCGGCTCAGAACACGGCTCCGTCCCACCGCATTCCCGGCATTGTGCGCTGCGGTGACGGTTCGTTACTCGCCGTGTGTGACTACCGTTACAACCTGAGTGATGTCGGTGTGAACGGTAGCCAAATTGAACTTCAGTACCGCCGCTCGACAGATGGCGGCCAGACTTGGACTCCGGCGCAGACCGTTTGCCAGAAGGTGTCCACCCGTTCTGACTGGAAGTATGCCATGGGCGATGCCAGCCTGATAGCTGACCGCGAGAGTGGCGAGGTGCTGATGATGTGCGCCGCCGGTTCAACGGGGATGGGTGCTTCAACAGCTTCAAATCCCATCAAGGTAGGACAGTTCCGCTCAAAGGATAATGGCGCGACGTGGGACGGGGGAGAAGATATTACTTCACGTATTTACGGACTTTATAACGGCAACGCAACGGCGTTGTTCATCACTTCAGGCAGCCTCAAGCAGAGCCGCTACATCAAGGTGGGCGACTACTATCGCATTTATGCCGCTTATCCGCTCCGCACGGCGCGTAACGGGAATACGACCGGCGTGATGTTTAGTGACGATTTCGGTCGTACTTGGAATGTACTCGGCGGTCCGACGACTTTTCCGACCGGTTCCGTTTATGAGGAAGGCAAAGTGGAGGAGATGCCGGACGGCAGTGTGGTACTCATGGTGCGGGATGACGCGGGCAAGAGCGTACTGACAGCAGGAAAAAAGAACTTCAACGTGTTCACTTATACCGACTCCAAGAAAGGCGAGGGCACGTGGTCTAATGCCGTCAGTGGCATCACGGGCATGAAGAACGCCTGCAACAATAGCATCCTGCTCGTTCCAGCCAAGCGCGTGGCCGATGGAGAGAGCGTTTATGTCGCTGTTGTAGCACTGCCGTTCCATACGAACGACACGCGTGACGCGGTGAATAATTACGGACGTAAGAGCGTAGGCTTCTACTATAAGGAGATAGATTCCGTGGCGGATTATGCGACGGGCGCCAGCATGGCTGCCGACTGGCAGCGCGGTGTGCAGGTGACAGACAAACTTTCCGCCTACACTGACCTCGTGCAGTTGGCAGACGGTAACATCGGATTGCTCGCCGAGGACAACGGGAAGCAAGGGCTCGGTGCGGACGGCAACGCCGAGACGGAGGCCTACGACATCATCTTCCGTAGTATTCCGTTAGCGTTAATAACAAACAATGCCTACACTACGGACCTCACTTACGAGGGGCGCGAGGCTTTCATGGATGAGCGTATCCAGTCGCTCACCGGGGCTACGGCGGGGACACTCGTCGGTATGCTTGACGCTTCCGACCCCACAATTGCTGCTTATGAGGCGGAAAAGACACAGGATGCCTTTGAAGCGGTGATGAAAGCCGCCGCAGAGGGGACGCTGAAGCGCATCGCGATAGAAGAAGGCCGCACCTATGTTATCCGCAGTGCCGCAACGGGTGATGCTTATGCAGATACTTACTGGAGCGTGGACCATGTGGAAGGGCTGTTGGAAACGCAGGGTGTCAGTGCTGACTATGTGGACGGGCGTTATATAGGTCTGGGTAAGAAAAGACTTGGAGCGGCCTTTACGTTCGAGAAGGTAGATGAAGGCCTTTTCAAAGTCTTCCACCAGAATACTCGGGCTTACCTGCAAGCTACGCCCGCGAAGTTGAATGGCAATATTTCCATTACGGACGAGGTGACAGCAGCCGGGTTGTATCGTATTGAGTCTGATGCTGAGGGTAACAGTGTCTTCACTTGCGTGAACCCGGGGTTTGAGATTTTGGCCACTATCGGGCAGAATGCGGACGGGGAGCTGCTCAACCAGTTCTCTTCGGCAGAAGGGGTGAAGTTCAATATTTGCCCTGTGGATGCGTGGCAGGTGGACTTCCGGAAGTTTTCTGATGAGGTGGAAGGAGCCTATGCCGCAGTATGCTTACCCTTTGACACCGAACTGCCAGAGGGCGTTACGGCACATATTGTGAAAAGTGTGGCGGGGAAAGTTGCCGTGACAGAGCCCGTGGATGCCGTGCCCGCAGGGACGCCTGTTATTCTGAAAAATGTTTCGGAGGCCGGGAGCGTATCCCTTACGATACCGACTGAACGCTTGGATCCGCTTATGGGGGAGAACCTGTTGCACGGTGTGTGGTATTGGGACGGAGAAATCCCGGCGTCGCAGGTTTATTCTCTTGGAGTAGAAAACGGTTGCGTCAGTCTTGTGGAAGATGGCGGCGGCATTTTGTCTGATAATACCGCCTATCTCTTCCGTTCCGCCGCTGATTCTCCAGCAGCTTTCTACTACTTGGATATCAACGGGGACGTGCCAGAGGAGGAGGCCCCCTACGATTTGAACAAAGATGGTGCGGTGGACGTATCCGATGTGACACTGTTGGTGGGTTATATCCTAACTCCGAGCGGTGACGGAGCAAGTATGGATCTGAATGCAGATGGTACAGTGGACGTTTCCGATGTGACGTTACTCGTTGGTTACATCCTCTCGCATGAAACGGACTGACCCCGATTTTTTATAAGCGCGCAGGTCAGGAAAAACCGGCACGGCTTTCTGCGTGCGTGCGAGGACATATATAATAAAAAGGTATAATATGAAAAAATATTTTGTTCTCTTGGCCGTATCCCTCTCCTTATGGACAGTGCAGGCCCAACGCCCATCGCGTTCACTTCCTTTGTTGCAGCAAAAAAGTTTGCAAGCCCCCGTTCCGACAGCCAATGCTGCCGTAGCGAAGCTCCCTGCCGTACGTGTTGCTTCCGCCGTGCCGCAATATGATTTTGAGGCGGGAGGTCTTTTCTACAAGAAACTCGGTGAGGGGCGTGTAGAGGTCACGTTCCACGACTCCGCCTCCTGCGTATATTACTTTAACTCAGATTCGGATTATAATACCCCGGAGGTAAAGCATTCTTACTATTCGGGCGACATCATTGTTCCTGCCACGGTGACGACCAGCGAAGGTACATTCCGTGTGGAGCGCATCGGGGACTGGGCGTTTGCTTATGCCAACGGGGTTACTAGCATTACCCTGCCAGAGGGAATCACTTCCCTTGGGCGGGGTGCCATGTATGCTACGAGTTTTGAACGGCTTGAGCTCCCCTCAACGCTCCGTTCCATTGGTGCCCGCGCCTTTACGGGCGGGGTTATAGACAATGTTTCGACGCCGTCATTGGAGGCTTGGTTGCAGATAGATTTCACGGATACCAATTCCAATCCTATTTGGGCGGGGGGCGGACAATTGCTCATCGATGGCGAAGTCCTCCGCGAGCTGGATATCCCCGAAGGTGTGACAGAGGTGAAAGACTTCGCTTTCGGTATCTGTCCGACAATTACCGAGGTTCACTTTCCCTCAACGCTCCGGCGCATCGGACAGATGGCCTTTTATTATAATACGAGCCTGGCTATCGTGGATATGCCCGCCGGGCTTGAAGAGATTGCTTACGGCGCCTTCAATATCTGTCCGCAGCTCACGGAGGTCGTACTGCCCGGTACGCTCCGCACCATCGCCTCCTATGCTTTCTCTGGTTGCCGTATCTCTGCTTTCACCATTCCCGCAAGTGTGGAGGAAATCGGGGCATTTGCGCTCTCCCAGGCGGATGAGGCTCTCCAATCCATCCGTGTGGAGGCGGGCAACACCCACTTTGCCAGTCTGGACGGAATACTCTATTCCAAGGACATCACGCGCCTGTTGTGCTACCCCGCTGGTAAGAAGGAGACCCGGTACACGATGCCGGAAACTGTCCGCGAGGTGGATGGCGCGGCACTTGGCACGAACGGCTACATCACGGACATAGATATTTCTCCGGCTTTGCAGCGCATCGGTCCTAACGGCCTGCTGACAGCGAAGGACGTAAACCTGCATGTCGGCGACCTGGCCGCTTTCTGCCGTATCGTGCTGAAAGATGACGCTGACGGCGATGACTTCTATGCGCCTTGGTCGCCCTACACGCTCTATGTGGACGGACAACTTGTCACGGAACTGGCGTTGCCTGAAGGTATAACGGAACTCGGGCTGATGCAGTTCATGTTTTGTAAAAGCCTTGAAAGCGTAACGCTTCCCGCAACCCTGCGCCGTGTGCGTCAGTTCGCCTTCGGACAGTGCGAAAACCTACGTAGCGTAACGCTTCCCGCCGCTCTTGAACAGTTGGAATTCTATGCCTTCGGTTATTCATCCCTGCGGGAAGTCCATGTGCAGATGACGAATCCTTTCAGCTTTGTCCCCGTAGCAGGCGACCAGGAGCATCCTAGTCTGGACAATGTGCAGCCTTTCTCTTCCTATACCGCGACCCTCTACGTGCCCGTAGGTACGGTGGAGCTGTACCAACAGACCGAAGGATGGAAGGCTTTCGCGGCCATTCTGGAGGATACGGAGGAGAATCAGCCGCGTGAGGATGTCTTTGTTGAGGTGGGACGCGGCACTTTTACGAGCCAGCTGCTCAACCGTAGCTACATAGGTATCCTTGAACACTCCCGTACGAACGACAGCCACTATCGCATCCGTCCCTTTATCTACAATGAGGACGGCATCTGCCTCACCGTTGCTGCCGATGGTAGCATCTATGCCGAGCGGCAGAGTACGGGCTGGGATTACGCTTCTTACGGCCTTATCTATGCCTGCGATCCCCTTGAGTACGGCTTCCCCGATGAGGAACTGGGCAAGGCGACCCTCTATGGCGGTGCTGACTTTTACGGGAACTTTGACCTGCGCCTTATTTACTTTGTGGATGGCGCGTACTTCGAGGGTGGTTATGGGCGCATTGCCTATATTGACACTTTCACGCTTGAGGAGTTGAATTCCGGCATACAGAACTTGGAGGGTTCTGCAGCATCGTCCGTTCCCCTTTACGACTTGCAGGGCCGCCGTCTTCTCGGTGTTCCCGTTAAGGGCATCTATGTCCAAGGTGGGCGCAAGTTGATGCGTTGAAGTTCCTTTCGCGGGGCTTTGCGCGAATAAAGCATGCGGCCCGGAGTAGATGCTCCGGGCCGCATATCTGTTTACCCTAGGCTTTCGGTCGTCTGTCGGGTCAGAGCCCGGCGAGTGCGACTACCTGATTCACGGCCTCGCCGAGGCCGGCTGCGTCTTTTCCGCCCGCCGTGGCGAAATGGGGCGCACCGCCGCCACCGCCCTTGATGGCACGTGCGGCTTCGCGGACCAGCTGTCCGGCGTTGAGACCGCGCCCTTCGCAAAGGTTACGGCTAATCATGACGGTGAGCAACGGCTTCCCTTCATGCTGACTACCGATGACGCAAAGCATGTCCTGTGGGAGCTGCCCTGCGATTTGGAACGCGAGGTCCTTTACGGCTTCGGCGGGTATGTCGGCGGGCAGCGTCTGTGCGATGAGTTTGATGCCGCTGCGTTCTTCCGCCCTATCTAGCAAAGCTGCCTTGAGCTGCTGTACGCGCTGGGCCATGAAGCCCTCAACCTGTTGGCGCAGGCCGTCGTTCTCCTCAATGGTGCGCTGGATGGCGGCTCGCAAGTCTTTGGCTCCCGTGAAGAAGTCGCGCAGGGATTGGAGTAAGTCTTGCTGCGCATAGACGCTCTCTTCGGCAGTAAGGCCCGTGACGGCTTCCACGCGGCGCACACCGGCGGCTACGCTGCTCTCGCCCATCAGGCGGAAGAGGCCGAGGCGGCCTGTGCTGCTGGCATGGCAGCCGCCACAGAGTTCCACGCTGCGGTCGAACTGCACGACGCGGACGCGGTCGCCGTATTTCTCGCCGAACAGGGCGATGGCACCGAGCTTGAGCGCGTCCTCCATCGGCACATCGCGGTGCTCTTGTAGGGGGATGTCCTGCCGGATGCGCTCATTGACGAGGCGTTCCACGCGGCGAAGTTCTTCGGGCGTGACCTTCTGGAAGTGGGAAAAGTCAAAGCGGAGGTAGTCCGGGGTGACAAGCGAGCCCTTCTGCTCTACGTGCGTTCCGAGTACTTCGCGCAGGGCCTGGTCGAGCAGGTGCGTTGCGGTGTGGTTAGCCTCGCAGGCACGGCGTGCTTTGACGTCCACAGCGGCGTGCCATGTGCCCTCTACCGTTTCGGGAAGTTCCCTTGTGAGGTGGATAGGCTGGCCGTTTTCGCTCTTCGTGTCGAATATCTCAATCGTAGCGGACGCACTGGTCAGCGCGCCCCGGTCGCCTACTTGTCCGCCCATCTCGGCATAGAACGGCGTAATGTCGAGTACCAGTTCGTAGTATGTCCGCTTCTGCTGCTGTACGCGGCGGTAGCGCAGGATGCGGCAGTCCGCCTCGGTCGCGTCCCAGGCTACGGAGGCTGTTTCACCCTCGGCGAGCACCGTCCAGTCGCCGGCTTCCACTTTGGCCGCGCCCCGGGCGCGCTCCTTTTGCTTCTGCATTTCCGTGTCAAAGCCCGCTTCGTCCACACGGAGACCGGCTTCGGCGCAGATGAGCTGCGTCAGGTCGAGCGGGAAGCCGTAGGTGTCGAACAGCGTGAAGGCCTTGGCGCCGTCCAGCACGCCGCCGGCGGGTGCGGCCTCAATTTCCTTTTGGAGCAGGCTGATGCCAGTGGCGAGTGTGCGCAGGAAGGAGTCCTCCTCTTCCTTGATGACGCGCGTGATGAGTTCCTGTTGCGCGGTCAGCTCCGGGTAGGCGGTGCCCATCTCGGCAACGAGTGTCGGTACGAGACGGTAGATGAAGGCGTGTTTCTGGCCCAGGAATGTGTAGGCGTAGCGCACGGCGCGGCGCAGGATGCGGCGGATGACGTAGCCCGCCTTGGCGTTGGAGGGGAGCTGCCCGTCGGCTATGCTGAAGGCGATGGCGCGGAGGTGGTCGGCAACAACGCGCATGGCGATGTCCGTCCGCTCCTCCTTACCGTACTCCGTGCCGCTCAGTTCGCCTATCTTACGGATGATGGGCTGGAAGATGTCCGTATCGTAGTTCGATGTCTTCCCTTGCAGCAGCCTGACGAGGCGTTCGAAGCCCATGCCGGTATCCACAGTCCGTTTGGCGAGGGGCTCCAGCGTGCCGTCGGCCTTGCGGTTGTACTGCATGAAGACGATGTTCCATATCTCTATGACCTGCGGGTTGTCCTTGTTCACCAGGCTTGCGCCGGGTACGGCCTGCTTCTCCGCCTCCGTGCGTCCGTCTATGTGTATCTCGGAGCAGGGGCCGCAGGGGCCTGTGTCGCCCATTTCCCAGAAGTTGTCGTGCTTGTTCCCGTTGATGATGTGGTCGGCGGGGAAGTGGCGTGCCCAGATGGCGGCGGCTTCGTCGTCGCGGCCGAGGCCTTCCTCGGGCGAGCCTTCAAAGACGGTTACGTAGAGGTCTTTCGGATCTACGCCGAGCTCGTCCACGAGGTAGCCATAGGCCAGTTCGATGGCTTCCTCCTTGAAGTAGTCGCCGAAGCTCCAGTTGCCCAGCATCTCGAACATCGTGTGGTGGTACGTGTCGTGGCCCACCTCTTCCAGGTCGTTGTGCTTACCGCTGACGCGTAGGCACTTCTGCGAGTCCGTCTGCCGGGTGGATTTCGGCTCGCGGTTGCCGAGGATGATGTCCTTGAACTGGTTCATCCCGGCGTTGGTGAACATCAGCGTGGGGTCGTCCTTCACTACCATCGGGGCCGAGGGGACGATGAGGTGTCCGTGGCGTTCGAAGTATTTCTTGAACGATTCGCGGATTTCGTTGGCGGTCATGTTGCTCATGTCTCTTGTCTGTTTGCTTATTCCGTGCGCGAAGATACGCCAAACCGCCGGAAGCGCAAAGTCCCGGCACGGTTTGTTTGGTCCGGCACTTTTCCCGCGCCGGGGCTTGGCCGGGCGGGGAGTATTGCTTACTTTTGCAGCCGTAAACGATAACTTGATGATGCCTTACGCGTATATATATAATATAGGTATAGCGGCTTCCGCCCGGGCGAAAGCTGACTTTGCCCGTATTTACCGGGCGGGAAGTGCCCGAACTACCCCCCCATACGCCCTGGGAATCAGGTAGTTACAGATACATACGCATGCATTGAGCGGCGCATCGCGCCCCCTTCGGAGGGGTGTGGTGCGCCGCTTTGTGTGCTTGGGAGGCGCGTTGGGTTTGTTGCGATTGAATCGCAACAGACCGGACGTGCGGCCGGAAGGGCAGGGGCGGCTTACGGATGGGCGACTATTAGTGAATCATAGAACCAAATAATAAACCACTTAAAAATATTAAGCAATGAAAGACGACAAGACATTTGACGGCGCGCTGTGCGCCGGTGTAGGTACTGCGGACGCTGCGGGCGCGGCTCCCGCGGAGGGTAAGAAGAAGTATGTGAGCCCGACGATGCAGGTTATCCCGCTGGGCCCGCAGCGGCTGCTGGCGACGAGCGGTGCTGCCCTGCAAATTCTAATCACTTCCGGCGTAGATTATTATCAGCTCTGTATACCAGCCGAAGGATACCACATCGGGCCTGCCACGTGTGAAGAGATAGTAGGCGGAAAGAAAGCCGAATTTGCGGCTCGTTACGCCCATTTATTTTACTATCCCGACACGGGCTACCCATGGCCCTGCAACTTTCGCCTACATCCCTCCTATACAACAAATGAATCAATCTATACGTACGAAATTTCTGACTGGGGGGATTTTGAACTTGATGAATCCTGTACCTGGCTGGATTACGGCGACAGTTTCGTTACGACCGGAAAGTATAAGGGGCGGAAAGCTACGTTTACCATTACTCACATTTAAAATTAAAGACTATGAGCTATCCTTATGTTACCCGGGCGATAAAGAGCCCAAAGGACAAGAGTATGGCCTTCTACGTGCAGAGCGCGCGCCAGGCCGTAGTGGATATGGACGAGCTGGCGGACCGCATCGCGAACGGTTCGACGGTAGGCCGTCCGGACATCAAGGCGGTGCTGGACGCGCTGCAGTTCGAGATTATCCAGGCCTTGAAGAACGGGCGCAGCGTGCGCCTGGACGAGATCGGGACCATCTACAGCCGCCTGAAGAGCGAGGGCTTCCCCACGCAGGAGGCGTGCTGGAAGGCTGGCGCGAAGGCTGTCCGGAAGGTGACGGTCTGCTTCCGCCGCTCGCAGGAGATAGCGCGCGAGGTGAACGAGAAGACGCTCTCCTTCGAGCCGAGCGAGCTTGAGCTCTCGCGGAAGAAGGCCGCCGGAGCCGCCGAGGA
Organism: Alloprevotella sp.; assembly: GCA_017476545.1. Taxonomy (GTDB): domain Bacteria; phylum Bacteroidota; class Bacteroidia; order Bacteroidales; family Bacteroidaceae; genus Alloprevotella. The sequence continues at coordinate 17,753 of JAFUZP010000005.1, forward strand.
GGGCGAGTGAGGGGCGCTGCCGGATGCCCGGCGGCGGTGAGTTAAAAGTTGAGTGCGCACTCGGCATATAGTTGAGTGCGCACTCAACTGGCAGTACAGTGCGCACTCAACTATGACCTGAGTGCGCACTCAACTTGGGGTTGAGTCATACTGTATCTGCAACTTACTTATGCTCAACGCTTTACAGGAGTGCGGCGAAGTGCCTGCATAAATGGTTCCGGGGGGTGTGCCAGCAGTGGCGCACCCCCCGGACGGTTGCTGTCCTGTGCCGCGTTCAGTCAATGAACTTGACGGACTTCATCACGCGTTCGGCGGTCTTGTCGCACTCGTCCTTCTTCTTGTCGAAGTAGTAGTACTCCACTTCCACGTAGCGTCCGGGCTTCCAGATGTAGCGGGTATGGTGCTGCATCCCGTTCTTGTGCTCCCAAGCGGTAGCGGTGCTATCCTTAAGCTCGGTTCGCTGCTCCTTCGTGTTGGACTTAATGTTGTTTATCTGCCGGCTCAGGAAGGTTTTTGCGCCATCGAGGTCGTCATCGGAATCCCAGACGCTGCAGTCAAGGAAAACGTCCTTCTCCTGGTCGCGTATCTCTGTGGGCTCGTCCTCCTTTGCCTTTAGGCCTTCGGGAAGTTCGAAGCTGACGCCCTTGTCAGCGTAGGTGTAGCGTTCCCAGCCATCACCCAGGGACTCAACCTTGGGCATGGGGTTGGCGGACTCGGTAACCTCGGCAGTTGCGGAGTCGCTCTGCAGGGAGTCGTTACTTCCGCCGGCGGCGGTCTGGCCGTTGCAGGCGGTGAGGGAAACTGTGGCCGCTGCGGCCACGAGCATCAGGGCGATGCTCTTCAAGTTCTTCTTCATAGTGTTGTTTTGGATTATTTGGTGAGTAAAAAGTGAGTTGTCCTTTTCCGATGTATCTTCGTGCGTGTTGCCGCGCCTGCGGGGTCAGAACATGGCCGGCCCTACGCCCTCCTTCTTGGAGAGAACCGTCCTGTCGCGGCTCCATGTCGTAGTCCCTTCGCGCCCCAGCTCCGTGATGCGCTCCGTCGTGCCGAATTCGCCGTCGTGGTGAATCTCGCAGTCCTTCAGCTGTATGCCCGTGTCAAGGAGGAAGAGCATGCCGTTATTGTTCCAGAAGCGGCAGTCGTCGAAGGTGACGCGCTGGCATCCGGCGTCGGCATACACGAGGTCGTACTCGCGGTTGCGGTGGAAATCGCAGCGTGCGAAGTATATATCGCGCGAGCTGTGCAGCTGTATGATGCCGTAGGAGCAGTCGCGGATGACGCTGTTCTGCACGAGCAAGTTGTTCGTGCCGAAGGCTTCGATGCCGTAAGTGCCGCAGCCGTAGAGGTCGCAGCGGCTTATTTCCACGTTGTTGCAGTGTCGCAGGCCGACAACGCCGCCGTCGCAGAACCCCTCCTCGGTGTGTCCGAGCACGAGATTCTCCACACGGACGTTCTCGCAGTTGATGAAATTCAGCACGAAGGCATAGCGCGGTTCGACAACGATGCTGGTGTTCTTCCCGCCGACTATCGTCAGGTTGCGGACGTTCACGAGGGATAGTTGCTGCCCGTCCGTGCCCGACTCGCTGGCGATGACGGGGTGGCCGAGGCTGGCCAGGGGTTCGGCGTCACCTACGAAGGCCCGTCCGAAGGCGTCTGTAAAGAAATCCTCCGTGTCCAGCAGGGGTGTGAGGTTCAGGTGCACGTCGTCGTTGATATAGACCGTGCGGTCCGACCCGAGCGCGGCGATGAAGTCCTGCTCGTTGGCGGCGTGGAAGACTTCGCCGTCCGGTGCGCCCTCAGCGGTTTCCTGCTCCATGCCGAAGCGGTCCTCGTCGGGGACGGCAATCTCGCTGCGGATGAGACTGAGGTTTGTCTCCTCAATGACGGAGCGTTTTCCCTTGCGTGCTTGCAGCTTGGCCTGCATCTGCTTCAGTTCGGCCTTGGAGAAGCGGGAGAGGTAGGTCGTGTTCATGAGAAATCCGCCAAGCATATCTTCCACTGGCTGCTCCTCCGACCAACGCTCGCTGGCGGTACAGTCGTCCACATTGTCAGGCGTAAGCGTCAGTGTCCACGTGATATCTCCTTTCGGGTTGTGCACAGCGAGGAAGTTCATCCCGTCGCGGCGCACGTACTGCACGCGGCTGCTGAACTCCGAGCGGAAGGGAGCGATGTCGGCCTGTGCACTCGGGATGAGCTTGTACTCGCCCGCCTTCCCCTTGATACGCTCGAGGGAAAATTCAAATCCGCCCTCGTGTGCGGAGACACCGTCGAAGTAGATGTACTGCCCCCCTGCGCGGGGATGGGCTGTGTAGAGCACGTCGCCGTCGAACCAGCGCGAACCGGCGGGGATGACCTGGGCCTGCGCGGCGGTCACCGCCGCGAGGCTCAGGATTAGGGCTAAGATTGACTTTTTCATTGTGCGTAGGGATTGGGTTGTTCGGGTTGTTGCGGTGTAGCCGGCGGCGCGGGTGTGGCAGGCGCTTCTGGCTGTGTCGGGGAAGCCGCTGCGGGTTGGCTGGTTGCCGCTGCAGGTGCCGCCGGAGCGGGCTGCGGAGCCGCATCAGCTACGGGCCGTCCTGCGGTGTTGCGCTGTGCCAGTTCTTTTAACTTGTCCTTTCCCTTGAAGGCGAATACCCACACGAGGAAGCCTGCCAGTGCAAGAAGTGCGATGCCGAGCAGCGGGCGGTAGAACAGCCAGGCGATAGCGATGATGATAAGCGACCATGCGATACCGATGACGGTGCACACGAGGCCGACGCCCCAACCCACGATGTTGGCGACGAAGGGAACGACCTTGAGCAGCGTTTCCAGGAAGCCGAAGATTCCTTTCAGGCCGTTGATGACAAGCAGGATGCCGACTAAGCGGAGAACCCATAGCCACATATTGTTCGCCGTGTGCTCGGCTTCGTAGATTTCATCGGCGGTCTGCCGTCCCATAACGAGGGTGGAGAACGTCTTTCCGTTCTTTGCCTTGAAAGGCTTGAACGTGTCGCCGCTGACTTTTCCGATAATCGTTACCATCGCGGGCACGGTTTTCTCGAATGTGATGCGCACGTCGCCCACTTCCGGGCTTTGCGGCGTGCGTCCGAAGTAGAGGACGTTGCCGCTTTGGTGTACATATTGAAGATCCACCTTGTTCTCCTGCGGGATGCTGTCGGGCACGGTGGTCTTCAGCGAGTCGGGCACGGCGGTGGCCTGTGCGGCGGTCTGTGTCGCGGGAGTGGCTCCGTAACGTCTCTCATAGGCAATGCGGGCGTTCTTGTCCCAGTCGGTGAGTCTGTTTTTGTCCAGATCCAGAACAATCGGTTCGCGCGAGGTAATGCTCTGTACCATACCCTCGGGGAGCTTGTATGCGCCGAACGTCACGTTCTCTGCCCACAGGTTCTTGTTCTCAGCCTGTGTGAGCGTGAAGTTCTTCCCTTGGTATGCCGGGTCTTTGAAGGCGTCGGAATTGACCGGGCTGCTGACCCATTGGCGGTCATAGGTGTAGGTGGTGACGGTTTCTTCCTTGCCGCCGAACTTGTCTTTGCTCTCGCTGTGGGAACTTTCCACCCACTGGTAGTATTCCACCTTGCGGGTAAGGGCGATGGCTGTTGCGCCGAGGCCGTATTCGGTATCGGTCAAGGAGTCCGTTGTCGTGGCTACAGCCGAAGCGCAGACCAGTTCCCCTTCAAACTCGGGCTGGAGCTTGTTCGGATTTTCCATCTCAACAGTGACTTTTTCGGCCTCGTTGAGCATTTTGTCTGTCTTGACTGCGCGTCCTTCGTTCCACCAGAGCAGCGCTGTTCCCGCAAAGAACATGATGATGCCGGTGCCGATTCCCTTGAACGAACGGCCAACGCGCGTTCCGTAACCAGTGGTTGTCGTTTCTGTGTATGCCATAGTTAGTAGTTATATGGATAAATAATAATGTGAATTTTCTGATGCTTGCGGCTGGCTCACCGCTCGGGGAATCATTTCCGTCCGAAGGTCACGGCCTTCCCCTTTCCTGCGCCGAAGTCTTCTCCCGCAGCGGGTGTCAGCGTGAAACTGCGGTAGTCCTCTGTAGCTCCGCCGACGTAGGCGAGGCTTTCCGCCCCCTGTATGTTGAAGTAGATGGCGATGCCGATGTTTTCCCCTTGGGTGTGGAACGCTTCGTAAGTGCCAGGTTGTCCGTTGAGGTACAGCTGCTTGTCGCCGTAAAAACGCAGCGTGGCCTGTTTCCCGCCGGCAGTGGCCGTGTAGTCCGTGCCCATTTCCGCGAAACCCTGCATGACTTCGAACGTAATGTCCTCCGCCCCGTCCGGGATGCGTAGGAGGTTCGTGCGCGGGTCTTGCGTGGGAATCCACGAGAGCGAGTATCCCTCGTCATTTACCGCGTTTATCCGTATCGTTCCCGGGTCATCTGCGGCCATGCGGACGAGTATGGCAGGTGCATTTTCCGTGCGGTAGAGCACGCGTCCGTCACTTTCGGGCGTTTCTCCGGCGAACATGGCGAACGTGTACTCGTTGATAGCGAGCGACGTATTCTCCATCCGGGGGCGGATGATCCATAAGTCGCCGCAGCCCGTATCAACCGTTATTTCGTTAATTCCTTCCAGTTCCGGGTAACACGAGCAATAGAGCTTGTAAAATGGGCTGTGCCGTAAGCTTTCCATATTGTCGAACCGCCCGATGCGTCCCAGTGCCAGAATGCCGTTGTCTTCCCAGATAGGGTCGATTGGGCCTGGCAGAAGGATCTCCGGGAGGGTGATGGCTGGGCGTGCGGTGACGCTTTCCGCTTTTTCCTGGTCGTGTTCCGCCTTGCCGGGGGCGGCAGTCTGTTTCCCGGCTTGTCCGTTGCACCCGAATGTAAGGGCGGGGAGGGACACCAAAGCTAGGGTCGCGATGAATTGTCTTGTCTTCATTTTCTTTCTGGCGTGAGCCGTGGTTGTTTCTGTCAGTCGTTTCTCTTGGCCTCGTGGCGGTCGGGTTCTCCTGCTGTCTCCCGCTTGGCGGATGCGGATGCCATACATGGAACCGTTCCTGAAACCGCGCGCCCGTCCGCAAGTGTACCTTTAAATTTTTATTCAAGCCTCGCTTATCCTCGTTTGTCGCCTGCTTGGACGCTCCCACGGCTCCCCGTGTCCCGTCGTTGTCCGTTGGCGGGGCGGTTACTGGTGCGCTTATCGCCGGTTTCATCGGGAGTTCCGCCTGTTCTTCTGCCTACTAAATCTTCCGTTTCCAACAGGCGTTCCAGATACCTTTCCGCGTAGCGCATTGCAGCCTTATGGTACTCCGTGCTTGCCATGTCCGTGGTTTGCATTGCAAAGGTGCGAACTAATGTTTACTTGGGCGTTATCAATTTGTGAAAAAATATGGTTATTTCGTGAATTTAATCACATAGTAACGAATTTTATTTCCCTTGTAATTCCCGATGAAACCGTATTTTTCTTGTTCCATGGCGTGCGGGAGTGAAAAATTTCTTCCACATATTCCTGCATATCCCGTGGCGGGAAGACGCAGGTACTTGAAGCCGGCGTGAAGCGGTAGGGACTTTCACGAGATTCGGTGCGGTCGGGAAAGAAGTTGGGGCGGCCTTTGAAGTCCTAGTCCTAGGGTTAAGACAAACGGCCTATAGGGTTACGGTGAATTAACCCCAGGGTTACGGAAAACTACCCCTATAGTTAAAATGGGACCGTCCTGTGTTGCTTGTGTTGATGTTGCGTGCGGGGTGTTTGAAAAGCCTGGATGATGGATGGCCTCCCCACCGGGGGGCAATATTTTCCCCTCAGTTTTTCTCCTTTGTGCCTACCGTCCCGTTCCGCTCTTCCAGGTATTGGGACGGCGTGATGCCGAATGCTTTTCTGAAAGCGCGGGTGAAGTTGGAGGTATCGGTGTATGCACATAGTCGGGCGACTTCCGTGACGTTCAGTTCCGGGTGGTTGCCGAGCAGGTAGCGTGCGCGTTGCATCCGCACCGTCTGGATAAAATTCTGCGGTTTTTCCCCGGTGATGGCACCTAACCGCTGGCGCAGTTGGAACGGGCTGAGGCTAAGTTTGGCGGCGATGGTCGCGGCATCAACCTGTCCGGCGTTGATTTGTTCGTTGATGGTGCTGATGGCCCTTTCCAGGAAGTCCCGGTCTGTCGGTTTTATGCCTTGTATGATGTCCTTTCTGTTGCCCAGTGCATGGTCGTATTGCAGATGAAGTAGGCGGTACTGCTCCCGCAGTTTCGTGATATCCGCGCTTAGCTCCTCGTTGATGCGGCTCTGCTGGCTGTGTCGGCGGCGCATGAAGAACCAGATGCCGCCTGCGAGCAGGAGCAGAATGGCCGCCAGGCCTGCGGCGGCCACCGTCACTCTGCGCGATGAGGCGCGGGCTTTCGCATTGTCGGATTGGAGCTGTTCGTTCTCGAGTGCTGCGGCGTGCCGACCTAGGGCTTCGGCAGTCTCCGTGTCGTAGATGCTGTCCTTGAGTTCCCTGTATCGCTCCATTTCCCGCATTGCCGCCTGCGGGTCGCTTTCTTTCAGTGCATTGTATAGCCCCAGGCGGGCATGGCTCTCATTGTAGCCGTCCTTGAGGCGCGTGAAAATATCCGTTGCTTCGCGGTAGTACGCCACCGCCTCGGCGGCTTCCCCGTCGGCGAGGCACACTCCGCCCATCTGGTTGCAGGCTATCCCGAGGCTTTGCAGGTTGTTGTCGGCGCGTAACTGTGGCATGGCCCTTTGTAGCGCGTTGCGCGCCTCGTCCGTCCGTTTGAGGTGCAGCAAGGCGGCAGCCATCTGGGTGAGCCGCACGGCGGCCTTGTCTTTCCGTCCCAGCTGTTTCTCCAGCCGGAAGGCTTCTTCGGCATAACTGAGTGCGGTGTCCTCTTGCCCTAACGCGTGGTAAACTTCCGATGCCATCCCTTGGAGAACGGCCATGCGTTGCGGGTTTCCTGCCGCACGGCATGTTTTGATGCCTTCCAGCACATATTTTTCCGCTTCTTTCGGCCTGCGCGCGCCCATATATATACCGGCGAGGGTGTTCAGGCTGGAACTGATTTTGTCCGGGTCGCCACTCTGTCGGTCCAGCTCGTTACACCGTTTGGCGTAAGTGGCCGCCGCCTGGAAGTCCGCCAGGCGGATATGGACGGCTGCCAGCAGGTTGAGGCAGTCGGCCTCTATCGTCCGGTCGTTTCCTGCCGCACTGAGCGGTAGCGCATTCTTCCCGTATTCCGCAGCTTTCGCGTACTGGTGTGTGGCGTAGAAGAACTCCGAGGCCCAATACCACACCTGTAAGCGGAGCGTATCCGTAGGGGTGTCCGGTGAAAAAATAACGGTTTCATCGGTAATTTCCGCCATTCTGAGCGTTTCAAGGAAGCGGTTGGCGGTGGCCACTGTCGGTTGGCGGTCAAATTGCTGCAGTAGGCTTTCGGCACTTTGCGCCCAGGCCGGGGCGTGTGAGGCGAGCAGCAGGGCGGCCGCCAGCAGGGTTCTCTTAATTATATATCGGTGTACCATTTCTGTCGCGCTTGTTCCATTTGCGTGGCAAACTTACGGAAAATGCGCGAAACGGCAAAGACTTCCCTGCGCTGTGCAGGCCGCGTATCCGCCCGATGCGCCCCACAGGGGAGGCGGAGTGGTGGCGTGCAGTAAAAATACTTAGCCGGGAGGTGGTCGTTCGCCAAACTTTTCCTAAATTTGCGCGGACATTATTGAAAACGATACCTGATATGCTAAAAAAACTCCTGACGACACTGGCGCTCCTGTGCCTGTGCAGCCATCTCCCAGCTCAGGTGGCCAACTATTGTCTCCGCCTCTCCCCTGGCGGGAGTGTGGATTGCGGTCCGATGCCGGAACTGGACGGGCAGAAAGCCTTTACCATACAGTTCTGGATGTATGCGGATACTTGGGCGGAGGACGCCACCCTGATGTCCCGTGGCGATGACTTTGCCGTGCGTCTCGGTGCGGAAGGTAAAATGAACGTCACGCTTGGGGGCGCGACTTACCTCATCAACTCAACCGACCTCACAACGGGAAAATGGATCCAAGTCACTCTCCTCTCCTCCGGGACGCGCATCTATCCCTATGTGAACAAGAAGCAGTTGAAATCTTCCTCGCTGCAAGATGGATTCAGTATGGCTGGAGGAAACTTCGTGCTGGGCGGCGACAAGTTCCGTGGGCGGCTGGACGAGGTGCGCGTGTGGAACGCGGAGCTCTCTTCGGACTATGATTATTTCATGGGCAATACCTTGAATAAGTGGGTGCCGCAGCTGGACAACCTTGTGGCCTATTATAAGTTTGACCAACCGCAGTGTACGCACATCGTGGACTACAAAGCCCTCTTCGCACCCCGGCAGCAGACGAACCATCACGGCATTCGGTCTGCCCGTGGGGCGGCCCGTACACAAGTGACGGACAACCCCGGGCTTCCTTACCTGCTCTGTGGCGCTTACACAAACAACATCCGCTTCTATGACAGCGCTATCAGTAAGGAGAAATTCCTTCTGGCAAACGACCTTATCATACTGGGTATCCAAGCCTACTCGGACGGCCATCTCCGCTACCTGACGACCTGCGATCACGGGACGGTGAAGAACGCGGAATATTTGGCTGAGTTCGAGGGCCGCAAGGGCGTGATATCCTTTAAGGGCGCAGGAGCCGGTATGGAATGCACGACTACAGCTTTAGAAACAGGCTGGAGCGAGAACGGCAACACGGCCTTTACGATAGAGAGTTGGGTTTATATTGACGAGTGGACGGAGGGCGCTTATATTTTCCGCAAGGAGAGCGAGTCGGGCAAGCAAGGTTTGTCTATCCGCCTCGGCGATGAGAGCAAGAAGCAAATTGCGGTCCGTGTGGACGGCAAGGACTATTTCTTCCACAATACGCTTTCCGTAGGAAAATGGCAGCACCTGGCCATCATGCCGGGTCCGGCCTCGCGCAACACAAACGTCTTCATGTGCTATATTTCCGGGCGCACAGTGCTGGCTAACGCGGAGCTGTCCGCGCCCGAGACTTCGGCAACGCCGACCAATCTCGGCAATTTCAAGATGTACATCGGTGAGAACTTGAAAGGAAAGCTGGACGATACGGCAACTTGGCGGCACAACCTCAGTACGGACGAGATGACGCAGCACCGTAACGGCAACTTCCTTATGCCGGGACTTGGGAAATCGGTGGACCCCGATGCGGTTGACGCACTCCTTGCCCTATACCGATACAATTATCCGAAAGCGTTGGGGTGGGATTACTATTCGCAGGATGAGTGGAAAAACATCATGGAGTCTGCCTATGCCGGCTATCATGGTTTCCAGACCCGCATCTCCGTGCAGGGTAACTGGGACTGGATGAGTACTATCTCCGACCCGGCCAAGCGTAAGATCTTTGCAGCAGACCTTGCGGAGCTTTCCAAGCCTTATGCCGGTGTGGAACTTGACCTTGAGTGGATGGAGGGACCGCAGACGAACCTCGGTTTGTTGGCCGATGAGATTAAGGCGGTACTTCCTGCCGGTAAGTCATTCATGATTTCCATGCATCCTTATGGCCCGTATAAGTTCCCGTTGGAAACAATGTCGAAGGTGGACGGCTTCACCTTCCAGCAGTACGGCGACGATAAAAACTGGTTCACGTGGAGCAGTTTTGAGGGTAGTTATACGACACTGAAGAACTACGGTTATCCCGATAACAAGATGTATTTCTCTTATAGTACCACTACGTCCGGTTCGTATGACGATAACGGTAACCTGGTGGGGCCTATTGCTGGTTTGAACTGGGGCTTCATTAACGACTCCTATGTGCCGGCCACGGACGGTCGTGCCGAGGAAGGCGTGTTTGACGGTCAGAAATACTATTTCCATGGTCCTGCGCAGGTCTATAAGCGTGCGCGCTACGTCATGGAGAATAACCTGCAAGGTATTTTCTACTGGGATATGTGTAACGACCTGCCTCCCAGCCATAAATATAGTCTCGCCCGCAATTGCAACTACGGCCTGAATAGTAATGTGGATCCCTATGTAGAGACGGTGGAGATTAACCATCCCACTTCAATCTCCGACATCCGCTCCTCGGCATCCCGAGAGTTGGGTGTGACGTGGCAGGGCGGAGAATTGGCCGTTGCAGTACCTGTGGGGTATAGCTTGCAGCGCGTTGAGGTGTTCAGCGTTGCGGGGCAGTGCGTGCTTTCCACCACGGAAGCCCGCCTTGCGGCACAGCAGCTCGTTCCGGGTGTCTATGTCCTGCGTGCCCGCACCACGGACGGACAGGTCTTCTCTACCCGTTTCATAAAGAACTGATACTATAACCGGCGCGGGGCTGCATGAGCGGCCTCGCGCTTAAACCATAACCAAAACAACAATAAAGGCAATGAAAATCGAAAAGATTCATGCAAGAGAGATTCTTGACAGCCGCGGTAACCCCACGGTGGAAGTAGAAGTAACACTTGAAAACGGCGTGATGGGCCGCGCTGCTGTTCCCTCCGGTGCCAGCACGGGTGAGAACGAGGCCCTCGAACTCCGCGACGGCGACAAGAACCGCTACCTGGGTAAGGGTACGCTGAAGGCTGTTGAAAATGTCAACACCATCATCGCTCCCGCTCTCAAGGGTGACTGCGTACTTGACCAGCGCGCTATCGACTACAAGATGCTCGCCCTCGACGGCACGCCCACGAAGTCGAAGCTTGGTGCTAACGCCATCCTCGGTGTCAGCCTCGCTACGGCTCAGGCTGCTGCTCACGCTCTGAACATCCCCCTCTCTCGCTACATCGGCGGTGCTAACGCTTACACACTCCCCGTGCCCATGATGAACATTGTGAACGGTGGTGCTCACTCCGCAGCCCCCATCGCATTCCAGGAGTTCATGATCCGTCCGGTAGGTGCTTGCTGCGAACGCGAAGCTATCCGCATGGGTGCAGAGGTGTTCCACAACCTTGCTAAGTTGCTGAAGGCTCGTGGCCTCTCCACGGCTGTAGGTGACGAAGGTGGTTACGCTCCCAACTTCGACGGTATTGAGGACGCTCTCGACACCATCGTTGAGGCTATCAAGAAGGCAGGTTACGAGCCGGGTAAGGACGTGAAGATTGCCATGGACTGCGCAGCCAGCGAGTTCGCAGTACAGGAGAACGGCGAGTGGTACTACGACTACCGTCAGCTCAAGAACGGCACGCCGAAGGACCCCAACGGCAAGAAACTCAGCGCAGAGGAACAGATTGCATACCTCGAGCAGCTCATCACGAAGTACCCCATCGACTCCATCGAGGACGGTCTCGACGAGAACGACTGGGACAACTGGGTGAAGCTCACGGAGCGCATCGGCGACCGTTGCCAGCTTGTTGGCGACGACCTCTTCGTGACGAACACGAAGTTCCTGGAGAAGGGTATCAAGATGGGCGCTGCCAACAGCATCCTCATCAAGGTGAACCAGATTGGTTCCCTCACGGAAACACTCGAAGCTATTGAAATGGCACACCGTCACGGTTACACGACTGTCACCAGCCACCGTTCCGGTGAGACGGAGGACACAACGATTGCCGACATCGCCGTAGCTACGAACAGCGGTCAGATCAAGACGGGTTCCTTGAGCCGCACAGACCGTATGGCCAAGTACAACCAGCTCATCCGCATCGAGGAGCAGCTCGGCGACGTGGCTCGTTACGGCTACACGAAGCTTCGCTAAATTTTGTCTGACTAATCAGTATCGCTCCGCTACATCTTCGTGGCGGAGCGATTTTCTATAGACGTCTTCCTATTGGCTTCATAAGTTATGCGGACTCCCCAAAGGGAGCCCGCATAACTTAATATATATATAATATGTGTGTTATTGCCTGTTGCTGTTTTGTGCTTGCCGTTCTCTGAGCCATTGCAACAGCGGTTCAAGGACGCGTGCTGCGGGCTCGGCTTCGCGGGTTTCGAGTTTGATGTCCTCGCCCATGCCGTTGAGGATGGGGAAGTGGTAGAGTTCCTCATTTGCGGAGAAGTCGGGGGCTTCCTTGCCCTCGATGCGTGCTGCGGCTTCGGCCGTCATGTCGCGGAGCTTCAGGAGCCAGGGACGCATGTCTTCAAAGAAGAGGCGGTCGCTCTCGCGTGCGGAGGTCTTGAGACCTTCCAGCGTGCGGCAGGCGGCGTTCACGCGGCGCAGTTCCGCGGCGAGGGCTCCGGGGAAGTCGCGCTGTCCGTTCTTGTAGTCGCCCGTGAGATAGGCGAGGGCGTCCTCGTCATAGTAGCGCAGGTAGGGAGCCACGGTGCGCAGGGCAGGAGCGTACTGCTTCCCCACTACGGCAGGCAGCGAGGCTTCCCAGGACTGCTGGTTGTCGAAGGCGGCGTTGTTCCATGCGTAGTCGGCAGCGCTGAAGAGTGCTATCTTGGATATCTCGCCCTGCTGCATGGGGTTGAGGATGAGCGTGCGTGTGCCGCTGAGGGCGGGTTCGAGGCGTGCAAGGTTGGCGATGTGCTTTTCGTCACGGAAGTTGGAATACATGTCCATGGGGAAGAGCTTCGTCATGTCGTTGTCGTTGCAGGGGTAGTTCCACCACCAGCTGGCTTCGCGTCCGCCCATCCAGTCGCGTACGATGGCGAGGTCCTCCGTGTTGGGTACGCTCCAGACGTTGCGCCCCGTGATGTAGATGTTCACCTTTGCGGGCACGTCCTTGAAGCTCTGGAAGAAGCGTTTTCCTTTCTCGCGCGACACCCATGAGAAGGCGTAGAGCTGCGGCACGTAGTGGAGGGGCTTCACGGTGTCGGCAGGTGTGGCTGCGGAGCCGTTCCAGCGGGTATCGATGCGTGCCTGCAGTTCCGTCAGTCGGTTGGCGCCGAGACGCAGCATGGCGGGGTCGTCGGGTACGCCCACGTCGTCCACGAAGACGCCGAACTGGCGCACGCCGAGGCCGTGCATGGACTCGAACTTCCGCATGATGTCGTCAAGGACGTGCGTGTTGGCGGCGTCCGTAAAAGCCTGGCCCGGGTGGATGGCCCAGATGAAGTTCACCTTCGAGGCCGTGGCTACGGCGGTGATGTCGCTGAGCATCTGCTGCGTCAGGTAGCCGACGCGCTCCTGTTCGGGCGTGATGGAGGTGGGGTAGGGCTCTGCCCAGTAGCGGGAGTGGTAGGGGTCGCTCTTTGCGCCGTACATGTAGCAGTTCATCTTGTAGCGTGCCATGAAGCGGAAGAGGTCCTTCGTCACGGCTGCGCTGTAGGGCACGCCGTAGTAGCCCTCGATGACGCCGCGGTCCTTCAGGTCGGCATAGTCGTAGAGCGTGACACAGGGGAGGCCAAGTGTGCCGCGGTCGAGCATCTGCTCCAGCGAGGCCAGTCCGCAGAAGGCGGCGTCCGTGTCCTCACCGAGGATGACGACTTGTGCATGGCTCTGCTTGTCAGCCGTGAGGCTGAGGATGTGGCGGTCGTACTTCGCTTTCTGGAACACCTTGCGGCTGAGCCCCTGCTTCGTGGCGGCTTTGTCGGCTACGCCCTTTGAGGCGTTCACGCCGATCAGCAGGCTGCTGCCTTCCTTCGGAGCTTTCTCCGTCACGACGGCTGCGAGTCCGTGTTCTTCAAGAATCTGCACGGCACGCTGCACGGTGACCTTGTCGATGCCTGCTTCTGCCACGACGCTCACCTGCTGCGTGAAGTCGGCGCAGGCGTCGGTGGCGTACTGCTCGTGGGGTACGGGGTAGATGGTGTAATGGGATTGTGCCATACTGACTATGCTGAGGCTTAGGCAGAGGGCGAACAAAAGGGAGATTCTTTTCATGATATAATCGCGTTGTTTATGTGTGCATAGGGCATTTGACTACACGGGCTGTGTAGCTTCACGGAGCAAAGATAGTAAAGATATTTGTATGCCGTGCTGTTCGACTTCTTTTTTTATAAAGTTAAGTGCGCACTAAATTGTGATAAAGTGCGCACTCGGCTGATATGCAGTGCGCACCAAACCTCAGTCGGGTGCGTACCTAATGTGTCGTTCAGATCTTGTTCAGCGCCTGGCGGATGTCGTCAAGCAGGTCCTCGACGTCCTCGATGCCAACGCTGAGGCGGATGAGGTCCACGGGCACGCCGGCCTCGCGCAGTTGCTCGTCGGAGAGCTGGCGGTGGGTGTGGCTGGCGGGATGCAGCACGCAGGTGCGGGCGTCGGCCACGTGGGTAGCAATGTTGATGAGGCGCAGGGAGTCCATGAAGCGCACGGCGGTCTGTCGGTCGCCCTTCAGGCCGAGCGCGATGACGCCGCAGGAGCCTTGCGGCAGGTACTTGCGGGCGCGCTCGTAGTTGGCGTCGCCGGGCAGGCCGCTGTAGTGCACCCATGCTACGCGCGGGTCGGCAGCAAGGAACTCGGCGATGCGCTGCGCGTTCTGGCAGTGCTGCTTCACGCGCAGGTGGAGCGTTTGCAGGCCGAGGTTCAGGAGGAAAGCGTTCTGCGGCGAGGGAGTGGAACCGAGGTCGCGCATAAGGTGCGCCACGAGTTTCATCGTGTATCCCATCTTGCCGAAGGCTTTGGTGTACGTGAGGCCGTGGTAGGACTCGTCCGGCGTGGTGAGGCCGGGGTATTTGCCGGCGTGTTCCTCCCAAGGGAAGTTGCCGCTGTCCACCACGCAGCCACCCACCTGCGTGGCCAGGCCGTCCATGTATTTCGTCGTGGAGTGCGTCACGATGTCCGCACCCCATTCGAAGGGACGGCTGTTGACGGGCGTGGCGAAGGTGTTGTCCACGATGAGGGGTACGCCCTGCGCATGGGCGATGCGGGCGAAACGCTCAATGTCCAGTACGGCGCAGCCGGGGTTGGAGATGGTCTCGCCAAAGAGGGCGCGCGTTTCGGGACGGAAGGCGGCGAGTATTTCCTCGTCGCTGGCTTCGGGACTCACGAAGGTGCAGTCGATGCCCATCTTCTTCAGGGTTACGCCGAAGAGGTTGAACGTGCCGCCGTAGATTTCCGAGGAGCTCACGATGTGGCTGCCGGCTTCACAGATGTTCAGTACAGCAAAGAGGTTTGCGGCCTGCCCGGAACTGGTGAGTACGGCTCCCACGCCGCCTTCGAGGGCGGCAATCTTTGCCGCTACGGCGTCGCTGGTGGGGTTTTGCAGTCGTGTGTAGAAATAGCCTGCCGCCTCCAGGTCGAAGAGGCGTGCCATGTCGTCGCTGCTGTCATACTTGAACGTGGTGCTCTGCACGATGGGCGGTTCTACGGGTTCGCCGTTCTTCGGCGTGTAGCCTGCGCGGACGCAGAGCGTGGCGGGGCGGAGAGTGTTGGGTGCCATGATGGTTGGAAAAAGGTGGTTAGGGGGGTTAGGGGGATTAGGGGGATTAGGGCAATTAGGGATTCCTTAACGGGACTTCGGAAGCCTCCCCCCGCTTGTCTCCCCCTTTTGGGGGGACGGAAGGGGGGCTGGGGAGGTTGGAGGGGGCCGCTATATCTCCTTCCCTTCCTTGTCGTATTGTTGGAAGAGGAAGTCGTTGTAGGGATATTTCTGTACGTGGAGTTCGCGCACGCGGCGGTACATGAGGTCTTTCAGCTCGTCGATGTTCAGCCGTTCGCGTGCGGAGATGAAGAGGCAGTCGCCCTCGAGGCGCGCCATCCACGTCTTCATCAGTTCCGGGAGGGACACGTTCTCGCGCGTCGGTGGCGTGAGGTCGTCGGGGTCCTTCTCCACCCAGCGGTAGGCATCCGTCTTGTTGAAGATGATGACCGTGGGCGTCTGGGCGCAGCCCAGGTCTGCCAGCGTCTTGTTCACCACCTCTATCTGCTCCTCGAAGTCGGGGTGGGAGATGTCCACCACGTGGAGCAGGAGGTCGGCCTCGCGCACCTCGTCCAGTGTGCTCTTGAAGCTTTCCACGAGGTCCGTGGGCAGTTTGCGGATGAAGCCCACCGTGTCCGTCAGCAGGAAGGGCAGGTTCTCGATGACCACCTTGCGGACGGTCGTATCCAGCGTGGCGAAGAGTTTGTTCTCTGCAAACACCTCCGACTTTGCCAGGAGGTTCAGCAGCGTGCTCTTGCCCACGTTGGTGTAGCCGACGAGCGCCACGCGTATCATGCGGCCTCGGTTGCCGCGTTGCGTGCGCTTCTGCTTGTCTATTTCCGCCAGGCGTCCCTTCAGCAGCGACATGCGGTTCAGGATGATGCGGCGGTCCATTTCGAGCTGCGTTTCGCCCGGTCCGCGCAGTCCCACGCTGCCCTTTCCGCCGCCCGAACCCGAGCCGCCGCCCTGGCGTTCCAGGTGCGTCCACATGCGTTGCAGTCGCGGTAGCATATATTTATATTGTGCCAGCTCCACCTGCGTCTTTGCCTCTGCGGTCTGTGCGCGCATGGCAAAGATGTCCAGGATGAGCTGCGTGCGGTCTATGACGCGCGTCCTGAGGGCGTTCTCTATGTTGCGTATCTGCTTGGCCGAAAGTTCGTCGTCGAAGATGACCATGTCCGCGCGCGCTTCGTCGGCACCCTCGGGGTGCAGGAAAGCCTCAATCTCCTCCAGCTTACCCTTTCCCAGGTAGGTCACGCTGCTGGGGCCGTCCATCCGCTGCGTGAAGCGGCGCACCGTCTCGGCTCCCGCCGTCTCGGCGAGAAACTGCAGTTCGTCCAGGTACTCCTCCGTCTTGCGTTCGTCCTGTGTCTTCGTGATGAGCGCCACAAGCAGGGCGCGTTCGCGTTCTTTCTGTAGTTTTTCCGTCTTGTCGATCATAGCGGGGGCAAAAATACGGAAAAGAAAGGAAAGGCGAACGAAATCGGCGTAAATTCTGCGTATCGCTCTCCGCCTTGAGTTCGGCGTAGGGAGCGGGGTGCGGAACGGCGCGTTTGCCGGCGCAAAACCGCCTGTCACGGTAGGCCTCTGCGGCTGGGAGAAAAATCCCGAGCGGCTGGGAAAGTTTTCCCGCGCGCAGGGAACAGATGCGAACAGCCCCATTATGCTATAGCAGGTGCAGGGGATGGATGACCCTTCCCTACTGATGCCGGCAAGTCGCTCGGGCTGCTTCGCACCCTTCCCCTAAGCAGGGAGGTGTGCTTAAATAAGTTAAATTTGTGCCTGTACGTGCGAGAAAAGCATGGGAAACGTTTTGCCCTTCTTTCTGTTTGCTTTACATTTGTGCCGAATTGTAAACTCAACATAACATGAAGCTGCGTATATTTCTCTGTGCCTGCTGTGCGGCGATTGCCTCAGTGGGCTTCAGTCAGCAGAGTTGGCTGGATGTCACAGATTCCTACCTCGCGAATCCGAATTTCAACCAGACGGATTGGGACGGTTGGACAATAGATTATTACACTTCTCTGTCGAATGCCGGTGGCCCACGTTGCGACTTCGGTGCCATTGAACTTTGGTACTGCTCTTTCCGGATGAGCCAGACGTTGCGTGTCCCCAATGGGCGCTATCGTCTAAGCGTCCAGGGGTATTATCGGACCCAGGACTTGACAGAAGCCTACCGGTATTATGACGCGAATATGGAGGAGGTAACCGCTTATCTTTTCGCCAATTCGGAACAGGTGGCACTAAAGAGCATCTTCAGTGAGAGTCGCACCGACCAGAATGGTGACGGCGCTTGGTCGTCCGCTACCAACACCTGGGGCGGTGGCGGCTGGGGATGGGGCGACTGGGAGGATACGCCTCTGAAATACTATCCCGCCAATATGCAGGCCGGCGGGTATGCCTTCAGCAACGGGATGTACTCCGGAAACTCCGTAGAGGTGGATGTCACGGACGGCAGCTTGGAAGTGGGTGTCGTAAACGATGTCTTCCAAACGAACAACTGGTGCGTGCTTGACAACTTTAAGCTCGAGTATTATGGTACTCCCGTGCTGGCTACGGGGCTGGAAGTGACTCCCACTACCGCCCAGTTGTTCCCCGGTGAGACTGTAGCCTTGGAGGCTGTGGTCACTCCCGCCGATGCGACAAACCGAAACGTCAGTTGGAAGAGTAGTGACGCCAGTATCGTCAGCGTGAGCGCGGAGGGCGTGGCTCGTGCACGCCGCGAAGGTACGGCTGTCGTTACGGCTACGACGACGGACGGTTCCGATGTGAAGGCCTCCTGCACGGTGACGGTCGTGCGCAACGATGCGCTTGAGGGCGATCTGGTCATCAATGAAATCATGGTGGATAACGTGGATATGTTCCTTGACCCGTCCTTCAATTATGGCGGATGGATAGAGCTCTACAATCCGACCGACAAAGTCGTGGGGCTTACGGAATGCTACATAACGGACGATCCCACGGACTTGCAAAAGTACCCGCTGGACTTGGCCGTACAGAGAATCCCCGCACACGGTTTCGCCACCGTATGGTTTGACCACTATTCCAAGTATTGCACGACACAGATTGATGGCGAACTGGATGCCGACGGCGGTACGGTTATCATTACGGACGGCTATAACATCATTTGCAGCCAGACCTATCCTCCGGCTATCCCGCGCACGTCGTGGGCCCGCACTACGGATGGCGGCGACGACTGGGGGCTTACCGCAGACCCGACTCCAGGGGCCTCGAACGCTACCAGCACTTTTGCCACGGAGCGCGTGCCGGCTCCCGTTGTCAATAAGGACGGCCAGTTCTTCTCGGGTTCGTTGTTAGCGATAGTAGATATCCCCGAAGGGACAACGCTCCGTTATACCACGGATGGCTCAACCCCTACCATGACGAATGGTAGCACTTCAAAGACGGGGCGTTTCGCGCCTGTTTACACGACCGTTTACCGCTTCCGGCTCTTCCAGGACGGCAAACTGCCGAGCCCGGTTGTAACGCGTTCCTATATCCAGCGCGACAAGGAATATGACCTTCCCGTCCTCTCCGTGGTCAGTGCTCCTGACAATTTCTACAGCGACGAGTACGGCGTGATGGTGAAAGGCAAGAACGGAAAGAGCGGCTACGGCTCCAGTGAGCGGCGCAACTGGAACATGGACTGGGATCGCCCCGTCAATTTCGAGTTCCTCCTGCCCGAGACAGGCCTTTGCGACTTCAACCAAGAAGCGAATCTCGCTATCTGCGGCGGTTGGAGCCGCGAGTATGTCCCCCATTCCTTTAAGTTGAAGGGGAACAAGATATATGAGGGAAAGTCCAAACTTGACTATCCATTCTTCCCGAACAAGCCTTATATCCGCAATAAGACCCTGCAAATGCGCACGGGTGGCAACGACTATCGCGCCCGCTTCAAGGATCCCGCCTTGCAGACCATCATCCAGACTTCCGGTCTCTATGTGGACGGTCAGTCCTATCGCCCTGTAATGTCGTTCCTGAACGGTACTTACAATGGGATTATGAATATGCGTGAGCCCAACAACAAGCACTACGCGTATGCCAATTACGGTATAGATACGGACGAGTTAGACCAGTTTGAGATAAGTCCCGACTCGCAGTATGTCCAGATGTGTGGCACGGAAGACAGTTTCCTCGAGTGGCGCGAACTTTCTGAACGCTGTGCTGACGATGAGGTTTACGAGCGGATATGCCAGATGCTGGACGTGGACGAGTATTGTAACTACTGGGCCTGCTGCCTCTATCTCGGTCCCGGCGACTGGGGACGCAATAATGTGAAAGGTTTCCGCTATGCGGGCGAAGGCGGTAAGTGGCACCATGTCATCTTCGACCTTGATAGTTCGTTCGGTACGTCCTTTGCCTCAAATCTTGACCGCACGACCGATGGCGGTGACTACATCTTCGAGGAAGGCGGACGGCGCGGCGGCGAGTTGCCACCGACCATCGTGTTCCGGAATATGTTGCAGAACGCGAAATTCCGTAAGCACTTCATCGATGCTTTCTGTCTGGTGTCTGGCAGTGTCTTCGAGCCTACGCGCTGCTCGGAGGTTATAGATTCCCTCGTCCGGAATGTGGTGGACATGGCTGCCTATGAGGATAACGATGACGATGTTGCCAGCACGGCAAATGCCATCAGGAGTAGCCTCTCCTCCAGCCGTCAGACGGATATGGTGAGCCAGATGCGCAGCCACGCTCTGATGGATCTCTATGGCGTGCCTTACGCCAATGCGCGCCTCTCTACCGACCTGCCCGCCGCACGCATCTTGGTCAATGGACAGCCCGTGCCGACCAATAAGTTCGGAGGTATGCTCTTCTCCCCCATTACGCTGAAAGCTGAGGCTCCGGCCGGCTACCGCTTCGTGGGCTGGCGCTCCACTACCTCCTCCGAATCCCAAATCTTCGGTTTGGGTTCCAAGTGGAGCTACTACGATCAGGGTTCGCTGGACGGTCAGGACTGGAAATCCCCCGATTATAAGGAACTGGAATGGCAGGACGGTGATACGCCCATGGGCTTTGCCAACAAGGACCTTGGCTACAAGACGACGTTCGACAGCAGTGATAAGAAGACAACGTACTACTTCCGCAAGAAGTTCAACCTCTCAAAGGCTCCCGGCGCGTCGGATATGTTCACACTCCGCTACAACGTGGATGATGGCGCGGTGGTT
This sequence comes from Alloprevotella sp., assembly GCA_017476545.1. Classification (GTDB taxonomy): domain Bacteria; phylum Bacteroidota; class Bacteroidia; order Bacteroidales; family Bacteroidaceae; genus Alloprevotella. The sequence goes on from JAFUZP010000005.1 coordinate 38,079, forward strand.
TATGTGAACGGGACGGAAGTGGGCCGCTACCGGATGCCGGCAACCGAGCCGACTTACGACACCTTCGCCTCTTCCTATGCCGGGGACTACGACAGCGGCATCATGAGCATCAGCCCGAGCCTCCTGCACGAAGGGCAGAATACCATTGCGGTAGAGGTTCACAACGTGGGGGCTTATTCTTCCGATATCTATTGGGACGCGAGTCTTTCCACAACGATGTCACTCGGCGGCGCCAATATCGTCTCACCCGATGAGGAGTACGAACTGCCGATGAACAGCGATGTTGAGCTTATCGCCTCCTTCGAGCCGCTCACGGAAGAGGAACGGGCTGCAACGGACTACTGCCCCGTCAAGATAAACGAAATCAGCGCGGCGAACAGCGTGTTCGTGAACGAGTACGCCAAGAAGGACGACTGGATAGAGCTTTACAATACGACCTCCGAGCCTTACGATGTGAAAGGCATGTTCCTGAGCGATGACCTGACGAAGACCGACAAGTGGGTCATTGAAGGCGGCGAGGGCATCAATACCGTCATTCCCCCGCACGGTTACCTCGTTGTCTGGGCTTCCAAGCGCGCTGCAGTCAGCCAGCTCCACGCTAACTTCAAGCTGGCGGCCGACAGCGGTACTGTCGTGCTGACGGCTGCCGACAAGGCTTGGGCGGACACCCTCGTCTATCTCGCCCACAGTGGCGATGAGTCTGTCGGCCTCTATCCCGACGGGTCCTCCAACCTCTACGTGTTCAGTAAGCCGACCATCGGTGCCACCAACCTGATGACAACCCAGACGCTCGTCTTCGAGGAGCCTGCGGTTGAAGTTCCCGCAGACCCGGGTCCGGATAAGCCCGATGGCATCCGTCTCATCAGCCGCAACGGTGGGATGAGTATCGCCTACCGCAACGACAATATCCACGTCAAGTGTGAGGACGCGCCATCCGTGACGCTGCATGTCTATACGGTCGGCGGGCAGCTTGTGGAGACGTGCGTGCTTGACACTGCGGACGGATACGCCGACGTACCCACCGGACACCTGACGATGGGGCACTACATCGCCCGTGCAACGGATGGTGAAGGTAATTCCTGCGCGACGAAGTTCATCCGGAAGTGAGCCGGGTAGCGCGCTTAGGTACAGAAATTCCCGCCCGGGCTTGTCCGGGCGGGAAAATTTGCATATTTTTGCAGACGAAATTAGCGACTTGACGATGCCTTACGCGTATATATATAATATAGGTATAGCCGCTTCCGCATGTGCGGAGGGCGGCTCTGCCCGTATTTACGGGGCGGGAAGTGCCCGAATTACCCCCCCATACGCCTTGGCAATCAAGTAGTTACAGGTATACGAGTACGCATTGAGCGGCGCATCGCGCCCCCTTCTGTGGGGTGTGGTGCGCCGCTTTTGTGTGCCTATATGGATTGTGACAAATCATTAACTAATCAAAACATATAAAGAAATGGATGAAAAAATGGAACTGAATGGCGCGCCGTGCGCCGATGTGCGGGCTTTGGAGGCGGCTGCGGTGGCCGTGCCGAAGGGAGCGAAGAAGTACGTGAAGCCAGCGATGCAGGTGTTCCCGCTGGGTTGCGGGCTGCTGGCGACGAGCGGGGTGGTGTCGGGGCCGCCCGTGCAGGTCAGCCTCACGCCGATGGGGATTGACTGGTATCATGCGTTCGCGGGCTACAGCGTTCGTCATAAAGTTTTTGGATACCTTGACGGAACCCAAGCTGTCTGTATCGCTGCGCGGGGTTGGGACTTCGAGTGCGGTGACCTCGGAAGCACTTTCATGAGCAGGTATGCGGCCTCGGCGACCGCCCTGCGCGAGTATGCGGACGATCTTACCGACTGTTCGAATCTAACTTTCTGGGGTACTTCTAGCTGGGTTTCGTGCGGCCGCGGCATTCTTGAGACGCCGGACCCCACGCCTGTTATATCCTTCGGCGCGGGCGGTGAGGGTTGGACCGCTGCGGAATTCTTTGCCGGCGCGCAGTTTGACGAATGTTCCTGGAGCGGCGACACCACCTTCAGCGGGACGTACCAGGGGCGCAGGTTCGAGGGCAGTATAAAAGCGATGGAATTCCTCAGCGACGGTTACGGCTGCTCCCCTGACCCCACTCCTTCGTTCTGATATAAAACCATAATATAAACCTATTAAATTAAAGCAGAGGAACTATGAGTTACCCTTACATTACGCGGGCCATCAAGAACCCGGTGGACAAGACTTTGTCCTACTACGTGCAGAGCGCGTCGCAGCCCGTTGTCGGGCTGGACGAGCTGGCTGACCGCATCGCGAACAGCTCAACGGTTGGGCGTCCGGACATCAAGGCCGTGCTTGACGCGCTGCAGTACGAGATTATCCAGGCCCTGAAGAACGGTCGTAGCGTGCGGCTGGACGAGATCGGTACGATCTACAGCCGCCTGCAGAGCGAGGGCTTCCCTACGCAGGAGGCGTGCTGGAAGGCAGGGGCGAAGGCTGTGAAGAAGGTGACGGTCTGCTTCCGTCGCTCGCAGGGCATCGCGCGCCGGGTGAACCCGGCCGGCATCTCCTTCGAGCCGAGCCAGCTGGAGCGGGAGCGGAAGAAGGCTGCGGGCGCCGAGGGCGAGGGCGAGTGAGCCGGGTCGCTGGAGCGTGCGCAAAGTTGAGTGCCTAGTCAACTATGAGTTGAGTAGGCACTCAACTGGCAGTACAGTACCACTGTACTCATAGTTGACTAGGCACTCAACTCCGGGCCGAGTCGGCGCGTGCCTGCAACCATCTTATAATTAGAACGTTGCAAGTTCCGTAGGGGCTTGGCCTGAAAGGCTCCCGCGAGGGGGCCTTTTTCCGTGCCCGGCGGGGCGGCTTCCTCAGTCCGTTGCCGGGAGCTTCTGCAGCAGCTCGGGGGTGAAGCTGAGGGTGGCAACGGAGATGACGGTGGGGATGGTAACGACGACCATGCGCCGGCGCGCGCCTTTCAGCTTGACGAAGGTGCCCACGACGCCGTCGAAGGGGCCGCCGTGGATGCGAACGCGGTCGCCACGGCGTAGCTCGGGCAGGGTGGGGCTGAGGTAGCGTACCTGGCCGTCCGCGCTTCCGGCCAGGCTCATGAAGTGGGCCATCTGCTCGTCGGACACCGTGATGCGGCGTGCACGCCCCAGCTCGCGGTTGCAGAGGAACTGTAGGTAGCCCAGGGCGTCCTTCGCCTGCTGTATGCGGGCCTCGGTGCTGCGGACGAAGATGAGGTTGCTCACGGCGGGCACTAGCCGCTTCCGCTTTTTGTTTCCCGCAAGGGTGACGGCGGTGCGGAGCGGCACGAAGCATTCCAGCCCCATCGCGGTGAGGCGTTCACGGGCTTGCATGGAGCGGTTGAACGTGGCGCTCATGGCCCACCATCGCGGGCTCTGGCTGCCGTCCTGTTCGGGCTGCGGGGCGTTTCCCCCGGCTTGTACGTCTTCCGTCATGGGCTGTCGCGGGCTTGTTGCCATGGCGAAGGTAGGGATAAGTGGTGGAAGGGCAAAACCATTCCCCGGCTTTTCCTCCCGCAGGGCCGCACCGTGGCCGTCGGCGGGACGTGCCGGGCGAAATTTTCTCTCCCTTTCGCTTTGCTTTCCGTGCGTCAAGCGTTATCTTCGCAAGCAGAACGAAATTTACCCCCATTCCGAATGATTTCCTTTTTCAGAACTCCTCAGCTGAGCGTCATCGCTACGCAGGCGGACCATGTCCTGACGCAGGACGAAGTGCAGAAACTTTGTTGGCTCTTTGGCGGGGCCGGACTCCTTGAAGGCGACTCCGTGAAGGGGCGCTTCGTAGGGCCGCGCCGCGAGATGATTACGCCTTGGAGTACGAATGCCGTAGAGATTACCCAGAACATGAATCTCTGCGGCATTTCGCGTATTGAAGAGTACTTCCCCTGCGAGGGTGACGACTTCGACCCTATGTTGCAGCGTCTCTACGACGGCCTTGACCAGGACGTGTTCACCGTCAGCATCACGCCGGAGCCCATCCGGCACATCAGTGACCTCGAGGCTTACAACGAGCAGGAAGGCCTCGCCCTCTCGCCGGAGGAGATAGCCTATCTCCACAAGGTGGAGGCACAGCTCGGCCGCCAGCTGACGGACTCGGAGGTGTTCGGCTTCGCACAGATAAACTCCGAACACTGCCGCCACAAGATCTTCGGCGGCACCTTCATCATCGACGGCAAGGAGATGCCGTCCTCGCTCTTCAACCTCATCAAGAAGACAACGAAGGAACATCCGCACCATATCCTCTCAGCCTATAAGGACAACGTGGCGTTCAGCCAAGGTCCTGTCGTGGAACAGTTTGCGCCGCGCCGCGCCGACACGAGCGACTTCTTCGAGACGCGCGACGTGGAGAGCGTCATCTCTATCAAGGCCGAGACGCACAACTTCCCCACGACCGTAGAGCCCTTCAACGGTGCTTCCACGGGTACGGGCGGCGAGATTCGCGACCGCATGGGCGGTGGTGTCGGTTCCTGGCCCATTGCGGGTACGGCCGTCTATATGACCGCGCCGCGCGACAGCAAACGTCCCTGGCTCTACCAGACGCCGGAGCAGATACTCATCAAAGCCTCCAACGGTGCCAGCGATTTCGGCAATAAGTTCGGACAGCCCCTCATTGCGGGTTCCGTTCTCACCTTTGACCACGAGGAGAACGGCGAGCAGTACGGTTACGACAAAGTCATCATGCTGGCAGGCGGCGTGGGCTACGGCACGAAGCGCGACTGCCTGAAAGGTACGCCGCAGAAGGGTAACAAGGTCGTCGTCGTCGGTGGCGACAACTACCGCATCGGCCTGGGCGGCGGCTCTGTGAGCTCCGTGGAGACGGGACGCTACTCCAGCGGCATCGAGCTCAATGCCGTGCAGCGCGCCAACCCCGAAATGCAGAAGCGCGCCTACAACCTCATCCGCGCGCTCTGTGAGAGCGAGGAGAACCCCGTTGTCAGCATCCACGACCACGGCTCTGCCGGTCACGTGAACTGCCTCTCCGAACTTGTAGAGGAGTGCGGCGGTCGCATAGATATGTCGAAACTTCCCATCGGCGACCCGACGCTTTCCGCAAAGGAAATCATCGCCAACGAGAGCCAGGAGCGCATGGGACTGCTCATCGACGAGAAACACATCGAGGACGTGCGCCGCATCGCCGAGCGCGAGCGTGCCCCGCTGTATGTTGTCGGCGAAACTACTGGCGACGCCCACTTCAGCTTCGAGCAGGCCGACGGCGAGCGTCCCTTCGACCTCGACGTGGCGCAGATGTTCGGCCACTCGCCCAAGACGGTGATGGTGGACGAACACGTAGAGCGCCGCTACAAGGACGTGCCGTTTGTTGCGTTTGTTGCGACTCAGTCGCAACAGACAGAACAGGCCCTCCTTGCCGCCCTGCAGAAGGTGCTGCGCCTTGAGGCCGTGGCCTGCAAGGACTGGCTTACGAACAAGGTGGACCGCAGCGTGACGGGAAAGATAGCCCGTCAGCAGTGTGTGGGTGCTCTGCAGCTGCCCCTCGCCGACTGCGGCGTTGTCGCTCTTGACTACAAAGGCGACAGCGGTATCGCCACCGCCCTCGGCCATGCACCGCAGGCCGGACTTGCCAATCCTGCCGCCGGCAGTGTGCTCTCCGTGGCCGAAGCCCTGACGAACATCGTCTTCGCTCCCCTTGCCGAGGGGCTGGACAGCGTGTCCCTTTCCGCCAACTGGATGTGGCCTTGCCGCGCCCAGAAGGGTGAGGACGCCCGCCTCTACGACGCCGTGCAGGCACTCAGCGACTTCTGTTGCGCCCTCGGTATCAACGTGCCGACGGGTAAGGACAGCCTCTCCATGACGCAGAAATATCCCGACGGTTCCAAGGTCATCGCCCCAGGAACGGTCATCGTCAGTGCCGGCGGCGAGGTGAAGGACGTGCGCAAGGTCGTCACGCCCAACGTCAAGACCGGCATCGCTTCCTCCCTCTACCACATCGACTTCTCCCGCGACGCTTTGCGCCTCGGCGGCTCGGCCTATGCCCAGAGCCAGGGCTATGTGGGCAGCGACGTGCCGACGGTGAAGGACGCCGACTACTTCCGTCGTGCCTTCAATGCCGTGCAGACGCTTCTGCGCCGCGACCTCGTCCTCGCCGGTCACGACGTTTCCGCCGGCGGTCTGCTCACCTGCCTCCTCGAGATGTGCTTTGCCAATGTCGAGGGCGGCCTTTCAGTTTCTCTTGAAGGCTTGTCACCCCTCACTCGTCACTCGTCACTTCTAACCTTCCTCTTCGCCGAGAATCCCGCCGTCGTGCTTCAGGTTGCCGATGCCGACAAGGCCGCATTCCTCGCCGTCCTCGCTGAGGCAGGCGTGGAAGCCACGGAGATAGCCCGCCCCATCGCCGAGCGCGAGTTGCAGGTGTCCGGCCTGTGCCGCCTCGCTATTGACGAACTCCGCGACGTGTGGTACAGCACCTCGCACGAACTCGATACGAAGCAGAGCATGAACGGCAGTGCCGACCTCCGCTTCGCCAACTATAAGCAGCAGCCCCTGCGCTGGAACCTTCCCGCTCTTGACGCGTCACCCGCCACTGGTCACTCGCCACTTCCCGAATCTCCCGTGGCAGCCATCATCCGTGAGAAGGGTACGAACGGCGAGCGCGAGATGGCTTACGCCCTCCACCTTGCCGGCTTCCGCGTGAAGGACGTCATGATGACCGACCTCGTCAGTGGGCGCGAAACCCTCGACGAGGTGCAGATGATAGTCTTCTGCGGCGGCTTCTCCAACTCCGACGTCCTCGGCTCCGCCAAGGGCTGGGCCGGCGCCTTCCTCTTCAATCCCAAGGCCAAGGCCGCACTCGACCGCTTCTATGCCCGTCCCGACACGCTCTCCCTCGGTGTCTGCAACGGTTGCCAGCTGATGGTGGAACTCGGACTGTTGGGCACGGTTTCCGACAGCCAGCGCCCCCGTATGCTGCACAACGACAGCCACAAGTTCGAGAGCGCCTTCCTCAGCGTTCGCGTGCCGCAGAACGAAAGCGTCATGTTCCGCGACCTCAGCGGTTCGGAACTTGGCATCTGGGTAGCGCACGGCGAGGGCAAATTTAGTCTCCCCGGAGGTGAGGACAAGTATAACATCGTCCTGAAGTACGCCTACGATGCCTATCCCGGCAACCCGAACGGCTCCGACTACTCCACGGCCGGCATCTGTTCCGCCGACGGCCGCCACCTGGCCATGATGCCGCATCTCGAGCGCGCCTTCCTGCCCTGGCAGTGTGCCGACTATCCCGCCGAGCGCCGCGCCGATGCCGCCACCCCGTGGCTCCACGCCTTTGAGAACGCCCGCCGCTGGTGCGAGGCGCATAAATAGACAGGGTGCTGACACCGCAGGAAGCGGCCTCGGGACACCTCTGATTGAGCTGTGCGCATACCTCACTTTGAGGTGTGCGCACAGCTTGCTTTGAGGTAAGCGCACACCTCGGCGTGAGCTTCCCGCACACCTCCGGGCAAGGTGTGCGCTTACCTTCTGTCCGGGGCGGCGGACGTACCCGTGCGTGTTGTTTTCGTGCCCGGATTTTGGATACCTCAAGATAAATTGCTACCTTTGCCCTCGTGCGGTTGAGTTTTTTCAACTGCTTATAAACCGGAGCCAGTCTGGGGCTGGCCTAATCTAAACCAAAGGAAAGGATATGAGACTAAACGGACGCCGCGAAAGCAGCAATGTGGAAGACCGCCGTGGTATGAGCGGCGGCGCGAAGGCCGGTATCGGTATCGGCGGAATCATTATGGCCCTCGTCATCGCTTGGATGTCGGGAGGCGACATCAGTACGGTACTCTCCACCGTGGCGGAGCAGGCCACGCAGCCGGCACAGCAGGGGGAATATACCCCTACGGCGGAGGAAGAGAAGTACGCCACTTTCTCCAAGCAGATCCTGGCGGGCACGGAGGACGTGTGGACGCAGCTTTTCAGGGAGAAAGGCTGGCAGTACGAGGCGCCTACGCTGGTGTTTTTCACGGATGCGGTGCAGTCGGCCTGCGGTAATGCCACATCGGCGGTCGGCCCCTTCTACTGCTCGGGCGACCAGAAGCTCTACCTGGACCTGAGTTTCTTCCAGCAGATGGACAAGCAGATGAAGGCCGGCGGCGACCTGGCTTACGCTTACGTCATCGCGCACGAGGTCGGACACCACATTGAGTACTCCACCGGCCTGCTTGCCAAGGCGCACCAGCAGATGAGCCGCCTCTCCGAGACGGAAGCTAACAAGATAAGCGTGCGTATCGAACTGCTCGCGGACTACTACGCCGGGGTATGGGCGCACCACGACCAGAAAAATTACGGCTCGATAGACGATAAGGACATTGAGGAGGCCATCAACTGCGCACAGAAGATAGGCGACGACTACCTGCAGAAGCAGGCGCGCGGCTATGCCGTCCCCGAATCGTTCAACCACGGCACGAGTGCGCAGCGCGCACGCTGGTTCCGCAAGGGGCTCGCCTCCGGGAAGTTCGAGGAAGCACCCACCTTCCAGGTCAGCGAGGCCGAACTTTGAGTCACGTACCCATAGGGATAGGCGTTCCTAACCCTATGGCTACGTTTTCCTAACCGTAGGGTCACGGCACACTGACCCTACGGTTAGTTTTTCCTGACAGGTTATTTTCCCGCCCCGGCCTTGGCCTATTGGAAAAGTTTCCCTACCTTTGCAGCGGAAATCAGCAACTTGACGATGCCTTACGCGTGTATATATAGTATAGATACGGCATCCTGCGCGGCAGCGCGGGTCGGCGGCGCGTTTCGCGCCCGCCGGGGCGCGCTTACCCCCCCCCGACTGGAAATCAAGTAGTTACAGATATACGGCTAAGTATTGAGCGGTGCATCGCGCCCCTTTCATGGGGTTGCGGTGCGCCGCTTTTCTGTGCGCATTAACCGATAAAAAGCTATAAACTTATGGACGAAAACATGAAACTGAACGACGCTTTGTCCGCCGATGTGCGGGCGGCGGAGACGGGCGCGGATGCCGCGCCGAAGCGGGAAAAGAAGTACGTGACGCCCGTGTGCAGGGTGTTCCATCTGGGAGCCGGCCTGTTGCAGTCGAGCATGAGCACCGAGCCCGTGATTGTTAGTATTCGAGGCACCGTTGATCATTGTTATTACGATTACGACGGATATGTATGTGAGGAATTCTACCTAGAATGCGAAGAACTTATCTCCGGCGGAAGTAGTGCTTTACAGAATTTGATTGACAAAAGCGATTATTCTATTGGAGGTATAGAGGATAACGTGTACTTTCATAATGCGCCTTCAGATTGGGGCGAAGCGTCATTTCTGGATGATGCAGAGTTTGACGACTGTGGAACAGCAGAGGAAGAAGGATATGATTTCTCTGGGACGTATAGAGGCCAGCGCTTCTTCGGTTATTTGATATGATTAAAGTCACATGGACGGTATAAACTATACCTTTATTATCCCACATAGGAACATCCCGCACCTGCTGGCGCGCTGTCTTGCGTCGATTCCCCGCCGCCCGGACGTACAGATCATCGTCGTGGACGATGCCTCCGACCCCACCGTCGTGGACTTTGACCGCTTCCCCGGGCTGGACGACCCGCAGGTGGAGGTGGTGTTCACGAAAGAGTGGCGCGGCGCGGGCTGTGCCCGCAACGTGGGGTTGGAGCGCGCCGTGGGCAAGTGGGTCGTCTTTGCCGATGCCGACGATTACTACCTGGACAATCTGTCCGCGATGATGGACCGGTATGTGGATAGCGACAAGGATATGCTCCTCTTCCGCATTGTGCTGCAGCCTCCTTCCCGGAAGATATTGTGGAACGATGCCTACAAGCCCGTATTTGACCGGGCTGTTGCCTCTGGCGACTGCGAGGAGATAAAGCGGGTCTGTCCCTATCCCGTTGCGCGTTTTATCAAGCGTGACCTGATAGGAAGTATTCGTTTCCCCGAGATTGCGTATGCCGAGGACGTGATGTTCTCCCTGCGTGTTTCCCTCGCATCAAAGGCGACGGAGGTGGTGGACGAGGTCGTTTACTGTTATGTACAGGTGCCTAACAGCGCAATGCGCACGAACAAGTGGCAGAAATCCTACACCCATACGAAAGTGCGGCTCGATGTCTGTCGGTTCTTTGAGCGGCGCGGGGATACGAAGTGGAAGGAATATGGTTTGGACAGGACGTGGAGGAATTGGTGGTACTCGACTTGGAAGCGCAACCGGTGGGCGGCCTTGCGCCTGCTTCCCCTAGTCGCCATACGGACAGGCAGTGTGCCGCTAAAGGATATCTTTTCGCCGCCGCCCCGCAACCTATGCACCGCGCCCCCCGAATCCATACCTTTAGAAGTTCTGAAAACGGGAAAGATTCCTCGCGCTAATACCTGACTTAGCTATGGCCGGTACCATCAATTATTCCGTCATCATCCCGCACAAGAACATCCCGCAGCTGTTGGTGCGCTGTCTCGCGTCGATTCCCCGCCGCCCGGACGTGCAGATCATCGTTGTGGACGATGCCTCCGACCCTTCTGTGGTAGATTTCGCACATTTTCCCGGCTTGGACGACCCGCAGGTGGAGGTGGTGTTCACGAAGAAAGGGCGCGGAGCCGGTTATGCCCGCAATGTGGGACTGGAGCGCGCCGTGGGCAAGTGGGTCGTCTTTGCCGATGCCGACGATTACTACCTGGACAACCTTTCCGCAATGATGGACCGGTATGTGGATGCGGACACGAACATGGTCGTCTTCAAGCACGTGAAGTGTGAGGAGGACGGCAGGCGGATGCCGCTGCGATATGGGGACATACTGCCGTTCACCTACTACTTCGTCCACGGTGATCCCGCCCTGCTGCAGTATTATTACTTCGTCCCGTTCGGCCGCTTCATCCGGCGCAGGGCGATAGGCGGGCTTCGCTTTCAGGAAGTTCCCTATGCCAACGACGTGTTCTTCTTCCTGCGCTTCCAAACGGGCGATACCCAGATGTACGTGGTGAATGAGGCGGTATATGCCTATGTGCGCCGCGAGAATTCCCTCCTCACCACCGTCCATTGGAAGAATCCCTACACGCGGTGCCGCGTCACGCTGGACTGCGTGCGCTATCTCAAGGACGTGAGCGATGTGAACCTGAACAGGTTTAAGGGCAATGACTGGCCGCTGTACTGGTGGGCGAGAACGTTTGCGCAGAACAAGTGGGCTGCCCTGCGGCTGGTGCCCGGCATCTGGCGCGTGACGGGCAGGAACCTGCTCCCGGTCTTCTTCCGTGCGGTATGGGGCGGCCTGCGCGGCGGCGTCCGTAAGCCGGGGTATGGGCGCACCACGACCAGAAAAATTACGGCTCAATAGACGATAAGGACATCGAAGAGGCCATCAACTGCGCGCAGAAGATAGGCGACGACTACCTGCAGAAGCAGGCGCGCGGCTATGCCGTCCCCGAATCGTTCAACCACGGCACGAGTGCGCAGCGCGCACGTTGGTTCCGCAAGGGACTCGCGTCCGGGAAGTTCGAGGAAGCACCTACCTTCCAGGTCAGCGAGGCCGAACTTTGAGTCACGTACCCATAGGGATAGGCGTTCCTACCCCCAGGGCTACGTTTTCCTAACCGTAGGGTCACGGTACACTGACCCTACGGTCAGTTTTTCCTGACAGGTTATTTACCCTCCCCGGGCTTGGCCTTTCGGAGAGTTTTCCCTACCTTTGCGGCGGAAATAAGTAACTTGATTATGCCTTACGCGTGTATATATAATAACGGTATAGCGGCCTGCGCAGTAGCGGAGGTCGGCTCTGCCCGTGTTTACGAGGCAGGAAGTGCCCGAATTACCCCCCCTCGCGCTTTGGTTATCAAGTAGTTACAGAAATACAGCTAAGTATTGAGCGGCGCATCGCGCCCCCTTCGGTGGGGTGCGGTGCGCCGCTTGGCGTGTATGTACCAGCCCATGCCCCGCAGCCCCTCCAGCCCCCCTCCCGTCCCCCCGAGAGGGGGAGGCTTGGGGATGGTGTGGGCGTTAATAAACAAATGCTATTATAAATAAATTAACGTATTAAGAAATGGACGAAAGAAAAGAACTGAACGCTGTGCCGCCTGCCGCCGCGCCGGAGCGGGAGAAGACGTACGTGAAGCCGGCGATGCAGGTATTCCCGCTGAACTGCGGGCTGCTGGCGATGAGCGGCGTGTCCGGAGATCCTGTGTATGTCACGATAACGGGCGGAATATCTATGTATAACGCGTGGCTCGACAATGGCGCCTTCAGACCTTGTATGCCCCATCTGCCTGCCACCATTGGTGTTGATGATATCAGGAGCGGGTTCGCGGGTATCAGCCTCCCGATGGACGCGTTGGGTTATAGCGACTGTTGCGCCCAATACCTATGCTTCTCCGAGAACTCTCTAGAGGGTCCGAGCGTCCAGGGCCTCCCTGAAGATTGGGACGTGACGGACTTCCTCGCCAACGTGCGGCTTTCTGATAATCCGGGGTTCGCCAGGGATGAACTTTCTTACCTCACAAAGAATTCTTTAGAGGTTGAGGGAAGCTACAAGAACCGCCCGGTTGTTATAGATTTTGTCCTTACCGTGGCTGTAAACCACTGGCGCTAATTCGCGCCGCCCTGACTGGGCTTGGCCGGAGGGGAAGAAATTCCGTCTTTTGTTTGCAGTATATATAAAAAAGGTGTACTTTTGCGCCAGAATTGAGTGAGGGGCCTCGAAGGGAGTTCCTCACTTGTTTTTAACTATTTGGACGTTTAGGAATGATAGACAAGAACGTTGTCGGCGCGCTCGTGGCGCAGTGGCTGGAAGGGAAGGACTACTTCCTGACGGATTTGTCCGTGTCGGCGGACGACCGCATCGTGGTGGAGATAGACCATCGGGACGGGGTCTGGATTGAGGACTGCGTGGCGCTGAGCCGCCACATAGAGCAGGGGCTCGACCGCGACGAGGAGGACTTCGAACTGGAGGTGGGTTCCGCCGGGATAGGCCAGCCCTTCAAAGTGCGCCGGCAGTACGAAATCCACATTGACGACCCCGTGGAGGTTGTCCTCACGGGGGGGCAGAAGAAGCAGGGCGTTCTCCTGTCTGTCAGCGAGGAGGGGGTTGTGCTCTCCGTGCGGGAGAAGGTGAAGCCCGAGGGAGCCAAGCGTCCGAAGCTGGTGGACGTGGAGTGCCCCGTGGCGTTCTCCGAGATAAAGGAGGCGCGCTACTGGCTGGACTTCAAATAGCGCGGCGGCAGTCCTCCTGCCCCGCCGGATAATGCTTGAAATTACAAATAAAAAGATATTATGCCAAGGAAAAAAGTTGAGACAGTCAGTCTCATAGACACGTTTTCGGAGTTTAAGGAGACAAAGAACATTGACCGCACGACGCTCATCAGCGTGCTGGAGGAGAGCTTCCGCAGCGTGATTGCGAAGCTGTTCGGCTCGGACGAGAACTTCGACGTGATTGTGAACCCCGACAAGGGCGACTGCGAGATTTACCGCAACCGCGAAGTCGTGGCAGATGCCGAGGTGCGCGACCCTAACCGGCAGATCGGTCTCACGGAAGCCCAGCAGATAGATCCCGACTACGAGGAGGGCGAGGAAGTGAGCGAGCCGATAGAGTTCGCCAAGTTCGGACGCCGCGCCATCCTCACCTTGCGCCAGACGCTCTCCAGCAAGATATTGGAGCTGGAGCACGATGCACTCTATAACAAATACAAGGCGCGCGAGGGCGAAATCATCGGCGCGGAAGTCTATCAGACCTGGAAGAGCGAGACGCTCCTGCTGGACGATGAGGGCAACGAACTCGTCATGCCGAAGAACCAACAGATACCGCGCGACTTCTTCCACAAGGGCGACACCATCCGCACCGTCATCGACCGGGTGGACAACACTTCCGGCAGCCCGAAGATCTACCTGAGCCGGACATCGCCGATGTTCCTGCAACGGCTGCTGGAGGCCGAGATACCGGAGATTTCCGACGGACTCATCAGCATCCGCGCCATAGCCCGCATCCCCGGCGAACGGGCCAAAGTGGCCGTCGAGAGCTACGATGACCGCATCGACCCTGTGGGTGCCTGCGTGGGCGTCAAGGGAAGCCGCATACATGGCATCGTGCGGGAGCTACGCGGCGAGAACATAGACATCATCAACTATACCTCCAACATCTCCCTCTTCATACAGCGCGCCCTCGGTCCCGCAAAGGTCAATAACATCCGGCTGGACGAGGAGGCGAAGAAAGCCGACGTCTATTTACGCCCGGAGGAAGTGAGCCTCGCCATCGGCAAGAGCGGACAGAACATCAAGCTGGCCTCAATGCTCACCGGCTATACCATCGATGTGTACCGCGAGGTGGATGACGTCGATACGGAGGATATCTACTTGGACGAATTCACGGACGAAATTGAGCCTTGGGTGATAGAGGCCATCAAGAACCTCGGTATGGAAACCGCGAAGGATGTGCTCAAGGCACCGCGCGAGCTGCTGATAGAGAAAGCTGACCTGGAGGAAGAGACCGTGGACGAGATACTCGAGATCTTGCGGGCGGAGTTTGAGGACGAGCTGAAGCCGGCATACGAGTCCGGCAGTGAAGCGTCGGACGCACTGGCTGCCGATGGCGTTGAAGATACCCCTCCCGTCTCTAACCAGTAATAATCGGAAGTCTCGAATCCACACCAACAACGATAAGAAAGACCAATGGCAGTAAGATTAAATAAAGTCATCAAAGAATTCAATGTCGGCCTACAGACCGTTGTGGACTTCCTTGCGAAGAAAGGCCACCAGCTGGAGGCTGCGCCCAACACGAAGCTGACGGACGAGCAATACGGGCTGGTGCAAAAGGAATTTAGCACCGATGAGAACGCCCGCAATGAGGCTACGAAGTTCCTTCAGGGGCGTCTGCAGCAAAAACATGAGCAGAAGCAGGAAAAGAAGGAGGCGAAAAAAGTAGCGGAGGTCATCAAGGCCGAGATACCCGCCAGCCTGCGGCCGAAACTCGAAATCGTTGGGAAGGTAGAACTCGGCGGGAAGAAGGAAACCCCTCAGGAGGAAGCACCCGCGCCCCCTGCCGAGGAGAAGGTTGCGCCCGTAGTGGAGCAACCCGCACCGCCAGTGGAGGAGGCTCCCGAAGCACCCGTTGTGGAGAAAACGGCACCGCCGGTGGAAGAAGAACGGCCGGCTCCAGAACCTACAACGCCCGTTGCCGAAGCGGAAACGCCTGCCGAAGTGCAGGACGCACCGAAGCCGAAGAAGCAGAAGACCTCGGTGGAAGAACGTGCGAGCCAGATTGGCGAAGTGACAGCCGAAGGCGTGTTTGAACTGAAGGCAAAGCCCGGGCTGGAAGGACCGAAGGTGTTGGGGACGATAGACCTGTCCTCCATCAACTCTTCCACGCGCCCCAAGAAAAAGACCAAGGAGGAGCGTCGGAAAGAGCGCGAGGCGCAGCGGCAAGGCAGTGAGCGTAAAAAGCGCGCCCGCATCGGCGGACAGCGTGTGGACATCAGTGCCGCCGAGAACCAGCCGCAGAACGCCGCCCCTGGTAACGCCGGTGGCAAGAAAAAACCTGCCGCGCAACAGCCCGGGCAGGGTAAGAAGAAAAACAAGAAGGCGAAGGAAGTTAAGGTTGAGATTACCGAGGAGGACGTAGCACGTCAAGTGAAGGAAACCTTAGCCCGCCTGACGAATAAGTCCAAGACGGCGAAAGGCGCGAAGTACCGTAAGGAGAAGCGCGAGCACGTGCGTGCCGCTGAGGAAGAAATCCGGCGCGAGCAAAATGCCGAAAGCACGGTGCTGAAACTGACAGAGTTCGTGACGGCCAACGAACTGGCCACCATGATGGATGTACCCGTGACGAAGGTTATCGGCACCTGCATGAGCATCGGCATTATGGTGAGCATCAACCAACGCTTGGATGCCGAGACCATCAACATTGTGGCCGAGGAATTCGGCTTCACGACGGAGTACGTCAGCGCAGAGGTGCAGGATGCCGTCGCAGAGGTAGAGGACAAGGAGGAAGACCTCCAGCCGCGCGCTCCGATTGTGACCGTCATGGGTCACGTGGACCACGGTAAGACATCGCTCCTCGACTACATCCGCAAATCCAACGTCATAGCCGGTGAGGCCGGCGGCATCACGCAGCACATCGGTGCCTATAACGTGACGCTGGAGGATGGGCGGCATATCACCTTCCTCGACACCCCCGGACACGAAGCCTTTACCGCCATGCGTGCCCGTGGCGCACAGGTAACGGACATTGCCATTATCATAATTGCCGCCGACGATGACATTATGCCGCAGACGAAGGAGGCTATCAACCACGCACAGGCGGCTAATGTTCCCATAGTCTTCGCTATAAACAAAATAGACAAGCCTACGGCCAACCCGGACAAGATAAAGGAAGCGCTTGCTGGTATGAACCTCCTCGTGGAAGAGTGGGGCGGCAAGTTCCAGAGCCAGGATATTTCCGCGAAAAAAGGCATCGGCGTGCCCGAGCTGCTGGAGAAAGTCCTGCTCGAGGCCGACATGATGGAGCTGAAGGCCAACCCCGACCGCAAGGCAACGGGTACCATCATCGAGTCCGCCCTTGACAAAGGCCGTGGTTACGTGGCGACGGTACTTGTCTCCAACGGCACATTGCGCCAGGGCGATGTCGTCCTGGCCGGAACGAACTACGGACGTGTGAAGGCCCTCTTCAACGAGCGCGGACAGCGCATTCAGGAGATAGGGCCCTCTATGGCCGCCACACTGCTGGGCTTCAACGGCGCTCCGCAGGCCGGAGACCAGTTCCACGTCATGGACTCCGAGCAGGAAGCGCGCGAAATCACGACGAAGCGCGAGCAGCTCCAGCGCGAGCAGAACCTCCGCACACAGAAGATGCTCACGCTCGACGAGATAGGCCGACGCATCCAACAGGGCAATTACCAGGAACTGAATATCATTGTCAAGGGCGATGTGGACGGCTCCGTGGAGGCGCTCTCCGACTCGTTCATCAAGCTCTCTACGCCTGAGATTGCCGTGAACGTCATCCACAAGAGCGTGGGCCAGATTAGCGAGAACGATGTCACGCTGGCAGCCGCTTCGCAGGCCGTCATCGTCGGCTTCCAGGTGCGCCCCAGTCAGGCCGCCCGCCGGCTGGCCGACAGGGAAGGCGTGGAAATCCGGCAGTACTCCGTGATTTATGATGCCATAGACGATGTGAAGCAGGCCATGGAGGGTATGCTCAAGCCCATTGTCAAGGAGGAAGTCACCGCTACGGTCGAGGTGCGGCAGGTTTACCACATCTCCAAAGTCGGCTATGTGGCCGGTGCCTACGTTGTGGACGGCAAGGTACACCGCTCGGACAAGGCGCGCCTTATCCGTGACGGCATCGTAATCTTCACCGGCGAGATAAACGCGCTGAAGCGCTTCAAGGACGACGTGAAGGAAATCGGTACGAACTTCGAGTGCGGCATCAGCCTTACGAACTGCAACGACATCAAGGAAGGCGACATGATCGAGACCTTCCAGGAAATAGAAATCAAGCAAAAACTCTGAGGCGCGGCGCGGGTGTGGCGCTATGCCGTGCATGGCGTCTGCCCGCCTGCCTCCAGCTTTCCGCTTTATGTATATAGATGTATTCCTGATAATCCTGCTTCTCTGGTCTTTCTATTCGGGCTGGAAGCAGGGTTTCTTGAAAGAGGTCGTCTCGGCCCTCGGCTTTTTCCTCGGTTTGTTGATAGCCGCCACGTGCTATTCCCAGCTCGGAGAATACCTGACCCGTGCCGGTTCCCAGCTGGGCGTGCTGACCAATGTCGTCGCCTTCCTCCTGCTTTGGATTATCGTTCCGATAGTCCTGGGTTTCATGGCCAATGTGCTGACGAAAGCCTTGAAGGGCGTGAAGCTCAGCCTGCCCAACAGCCTCCTCGGCGGGTTGGTAAGCGTGCTGAAGTACCTGGTGCTGTTGAGCTGCGTGCTGAATGTGATGGAAGGAATCGGTATCCTGGACGAGGAGAAGACGCACGATTCGCACCTGTATGCCCCCACGAAGGCGGCGCTGGTCTTCCTGTTCGACCACGCTTTTCCCGCATTGGAGCGGACGGTGAGCGGGCAGGGCGGTGAAACTGACGGCGATACAGTTTGGGTGGACCTTACCAAGACACGCGGCAATGGCTAAGGACAAGGACGAGGCACAGCAGGGACGCGACAACGAGTTTATCCGTTCCGTCGCCGACAAGAAGTACGAGTACGGCTTCACGACCGACGTGGAGACGGAGGTCTTCGGGAAAGGGCTGGACGAAGGCGTGGTGCGTATGATTTCGGAGCGGAAGGGCGAGCCCGACTGGCTGCTCCAGTTCCGGCTGAACGCCTTCCGCCACTGGCAGACCCTGCGTCAGCCTTCTTGGGCCCACGTCCGCCTGCCCCGGATTGACTATCAGGACATTTCTTATTACGCCGACCCCACCACACGCCGCTCCAAGCAGCCCGAAGAGATCGACCCTGAGCTGATGCGCACCTTCGACAAGTTGGGCATTCCCCTTGAGGAACGCATGGCCCTGGCCGGGGTGGCGGTGGATGCCGTGATGGACAGCGTGAGCGTGAAGACCACCTTCAAGGAACGCTTGCAGGAGAAGGGCATCATCTTCTGCAGCATGAGCGAGGCCGTCCGCGAGAATCCCGAACTGGTGCGCAAGTACCTCGGCACGGTTGTCCCGCCGCGCGACAATTTCTTCGCCGCCCTGAACAGCGCCGTATTCTCCGACGGCTCCTTCGTCTATATCCCCAAGGGAGTGCGCTGCCCGATGGAGCTTTCCACCTACTTCCGTATTAACGCGCGCGGCACCGGCCAGTTCGAGCGCACGCTCATCGTATGCGATGAGGACGCCTACGTGTCCTACCTTGAAGGCTGTACCGCCCCCATGCGCGATGAGAACCAGTTGCACGCCGCTATCGTGGAGATAGTCGTGGAGCGCGATGCGGAAGTGAAGTACTCCACCGTGCAGAACTGGTATCCCGGCGACAGCGAGGGGCGCGGCGGTGTGCTCAACCTCGTCACCAAGCGCGGGCAGTTGCGCGGCGCGAACGCCAAACTCTCGTGGACGCAGGTAGAGACGGGATCCGCTATCACGTGGAAATACCCCTCCTGCGTGCTGATGGGCGACGGCTCGCAGGCCGAGTTCTACAGCGTTGCCGT
Organism: Alloprevotella sp.; assembly: GCA_017476545.1. Taxonomy (GTDB): domain Bacteria; phylum Bacteroidota; class Bacteroidia; order Bacteroidales; family Bacteroidaceae; genus Alloprevotella. The sequence continues at coordinate 57,152 of JAFUZP010000005.1, forward strand.
GACAAACAACCACCAGGAAGCCGATACCGGGACGAAAATGATACACATCGGGAAGAACACCCGCTCTACTATCATTTCCAAGGGTATATCCGCCGGGCACAGCCAGAACTCCTATCGCGGCCTCGTCAAAGTAGCGTCGAAGGCCGAAGGGGCGCGCAATTACAGCTCCTGCGACTCCCTCCTGCTCGGCTCCTCCTGCGGAGCGCACACGTTCCCCTACATAGACGTGAACAATCACCGCGCCATCGTGGAACACGAGGCCACCACATCGAAAATTTCGGAGGAGCAGCTCTTTTACTGCCAGCAGCGTGGCATTCCCGTCGAGGAGGCCGTGTCGCTCATCGTGGGCGGCTATGCCCGCGACGTTATCAACAAACTGCCGATGGAGTTCGCGGTAGAAGCGCAGAAACTCCTTAGCGTTTCCCTGGAAGGAAGCGTGGGGTAGTTTTACCTGACAGCACAGCCTTTTTTCCTGGCCCTGGGGACGGCTTTCCGTACCCATAGGGTTAGTTCGTCGTAGCCCTATGGTTAGTCCACCGTAGCCCTGCGGTTAGGATTCCGTACCCATAGGGGGGCGTACCGCCCCTTCCCTCCGGCGTATCAGCCCCGCCGGGTGCTGCGGTAGGGAGGCTTCGGAAAACCCTTGCGGCTTTAGTGTTAAAAAAGCCCGGGAAATGTAGTAATTCCAAAATAAAAGGTTATCTTTGTCCCGCTAACAGGGTTGCGTGCGCGCGCCCGTGTGTAAATCGAATACCAACCAAACCTTTTTAAATCTTTATGTTTAAACCAAACAAAACACTCAGTATGCTGCTTCTGATGTCAGCACTGTGCGGCGGTTCCGCCATGGCCATGCCAGCAGTGCCCAGCGTCAATGAAGTGCAGCAGGCCGGCACCGTGCAGGGCACGGTAAAGGACGTCAGCGGTGTTCCCGTCACGGGTGCCGCCATCGTTGTGGTAGGTGCGAAGCAAGTTACTTCGACCGACGCCAACGGCGTATTCACCCTCCGCAATGTGCAGCCCGGAGCGATGCTCCGCATTTCCCTGCTCGGCTACAAGACGCAGACGCTCAAGTGGGACGGGCAGCCCCTCAACATCGTGCTTGAGGAGAACGAGACCGTTCTTGAAGAGGCCGTCGTAACGGCTATGGGTATCCGCCGTAAGGAGACCTCGCTGACGTATGCCACCCAGCAAATCAAGAGCGAAGACCTCATGAAGGTGCAGGACGTGAACGTGGCCAACCAGCTGGAAGGAAAAATCTCCGGTCTGACCATCACGCCGAGTGCCGGTGGTGCCGGTGGTGCCTCCAAGATTCTGCTCCGTGGTCAGAAGTCCATTCTCGGTAACTCCACGCCGCTCATCGTCGTGGACGGTGTGCCCCTGACCAATAATACACGCGGTCAGCTCGGCATGGGTGCCGGTGCGTCCATCACGTCCGACGCCACCAGTGAAGGTGCCGACCCCCTCTCCATGATCAACCCCGACGACATCGAAAGCATGAACGTGCTGAAAGGTGCCAACGCCGCCGCCCTCTACGGTTCGCAGGCCGCCAACGGTGTCATCATGATTACCACGAAGAAGGGTAGGGAAGGCCGGATAGACATCAACTACACGACGAACGTCACTTTTGAGCGCCCGTTGATGACACCGAAAATCCAGACAGTTTTCGGTGCCAACCAAACCGCTTCCGGCGGTCTGGAGGCTACGGGTTGGGGCGCTAAGATTACGGACCGCGCCGATGCCGACCTCGTGCTGACGCTCCCGTTCGCTAACGAGTCGCCCTTCCAGGTGTCCGGCGACCCCAGTAACCCCACGACTTACAACCTCTACCTGCGCAACCGGGGCTATAACGACCTCGACGACTTCTACCGCACGGGTACGACGTTCAACAACTCCATCTCCCTTTCGGGTGGTACGGAGAAGGTGAAGACTTACTTCTCTTATGCCAACTCCCACGCTAAGGGTATGATTGAAAACAACAGCTATAACCGTAACACACTGGCTTTCCGCCAGAGCTACAAGCTGTGGAACCGCGTGGATATTGACGCCTCCCTGAACTACGTGCAGACCGTTACGCGCAACCGTCCCGGCGGTGGTGGCTTGCTGAACCCCATCTACCACCTCTACACAACGCCGAACAACGTGGACATCGCCTACTACAAGGACAACTACGCCATAGCAGAAGCACAGTGGTACAACTCCACGCTCAAGGGATATTACCTTGACAACGGCGATGGTACGTACACGTGGACCCAGGGTGCAACCCTGCTTGAAGGCCCGCGCCAGAACTGGGCGTACATGAGTGCACCCTACAACAACCCCTACTGGCTGACAGGCATGAACCGCAGCAAGCAGAAGACCGACCGTGTCTATGGTTCCTTCACCGGGAAGATAGATATCTACGACGGTCTCTCCTTCCAGGCGCGCCTCGGCTTCGACCATACGCGCTTCACCAACGAGTCCAAGCGTTACGCCACCACGACCTACGCGTCCGGTTACCAGATGCAGGACTACGGCCGCTACTGGTTGGGCAATGACCGCACGACGGAAATCTACACCGACTACCTGCTCTCCTACAACAAGACGTTTAATGAAGAGTGGAGCGTCAGTGCATCCGCTGGTTATGTAGGGCACACCATTAAGTCGCAGAGCTCCAGCCTGGACGTTGAGGCTACCTACCTGCCCAACTACTATCGGGGTATTCCTACCATCGTAAACCGCTTTGAGACGAACTCCGGCGACAAGGGCGTGAACGGCAGCAGCAAGAGCTCAAACTGGGACCAGGCCGCCCTGTTCACTGCCCAGATAGGCTGGCGGGACAAAATCTACGTGGATGGTTCCTACCGCCAGGACTGGTACCGCGCCTTCAAGCAGTTCCACACGAAGTACGGCACGCCGATTTCTTATGGTTACTGGGGCGTTGGTGCTAATGCCATCATCTCCTCGCTGACGCAGCTGCCGGCATGGATTGATTACTTCAAGTACCGCGCATCGTTCTCCCAGGTGGGTAACTCTGTTCCCAACTCGGTATTCTACCAGTTCTCCCAGAACAACCAGACGGACGCTGTGGTACTCAGCAACAACGTGGACTTCCGCCCCATTCCCGAAAAGACGAGTTCTTTCGAAACGGGTATCGAGATGCTCATGTTCAATAACCGCCTGCAGTTTGACTTTACGTTCTACAACGCCGTGGCCAACCATCTGTTCATGTACACTGGCCGTGCAGGTCTGAGTGTGCCCCTGAACTCCGCCAAGGTACGCAACACCGGTTTTGAGACCACTATCGGTTACGATGTGCATTTCGGAAAGGACTGGCGCTGGAAACCCGCCCTGAACCTCTCCTTCGACAAGAACCGCATTCTCCGCAGTGCCTATCAGGAAGACGGAACGGAGAGTCCCTACAAACAGAACCTCGGTGGTGCGAAAGTCATCTACCGCGAAGGTGGTTCCGTGGGTGACCTCTACGTAACTGACTTCAAGCGCGACGAGAACGGTGTCGTTATCCTGAACCGCACGACCTTCGTGCCGCAGTTCGACAACCTGCACCCGCACCAGACGAAGATAGGCAACATGAACTCCAAGTGGCAGCTCGGTCTGAGCAACACCATCAGCTACAAGGACTTCCAGCTCTTCTTCCTCATCAATGGCCGCATCGGCGGTAAGGTTATCTCCCAGACGGAGGGCGTGCTCGACCAGCTCGGTTTCTCCCAGCGCACGGCAGACGCGCGTCTGAGCGCAGAGGCCAACAACATCTACACGACGGACGGCCGCCTCGGTATGTACGTACACGGCAAACCGGGTAAAAACGGCGTAGAGGGTGACTACATAGTCGCCATCGAAGACTACTACAACGCCATCGGCGGTAACGCCAGCCCGGCGCCTTACGTCTATGACGCTACGAACTTCCGTCTCCGTGAGCTGTCGCTGAGCTACACGTTCCGCAACCTCATCGGTGAGAACAAAAACCTGACGCTCTCCTTCGTGGGACGCAACTTGTTCTTCATCTATAAGGACGCTCCGGTAGACCCGGACATCTCCCTCTCCACGGCGAACGGCCTTGGCGGCTTTGAATATTTCAATATGCCGTCCACCCGTTCCTTCGGCTTCTCAGCAAAAATCAACTTCTAATAAACAGCGTACCAAATGAAAGCAACGAAATTCCTCTATGCCCTGGCCATAGCCGTTACGGGCATGAGTGTGCAGTCCTGCCTCGACTTCGATGATGAGTACTCCACGCTGAACTCGGACCAGGATATCAATACCGACGAAATGTTTCAGGGTACTCCCGACTCGCTGAACTATAGGGTCGAGATATCTGAACACGGACTGGAGTCCGCCGCAACGGAGATGACGATGTACTTCCGCTCCACCATCACAGGCCAGTACTGCATGTTGGGCGGCAAGGAAGGCCAGGCTCCCGGCTCGCACGCCTACCAGTATCAGTACATCTGCATGGACGGTTACGCCCACTACGCGGTGGTGCCCCACTACTACTTCGCGTACTCGGCGGACCATAACTATATGTCCACGTACTACATCAACACCAGTTTCAACCCCGGACCCAGCGGTCGCTTCCTCGGGATGAAGAATGCCGTCGTGCCGGCCCTGAACCATCCGCTGGCTGACTCTATCCCCGAAATGAAGGCAATCAACCTGCTGATTTACGACTACGGGGCAGTGGAGATGGTGGACGTGTATGGCGCGTTCCCCTACCAGCAGTATAAGGAGAACCGCACGGTGAACCCCTACACCTACCAGGGCGTTAAGGACGTTTACATGGCTGTTGCCGAGAACATCGACAGCATCATCGCCTGCCTCTCCTACTACGAGGCCGAACGCGCTAAGCTGGAAGAACTGGGGGAGGAAGCCTATGACGGACCTCGTCCTAAGTGGTATCAGGATGCTGTACAGAAGATGGTTCACCGCTATGGTAAACTCGTTCTGGACTACTACAACGGTAAGGAGGGCTTCGACACGTGGATACGCTTCGCCAACTCCCTGAAGCTCCGCATGGCTATGCGCATGGTGAAGGTGGAGCCCGAACTCGCCAAGCAATGGGCCGAGGAGGCCGTCAAGGGCGGCGTGATAGAGGCTGCTGACCAACAGGTGTGCCTGACGCCGATGAACGACGGCTTCACGAACCCGCTCCTTGAGATTACGAAGACGTGGAACGACTCCCGCCTCTGCGCATCCTTTGAGAGCTTGCTGATGAGCCTCGACCACCCCTACACGAAGTATATGTTCGGGAAGAACGGTGAGGATTTGAAAAACAACGTAACGGGCGAGGTGACTCCCGCCGGTACCCGTATCGTCGGTCTGCGCGCCGGCGGCTACTTCGGTGTGGACCAGCAGTATGCCGGTAACCAGTATGTCGGTGTCAGTCAGGTCATCGACGGTATGATTGCCATGGCTCCGCTTTACCTCATCAAGTGGGCCGAGATAGACTTCCTGCGTGCTGAGGGCGCACTCCGTGGCTGGGATATGGGCGGCGACGCTCAGTTCTTCTACGAGCGCGGTATCCAGAACGCGTCGTTGGTTGATCCGCAGATGATCGACTTTGACTACATAACTCTGTTGGATGACTACATGCAGAAGGAGACAGCTACGGAGTACACCTACGTAGATCCCTTCGGCGATACGCCCGACATGCCCAGCGTGACGAAAATCGGCGTGAAGTGGAACGACGGCGACGACCTAGAGACAAAGCTCGAGAAGATAATCACGCAGAAGTATATCGCCCTCTATCCGAACAGTTACGAGGCGTGGGCGGAAATGCGCCGCACCGGTTATCCGAAAGTCTTCCCCGTGCTGAATCCCTGGGACGGCGACGAGAGCCTTGATGAAGGTGACATGATCCGCCGCATGACCTTCCCCGGTCGTGAGGAGGATGCCACTAACAATGACATTGAGAGCTCCGGCCTTGACGCCCTCGGCGGCCCGGACCTCCAGGGCTTCCGCCTCTGGTGGGACGTGGAAGGTGTAGGAAACTTCTAACACTACCCGTATCGGTTGGGCTGTCCTGTGTAGGAGCAGCCCAACCTTTGCGGAAACAGCGACACATATATTATATATAGATAACTAAACATTATGAAAAAAACGTTACTCGCCTGTATGGCATTGGTAGGCAGCGCGTGGTGCGCTCCCGTGGCGGCGCAGACGCCCGCTTCGGCCTCTACCGAAATTTACGACTTCACCGGCTTTGGCGATGAGGCTCTTCTCAACCTGTTCTACGACGCCTTGCAGGACGGACGCAACTATCCTTCGGCTGCCGAGTTCGAGGCTGCCGGCATCCAAGCCGGCGACATCGCCTTTGTCCGTTCCCACATGCGCAAGCGTCCCATCCTGGACCGCTCCGACCGCATCGTGGAGAAGACCTACGAAACGCGTAACCTCTGGATGAATATCCCCATGGGCGTGGGTAGCGGCGGCGATGCCGGTTATCCCTCTGACGCGTTCCACAGCGACGTGTTCTCTATGTGGAACTACACGAACATCTTCGGCTCGTGGAACCACAGCATTTTCCAGGCTCCCGGTTCCTGGGTGGACGCTGCCCACAAGAACGGCACCGACATATATTCCGGCATCAAGTTCTTTGACACGACTGGCGGCCGCACGGGTGGCGCTGAGGGCTACGTTGGGATGATTACCAAGAAGAATGCAGACGGCTCATTCAAATACGTAAAGCCCCTTATCAACTGCCTGATGTTCTTCGGCTCGGACGGTATTAACTACAACTTCGAGGCTGCCGGCTACTCCGACCCGGATGTCATCGCCTTCCACAAGGCGCTCTATCAGGAAGCCGCCGCGCAAGGTTTCGACAACTTCCACATCGGTATCTATACGGCATATTCCGGTCTGAACAATGGCGTGGTTGATGCCCTCTACGGCACGTCCGCAACTGGTAAGACCGCCGACCTCATGCTCAACTACGCAGGTGGTGATTTCTCCTACTCTATCGGTAGTTCCGTGAATCTCGCGGAGCAGATGATGGGGACTGCCAACGGACTCTATACCGGCGTATGGATTGTGGATATGAACCGTCGTTGGACGGCGCTTGACGAGACCGATGCCGCCCACCGCTGCGGCGTATGCCTCTGGGGCGAGCACGGACAGAGCCGCTTCTACAGCTACAATGCCGGTAACGGCGAGATGGAGACGCAGTCCAATTACCAAGCGTTGCTGGAGCGCGGCTTCTCCGGCGGTAACCGCAACCCGCTCAACCGCCCTGCCGTCTCCAATACCGGTAACAACTGGGAGAAGGCAGGATCGAAACTGCCGCTCTCCACGTTCTGCGGCCTCGCCGAGTTCATCCCCGAGCGCAGTACCATCCAGGGCGACCTTCCCTTCGCTACGCACTTCAACCTCGGTAACGGCAACTGCTATCTCTATAAGGGTAAGAAGACCGCCGGCACGTGGTACAACATGGGTAATCAGGACATGGTGCCCACCTACCGCTGGCTCGTCGTTGAGCCCGGCACACACAATGTAGCCACCAACCTCGCTCCCGAGTTCACGCACGCCGATGCCTACACGGGCGGCTCCTCCCTCCTGCTGAAAGGAACGGCCAATGCCGGTGGTACCGACGTTGTCCTCTACAAGACCCAACTCACCGTCTCCTCCACCGACCCTGTAGCCAAGGTAGCCACGAAGTCCGGCGTTGAGGGAACGGAAGGCCTCTCCGTCATCCTCCGCAAGGCCGACGGCACTTGGATTGAGACGGCAGTGCCCGCCACGCGCGGTACCGGCTGGCAGGAAGACACCCTCGCCATCGAAGGCCTCGCCACGGGCGATGTCATCGAGCGCATCGGCTTCCGCGTGAAGGGTGAGGGCGATTTCAACCTCATGGTCGGTAAGCTCGAGATCAGCGACGACTTCCGCAGCACGCCCGCCGAGGTGAAGGACTTCACCGTGGAGGTGAAGGAAGAAACGCCCAAGACCCTTTCCATCAAAGCTTACTGGGACGTAGTTGCCGGGGCTATCACCCGCGCTGCCCATGGCCTCGTGTATAACGACGAAGCCAATATCGACCACTTCGAGGTGCTCTATAAGAACGGTGAGGACGGCCGCGTGTCCGAAATCGCCCGCACCACGCAGTGGGCTGCCTACGTAGGCAACATAGAGCTGTCTGACGACGAGCAGCCGTACATCGGCGTACGTGCCGCCGCCACCGACCTCAAGACCTACTCCGAGATACAGTGGGTGGCCGTGCAGCGTGCCGACCCATCCACGCTTCCCGTGCAGGAGGAAGTGGACACCTACGGCGTGAGTGCGCTTGACCCGAACACGGAGAACCCGCACGTGGCCCGTGCCGTCCGCTACCTCACCGACGTGACCACGACGGGTGCCGACCAGGATCTCGACTACCACGCCTCCGCACCCGTGGCCGACGGCACGCAGTATTGCAACGCCCGCAACCACGTCCTCAAGGTGCGTCAGGGTCAGACCGTCACCATGTTCATCAAGGCTAAGAACGGCTTGGACCCCGACGTGGCGGCCTACCGCACCAGCGTCGGTAACAGCGACGGCCTGCAGTACTGCTTCGGCGGTGCCTGGATGGACTACAACGGTAGCGGCACCTTCGACCACCCGCTCGGCACCGAGCCCTGGTCCGAAGACCCCACCGAGGCTACCGACCCCGAGGGTGAGCGTCTCTTCAAGATAGGCCTGCTCCGCGCCGCCTATCCGCAGATTGAGACCACCGGCTGCACCTTCACCTTCACCGTACCCGAGGATGCCCACACGGGCAAGAGCCGCCTGCGCATGGTATTCACCGACGCATGGTTCGTCGGCACGTTCCTCCCTACCGGCTACACCACGAAGGGCTTCAGCATTGACTTCGATGTTGAGATTACCGGCGACAACCCCAACCAGCGCGGCTTCGTGGATACCCACGACCAGGGTACGGCCGACGAGCCCGACGTGACGGCTCCCGTCAAGGAGCCCGAGCCCGATCCCGTTGATGCCATCCAGCTCGCTAAGGGCAAGGCTGGCTTCTCCCGTGCCGACGTACGCGACGGCCGGATTCTCTTCACGGACGTGGAGAAGGCATGGGTATATACCGCCGACGGACGCCTCGTGAAGTTCGCAGCCGGCAATCCCGCCGCAGTCAGCACGCAGGGCTTCGCCGCTGGTGCCTACATCGTGAAGATGCAGTACAACAATGTTGTCCGCACGCAGAAGGTTATCGTGAAGTAACCCGTACGGCAGACATCCTATACTTGGCGGGGCGCATCCTGAAGGGTGCGCCCCGCTTGTGTGCAGTGGCCGGTACAGGCGGCTCCGTGTCCGCATCATGACGCTTCTTTCGGCGGCATATCAAAGTCTTGCCCTGCGCATGTCTAAAATCCCTCCTGTCGGGGTGCGACCCGTCTCCACCATGGTAAATTCTCCCGTACCCTGCGGGGTCATTTGACGGGATATGCGTATCTTTGCGGGCAGAACTATAATCAGTTATACACGATGAGATACGTACTACTCACTCTCACCCTCGCGCTCTCCGCCCTGCCGTCCATGCTCCGGGCGCAGACGCAGGCGGAGGTGTCCGCCGATTTCGCACGGCGCTATGCCGAGGTGCGCTGCCCCGAGGCGCACCATGTACTCGACATCGCCGGGACGGCGGAGGAGCGCAGTGCACTGGAGTTCCTCTACGCCTACATGGACTGGGCGGACATCTTCGACCAGACACCGGAGTATTTCTTGGAGAACGTCCGCTACGCCCTGCGCACCCGGACGGACTTCCCCTGGGGGGCGAGCGTGCCGGACCGCGAGTGGCGCCACTTTGTGCTGCCCGTCCGCGTGAACAATGAGAACCTTGACGACTTCCGCCCGCAGTGCTACGATGAGCTGCGCCGCCGCGTGGCGGGATGCACGATGCGCGAGGCCGTGCTGGAGGTGAACCACTGGTGTCACGAGTACGTCACCTACCGTCCCTCCGACGCGCGCACCAGTTCGCCGCTGGCCTCCATGCGGACGGCTACGGGGCGGTGCGGCGAGGAGAGTACCTTTACCGTAGCCGCCCTGCGCGCCGTTGGCATCCCCGCCCGGCAGGTCTATACGCCGCGTTGGGCGCACACGGACGACAACCACGCCTGGGTGGAGGCCTACGTGGATGGCCGCTGGCACTTCCTCGGTGCCTGCGAGCCTGCCGCCGACCTGGACATTGCGTGGTTCAACCAGCCCGCGAGCCGCGCCATGCTCATGAACACTACGGTTCTCGGACGCTACCGTGGCGACGAGCAGGTGCTGCGGGCCACACCGACGCAGACTACCATCAACGTTACCGACAACTACGCTCCTACCGCCACCACCCGCGTGCAGGTCGTCGATGAAGCAGGCCGTAAGGTGCCCGGTGCGCGGGTGCGCTTCGGCTTATATAACTATGCGGAGTTCTACCCCATCTACCAGACGGATGCCGACGCGGACGGTCGTGCCAGCCTCGTCAGCGGCTGCGGCGACCTGCTTGTATGGGCCGCTCACGAAGGCCGCTACGGCTTCGCGAAGGTGACGGCGGGTAAACGCGCGAAGCCTTGGACCGTGCGGCTGGAACACCGTGCGGGCGAGGCGTTCGAGGTGGAACTCAACGTTGTGCCGCCCCCCACCGGCACGAACCTGCCACGCGTCAGTGCGGAGGCCGAGGCCGTCAATAACCGCCGGCTGGCGCGCGAGGACTCCGTCCGCCTGGCATACGTACACTCGTGGCCCACGGAGAGCAAAGTGGACGAGATTGCCGAAGTGCTCGGCTACGACGAGGCGCGCATCCGCCCCCTCTTCCGCAAGAGTGAGGGGAACTACATGAACCTATTCTCCGTGCTCGAAGCGTTCTGCGCCGATACCGTCGTGCAGCTCGGCCCTACGGTCAAGCCGCAGCAGGAGTTCCTGCTCGACTTCCTGGAGACCCTCTCGGACAAGGATCTGCGCGACTTTGATCTCTTCACCGTCACCGACCACTTCCGCGCGCTCCTCGCCGGCGGGCAGCCTTCTCCGTCTGCCGCCAAGATGAGCCCCGAGGCCTACGACCGTTTCAAGCAATACGTCCTCAGTCCGCGCATTGCTGATGAGATGCTTTCGCCCTGGCGTTCCGGCCTGCGCGACTACCTTGATCCGGCACGCACCGCCGACTACCGCCGCACACCCGCGCTGCTCGCTGACTTCGTGAACGAGCACGTGACGACGCTCAGCGGCACCTACGCCCGCTACATCTGCGAGTCCCCCGTAGCCGCCCTGCGCGGCGGTTACGCCGATACCTTCTCCAAGGGACTCTGTTTCGTCGCTCTGTGCCGCACGCTCGGCATCCCCGCGCGCTTTGATGCCGTGACCTCCAAGTTCCAGTACTTCAGTCCCGCCGGCGGTGACGAGTGGGTGGATGTGAGCTTCGCGCCCGCCGCCCCCGCTCCTTCCGCGCAGGCTGCCGCGCAGCACCGCCTCGCGCTCGGCTATACGCCCCGCAAGTTCATGGAGAACCCCGGCTACTACTACCACTTCACCCTTTCCCGCCTTGACGGCGGTATGCCCCAACTGCAGAACTACGGCGAGGAGGACACCTGGGCCGGGCAGTTCCGCGACGGTACGCCCGTCCCCGCCGGCGACTACCTCCTCACCAGCGGTACGCGCATGGCGGACGGTTCCGTGCTGGCGCGCCTGAGCGTCTTCCCGCTCCGCAGCGATACCACCGTGATACTCCGTATGCGCGAAGACCCCGCGCAGGTGCAGGTCATCGGCAGCTTCAACTCCGAGAACGTTTATCACGACATGCAGGCCGCCAAGGAGCAATCCGTACTCGCCACATCGGGGCGCGGCTACTTCGTCGTCGGCCTCCTGCGCGCCAACAACGAGCCCTCCATGCACATCCTCCACGACATCGAGCTCCAAAAGGACGCCCTCGAAGCCTGGGGGCGCAGCATCGTGATGCTTTTCCCCACGCAGGAGGAGTACGACCTGTTCCAGCGCCGCCTCGGCGAGTTCCCCAACCTGCCGCGTACCCTGCGCTTCGGCGTGGACACGCAGGGGCAGGTGGCGAAGGATATCTTCGGTAGCGGCCTCACGGCCTCGGACGAGCGGCCAGCCGTCCTCATCGGCGACACGTTCAACCGCGTGGTCTTTTTCACGCAGGGCTATACCATCGGCATAGGCGACCAACTCTGTAAAGTCATCTCCAAACTCTAACTTAAAACCAATCCGTTATGAAAAAACTTCTTTCAGCCCTTGCGCTTTTCCTCACCGCCGTTGCCGCTTCGGCGGACAGCTGGCTCGCCATCGGCAATCTAGGCCTGCGTGCCGGCTATGACTACGATACCGAATACTTTGATAAGAACCTGAACGTGCCTTTCAAGGGGAAAATTTCCTTCCGCGCGCCCAACCGCCTCATCCTCGAGGGCGTGAACATATCCCTCCAGGGGCTGCGAATAGGCGCTGATGGCGTAGAGGACTTCACCATAGAGCTGCACGGGAACAATACGATTCAGGCATCGTTTACCAATCCCATCACGAGCAATACCTCCCTGCGCTTCGAGGCGGCGGACGACGACGCTTCGCTGACCATCACGGGTGGCTGTTCCAACGGTTATGGGCTGGTGTATCTGACCGGCGGCGGCGACCTGGTGTTCAGCGGCGGCACCTACAATTTTAGCGGGCAGAGCCGCGCGGTCAGCCAGCATCCCGGCGATGTGGCTGCGGGCACGCTGCGCTTCGAGGACTGCACCGCCAGGCTGAAGGCTTACGGGAACGCCGCGAGCGGCTTCCAGAGCGTGCAGTATGCCAACTGCAAGGTCGTTTCCCCAGAAGGCGCGTACTATACCGCTTCCGCCGGCTACCAAACCGCTTCGGGGGGAGAGGCCGTGAAGGAGGTGCGCATAGAGCCGGCCTACGACCTGTGGGTAGGCGGCGAGTTGGTGACAAAAGAGAATAAGGCCGACATCCTCAGTGACGGTGGCACGGCCAGTTACGACCCTGCGACGAACACGCTCTTCCTCCGTGGCGCGGACATCGCCGTGAGCGGCGCGGACGAGTTCGGCATCTACAGCCTGCAGGCGGGCGGGCTGACGGTGAGCCTGAGCGGCACGAACCGCGTTGCGTCGTCGGACTGGACGGGCATCTACGCCTCCCGTGGCGTTACGCTACTCGGCCCCGGCCAGCTTACGCTGAACGGCTATCACGGCATTAGTGTGGGAACGTCCTCCACCATCGCCGTGCGGGACGGCGCGGACGTTCTCATCGGTGCTGCCAGCCGAGGCATCATGGGTAGCACTAACCGCAAAGGCACCTTATATTACACGACCCTCACCGTGGATGGTAGCGGCACGCACCTTAACGTCACGGCTCCAGGTGGTGCGGTGACCATTCTGAAGGACGTGGCGATCGGCCCCGGCCTCGGTATCACTTACCCCGAGGGGGGACGGTTCAGTGAGGACGACCACGCTATCTGTAACAGTTCGGGCGAGGTGGCAACGAAGGTGGAGATAGCCTCGGCAGTCAGCCGCTACGACCTGAACGGCGACGGCTCAGTGGATGTCTCGGACGTGACGCTGCTCGTAGCCGCCGTCCTTGCCGACGGGGCGGCTCCCGTCGCCTACGACTTGAACGGCGACAGTGGGGTGGACATCGGCGACGTGACGGAACTCGTCAGTGTGGTGCTGGCGCAGTAGGGGGCACCACGGCCACCTCCCGTCCCTCCGTCAGAGGGAAGCAAGGCACTCACGTGCGGGGAGGCCGGCAGAGCACAGACAATAATCCGAGCAGGCCCTGCGGTTAGGAGAAACTAACCGCAGGGTTAGTTTTTCGTAACCCTATGGTTACGGCGGACTAACCCTATGGTCAGGAATTTGTATCCCTGCCGGGAGGTTTCGTCTGCCGTCCTTCCCGATTGGCCGGAAGGACGGTTTCTTCAAAAAAAAGGCGGAAGGCTTGCTCCTTCCAAACGGGTGTGCTAACTTTGCACCCGCTTAGAGTCCGAAGGGGCCGGAAAAGTGGCCGTCGGCACGCGCATGGACTACGTCCGCTGCCTGCCTGGAACAGCCCGCCTCCCGGAAAAATCCGTTTAACACATCATTAAAAATGTACGCAATCGTAGAGATTAACGGTCAGCAGTTCAGGGCCGAAGCAGGCAAGCGCCTCTTCGTGAACCACCTCCCCGGCGCGGAAGAGGGTAAGACTGTTGAATTTGAGAAGGTGCTGTTGGTTGACAACGACGGCACGGTGACTGTCGGTGCTCCCACCGTAGATGGCGCGAAAGTCGTGTGCGAGGTGGTGAAGGAATTGGTGAAGGGCGACAAGGTCCTCATCTTCCACAAGAAGCGCCGCAAGGGCTATCGTAAACTGAACGGCTACCGCCATCAGTACACGCAGCTGGAGATTAAACAAGTTGTCGCTTAACATTCAAACTTAAAAAACGCAGTAGATTATGGCACACAAGAAAGGTGTAGGTAGTTCTAAGAACGGCCGCGAATCGGCTTCGCAGAGACTGGGTGTTAAGATTTGGGGCGGTCAGGCCTGCATAGCAGGCAACGTCCTCGTTCGTCAGCGCGGCACTGTGCACTACCCGGGCAAGAATGTCGGCATGGGTAAGGACCACACGCTCTATGCGCTCACGGACGGTATCGTCACGTTCAAGCGCGGAAGGCTCGACCGCAGCGTCGTTTCCGTACTTCCCCAGCAGGCTGAGGCCTGACAGACCTCGGGTAACCGACTCAAAAAAGGGATTTGCACCGGTATGACGGTGCGGATTCCTTTTTTTTTCGTAAGTTTGCCGGAAAATAAATCCCAAAGACATGGCACTGAACCCCAACAAGGAACTGAAGCAGTATTACTCCATTGCGGAAGTGGCCGAGATGTTCGACGTGAACGCTACGCTGCTGCGCTTCTGGGAGAAGCAGTTCCCGCAGATTTCCCCGAAGCGGACGGGGCGCAGCGTGCGCCTCTACACGAAGGAGGACATCGAAAAAATCCGCGTCGTGCATAACCTGGTGAAGGTGCGCGGCCTGAAACTTGAGGCTGCCGCAGCCCTTATCCGCAAGAACAAGGAGGGCGTGGAGAAGAAGACGGAACTGCTGGACTTCCTGCGCGAGATACGGGAAGAGCTTGTCGGCATCAAGCGCGGACTGGGCGAACTGGAGTAGTACGATGGCTAAGGCTAAGACCGTTTATGTCTGCTCGGAGTGCGGGCAGGAGGCGCAGAAGTGGGTGGGGCGTTGTCCCGCCTGCGGTGCGTGGAACACGATGAAGGAGTTCAAGGTGGCACCTCCGTCCGAATCCTCCCGTCGCGGGGAGGCGCTGGGTGCGCTCTACAAATCCTCCGCACCGGGGGAGGGCAGGGGAGCCGTGCTGCTCCGCGACGTGTCCGCCGAGGCACTTCCGCGTCTGGACATGTGCGACCCGGAACTCAACCGCGTGCTGGGCGGCGGCCTTGTACCCGGCAGCCTCGTACTCCTGGGCGGTGAGCCGGGTATCGGTAAGTCCACGCTCTTGCTGCAGACCGTGCTGCGGATGCCGCACCGCCGCATACTCTACGTCAGCGGTGAGGAGAGCGAGCAGCAGATAAAGCTGCGGGCGGACAGGCTGCACGGGACTGCGGCGGACTCCCCCGCTGCGGGGCGTGCGGAGGGGCAGGGTGCTGGAGGGCTCTTCCTGCTCTGCGCCACTGTCCTTGAGCGTATATTCGAGGAGGTGGGACGCGTACAGCCCGAGTTGCTGGTCATAGACTCGATACAGACGCTCAGCACGGAGTCGCTGGACTCTTCGGCGGGCAGTATCACGCAGATACGCGAGTGTGCCGCCGCGCTGCTGAAGTATGCCAAGGAGAGCGGTACGCCCGTTGTGCTCGTGGGGCACATCACGAAGGACGGCACGATTGCCGGGCCGAAAGTGCTGGAGCACATCGTGGATACTGTCCTGCAATTTGAGGGTGACCGCCACTACTTCTACCGCATCCTGCGCAGCCAGAAGAACCGCTTCGGCTCTACGTCGGAACTGGGTATCTACGAGATGCGCGCCGAGGGGCTGCGCCCTGTGGAGAACCCGTCCGAGCTGCTGCTTTCGCAGGGCAGCGAGGGGCTGTCCGGCGTGGCTGTATGTGCGGCTATTGAGGGTGTGCGCCCATTCCTCATCGAGGTGCAGGCCCTCGTTTCCTCCGCTGCTTACGGCACGCCGCAACGCTCGGCGACGGGCTTTGACCTGCGGCGGCTGAACATGCTGCTGGCTGTGCTGGAGAAGCGCGTGGGTTTCAGAATCGGGGCCAAGGACGTGTTCCTGAACATCGCGGGTGGGCTGCGTGTGGCGGACACGGCTATTGACTTGTGCGTCATCGCGGCGGTGCTGTCCAGCAATGTGGATACGGCCATCGAGCGCGATGTGGCGATGGCGGGCGAGGTGGGGCTGAGCGGGGAGATTCGCCCCGTGATGCGTATCCGCCAGCGCATTGCCGAGGCGGAGAAGTTGGGCTTTGCGCGCTTCGTGCTGCCGGAGAGTAACTTGAAGGGCATCGACCGTGCTTCGTTCCGTATGGAGCTCGTGCCGGTGCGCACGGTGACGGAGGCTTTGCGCGCGCTGTTCGGATAAGAAAACGCGCACTCGGGGTGCGCGTTCCTATGCTGCCGGCGGACTGGTCTGCCGGCGTTTTTTGTATGCGGGGGTTGCTTAGGAAGGAGGTGTGAGTTGGCCGGAGTGGGGGAAGGCTTGCCTGCGGGGGACTGCTTCCCGGGGCGGGTGCCTTCGGGCGTGTATGGCGGGGATATGGGCCGGGGCTGCATGGGCTCGTATCCGGGGGTATATCTTTAGTACCATCCTTCTTCGTCGTTGTTCTCCATGAAGCGCGACATGCCGTTGTCGTCCATGTCGTCCTCGGACGGCGGGTCGAAGCCGCGCATCGGATGGGACCCGGACGTGCCGTCGGCGTGTGCTGCAGCGGGCGTGCCCGGGCGGGGCGAGGTGCCGCCTTGTGGCAAGGCGGTATTGCCGCTTTGCGCCGTGTCGCTGCCGTGCTGCCATCGTTCTGCAGCGATGGAGTCTTGGGCGCGGAAGAGGCTGTCCTGCAGTGCGCGCCGCCGTTCGTAGTCCAGGGTGTCTGCGCCGTAGGCTCCTTTCCACTGCGGTTCTTCGCGGCGGCTGTCGCAGCTGGCAATCGAGGCCGCAGCGAGGAGTGCGTATAGGTAAACGGGCTTCATCGGGGGGCTACGGCTGGTTGGTCGGCGCTTCCTCGGGGGCGTTGCGGCGGTCGCGCTGGCGGTCGAGGCGGCGCAGGATGAAGTTGAAGGCTTCGAGCCCGGAGAGGACCAGGAATGTGGCGGCGGATGCGAGGGCGTACATGCCGCCTCCGCAGGCGAGGCCGATGGCGGCGGTGACCCACAGGCCTGCGGCGGTGGTGAGTCCGCGCACGGCGTTCTGGCTCTTGTGGAAGATGATGGTGCCTGCCCCGATGAAGCCGATGCCGGAGACGACCTGCGCGGCTACGCGGGAGACGTCCCACCGCTGTCCGTCCTGCCCCATGGTGTCGGCGAAGCCGTGGGCGGAGACGATCATGAAGAGGGCGGAGCCGAGGGCTACGAGGAAGTGCGTGCGGAAGCCGGCCTCCTTGGCGCGGTACTCGCGCTCCAGGCCGATGGCGCCGCCGAGCAGCGCGGCGAGCAGTGTGCGGAGGATGAGTTCGGTTGTCATGCTGCAAAGGTAACGCTTCCTGCGGGAACGGCTCCGCATCGGGGCGGAAAGTTTGCGCCGGGGGCTTCGCGCAGTCGTCAGCGTGGAGTACGTGTAGTCGGTGGTGCGGAGTACGCGTAGTCGGTGGTGTGGAGTACGCGTAGTCGGTGGTATGGAGTACGCGTAGTGCATGGTATGGAGTACGCGTAGTTGGTGGTATGGAGTACGCGTAGTTCATGGTATGGAGTACGCGTAGTGCATGGTGGTGAGTACGCGTAGTGCGTGGCGGTGAGTACGCGTAGTGCGTGGCGGTGAGTATGCGTAGTGCATGAAAAGGGGAGGCAGGGCACGTCCGTTGCGGGATGCGTCCTGCCTCCTTGTTTGTGTGCGCCGCGCCGCCTGCGTGGCCGGCGTGGGTCAGAACATCTTGTCGGGGTAGATGCCCTCGTCGTGAAGCTTCTTGAACTTCTCCACCACTTCGGGCCGGTCCTCGGGATAGGTCACGCCGAACCAGCGGCTCGTCGTGTCCAGTACCTCGCAGGTAGCCTCGCCCCGGCGTATGAGGGTGTCCACCATCAGCGGGATGAAGAACTCGCTCTTCAGGTTGGCCTGGTTGCGCGGGTCGCTCAGGAAGGTGCGGAAGAACTCGCGGCTGTGGGCGAAGTAGTCGGGCGTGAAGCCCCAGAAGTTCATGCTGACGGGTGTGGTGTCCGGGATGCTGACCCACGTCTCGCCGTCGTCGTCCAGGTACTTCACCACGCCGTCGAAGCGCTGTATCTTCGTGCGCTCCACGACGCTGGTCAGGAGCTTGCGCTCGTTTGTCTCGCAGACGCCGCGGCTCACGGTGCCGCTCTCGCTGAGCGTGTTGCCCACGCGGAAGCCCACCATGGCGTAGCGGCCCGTGCTTCCCTCGGGGAGTTCGCTGAGGAACTTGCCCATCACGCGGAAGGAGTCGCGGTCGTAGAAGTCGTCACAGTTCAGTACGGCGAACGGCTCGCGGATGGCCCGCTCGCCCATCATCACGGCGTGGTTCGTGCCCCACGGCTTCGTCCTGCCCTCAGGCACGGTGAAGCCCTCGGGCAGCGCGTCCAGGCTCTGGAAGACGACCTCGCAGGGGATGTGCCCCTCGTACTTGCTGAGGACGATGCGGCGGAAGTCCTCCTCGAAGTCCCTGCGGATAACGAAGACGAGCTTGCCGAAGCCCGCGTTGATGGCGTCGTAGATACTGTAGTCCATGATGGTCTCGCCGTGCGGGCCGAGGCCGTCGAGCTGCTTCAGGCCGCCGTAACGGCTGCCCATGCCTGCTGCTAGCAGGAAGAGTGTCGGTTTCATGCGTATTTTGTGTTAGTGTGTGTGGTATTTCCGCACGCAAAGCTACAAATAACGGCGGCAACGGCCAACCCCGCGCCGCATTTTTTCACGCCGCGAGGGCGCGCCGGCCGCGTTACGCTCAGTCCCGCAGCTCCACGGCGCGGAGCCGCCAGTCCACGGTGGGGTTCTTGCAGACGAGGACGAACGTCCTACCGCCCAGCTCCATACGCTTGATGCGTTCCTCCTCAACCTCCGGCGCACTGTATCGCGCCAGCTTCCCCGCAATCGGGCGTAGGCAGAAGGGGATTTCCCCCCGCCGCGATGGCCGTAGCAGGAACACGGCGCGCCGCGGAGTTCCGCTCTCTTTTTCCAACCGGGCGTAGAAGCCCAGCTGGCCGTTGCAGTCCGTGAACTCCGCGAAGCGCTCCGGATGGCTGCACGCCTCCTCCATGAACCGTTTGGGCAGGAAGCAGATGCTGTCCCTCCCGTAGTAAGCAGCGATGGCGGAGTTCCATCCGCCGTCCAGGAACGTGTCGTCGTACTTCGTACTTGCCGTGATAGGCGGTAACTGGTAGAGCGCGAAGACGGACGGCGTGCGGGGCAGCTCCGTCGCGATGATATAGCTGCCCTCCTTGTCCTCTAACTGCGCCACCATGTCGCGGTAGGCCTGGTTACTCCTATAGTTATATACTATTGCGCCTGCCAGTAGCGCGCACACCGCTACCGCGAGCGCACCCAGTGCCGCGCCGCGCGCACGCCTGCCGAACGGCCACCGCAGCGGCAGCCGTAGGAGCAGGAGGAGGGAATAGAGCTCAAGGCCGAAACCGGCACGCGAGGCGGTGAAGCCTGAGGCCATCACTACGAAGAGTGCGCCGACGAACGCTCCGACGAGTATGGTGTTCCGCCGCAGGAAACGGCGCATATCGGCACGGTCACGCCACCAGCACCAGCCCGCCGCCAGCAACAGAAGGAAGAACAAGCGGAGCTTACCCAGCACCGTGAAGCCCGATACCGCCTTCTGCACCACGACAGCCAGGGAAAGCGCGCCGCCCGCATCGGCGCGTCCCAGCGTGCCCGGCGACAGTCCGCAGAGGGCCGCCCCGATAGCGAAGCCCGCAATAAGCACCAGCGCCTCACTCCTCAGTAAGTGACGGTGGTGTGGTGTGGTGTGACGGTGGTGTGGTGTAGTGTAGGGTAGGGGCGTGTAGTGTA
>JAFUZP010000006.1 GCA_017476545.1 Alloprevotella sp.
CCGAAAAGGTGTTCTTTGGTTAAGAAGCAAGTTGGAGCGGACGAAAGCAATTAGCTCGTTTCTTATCCGTTAGCAGTTACCAATTGCAAACTGCCTAACAAGTTGATTTTAATCGGGTTATAAATTTTACTGTGACTAGCAACGTGGAATGTCATGGGCTTATGAATGTTTGCCTTTTCTTCGAGCAGGTGCAGATAGTCGTTGACTTTCTGATTGCTGATTTTGGGCAAACGGAACTTGTACTTTTTCAGTATTGCCATGGCAGGCGGCAGGATAGGCGTGAAGAAATTGCTGTCTGTCTTGGCGCGTTTGCTCTCTATATAGAACAAATCGCCCTTTTGCTCTGTCATGGTGAAAAAGTCGAAGTTCATGACTTCAACGTAGGCCATGCCGGTGTAGGCGGCGAAGATGAACAGGTCGCGCACTTTTTCCAATTTGCCCGTGAGGTGGAGATTGCGAAGCACTAAGAGTTCTTCCTCAACCAACGGCGTGCGCTCTTTGTTCTTACCGTGCTTTATCGTTACGGAGCGATACGGGTCGCGCTCGATTATGCCGCGCTCAAAAGCTCGCATGACGTAACGATGGATGGTTTTGTGGTAGTCCTTGATGGTGGTGTCGGAACGCTTGGGCTGGCTGGGATGCGAGCGCAGCCACTCGTCATACTTGGAGATATTGTTTGGCGTCAAATCGGCGAAAGTCTTGATTTTACCAAACTGCTCCAAGTTACGGAGTGCCACCATGCGGTGGTCTTTCGTGCGCGGCTCTATTTGGTCGGTGGCTATGCCGGCGCACATAAAATCTAAAAAACTTTCTTGAAGTTTGGCATTTTCATCTTGTTTAGGTTTTTCTATTCCTATGAACTTTTCAAAATTTTCGATTGTCATAGGTTCTTTCAACCTAAACATAGACTCAACAACACCTTGGTAATAATCCAATAAATCTGAAAGTTCTTTTGACTCTGCAAACACTTTCCATTCTGCGGCAGTACATTTATTTTTAACGTTGATGTACTTCCTTTTAGCGTGCGTTACCAATACTATGATTTCAACCGCACCAAAACCGCATTTCTGACATTTCTTTTTTCTGTCAAAAACAACTCTGCAAAATTTTTTCATGCCTACTGCATTTTTTTGCATCGATTGGCAAAACTTCAAAAGTGGGAACACAAATTGGAAATTTGGGAACACAAATTGGGAACACAAATTGTCCTTTTCTGTCGTTTCCTGTCTTTTACTGTCGCCTTTCTCTGCTGTTAGACTTATTTATATTTGTCTAATACAGTAGTCTGAGTTTCAATGATTTATTGCCGTATATTGCTCACTTTGAGGTACAAAAAAACGGAACTTATAAATTCC
Source organism: Alloprevotella sp. (assembly GCA_017476545.1). Lineage (GTDB taxonomy): Bacteria > Bacteroidota > Bacteroidia > Bacteroidales > Bacteroidaceae > Alloprevotella. The sequence goes on from JAFUZP010000006.1 coordinate 1,356, forward strand.
GTCTAATTGTCCTTTTTGTAGCGCCTACGGGAATCGAACCCGTGTTCCATGCGTGAGAGGCATGTGTCCTAGCCGCTAGACGAAAGCGCCATTTGAACTTTTGCGGAAGCGGGGGGATTCGAACCCCCGGTACGGTAAACCCGTACGTCAGTTTAGCAAACTGGTGGTTTCAGCCACTCACCCACACTTCCCTTCCACGTTCCTTCTGTTGCGAAACGCGGTGCAAAAGTACACAATTATTTCATTCCAGCAAATTATTCTGAGTTTTTTTACGCTGTTTTGTCGATTTGAGGTGTGCGCTTCACTTGGGTCGAGGTGTGCGGGAAGCTCACGCAGAGGTGTGCGCTTACCTCAATGCGAGCTGTGCGCACACCTCGAGGCCATCGCTGCGCGGAACGCTGAACGAAGTACAGTACCACTGCACTGCCAGTTGGGTACCACTGTACTATGAGTTGAGTAGGCACCCAACTCCCGCACACCCCGGCCGGCGGAGCGGCACGGGGGGGGCAGGCACGGTTCCGTCTAGCGGTTTAACTGACGATCTTTAAGACAAACTCCTGCCCGTTGTAGGTGCCGATAGCACCATCACGGCAGCCGTTCGGGAGCTGCGCGTTTAGAAGAAAGTCGCTAACAGGCCAGTCAATACCGGCACTAAAGACTACGCTGGGATCTACAGGGTTCGCGCGAAATTCCGAGGGATCGTCTATTCTGCCATAGATCACCAGGTTCAATGGGGATAGGCCAGTCTCCTCCATCCAGACCTCTAGGCACGGGGGGCCTGTAATGTAGCTGTGATAGGGGCCAGTTTCATACTCATTGACAAGGTCAGCCCACGGGTCAGATTTACCCATTACGTCGCAAGGCTGAAGAGACATACTATTATAACTTCCGAATTCGTCACAGTGCATTATCCCTCCCCCTGGTTTGTCCCAGGTGCAAGACCTCCATGCGTAATAGTCTAAAGTCAGCGGGCCGACATAGACCTCGGGCATCCTGCTCGCCGCCAGCATCTGGCAGTCCAGTTTGAATACCTTCATCGCCGGCTTCACGTACATCTTCGCTCCCTGCGGCGCGGCGTCAGCGCACGTATCCGCTGCCGGCACCTCGGCGGGCAGCGCATTGTTCTCGTTCATTCTTTCGTCCATTTCTTAATACTTCAATTTATTTATAATAGCATTTGTTAATTCCGCTCACACCGTCCCCAAGCCTCCCCCTCTCGGGGGGACGGGAGGGGGTCTTGTTTGCACATACAAAAGCGGCGCACCGCACCCCCTGCATGGGGGCGCAGTGCGCCTGTCAAAGCCTATGAAGTTTCCTGTAACTAACTGATTTCCAAAGCGCGAGGGGGGGTAATTCGGGCACTTCCCGCCCCGTAGGTACGGCCGGAGCCGGCCTCCGCTGTTGCGGAAGCAGCTATACCCTTATTATATATACACGCGTAAGGCATAATCAAGTTGCTGATTTCCGCTGCAAAGGTAGGGAAATATTCCTATCTGACCAAGGCCGGGGCGGGGAAACAACAGCGCCGGGCAAAACTAACCCTATGGTTAGTGCGCCGTAACCATAGGGATAGGAAGCAGTAACTATAGGGTTAAGAAATGCTACCCCTATGGGTAGGAAGCAACGCCCTACGGACGGGGCCGCATAGCATCCGGCTGACGATGTCGCGTACGTCGCGGTAGAGTGTGGTACCGGGTCTCATCACTCGCTGGACTTGGGAGCAGCGATAGCCTCCACCGCATAGCCCAGCCGCATCAGGGAGGTGAGCAGACCCGGGGCATCGGCGCGGTCGAAGAGGTGTCCGAAGCCAACGACCACGAGGCTGGGGTTCTGCCGTAGCAGGGCGGGCAGCCGTTCCATCCACAAGGCGTTGCGTTCTACGAAAATCTTCTGCTCCAATTCGTTTTGCATGGGTTCAAGCATTGCGCGACCCTCGTAGCGGAAGTAGCTTGCGCAGTAGCGGCGCGTGGTGTTGAGCAGGATCCAGTAGTAGAACACGTTGCTCACGAAGTACTTGGTGGTGTAGAACTTGCGGTCGTTCAGGCCGGCGGCTTCGTCTGCAAGGAACTTGGCGTAGGTGCTGTCGGGAGCGTGGATTACCCACGCCGTGTCCAGACGGGCGATGAGGGCACCGCGCGGCCGGGCTACGGAGTCGGCCACATAGATGTCCAGCGGACACTCGACCGCACCGAGCGGCTTGCCCGCCTCGGACACCAGACGGCGGACGGCGGCAAAATACTGCTGACGGATGAGGGGGATGTTGCGCAGGACGGAGCGGAGGTAGAAGTCGGGCATGTCGAACTCCTCGGCCATCGTGCGACAGACGAGCTTGTAGGTGGCGGAGTCCATGTCCTCGGCGTAGGGGTTGTGCAGGGAGTCGGCGTCCTCGTAGCGGAAGAGGCTGTCGTTGCGCTCCATGATCTTCTTCTCCATGATGCTGTCCGTCAGCTGTGCGCCTATCTGCCGGAGGTCGTGCGCGACGTCGCGCTCAAAGATGAACTGCCGCACGCTGCCGGCCGCCTCGTCAAAGCCGGGGATGCAGTGGACGAAGGTGCCGGGGATGGTGTGCAGGCTGCCCAGGATGTACGACGGCTCGGCAAGCCCGCCGCCGCTGATGCGGAAAAAGATTCCGTCGGGCACGCTGTCAGCACTTGCGGCGGAATGGGCTGAGAGTTGTAATGTAGATAACATCGCAACGAACAGGAGCAGCCTCACCCCCAACCCCTCTCCGACGGGAGAGGGGAGTAGAATGTCTTTGAGGTAGTGTTTCATCGTTGCTTATTCGTTGTTCTGGTTGATAAGGTTTAGACTACCTTCACCATCGTGTCCTTCTCCTCGGTGCGGCTCTCCGCAATCATCAGGGTGAGGGCGACAAGGGTGGCATGGAAACGCTGCTCTTTCGTCGTCTTGCTGATGTTGAGGCGTTCGTAGTCGTAGCTGTCGAGCGTGTCGAGAGCGTAGGCATAGTCGGAGACGATGCTGAAGAGTGCCCGGTTCTCGTCACCCGCGAGTGCCGTCCCAGCCTGTAGCGTGCGGCCGAGCACGCCTACAAGCTGCCGCAGCTCGCCAAGCTGATCACGGCGCAAGCGGTCGCTGACAGCGTAGCCCTGGACGAGGTAATCGCGGAGGACACGGTTGGCCCATTGGCGGAACTTAACGCCACGCTTAGTATTCACTCTGTAACCTACGGAGATAATCATATCAAGGTTATAGTACGGTATCGTTCTTCGTACAGTTCGCTGCCCCTCTATCTGAACTTGTGCAATTTTTGCACTGGTTGCCTTACGCTCTAACTCCTCGCTCTTGTAGATGTTGTTTACGTGGCGGACGATGGATGTACGGTCGGTCTGAAACAATTCCGCCATCTGTGCCTGCGTCAGCCACACGGTGTCGTTCTCCAGTCGCACGTCTATCTGCGTGCGTCCGTCTTCGGTCTGGTAGATTATGATTTGGTTCTCGTCCATCGTCGTGTTGCCTTGTTTGCTCCGCAAAAGTACGAACCTGCAGGGGAAAAGCAAAAAGATATGCGGCCCTACTCTCTCGTCGCTTCTTCCACCTGTCGGCGGACGGAGGCGGGGTCGTAGGGGCGGGGCTCCTGTTCGGGCGTGGTGGCGCGGGTGCCGTCGGTACGGAAGAGGATGTAGGTGGGGTAGCTGTCCACTTGGAGGTACTGTTCAAGGGCGGCCTGCTGCTCGGCGGGGAGGTTGTAATGGAGGCTGTGGGGCAGGGCAAGGCCATACTCGGCGATGCAGGAGCGCCAAGCCTCGTCCGTGCTGCGGTTGCAGAGATAGACGTAGCTGACGGGCAGGTCGGCGAGGGCGCGGTGGAGTGCCTGCGTGTGGTGCTTGAGGTCGGCCTTGCAGGGGCCGCACCACGTGCCCCATACATCGACAAAGACGACGCGACCACGGAGTGGCTCCATAATCTTCTTCCATATTTCCGCGCCGTCGGTCATGCCCTCGAAGGGCGCGCTGTCCTGCAGGCATCCTGTCTTCTCTGCCTCGGCGAGACTGGCGGCAAAGCCAGCGAGTTCGTTGCTGCGGCGGAGTATCTGTTGCTTATAATAATCATTGTGCAGGTAGGTGCGGACGAGGTGCTGCATGGCGGGCGCGAGGGGCGCGTGCGTCAGGTTCATCAGACCGTAGAGTTCGGCGGCGATGGCAGGCTCGCGCAGGTCGGCGGGCAGCTCGGGTATCGTGGTTATCTGTTCGAGGCGTCCTCCCATCTGCCGCTCCTGAACGGCAGAGCCCCTGACAACGTTTGCCAACACGGGGTCACCTGCCTCTTCAAATAGCTCCTCCACCAGTTGCATAGCTGGATGCACCTGCAAGGCGGAGTCGTTGGCCGTAGGCAGGATGCGCTCGTAGTCGTTGAGCTGCGTTCGCAATTCGTTAATCCGCTGCAACCGTTCATGCGCCTCCATGTCGGAACGCATAGCGTATTGCTCCTCAGCTAAATCGAGCGCAGTGCGTATGTAGGACAAGGTGATGCCGCGCCGATGAGGGGAATCAAGCAGGCCGCTGACGTAGTTGGTGAGAATGTAGCCCGTGTTCGGCCAGAGCGTATAGGGGCGCGGCAACTCCTCGAGGAGGCTGCGGATGTAGCCCCATAGCGTTCCATCGTCCTTCCTCACATCAGGCGAGAGAAAGCGTCGCTGCACGAGGTAGTCGGCAGCTTGTGCGCGAACCATGCCGTGGCGCAAAGTGCGGTAGGCAGGGGAAAGTGCGGGATGTTCCGCATACAGCGTGGTTTCGAGACTGTCGAGGCGGGCTATTTCAGCGCGGGCAGCAAGTAGCGCATCGGCATCGGACTTGCCATCCCTCAGTTCATCGTCCCAGTTGAAGCTTGGCAACGGGTGCGCACCCAGTTCGCAGTTGAGCTGCGTGTCATCACCCTTGAAGGTGTAGGCGCCTGTAGCGGCATCGATATCAACCTCGTAGGTGCGCCCAGGCTCCAGCACTATGGTTTGCGACAGGAGCCTGGCCACAGTGGTATTGACCAGTTCTGCGCTTATCTCGTAACGTCCTGTGCTGTCGGGACGGAGCGGTATGCTCGTACCCTCATAGTTGTCGAATGGTGCAGAGAAGCGCAGGGAAAGGAGTTGGTCGTAGTATTCGGCAGGGTGATTGAGCGAGGCGATATTCGCAATGCGCCCCTTTATCGTGGCCGTGCCACCGGAGTAGCCGTTGTTGGGGAACACTTGGGCGGAGAGAGGAAATAATTGAGACGCCACAAACAGTGCGGCGAGGAAGATGTGCTTAATTCTTTCTTTCATTATGTTTTTGCATGTGTATGTTGGTTTTTTGTAGGTAGAGCTTTTAGGGAGATTTGCGCTTATTTCGCACTTGCTTCTCCCATTACTTCCGCGAGTTTCGCGTTGAGCTGCGCGGGCGTGGCGAGGTCTTTGTCGAGCGCGATGACGGTGCCGTCTGGTGCGATGAGGACGTAGGCGGGGATGGTGACGATGCCGTAGAGGTCGGCAGCGTCCTGCCCTTCCGTGCCTGTGTTGCTGGGGCTGTGGAGCTGCGGCCAGGGATTGCGGTGGCTGCGGAGGGCGGCGAGCCAGGCGTCGCGGTCTTTGTCGAGCGAGATGCTGATGAGGCGCAGGCCTTTGTCTTTATAAGTTTCGCTGAGCTCGCGCAAATGAGGAAAACTGCCGATGCAGGGGCCGCACCATGATGCCCAGAAGTCGAGCAGGACATAGTGCTGGCCATCTATGTAGTTGGCAAGGCGGAGCGTCTGTCCGAGGCTGTCGGTGGCGGTGAAGTCGCGAAAAGGCACACCTGTCATCGTGCGCTGCAGCTCTTCGCCCTGGTAGCGTTGCCACGGACGCTGCATGGCGGGATGGCGGGCGTAGGGGGCATCCTTGCGCATGAATTCCTGCTTCTCCGAGGGAGTGAGTGCGCCGTAGTGGACGTGGAGGTAGTAGGCGGGGATTACATTGTCGAGGTTGCGGCGTATGTTCTGACGACAACAAGCGTTCATATCCGCCATCGCACTGCTAAATTTTTCCGAATCAGCCGAGTCTTGCGGCGTGGCGGGGTTGATGTCGCCTTCGGCCATTAGGCGGAGACTGTCTTGCCTGTCTTCGCTGAGACTGTCCCACCACGGCTCAATGCTGCGGGCGATGGCGCGTTGGCGCAGCTGTCCCTCGATGAAACGACGTTGCAGCGGGCTGCCCGTCATCTCGCCCGTGGCAAGGTTGATGTCGGTAGGCACGTCATCGACAATGAACTGCAGGTCGTTCTCTTCGAAGTCGCCTATTTGCAGGAAGGTATGGCGCGGCAGTCGGCCTGCTATGCGGAAACGTCCGTCCACCACTGGCACGCGCGGCACGAGACATTGGCGATAAGGGGCAACGAGGAACCACGCTACGCTGTCGGTCTTAGCCGGTGTGGTGCCCGTGATGACGAAGTCGATACTGTCCTCCACGACGGGCGTGAAGGTTTGGGCGAGAGCTGGCCCAGACACTGCATGGGCAAACAGGACGGCGAGGAACCTCACCATTCCCATGAACGTCTTCTTAAAGGAACGTTTCTTCTTTACGTTGATACTTGCTTTCATTATATGGCCTTTTGTTATGGACTTCACGTTTGCTGTGCAAAGGTACTGTTTTATATTGTTTTGCAAAAAAACATTTTGTGTATTGCCTAAATATGTAACTTTGCAGCGGATACAAAAAAGATAAAGAAACTATGACTGCTTTAGAACATAACGCCGAACTTGTCAAACATCTTCTGTAGAATTATCTGAAATTATTCCCTCCCCCGCCTCTCTCATATTAAGACATGCGGGGGAGTTTTTTTATACGTCTGCTCACTCTCACTTTCCCTTTCGGCTTGAAATTATAGGTAAAGCTGAGGGCGACGTAGCGGTGGAACTGTGTCCAATGGACTTCGTTGTGCTGGTTAGCGTTGACCACGGCGTACATTGGTACGTTTTGGTTAAGGATATCCTGCGCACTGAGCTTCAGCCGCCCTTGTCCTTTCAGGCATTTCCACACGACGGAAGCGTTCCACAACAAGCGGTCGCCGTTATACCCGCCCCCATAGCCTCGGTGGGCTTCGTCCCTGAAATCAGTCTTTACTTCGAAGTCGCCGAGCTTCAACAGCAAGCGCACACCGAGCGAGTAGTCCCAAAGGCGGTAGTCGTCGGTAACGGCATTGCGAAGCCCTTGATGCTCGACGTTCGCAAAGGCAGTTGCTTCCCATCGTTCGCGTTCGTAGGATAGCTCCGTACCACCGCCGAGGCTGAGCGTGCGCTGTTGGTTGAGGGCATGACCCGTCCCCGTATCGGTAAGGTACGCGTAGTTTGTACCAAAGGCCACGCGCACATTGTTAAACCGCAGTCGCCAGCGTTCGCCCAATCCTTGGTCGAAACCAAACCCGAGTGTCCACGCCCAGCCGCCGCGCCCATTTGTGGGCATCGAACTGTACACCGCCGTCTGAGGGTCGTAGGAAAAGAGTTGTTGCACGGGACGGAAACTTCGGTTGAACGATAGCTTTGCCGTAATGACGCGCTGCCGCTTCACGACGTTGGCGGTGTAGGCAAGCGAGCCGCTCAGCGCATGGCTGTTCTTCAGCTGTGGGTTGCCATAGCGCAGGTTGAGCGGGTCGCTCGTGTCGGCATAGCCGATAGTGCCCAGCAGGTCGGGCAACGACGTTGAGTATGATGCGCGCAGTTCGAGCTTGTTTTGATTGTCTATCTTCACATTGGTCGTCAGCGAAGGCGTGACGAACCAGACAGCGCGTGTAGCGATTGTGTCAACAGCTCCGCGTTGGAAGTCTAACCATTCCGTCTGGCGATGCAGCGTGACGTCTGGCATGATCTGAAACGGCTTAAAGTTGAGCGTTCCGTAAAGCGATAGCTTGTGCTTGTGTAACCTGTCGTGGCTGCGATAGGAATTGGCCATGTCGGGAAGTCCGTCTGCAAGCATATCCTGACGCGAGTGTACATTCTCGTAGCGATATTGGTAGTGGGCATTGAGCTGTACGTTCTCGCCTACCCACCGCGAGTAGGCAGCAGCAGCTTCAAGGTGTAGCTGGTGGTGGGGACGGCTGTAAGTCTGCACGTTATATGTTTCCGTTGTCACTTTTCCATAGTCGATGGTGCGCTGTGTGGTGCGGTCGCTATCATAGTTATCGTAGTAGGCCGATGCGGAGAGGTTAACGTGGCTTTTGTCAGGGAAGTAGTGAGTATATTGCGCTCTCAGCGTGCCGCTGCCCCCTTTATCGCTTTTGCTGGAATACGTATGCTCTTGCGTGACGAGCGCACCGTTTTCGTCGTATCGTTCCCCTTCCTTGTTGTTCTTTCCTCGCCCGCGTCGCAGGTGTGTCTCGAAGTTTAGCGTAAACGTGTTGGCACTATCGGGTCGCAACATGAAGCGTCCTGAGATATTAGGATGGAATGAGTGGGAGTAGTTGTGCGTCCGCCCTACCGAACGGGTAAAGGCTTCGCCTGGCAAGAAGGTCTCGGTCCACGAACGGCTATCTTGGCTTTGGTCAAAGTGGTCGAGGTCGCCGCTGACGGTGAAGTGGCTGTCGTCCTCACCCTTGGCGCGCGGCATCATCCAGCTTCCGTACCATCCGCCCGCGCCGTAGGTCTGCTTTCCCGTACCATAGATCGAGCGGCTTTCACTCTGCACCTTCTTTCCGAAGCGGTTTCCGACGTTGTTCCAGTCGGCAAAGACCATCGTTTGTCGTTGCGTGCCAAGGCGCGTGGCATTCAGCTTCGCCAAGGCATGAACGGGCAGAAACCCACCAGCTTCCACTTCGCCATACCACTTGTCGAGCCATCCCTCCTTCACCTGCAAGTCCAGCACGATGTCTTCGCCACCGTCGTCGTGACCCTCCTTGCGCGCGGCTTCGCTCTGCTTGTTGTAGCCTTTTATCTTGTCGATGGCCTCGGCAGGCAGGAGTGTCAGCAGGTCTGTGGAGAGGCTCTCTTTGCCTTGTACGAGGATGCGCACGGGCTTTCCGTTCCACCTCAGTTCGCCGTCTATCAACGTCACGCCCGGCAACTTCTTCAACAGGTCCTCGAGGCGTGCGCCCTCTTCCAGCTGGAAGGCTTCGGGGTTGAAGACCACGGTGTCGCCGCGCATCGTGAAGCGGCGCGCCTTCGCCTTGACGACGGCTTCGCCGAGGAGCACTTCGGAGGGCCGCAGGGTGATGTCGCCCAGGGCGAGCGTGTCCTTGCCGTCGGTGATGGCGAAGACGCGCTTCGCGCCGTAGTAGCCCGGGCACTCCACTTTGAGCGTGACGTGTTCGCAGTCCGTGCCGAACAACATCTCGCCCCGTCCGAGCGAATCGGTCTCGTAGCCGGACTGACGGGCGATGCTGCCGTTGTCCCAACGGAGTTCCACTTCGTAGGTTGCGCCCTCAATGGGCTCGCGGGTCTGTGCGTCGATGACGCGGAAGGTGATGACGTCGGCCTTCATGGTTTGCGACAGGGTTGCGACAAACAGGATGACAAGCCAAAGGAGGTAGATGTTCTTCATGATATGTGTAGGTGCGCCAGAAATAGGTCTTCCTACTTTCATATACGGAGGGGTACGGGATAATATGTCGCTATCGGCCGCGCTTTAACGTTTGTTAAGGCATAGCAGCCGGGGTATTGCAATAGGAGGCAGGCGGGGAAGGGATAGACGCCGCACTAGGATGCATCCGCCCCGCGCCTCGTTATCTTGGCGCGGGGCGGATGGGGGCGGATGGTAGCAGCCAAGAAGTTTCGCGTTACGCGGCTACCTCCATACCGTATTATATTATATAAGCGTACACTGCGGTCACTTCACATAGACCTTACGGGTGGTGCCATCAGCGTTACGGATAATGTTGATGCCGTGGACGGGCTGGTCAAGCCTACGTCCGGAGGTATCATAGCGCGCACCTCCGCCCTGTTTGATAAGGCTGATGTCGGGGATAGCGGTGGGTGTCCCTTCAATGGGACGGATGGTATCGAAGTCCTTCCACTGCGGGGCACGCTTGTAAGCGTTGAGAGATGCGCGGGGTACGTATAGCACTGCCTGGCGTTGGATGGCAGCATCAAAGGCTGTACCTACGCAGTCGGGGACCTCCTCGGCGGGACAGGTAAGGTCTTGGAGCTGGTAGCAGAAGTCAATGCCGCGTTCACTGACGATACGTAGCGCGGGAGATAGGGTCAGGTGTTTGAGATAGTAGTTGTAACCGCACCCCTCGTAAGCGATTTCCTGCACCATGGGGGGCATGACGTAAGTGGTATCCATCGAGCCGTTGTAAAGCTGGTACATGATGATGGAGTCTTTGGAGAAGAGGGAGCCGTCGATAGTGCAGTAGTTGGGATTTTCTTCCGCGAGCTGTATGCCACCGAGCTCAAAGGTCCCTGCGAAACTGAGGTAGCCTATCTCCTGCGTGGAAGCGGGGATAAGGCAGGTGCGCAGTTCGGAGCAGCCGGAGAAGGCGTAGGGGCCGATGTACTCCAAACCGTCGGGAAGATTGACGGACTGCAGGCCACTGCAATACATGAAAGCGCGCTCTTCAATACGGCGCAGGGTGGTTGGCAGGTTGAGCGTCTCCAGGGCGTGGGTATTCTCAAAGCAGGCCATGGGTATCACCTCTAGGTTGTCGGGCAACTTCACATAGGAAAGGGCGTCACAGTAGTTGAACATACCCTCGCCAAGCTCCTTGACTGAGTTGGGGAAGGAGATGCTCTTCAGCTTATCGCAGTGGTAGAAACAAAGGAGGCCGAAACTCTCAACGCCTTCGGGGATGGTAACCCGCGTCAGCTCGTAGTTAATCTCAAATGCCCCCATACCTACGCCCTTCACACTGGGAGGGATGGTGAAGGAAGTGATGCCCGTGTAGCAGATGGCCGTGGAGTCGATATAAACCGTGTTATCGGGTATGGTGAGGGACTTCAGGTTGATGAAGCGGTAGAACATGTCATGCCCTACGGTGTCCTTGCGGGTAACGCACTCGTAATAACGGCCAGAACTGCTCTGACTGGCAAAATAGACATCGCCGCCCGGAACGATACGCGCGGCTTTCAGGTTGAGCGTAGTCAGTTTCCCCTTGGGTTCGGTAGCCCCGCTCATGGGGAGGGCGGCCACATCGCGCAGGAACTTGATGTCCGTGCCGTTGATAGGTCCCTTCACCGTGAGGGTCCGCATCGTGTACCACATGTCGGGGTCAATCTTCGAGGACAAGGTGCCGGGTTCCTCCAGCTCCACCGTGACGACCTGTGCCACCATGGAAGCCGGACTGAGCGACAGTGCGGCGAGCGCAAGGGCCGGAAGTAGTCGTATTTTCATAAATAACATGGTTTGGTTTCTATGCGAGCAAAAGTAATGTAAGCACCGGAAAATGGCAAGTGGGCGGTGCACTTTTTTGAATTCCGGGAAGCCTGTATTCAGAAGAAGTGGATGGTATAGAGGTACAGCACGGCGGCAGGAATGGCGAGCAAGGCGCTGTCAAAGCGGTCAAGCGCGCCGCCGTGGCCGGGAAAAAGGGTGCCGCTGTCTTTCACGCCGAGCTGCCGTTTCAAGAGGCTCTCCACAAGGTCGCCCCACGTACCGAAGACGCAGACTGTCAGGGCTAGTCCAAGCCACTGTACCAAGGACATATTCCCCGGGAAGCAGGCGTTCAGAACAGCTGCTGTAGCAAGACAGAGCAGTCCGCCGCCGATACTGCCCACCCAACTCTTGTTCGGCGATACACGCTCGAAAAGCTTGGCAGGGAACCGCCGCCGCAACAGGCTGCCGCAGCAGTAGGCTCCGGTATCGCTAGTCCAAAGGAATATGAAGACACTGAGCGGAAGGAGCCAGTTGTAGGCTGCGCCACCCGTGAGGGGATCGGCTACAAACGCAAGCGTCGTAAGCAAGGCGAAAGGCAGAGCGACGTACAACTGGGAGGCAAAGGCATAGGCCCAGTCCTTCAGCGGGTCGGACTGTTGGAGATAAAGCTCGCTGATGAGCAGATAGACGAGAGATACGAGGTACGGAATGAACACTTCGGAACCCTGATAGCCGCTCACATAGGCTGCGAAAGCGAGGAAGAGGTAAACACCCCCGGCCGTATTGATAAGCCGGTTCACGGACGCTTCTGCATGAGTATTCACCAAAGAGGAAAACTCCCACACACAAAGCCCTGTTATCGCGGCGAAGAGGAAAACGAATGTCAGTGGTGAGAGCAGAATGCTCCCCACCAAGACTGCGACAAAGGCGATTCCGGTAAAACTCCTGACGACTAAGTTACTCATCCTCTTCCCCTTTCTGCGGCACGGGCGGGCAGCCAGCAGCATCTGCCGCCGCCTCCTGTTCCTTTCTGCGCGCATGTTCCTCGGCCATTTTCTCCGCCCGCTCGCGATTGGCCTGTTCCTGGAGTTCCAGCAACTCGTCCGCACGGCTCTTCCAAGGCCGGGGACCGAAAATCTGCTCCACGTCTTCGCGGTAAATCACCTCGCGTTCCACGAGCAAGTCGGCCAGTGCCGCGTGCTTGTCACGGTTCTCGCTCAGAATTTTCTTGGCGCGGGCGTATTGTTCCGCAATGAGGCGGTTCACCTCCTCATCGATGCGTTCCGCTGTCTTCTCGGAATAAGGCTTTGTGAAGCCATATTCCTGGTTTTCATAGTAGCACACATTGGGCAATGCCTCGCTCATGCCGAGATAGGCCACCATGCCATAGCAACGCTTCGTCACCGTCTCGAGGTCATTGAGGGCGCCGGTGCTGACGTGCCCGGTAAAGAGTTCCTCGGCCGCGCGACCGCCGAGCGTGGCACACACCTCATCCAGCAGTTGCTCCTTAGTCGTGATGCTGCGTTCTTCGGGCAGATACCACGCCGCGCCGAGCGCTTGCCCGCGCGGGACGATGGTCACCTTGATGAGCGGGTTCGCGTGCTCCAACAGCCAAGAAACACTGGCGTGCCCGGCCTCGTGCAGGGCGATGGTGCGCTTTTCCCCTTCGGTCATGACTTTCGTCTTCTTCTCCAAACCGCCGATAATGCGGTCCACAGCATCCAGGAAGTCCTGCTTCACGACTTTCTCATGGTTGTGACGGGCAGCAATAAGCGCGGCCTCATTGCAGACGTTGGCGATATCCGCGCCCGAAAAACCGGGGGTCTGGCGCGCAAGCAGCTCTATGTCTAGATTCTCGTCGTACTTGAGTGGTTTCAGATGTACGTTGAAGATAGCCACCCGTTCAGGCAAGTCGGGCAGATCCACGTGTATCTGCCGGTCAAAACGCCCGGCACGAAGCAACGCCTTGTCCAGGATGTCCACACGGTTGGTGGCGGCAAGTATGATAACGCCAGAGTTCGTCCCGAAGCCGTCCATCTCGGTCAGCAGCTGGTTAAGGGTGCTTTCGCGCTCGTCGTTGCCGCCCGTCATCACGCTGCGTCCACGGGCACGGCCCACAGCGTCTATCTCATCAATGAAGATAATGCACGGTGCCTTTTCCTTAGCCTGTCGGAAGAGGTCACGCACACGGCTCGCACCCACGCCCACGAACATCTCCACGAAGTCGGATCCCGACATGGAAAAGAACGGCACGTCGGCTTCGCCCGCCACGGCCTTGGCCAGGAGGGTTTTACCCGTCCCCGGAGGACCTACGAGCAGCGCGCCCTTGGGAATCTTGCCGCCGAGTTCTGTAAATTTCTTGGGGTTCTTGAGAAATTCAACGACTTCCTGCACTTCCTGCTTCGCGCCTTCCTGACCCGCGACATCGGCAAAGGTCACACCCGTCCCCTTCTCGCCTTTCTCAACCAGCTTTGCCTTACTCTTACCTACGCTGAAAATTCCGCCGCCAGGGCCTCCCGAACCACGAATCATCCAGAACCACAACACAACGAGGATGACAATGGGCAGAATACTCCCGAGAATGTTCATCAGCAGGCGGTCGGACTCTTCGTACTTCACCGTTCCGCTGAAACCTTCCTCCTCTAAAAACTCCTCAACCCGGTCGGTCGAAGGAATACGCGCCGAGACGGTCGGTGCCTTCCCTACCCTATCCACGCCCTGCTTGAAGACTTCGCGGATCTTCTCCGGCGCGATAGTGATGCGGGCCTTGCCGTCCGTTTTGTTCACCGTGACGCTTTTGGCATAACCGTCACGGACATATTGTTTGAAGTCGGTATAGGTAACCTCTTTGTCCACGCTCCCACTACCCTCGCCCTGCCCTTGGTACAGAATGTAGGCCAGCCCTGCGATGATGACGATATAGAGCCAGTTCAGGCTGAAGCGGGGCATATTGTTCCGCTGCTGCGGCTGTTTCTCCGGTGAAGCCATATCAAAGTCAGTCTAAGTCGGGAATTTCGGTCAGCTTACTGTCGTCCCAGAGGTTTTCAAGGTCGTAGTGATCACGCGCATCGGGCAGGAAGATGTGGACCATCACCGTGCCATAGTCCATCGCCACCCACAACGCATTGTTCGCCCCCACCACGGCGGCGGGCTTCTCCCCCGCCTCCTTGCGGACGGTCTCCTCCACGCTGTCGGCTATGGCGCTGACTTGCTGCGGCGTATTACCTGAACAAATGACAAAATACCGCGCCGGAGCGGTCTCTATGGCCTGCAAATCGGCCGTTGCTATACCGAAGGCTTTCTTCTCTTGCATCCCCCGGATGATGGTATCCCTAAGTTCCTCTGCTGTAACCATTGCAGTCTTATCCATTTTAAGTAATTTTGGGCAAAATTACGCCAATATTTCCATATACGCCGCGCCCCTCCCGTTTTTTTTGTGCGCACGGCCGCCGCATCCGCTCCTCGAGCCTCATTCAGGTCCGGAAAGAAGACAGGAAACACTACCCCTGGGGATATGGTTTCCTAACTATAGGGGTAATTCTTCGTAACCCTAGGGTTAGAAAGAACTACCCCTATGGGTAAGAAACATGCTAACAAGATTTGCTGTAGGCCACCTATTGACAGCTGGACTCAGCACCTCCTCACCCCGCTGGGAACCCGTACACAGAGGAAGCAACGGAGGGAGTGGTGGAATTCAGAGAGAACCGACCGCGCTCTCCTGCCCGTAGGCATCAATGGCCGTCACCACGTAGTCGGCATGGAGCAAGGCAGGCAAAGCCGGACGGCAGCGGAAGACGCAGGAATCCTGCCGGAGGGATAGCGGTAACAGAGCACCATTGGGTTGTCGGCGGTACACATTATAATATATAGGCGCGCGCGAGGGGGCTTCCACTGCCGCCCACTTCAGGACGACCGATCGGCCGTCCGCCATCCGCTGAAAGCGGGGTGTGGGCGGCGCACCGCCGGGCGCGCCCGAAACGGCGGGCGGCAGGGCGGGAATACGGTTGAAGGCGTGCGTCCAGGCAAGGAGTCCCTTCACATTGTCCGTCAGAAACTGGCTGCGAAACATGGCATAACCGCCCATACCCCGTGCACGGAGAAACTGCATCTGCCGCTCTACGGCAGGCAGTTCCCACTTACCTTCGCGCGGATGCAGGAAGTAAATGCCCAGGCCGGGCACCACCTGCTGCGCGTCAGCACGCTCCGCCCAGTCCAGGACGAAGGGGTAGAAGTGCTGGCCGTCGAAGTACATCATCGGGAACAGCACGTCCATCAGTCCCTCGCGCAGCCACAGGACGGCATCCTGCGCCACCGCGTCGCGCGCGTTCCATCCCCGCGAGCTCTGGCGCGGTAGGTCGGCATACTTACCTACGGGGGAGCAGGAAAGCTTTACCCACGGACGAACTTGCTTCACGGCATTGCGGATGCTGCGGACGCAGGCCGTCACATTGTCCCTACGCCACTGCGCGAGCGGTTTACCCTGTCCGTAGCGGCGATAGGTGCGGCTGTCATCAAAGCGCACCCCACGCTCTGGATAACGGATATAGTCCAGATGGATGCCGTCCACAGCGTACCGCTCCGCAATCTCGCGGCAGAGAGCGGCGAGGTAGTCCGCCGTCTCAGGAACGCCAGGGTCCATCAACCATTGCTCGTCCGAGCGCACACATAGTTCGGGGCGGCGCGCCGGTAGAGCCTTACTGCCTAGGGATTTCGCCACGGGGAACTTGCAAATGGGAAATGCCACGACCCAAGCGTGCAACTCCATGCCCCGGCGGTGGCACTCCTCCAATGCGAACTGCAAAGGGTCGTACCCGGGACTCTTTCCTGGCGTACCCGTAAAAGCGGCGTCCCACGGCTCTATATCCGAGGGATAGGCCACTGTGCCGCGCACACGGGTTTGGAAAAGAACGGTATTGATACCTGCGGCTTGCAGCTCATCGAGGGTTCGGCATAGCTCCTGCTGCTGCGCCTCGACCGTAGCTGCCGATGTGGCACGTGTTCGGGGCCAGTCAAGTCCGTTCAACGTAGTGAGCCAGACGGCGCGGTACTCCCGTAGCAACGCCACGCTGTCCGTCATGGGGAGGAAAGCCTCCACCTGCGACTGCGCCAGCAGGGACAGAGGGAATAGCAAGACCAATATAAAAACTGATTTTCGCATATCAAGGGATTTCGTAAGTCTGTCAGGAAAGTGTGCGGGACTATGGATGCGCAGAAAGCTCCGCCGCCCGTGCCGCATCGCGCCGCGCCGCAACGGGCAGGCCAAGGGCTTCCAGCACTTTCGCACGCTCCGCATAGAGGGCGCCATTGGAGGGTTCGGCAGCAATGGCCGCATCAAGGTCGTAGCGTGCCGCCTCGTACATTCCCTGCTCCATCTCCATTCCGGCACGCAGGACGAGGGCATCGGCACTGCGCGGATGGGCAGCGATAAACAGGTTGAGCCGTTGCATGGCCTCCTGAGGCCGCCCGCCCTGCTGCAATGCCATGACGAGGAGGAGCACAGCCCCCTCGCGGTCGGGTGCCAAGGCAAGGCACTGCTGCAAATCGCGCCGGGCATCATCAAAGAGACGTAGCTTCATCCGCGCCGCAGCACGCAGGAAGAAAAGAGCGGCACGCAGGCTATCTACGGGTTCATCGCGCAGAAGGATATCACAATCGGCCACTGCCTCTTTTGCATGCCCCATCTGGAGATAGGCCGCGGCACGGTCGTGGCGCACCGTGCGGTCGTCCGGCAAACGCTTGAGCACGGCGTTGAACTGTTCCACAGCACGGGGATAGTCGCCCTGTGCCAGGTGAATGCGCCCGATGTTATGGCGTACGATGGAATTACCAGGTGCCTCGGGCTGCAAGCGCAGGGCTTCCTCAAAAAGTTCCCGCGCACGGAGGAGCGAATCCCCGCCAAGCGCGGCGAAAGCACGCAGCAGACAACCCTGATAAGCCGCCGTGTCGGCACGCTCCTGGCGCACCTGCCGTTCCTCCCGCTCACGGGCATAGTCCGCCGCCGTCTTGGGGCGCACGGTAGCCCCTCCGCGCTGCAGATCCACGACAACCTGTGCCGGAAGCGTCCCAAAGCTGAGTACAGACAGAAGAAGTAGGAGAAAAACGTGTCTCATCAGCGGCAAAGGTACGATTTTCCCTCCGATATGCCGCCCCCGACAGAGGAGATTGTGTGCGTCCGCAGAAGGGATAGCGATGTCTGGACCTGGGATACGGTGGAGCGGACGGGCAAAAAAACGGCACAAAACCTTGCCCGTCCGCCCTTTTTTACTACCTTTGCCGCCGCAAAACCAAAGACAAACGCCGTGCCGAACGGGCAGGAAAGCTCATGCAGGGCACGGCACAACAGCAAAAATGGACGACTACCACGCGGATAACTCAAACTGACGCAGCCGGGATACCTCACACAGGCAGGCTTCCCAGCCGCACACTTATTTCGGAGGACTGCCACAATGAGAACTTTCTGGAACATCAACAACGGCCTGCGCACCATGGACGCATGGGAGCCTAACTGCTGGGCGCAAGTTACCTGTCCCACCGAGGACGACGAAGACTTCCTCTTCAACCAACTCAATATCCCCACATATTTCCTTGACGACATACGAGACAAGGACGAGCGCGCCCGCTACGAATACGAAGAAGGGTGGACGCTCATCATCCTGCGTATACCCTACGTCAAGGAAGTGCGCTCCCGTACGCCGCACACCACCATTCCGCTCGGCATAATCCTCAACAAAGGCGTTTGTGTCACAGTATGTAATTACGAGACGAACATGATGATCGACTTCGTAAGTTACCAGCAAAAGCGTAATTTGGGCTTCACGGACAGCGTGGACCTCGTGTTCCGCCTGTTCCTAAGCTCCGCCGTATGGTATCTTAAGCGACTGAAACAAATCAATGTCCTTATAGAGGAGGCAAAGCGCAATTTGGATCACAACATCGACAACGAAGACCTGATTGGTCTTAGCCGCCTACAAGACAGCCTCACCTACTTCATTACCTCCATCCGAGCCAACGAGACACTTCTTTCTAAGCTAAAGTTTAAGCTCCCCGTGGACGAGCTCGACGCCGACCTAATCGAGGACATAAACATTGAGATTAGCCAGGCTCGGGAAACCACAAATATATACACAAACATCCTTGACTCGACGATGGAGACTTACGCCAGCATCATCAACAACAACATGAGCGGCGTTATGAAAAAAATGACCAGCGTCAGCATCATCCTTATGTTCCCGACACTCATCGCCAGCGTCTTCGGAATGAATCTTGTGAACGGGATGGAAACGGCTTGGTGGGGCATGCCGCTCGTCGTAGTGAGCTCCGCCGTTGTAACAGGGCTCTTCTACTGGCTCTTCCGCAAACGGGCATGGATTTAGTCCCCACCACATAGAGAAAAGCAAGAAAGCGGGACAAACATTTTGCCGTAACCGAAAAAATACTTTCATTTGCCAGCGTTAAACTCCGGCGGTGCATACCGCCGTTCACCCGCTCATTTTAAAGCACCATCATGGACGAGAAAAAAATCACCGAAACCGAAGAAGTTCTGAACGAAGTAGCCACCAACGCAGAAGAGACCCCCATAGCCGGAAACGCATCCGCAGAGGCGGAGAGCGAAACTCCCGCAGACGTGTCTGTTCAGGTGGAGGAAAGCGCTGAACCAGCCGCCGAAGCCGAAACACCTGCAGAGGCGGAAGCGGCAACTCCCGCAGAAGCAGAGGCTGAAGCCCCGACGGAGGAAGCAGCCGAACCGAAGCCGCAGCCGAAGACAAAGGAGGAGGTTGTGGAACGCCTCCGCGAGATAGCGCACGACGGCTTGCAGGTGACGCGCCCGGAACTGGAGCACCTGAAGCAAATATACTACCACCTGCACGCCGCTGAGACCGCCGCCGCGCGCGACAAGTTCGTGGCCGAGGGCGGCGCACCCGAGGAATTCATGCCCGAACCCGACCCATTGGAGGAAAAGTTCAAGGCCGAAATGGAACTCATCAAGGAGCTGCGCGCCAAGGAAGCCGCCTCCGCTGAGGAGCAGAAGCAGGCCAACCTGAAACGGAAGCTGGAGATTATCGAACTCGTCAAGGCTTTCGGGGAATCTCCCGAGACGGCAGACAAAAATTTCGATACGTTGAAAAAGCTCCAGGCCGAGTGGCGCGAAATTAAGCTCGTCCCCGCAGAGAACGCCACGGAGCTCTGGAAAAACTACCAGCTGTACATCGAACGCTTCTACGACCAGTTACACCTCAACCACGAGGCGAGGATGTACGACTTCCGCAAGAATCTGGAGAAAAAACTCGAACTCTGCGAAAAAGCTGAGCGGCTGACTGATGTAGAAGACCCCATCACCGCCTTCCGCCAGCTCCAAGTCCTACATCAGGAGTACCGTGAGACCGGTCCCGTGGAACGGGATAAGCGCGAGGAAGTATGGACGCGTTTCAAAGAAGCATCCACCGCTGTAAACAAGCGCCACCAGGCCCACTTTGAAGGGCTCAAGGCACAAGAGGAAGAAAACCTGCAGCGGAAGACCGCCCTTTGCGAGCGGATGGAAACGATAGACCTGGACGTGCTGAAGACTTTCAGCGACTGGGACAAGAAAACCAAGGAGGTACTGGCGACACAGGCCGAGTGGAAGACCATAGGCTTTACGCCGCGCAAGATGAACGCGAAGATATTCGAGCGTTTCCGCGCGGCCTGCGACCGTTTCTTCCAGCGTAAGGCAGAATTCTTCAAAGCTTCGCGCGAAACTTTCGCCACGAACCTTGAAGCTAAGAATAAGCTAGTTGAGGAGGCCGAGGCGTTAAAGGAAAGTACCGACTGGAACAGCACGGCGAACAAGCTCATTGCGCTTCAGCGCAGGTGGAAGGAGACGGGCCCTGTACCCCACAAAGTTTCCGAAGCCGTATGGAAGCGTTTCAGCGCAGCCTGCAACTACTTCTTCGAGAAGAAGGAGGAAGCCACGGGCGACCAACGCCGGGAGGAAGAGGAAAACCTCGCCCAGAAGAAGGGTGTCATCGCCGAACTGGAACAACTCCTTGCCGAAGGAAAAGATAAGGCCCAGGAAACTGTGCAACAGGCCGTACACGAGCTGCAAGAGAAGTGGAACGCCATCGGCCATGTGCCCTACCGTAAGAAGGACAAGGTGTACAAGAAGTACCGTGAGGTGCTGGATCGCCTCTACGAAGAGCTGCACATATCCGCACGCCGCCGCAACGTGGAGAACTTCCGCCGCGCGCTGACGGAGAAGGTAGGCAGCGAACTCGCGCGCGAACGCCAACGTTTGCAGACGCTCTTCGAGGCAAAGAAGGACGAGGTACAGACGTACGAGACAAACCTCAGCTTCTTCAGCAGCAAGTCCGCCACAGGAAACAGCCTCGTGGAGGAAGTGCAGAAGAAGATTGCCCGCCTGAAAGGCGACCTTGAGGAAATAGGCGAGAAACTCCGCGCCGCGCGCCAGAAGGAACGCGAGGAAGCCGCTGCGGAAGAGGCCGGAGAGGAATAAGCCACCGCCCCTATACCCACAGCGGAGGAAGCCCCCCCTTCACGGGACGCGCGGCTTCCTCCGCTTTTTTATGCACATGCACACCATTATATATACATGCGCACGAGCAGGAAGTGAGATAAGGCTCCCTGCGCCACCTCCCAGAGACCACCTTTCCCCCCCGTAGGGGCAGTGCGCCGTAACCCTAGGGTTAGTTTCCCGTAACCGCAGGGTTAGCATTCCCTACCCCCAGGGGTAGTTTTCCCGACCAGCCCGCCATAGGCTAGGGCAGTCCGGCAAGTGCTGTTTGTTGCAACAACTACTGTTCCGACACTCGGCCTACGGAGGAATGAGGCCGTAACCGTAAGAACGGACGGCGGCGGCAGACTCGTCATGGAGTCTGCCGCCGCTGTTATTTTGTGCCCGACATTTTACCCTACAGGTCGAAGCACTCCTGCATTACCTTCTTGTAAGCCACATAGACGTGCTCTATGTCAAATACATCCTCCGCGAGCCTGCGGCTGGCGAGGGAGAACTTCATCCGTTCCTCGGGGGAAAGGCGCAAGTAACTGAAGCAGGCCTCGGCCAGCGACGGAGCATCCTTCGGTATTACGAGGTAGCCGTTCTGCCCTTCAATGACGGCTTCGCGGCAACCGGGTATATCCGAAGCGATGACGGGCTTACCCATTGCGAGAGCTTCCATCAGCGACCGGCTCATCCCTTCGTGGTAGGAAGGAAGTACTACGACAGTACCGGGACGGCCTTCAATAGAGGGGACGTCGTCCGTCGTACCCAGGTACTCAATAGCACCGCTCTCCTCGTGCTTCCTTATCATCTCCCGCGTAATGTGCACGGGGTTGAGTTCGTCAATGGGACCGAGTATCTGGAACTTCACGTCGGGATACTCTTTGCGGACCATGCGGGCAGCCTCCACGAACTCGTAGTAGCCTTTGTCCGCCAGCACGCGGGCGACAAGCATGAATGTCGTCTTGTCCGAATCGTTGTTGAGGAAGGGATAGCGCGTCAGGCTGACCCCCTCACCGCCGCGCAACCAGATGGTCTTTTCCGTTGAAGATATCTTCTCGTCAATCACGAAGCGGTAGTTCTCACGATTGAGCACGAACACATGTTTGGCGCGACGCAAGGCAAAGCGGTAAAGCGAGCCCGCGATGGCGCTCATCAGCCCCCGGTTTTCGAATGCGTATCCGAGGCCGGATATCATAGAAGTGGAGGGGATACCCAGGCGTGACGCGGCAAGCGTGCCGTAGATGTTGGGCTTTATGGTGTAGTGGAAGATGTAGTCGGGCCGCTCCTTCTTATAGATACGGTACAGACTGCGGTGGTAGGAAATGTCATTCCATGGGTTGGTGCCACAACGGTCAAGGTGTACAGGTATGAAACGCACGCCCTCAGGGATAAGTTTCCATGCAGCTCCGCCATCCACATCCTTCGGTGCGACGAGAATAACCTCGAAGCCTTTATCCACGAAGCGGCGGATGATGAATCCCCTAAAGTTCACCAAGTCCCACAGGACGTTAGCGCAAAATATGATTTTCCTACCGTTATGTGTCACTATTTCCGTTTGGTACTGTCGCGACACGGCTGCTACGACCGCTCGCGTCTATGGTTTCGCGATACAATTCCAAGAAGCAATCTACCATACGCCCTATGCTGAAATCCTCGGCACGACGGGCACAGTAAGCGGCTCGCTCGGACAGGTATCCGCTATTGCCGCGCAAAGATAACACTTTTTTGGATAAATCAGAGGCATCGCCAGGAATAAATAACAATCTCTCATCGCCCACGACTTGGGCCAGCCCCTCCACATCGGAAGCAAGCACAGGCTTACCGGCGGCCATCCCCTCCACGGCTGAAAGGCCGAAGCCCTCCCAATGGGAAGACATGATTACGACATCGGCGACAGACAGCAGTTCGGGGACATCGGAACGGATGCCCAAGAAATGAGTACGCCCAGACACACCCAGTTCCGATGCTAGCCTGCGGCAGGCCGCTTCCCGCTCTCCGCCGCCGACAAATACCGCATGGACATCATCCGGCAGGAGCGGAAGGGCGCGGATAAGGCAGTCTTGGTCTTTCTGCGGCTGGAAGCGGGCTACTTGCATCAATACGAATGCGTCCTGCGGCACATGAGGGAGCAAGGCCGCACGATTGCCCGATGCGCTACTGAAGCGAGCGGTATCCACCCCGTTCTGGATCAGACGTAACGGTACCCGCCGCTGTGTGCGTTCCTGCATAAAGGCCAAAACGGCAGGAGAGATGCAAGTGATGGCATCATAGCGGCGGTAAGCGAGTCGGTCAGTCCACGTTGTCAAACGGAATCTGCAACGAATATTATAAGTATTATGCTCTGTCGTGACAAATACCGCCTCCGAGCCAAACAGGGCACGCGCCGCCGCTACCCAGTACTGGGCGGGAAAGAGGTGGACATGGATGACGTCGTAACCGCGCAGATAGGGGCGCAGGCGGAACACCGCCAGGGGATTGCGCTCGTGACAGCCCAGCGTGGCGACCTTGATGCCCGCATCGCGAAGCTGCTGCATAAAAGGTGTTTCCCGCGAACTGACGGAAAGGACTCCGATCTCATGCCCCGCCCTACGCATGGACACGGCCATATCCACCACCAGGCGCTCGGCTCCAGCGGTGTCAAGGGTATTGATAATGTGCAGAATCTTCATGGTACTGCCCTGCAATCGTTATTATAATAACGGACGAAGCAGCAGTTTTATTATAAGGACCGTCGATTTTCCGTACAGTTTGAAGCCGTCGGGCAGAATATGGAGTGCGTTGGATATACGGGAGCGTCCCTTGTAACGGAAGAAACGGCGGAAAATGTCAGCCTGCTCGGGGGTAAGGAATTCCTTGTTAGCCTCGTAGAAAGCGACAACACCCCGATAATGACGCGCATCCAAGACGGTCTTACCACGCTGGAAGAAGTGCCCGAAGCGTTCGCGGAGGGTGCGGTCGGTCCGTCCCGTCACTGCACCTTCATAGCGGCGATAGAGCATCAGATGCAACGGGACGTATGTGAACTCGCCGAAGGCCGTTGCGGCCATCGTGAGTACATGGTCGTGCATGGCGACGAACTCGGGGGTGCGCAGGCAGACCTCGCGCAATTTCGCGTTGAAGAGGATGGCACAGCCCTGCACTCCTGCATTAGAGAAAAGTACGTCGTGCAGTGTCCGCATGATACAGAGGGTCGCGGAGCCGGAAATCTCTCCCGTTGCGGGATTATACACGTAGGAATTGGAATATACCGCCTGCGGACGGGAGTTGTCACGCTGCGATATGGTGTCGTAAAGGATGGCGAGCTTATTGTCAAGCCATATATCATCCCCATCGCAGAAGATAGCGAATTCCGCATCGGAGAAGGGTAGCAGGTGCATGAAGTTGCCCTGCGCGGAACGTAACGTAACCCCGTCCTCAATGAGGGTTATGCGACTGTCCGCCGAGGCGAACTCCCGCACAACCGACACGGTGTCATCCGTAGAACCATCATCATGGACAAGAAGCCGCCAGTCCGTAAAGGTCTGGTTTTGCAAGGAGCGTATCTGCGCGGGGAGATAGGCCGCATTATTGAATGCGGCGAGCAGTATGTCAATCTTTGCCATAGGCTTTTGCGTTTTTATGGATAGGAAGTGCTTCCTCCTCCTTACCTTCCCCGCCTTTGGTGCCCGCTCTCTTCCCGACAACGAAAGGCAAAAGGAGGAAGACGACAGACTGGAGGTTCAGTGACAGCAAGGAAAAAATGTCTTCCTGCACAAACTGCAAGGCAAGGTAGCTGATGAAGAATGCGTATATCACGAAATAAATATTATTACCCGCCCGGGCACGTTTATATAAGTATCCATAGAAGACACCGTAAAGCATCCCGAAAATGAAAACGCCCCACAGCCCGAAGTCTATATAGAACGGGTGCAGGACGGTATAAGTATTGGTCAGTTCGGGAACCCCCACGAAGGTCTGGATATTTCTCACAGGCTCAACATCGCTCCCCAATGCATGCATGATGGCATAATAGAAGCGGAACACATGCTCACCGGGATGGGCGGCACTAAGCGGCTCCGCGTAATAGTCGAATGCCACGCAGGGTGACATCGTGTAAAGGGAGAGCATATTTCCGATAGAGAACTTCTCTTGTTCGGACTCCAGCATACGGACATACTGGAACCATACACTGAACAGAAGGAAGACGACCATCCATATGCCAATAGTCCGTACCCGGATGCGCTTCTGGCTATACAAAATGAAAATTGCGGAGATGAGGGCGACGAAGAAGGCCGTCTTCGACATCGTAATAAAGCCCGATGCGATATTCACAAGTACAACGATAGTCAGTGCCCACTTGCTTTTAAAATAGGTGAAGGCCAAAATCAGGGAAACGAGAATGAGCGGTATCAGATAATTAAGCAGACCGAATTCCGGCTTGTCATAGTCCTCCATCGTCGAGGCCATCCTGATATAAAGGAACAGATTTACCTCGCCGCGCTCAAGTCCATAGCGGATAAGCGCAATAAGCATAAAGGGAACAAGAACAAGGGCGACCAGTATATAGACGCGGATGAGCCGACGGGAGGGCTGTACCGAGGCTAACAACGGTTGCTCGCTGACCAATCCGCGCTTTTCCGGCATCCAAACGAATACGGCGTAGGCTGCGGAGAGAAAACCCACACACCATAACACCAACGCTATCGGGAAGTCGTGCGTAATGGGATAGAAGTCGGGGCGAACAAGATAATACAGCAGGAGTAAACCTGCCCAGACCCCGGGCTGAATGACGAAAGGCGAGAAGATATCTCGCGAAGCGTACCAACCAAGGAAGGTAAAGATAATCGTTATGAGAAACGCGATGAACAGCATACTTCCGGGCAATTGATGAACTGTGACTGGCTAACTGGTGAGCACCCGGCTCTTTTGACAATAATAGAACATCAGGAGCATGACTAACAGCTCGGACAGGAACAGAGCGATGGCCGCACCACGCTCGAGGTAAAGCGGCGTTAGGACGGAAACCAGCACGAGGGAAACCAGCGCAACGATGAAATAAACGTTGCGGAAATGCTTTCGCGTCGTCCCGTCGCCCAGTGCGACAAGCCCCATCTGCCCATAGACGGCACCAACCCCGATAAAAATCGGCGTAAAGGCCATCACCCGCAACAATACATCCAACCCTGCGTAATCCGCACCAAGGAAAGCCACGACATAAGGCGCGCTGACGAACAACGCAAGGGTCACAACGGACATCGCACCCAGCACAAGCCAACGAACTTTTCCGAAGGTAGTAATAGCTAACGGGCGGTTCGCTTCGCTCAAAGCACTAATCCGTGGAAAAAACGCCTGGGTAACAGGAATGTAAAGCACAAAGCACAAGGCCCGCATAACCGTCTCCGCCGAAGTATAACGCCCCACAGCTTCACGTGTACAAAAGAAACCGAGGATGATAACGAAGAGCTGCGTATAAACACTCGTAGAGGCACGGGACAGGAACAGCGGGAGACTGTCTTTCACCTCACGCTTCATGTCGGCAAGGAGGAATACCGGGGAATCCACAACGCGATGCCGCCACAGCCATAAGCAAGAGACAACAGCGGTCAGCAGGAACACAAGGGACTGCAACAGAGCCGCCAACAAATAATCATCGGGGGTTCTGACCAACAGGAATATCAACGGGAGAAGCAGTAACTTGGAGGCAGTATTCATCAAGGCGATAAGACGGACTTTCCCGATGCCCTGGAACATCCACATAAACGTATAGGCAGAACCCACAGCCATGGGGAGCGTGAAAAGTATCGCCCAGCCATAGGAGCGGAACGTCGGGACAAAAGCTATCAGCAACAGGACAAAGAGGACGGAAGCCAGCAGTAACAGCGTCTTTGCCCACACGACCGCCCAGAACGTTCGGGTGAGCAAGTCCCGGTTATCCCGCACGACAGCTACGCGTTTCGTTGCGCTCAGATCAAATCCGAAATCGACAATGAGGGCGATATACTGGACTACCGAAAGCGCAAAGCCCACGTAGCCGTATCCACCCGCTCCCAATTTCTGCATCAGCCACGGCAGGACAAAAAGCGGAAGCAACTTATTGACGCCCTGAAGGACGACAAGATAGAACGAATCAACGAGTTCGGGACTCAGCTGCCGCCGTTGCATCTGTAACCGCACCATGAAGCGTCAAGGTTTATCAGGCCTCAGCTGTGTCTTCCACGGGCTCTGGGTTTGTCCGGCCTGCACTTCTGCCCCCTTCAACCTCCGCCCGCTTCTGACGCTTGTAATGGTCCCAGAAGATTATGGCCAGCACTGACCCGATGAAACTCAGGACAAGCATCATGCCTACGAAGACGAAACGTTTCGGGGCGGACGGCTTAGTCGGTACGCAAGCCGGCTGAATAATCGTAAAAGCCGGCGTCCGCTCCTGCACTTTCGCACGGGCCAGCTGCAGTTGCATAGCACTTTGTGAATAGACATTGAAGGCCATTTGCATCTCATTCTCCAGACGCTCTTCCTCCTGCTTTACGGAAGCCAATACTAAGTCCTGGTTGGCGTCAGCGAAAGCGGCATAAGCCTTCTGCGCATCCTTGTAGTCAATAAGTGCCTTCGCCGTGAGCTGGTCGTAGTAGGCCTCGTCCGTGCGTGCCTTGCTCGTTCGGTAATCAATAATATAACTTTGGAGACGTTTCTGTACGAGCCCTACAACCTGCGCCGCCACATCGGGGTCCTGCATCGTGACATGGATGGTAACCATCGTCGTCCGCTTCTCGATGAAACATTGGATGGCACTGCTGACTTCACGGACGAAGCGTTCTTGCCGCTTGGTCATCCGGCGGGGATTGATATCCGGCGTGAGGGGACCATCTTTGTCCACCTTTTTTTCGCCATCCCCGTCAAAAAGCCCGTCCCACCACGGTACTTCCTGGTACTTTGTAAAGTAATCGTACAGCGTCACGGCGTGCCCTGCTTTCTTAGGGGTCACCTCCTGCTTCAGCAGGTCGGCGATGAAATCCGACGTACCGATGACCTTCGGGTAAAATTCCGGGTAGATGACATCCTCCGTCTCACCGCTCCCCAATTTGATGCCCGCTATTTGCGAAGCCATATTAGCCAAGTTACCCAAACTATTCCCCCCGTTCATTTCCGGCATCATCGTCAGGGTGGAGGTATAAGAGCGCGGGATGCTGACAATATACCCAGCACTAAGGCCGCCCACGACCACGCAGGTCAGCAGTACAACCCACCACTTACGGAGCAGCAGGCGGACTATATATAATATGCGTTGCAGGTTATCCATGATTAACTACTTTTTTAGAATCGTTGCCAGCACGGCAGCAAGGCTTATACCCATCGTGCTCAGGCTCATTACCTCTCCAAGGCTCAAGCCGCTCTTCTTCGCCTTGGCCGGAACGAGCAACGTGCTACCCGGTTCTATATCCTTAGCCCTTTTCACCCGCGTCACCGTACCGTTCATATTGATGGCAAACACGCGCTTCTTCCGGGCGTGCTGACCGAATCCGCCCGCCTGGTTAATATAGAAGTCAAGCTTCTCCCCTTGTTTGTAAGCCACGGTGTTGGGCCACATGACCTCACCATTCACGCTCACCGTATTACTGTACTGCGGAATTACCAGGCGGTCGCCAGCACGCAATACGATGTCCCACTGGTCATTTCCCGGATGCTCCAACGCCTTGTCAAGCTGGATACCGATGGAACGGACATCACCAACAACCAAGCGAGCCATGTTCACGGAGTCACCGGCCGCAATCATACGCAGCATCGTCTCCTGCGCCAGGCGCTCTTCTGCGGTAAGAACACGCTCCAGACGTGCGCCGTGCGCATACGCTTCCTTGGTTAAGCCTCCGGCTTCCCGAATCAGGTCACTCAGGCGGGCGGACTTCTTCGTCAGCGTATATATGCCGGGAAACGCTATCTCGCCGTCGGCTTGCACATGCTCCTGCGCGGCATAACCCGGACTGCGGCGTACATAAACCTCATCGAAAGGCTCAAGACGGAATCCTGCCTCGCCATCAAGGACGAAACCGTCCTTCAAAGCGAACGAGTACGTACGGGCGATTACATCTTCCGCATTGGTCGCTTTGCTGTTACGGATGCGGCGTGCCACATCCACCTTTACGGTTGATGCCGCGTCCTTGAGGCCTCCGGCTTGCAGGATGAAGTCTTCGATGGTCATATTCTCGGCATACTCGTACTCACCAGGGTAGTTCACTTCACCCATTATCTGCAACGTCAGCTCCTCCTGCATGTCTTGCTTGGACGGGAGGTACAGGACATCCTCGTTACGCAGGGGGATGTCGGGGACGGAGTGCTCCATCAATGCTGCTACATCAACCGCAAGGACTTCCAAGGAGCGGTCTTCCTTGCGCCGGTGCATGATGGCGTGACGGATAAGGGCATTTTCCAACGGGCCGCCTGCAGCTTCAAGCAACTGGCGCACGGTGGATATGGAACCGTCCATCTGGAATTTCCCGGGACGGAACACGGCTCCCTTCACCTCCACCATATTGCTATACCGATTCAGCGTGGAGTCCACGAACAAGGAATCCGCGTCCCGGAGCTGAAAACTATTCCGTTCAAACTCGTCCAACGAGTACACCGCCATCTGGCCACTGGCCTTCCGGACAAGCGTAACCAGCCCCTGATAGGCCTCACCCGTAAACCCGCCGGAATATTTAATCAGTGTCCCGACGCTCTCATCCTGCTTCATTTCGTAGAACATGGGGCGGCGCACCTTTCCGGCCACCTGCACCAGGCACTCGTAAGGACCGACTACGATAACGTCGCCTGAACTTAGGCGCACGTTCCCGGACATCTGTCCGTTCAGAATATAGTCATAAATATCTACGGTAGAGATGAGGCGGTTGTTCCGATATACCTTAATATTTCGCAGCGTACCGATTTCATTCGTTCCGCCCGCCATGTAAAGCGCGTGGAACACAGTGGAGAAAGCAGAGAGGGTGAACGTGCCCGGATTATTCACCTCGCCCATGACATTCACGGTTATCGTCTTCGTCTGCCCTACCGTCAGCTTTATCTGGCTGCTGGAGTAGCGCGAACCGAGCGTGGCTCGGAGCTGGTTGTTGGCTTGGGCGACGGTCATCCCCGACACATGTACCGGGCCGAAACCCTCAAGGTTGATGTAGCCGTCGGGCGACACGGTAGTCTCATAGTTCCGCTGCGAGGCACCCCACACATCAACATACACGGCATCGCCGGGCCCGAGGCGATAATCGGCGGGCGTGACGATATTCATGTCGCTCTCAAACGTCAGTTTCTTATTATTAAATATGTTCCTACCGAACACTTCCTTCCCTTTCTTGCGCTTCACGCCCATAATCTCGTCATACATCTCCAACGAGTCGGGAAGTACGAAGTCCAGTTCCTCGTCCATCATGTCAAGCTGGCGTTCACGCCTCGCCTCGCGCTGCTTCTCCGTCAGTTCCCAGTCACGGACATCATCCGCGCGTTTACGGCGGCGCAGGGCGTTGGGCTCTTCCTTCTCCTGACGGACTTCGCCGTTGTTGCGGCGCATACGGTCCTGCCTTTTCTTGTCGTATCCGGAAATGTCCAGCGCGCCCGGCTGCTGCTTATTCTTCTGTCGTTCATACTTTTCGCGGACTTTGCGGATCTGCTCCACCGTGACCCCGCGCTCCATCAGCTTCGTTACGATTTGCGACCGGGAGGTCCCTTTCTCGTTTTCCTTGACAATAAATTCCATTATCTGGCTGTCTGTCATCGTGGACTGGGCCAGCGTCGCCAGCGGCACGGCCAACAGGAATGCGGCAAGTATCGTTGTAATTTTCTTCATAATCCGAATATCGTAATTATCGCACGTTCGTTTTTCTATTTCCAACAAGCTACGGCATCCTACGGCCTAAGCCATGACGCCGAAAGTCTTGAGCATGATGAGAATATCCTTGCGGAGGGTGGCCGTCTCCATGTACCGGAGATCCATGTTCAGGCGCTCCAGCATTTTCTCCATCGTATCCGTATAGCCGTTATACAGCGTTGCCTCCGAGGTCACCCCCGGACGCATCTGAAATAAGTACCTGTAACGCGGATCCTGCTCCATAATCTGGTCAATGAAGAACTGCCGTTCGGGGCGGTAGCCCACCATGGACATGTCGCCGACCAGAACATTCCAGAACTGCGGCAGCTCGTCTATGTGGTGGTCCCGCAGGAATGCACCCACCTTCGTCAGGCGGCTGTCACCTTCAGTATAGAGCTGCGGGCCGTCAGCCTCAGCATCGGTATGCATTGTCCTGAACTTAAAAATACGGAAAGGCTTCCCGCTCCGTCCTATGCGCTCCTGCGAAAAAATAACCGGCCCGTCCCCTTGCAGTTTCAAGGCGATATAGGCCGCCAGGAATATGGGAGAAAGGAATATTAGCCCTACCAGTGCGCACAGGATGTCCAGCACACGCTTCATGATACGTTGCCACGGTTTCATGGCCAGCCGTACCTCACGCTGTTCCGTCCTGCGATTAACGGTCTTTGTCTGCATGTCTAATTTCAGGTTCTTATTGTAGTAAGAATGCTTGTCTATCCGCCGCAGCCGCTCTTTCCCCTTTCAAAAAAGGGAGTCACGCCTACTTCTAACATACGAACGCGACTTTTACCAAAATATTGTGAAAGGGATAAAAAAGATGTTTCCGCACCTTAGCCTCCCCTTCCCGCACGCTTCCGGTCCGGCTACCGCACCGGCACAAAAAAGCAGCTTCCACAAGGAAAGCCGCACAACCATGCAAGCGGCCGGGAATACCCCGGCCACAAGGAGTTTCCTCCTTACTTCAGAGCGACCTTGATGTCCTTCTCTACCTCCTCAATGTTCAGTTTGTCCTCACGGAGCAACCATCCGAGAGCGAGATAGAGGTCCTTGTCACTCTTAATCTTGGCAGTCTTTTTCAACTCTTTGCCTGTCAGCCCACCGTTTCCGTTGAGGGCTTCCCAAATCTTGCCAGCCATTTCGCCAGCTTTCTCGTTAAACATATTTGTGTTGTTATTTGGTTAAAACGCTGCAAAAGTAGGGGTTCGCATTTTATACACCAATATTTAGACAGAAAAAACGGCGTTTTTTAATATCTTTACACTACTTTTGCAAAGCCTATTTACCAAGAGAATGATTTCCTTCCTGATTCCTACATATAATTACGACTGCACCGAACTCGTTTCCGAGCTCAGCAAACAGGCACGGGCCCTATCGGTAGCAGATTCCGGCTTCAGTTTTGAGATTATTGTCGCCGACGATGGAAGCCGCCAAGAGGAGCGGGAGGCTTTGCGAGCCGGCCTGCAGAACGTTTCCGGCTGCCAGCTCGTAGAACTACCCACGAACGTCGGCAGGGCGCGGGGGCTCAATTTCCTGATAGGACAGGCGTCCTTCCCGAATATCGTCATCATTGACAGCGATGCCCTTGTATGCACGCCTGACTTCGTCGGCTGCTACTGGGAGCATTGCGGACGGGCGGACGTTGTTTGCGGCTCTCTGCGCAACCCGTCAGGGGGGGGGCAGCCGGGCTGCGAACTGCGTATGCGCTACGAACGCGCCATGGAACAGCGGCGGACGGCGGCATACAGGAACGCACACCCGTATAGCTGCTTCACCACGTTCAATGTCATGTTCCGTAAATCCGTCCTTGAAACGGTACGCTTTGACGAACGTTGTACGGAGTACGGCTACGAGGACACGCTACTGGGTCTGATGCTGGAAAAAAATGGGTTTTCAGTGCTACACATTGACAACCCACTTGTACATAACGGAATAGACACTAACAAGTCCTTCCTCGGCAAGACGGAGGCAGCCATGCGCACCCTGTCGCGCCTGGGCGAACCGATACAGAGCGAAGCGGGT
Organism: Alloprevotella sp.; assembly: GCA_017476545.1. GTDB lineage: Bacteria > Bacteroidota > Bacteroidia > Bacteroidales > Bacteroidaceae > Alloprevotella. The sequence goes on from JAFUZP010000006.1 coordinate 33,966, forward strand.
GCATCACGGCTGTGCAAGCGGCTGGCCCGCCTGCATTTGCTGGGCCTACTGCGGACGGCGTTCCTCCGCCTGCGCACCCCACTCCGCCGACAGCTGCTCGGCCCGCGCCCCAACCTGCTCCTATTTAATATATACAAGGCAGGCTACTACAGCACCCTCATCAAGTAGCAAGGCTTACTGCGCGAGCATTAGAAAGGCGCAGCCTCCTCGCTCTGCGGGGCGAAGGCTCCACCCTCTTCCGCAGAAGGAAGAGGTGCCACATCGCCCTCCGCATTCTCCGGCCGCACTCTCTTCTTATTTGCTTTTGACGCTATCACCTGTTGCTCCCCGCCCGGTAACGGTGCGAGGCCATCATCCAGATTCTCAAAACGGGCGAACTCCCCCCTGAAGCGCAGGTTCACGATTCCAGTCTCACCGTTACGGTGTTTTCCGAGAATGATTTCCGCTTTTCCGCGCAGGTCATTCCCGTGACTGTCCTGGAGCAGATTATATTTCTCCGGGCGATGGATGAACACCACGATATCCGCGTCCTGCTCGATGGCGCCCGACTCGCGCAAGTCGCTCAGTTGCGGACGTTTAGCCACCGCGTCATTTTCGCCGTTCGGTGTCGTACGGCCCTCTACGCCACGGTTCAGCTGACTGAGGGCGATGATGGGGATGTTCAGTTCCTTGGCAAGCCCTTTCAGCGATCGGCTGATAGTGCTCACTTCCTCCTGGCGCGAATTGTAGGACATCCCGCTGGCGTTCATCAGCTGCAAGTAGTCAATCATGAGTATCCTTATGCCATGCTCGCGCACGAGCCGCCTCGCCTTGGTACGGAGCTCGAATACGGAAAGCGAAGGCGTGTCGTCCAGATAGAGCGGCGCACCTTGCAGCACGCGCTGCCGCACGTCCAGCTGTTCCAACTCGTAGGGTGCCAGCTGCCCGCTCTTCAGCTTATCGCTGGAAATTTCGCAGACATTCGCAAGCAAGCGGTTAACCAGCTGTACATTGGCCATCTCCAAGGAGAAAAGGGCCATCGGGATGCGCTGGTCCACGGCGATATTCTTGGCCATCGACATGGCGAATGCCGTCTTACCCATCGCAGGGCGGGCTGCCAGTATGACAAGGTCGCTGTTCTGCCAGCCTGCCGTTTTTTTATCAAGCTCGTGGAAGCCGGAAGGTATGCCGCTCATGCCGTCAGGCCGCGCCATAGCCTTACTGAGCATATCCATGGCCTCAACGAGGACGGGGTCTATCGACGTGTAATCGCGCTTGACGTTATTCTGCGACAGCTCAAAGAGTTTTCCTTCCGCCTCCTGCATCAGTTCATCCACGTCCGTGGTCGCATCGAAAGCCTTTCCCTGTATGTCGGACGTATAAGTAATCAGCTCGCGCGCGAGTGCCTTTTGGGCGATAATCCGCGCGTGGTACTCGATGTGCGCGCTACTGGCTACGGCACCGCTCAGCTGGGTGATGTAGAAGGGGCCGCCCACTTCCTCGAGCTGGCCATCGCGCTGGAGCTGTTCCGTCACGGTGAGGATGTCCACGGGACGCTCCTCCATGTTCAGCTTGCGTATGGCGGTGTATATCAGCCGGTGGCGCTTCTCGTAGAAGGATTCCGGGCGCAGGATGTCGGAGATGCGGTAGTAGGCATCCTTCTCCACCATCAGCGCGCCGAGCACGGCCTGTTCCATGCGCGGTTCCTGGGGCTGCAGGTGCCCGTACTCGTCCTGTTGCGGAGCATTGGCGGCGGCCTTGGCACGCGAGGTGCGCGAGGTGTTCTTTCTTTCCGTTGGCATAAATGTCTTTTCTTTAGGATATCATTCCTTTCACGTTCCGCCTGCAAAGTTACGACACGCACGCCAAACGCCCGGCGGGGAGCCTGCGGAAGTTTTCCACAACTTATCAACAACCGCAGAGCTGCCCACTACACCTCCGCCGCCCTACCAAACTCATGTTGTTATGGTTTTAGTGTCACTTATCTCTCCTTCAAACCTGCGCCCGTCGTACGTTCCACTGAAGGTTCCGCTCTCGGAACACGCATCGAACTGCGCGTTGGCAAAGAAGTCCTGAACGTCCCAGTCCGCACCGCTGAAAGAGGCAAGCGGAATGGGACCCGGCGTATCGATAATACCGGGGCCGCAAAGCCACTGGCCACCAAATAGCTCTCCGCTCATGATCGAGCAGTCGGTCCTTGAGTCCGCATAGTCGCGCAGGTCTGCCACTGAGGCGGCATACTTGCTGAGGAAATCACCGCCGAGATCAGAGCACCCGAAACTCCACCCCTCCTTTTCACCTGATACAAACTCATTGCAGCTGTGAGCCGTGCCATCATAGAGTACATTCGCGGTTCCTCCCGTGGGATGGGTACAATCCCATAACAACACATAAAATTCAATCCCCACAGGGTGGAGACTAACCTGCACGGGCGGTTCGGACACGCCGCTCGCCGCCAGTAGTCCGCAGTCCAGCTTGAATACCTTCATCGCAGGCTTCACGTACTTCTTCGCTCCCTGCGGCGCGGCGTCCGCACCCGTCTCCGCCGCCCGCACATCGCCGGGCAGCGCAGCGTTCAGTTCTTTTCTTTTTTCCATTTCTTAATACTTCAATTTATTTATAATAGCATTTGTTTATTACGCTCACACCATCCCCAAGCCTCCCCCTCTCGGGGGGACGGGAGGGGGGGCTGGAGGGGCTTCGGGGCATGGGCTGGTACATACACGCCAAGCGGCGCACCACACCCCTCCGAAGGGGGCGCGATGCGCCGCTCAATGCGTACTCGTATTTCTGTAACTACTTGATAACCAAAGTGCGAGGGGGGGTAATTCGGGCACTTCCCGCCCCGTAAGCACGGCCGAAGCCGGCCTCCGCAGCGGCGGAGGCGGCTATACCGTTATGATATATATACGCGTAAGGCATAATCAAGTTATCGTTTCCGGCGGCAAAGGTAGGCAAACATTTCCGATAGGCCAAGGGCGGGCGGGGAAATAACAGAGCCGGGCACAACTAACCCCAGGGATAGCCCGACGCAACCCTGCGGTCACGTCTCCGTAACCATAGGGGTAGGCCGACGTAACCCTATAGATAGTTTCCCCTGACAGGACGACAGGTGACAAAAAAGGCACGGACTGCCCTCGCGGGTGGTCCGTGCCTGCTGAAATCATGTCAAACTAAATCAGCCGGGATATGGCGGCTACATCAGAATTACCTGCCCGCCTTCGCGGATTACGCGGGGTCCGGGGGCGGACTGCTGCACGGCACTTCTGCCGCCGATGGAGAAGCGATAGACGAGGTGCAGCATAGCGTAGGAGAGGAAGACGTGTGTGCGGTTGTAGTGGCGTGCGGTGCCGGAAAGGGTGCTGTTTTCTGCCGTACGTTGGTGCAGGAGGTCCTGCACTTCAAGCTGCACGGTGAGTCGCTTGTCCTTGAGGAACGACTGCGAGGCCGAGATGTTCCAGAGCCACTGCGCGTGGTTCATCAGCGCGTCGGCGTAGTTCCAGTTCACGTAGTAGTGCAGGCTTGTGCTGAGTTTCATGCCGAAGGGAAGGTCCACTTGCGGCGCCAGCCTTGCCTCGAAGTGTTGCCCCGTCTGGTTATACTGCGGCGTCTGCTGGTAGCGCGTGGCCAGAAAACCGTAGCTGGCGTTGAAGGAGACGGTCCAAATCTTGTCGCGCCATGAGAGGAACGCGCCCGGCCGCACGGCATAATTGTGCAGCAGGCTCAGTCCGAGGCCGCCTGCCGCTTCGCCGACGAAGCTCTTTTCGCGGCTTACGTCGAAGCTGGTGGAGAGGCGCAGTTTCCAATGCTGTGCGGAGTCAAGCCGCAGTTCTGTGTTGAGGTAGCCCCAGGCGTTCCACGTGCCGTTCACGTTTGTCTCCGACAGCGTGCGCACACCTGTCACGGCATCCACGCGCTGTGTCGGCACGACCTTGTTCAACGTCTGCTGCGCGCCGGCGAAGGCACTAAAGTTCGTACCGTGCTTCTTGTCGAAGTAGTTGCCGCGCAGGAACACGCGGTTCCACCACGCTGTGTGCAGGTCGGGATTGTTCTCCTCGTGGCGGAGCGTGTTGCTGTTGTCGGTGAAGGGTAGCTTGTCCTCAAGTCCGGCGTAGCTGGGGCCGCCTTCGTAGGAGAACGTCAGCTTGCCGCTTTCCACGAACTTCCAGTTCACCACGGCGCGTGGCCACACGGAGACGTAGTGGCGCGAGGGCGTGAGGTGTTGGCCTGCGCGGTCGTAGTAGAGGTGTTCCGAGACATACGACGTCTGCACGCTGGCATCGAAATCCACTTTGTCCCAACGTCCCCTCAGCGTGGGAACGATGCCGTTCACCAGGGAATAGCGGCTGCGCCCGAAGGCGTTCTCGAAGTTGCGTGCCGCGAGGAGCGAGTCGCCCTGCGTGGGCAGCGTGCCGAGCGGGAGCGAGAGGCTGCGGTAGGCTTCGTAGATGTCCAGGTCGTAGAGGTGGCGCGCCGTAGTGGTGTGCCAGTAGCCATAGCGGTAGCCCATGCGCCCTTCAAAGTGCTTGCTGAGACGGAAATTGTAGTTTGCGTCAATCGTCAAGTTCTGATTGTGCGTGGGCACGAGCTCGTACTGTCTGTCCACGTTGAGCGGCTCTGGCACGCCGGGCTGGAAGTAGCGTTGCTGCGCGAATTCGTGTCTGCGTTCACGGCTTTCTCCGAAGTCAAAGTTGGCGCTCAGCTCCAGCGACTGCCCTTCGCGGCGCAGGCGGCGTATGTAGCTGAGGTTCGCGCTTCCCGACGTGTCGCGGTATAGGCCGTGTCCGAGGTTCAGCTGCTCATAGACCGCGCCTGCGGGCGAGGAGGCCGAAGCCGTGTCGTGCTTTATGGCGGGGTAGCGCGAGGTGCTGAAGCCCGCACTTAAGGTGAGGCGCCGCAACGTGTCCACGTTCCAGACGAGGTGTGCCCGTCCCTGTCCGTCGAACAGGCGCGTCCACGAGTGGGTGAGGCTTTCCGAGCGCAACGCTCCGCCGCCGGGCAGGAACTCCTCGTTGTGTTGAACCACGAGGCGCGATCGGTTGTTGTGGCGCAGGTTGCCGCTGGCCGTCACTTCCACGCGTCCGCCTTCCGTGTTCTTGCGCCCGTTCTCCCAGGAGTAGTTGGCTCCGAGCGACCGGTATGTGTAGAGGCCGTCTCCGCGCGTCCAGTTGCTCCAGTTGCCGTTCTCGTCGGCCTGCTGGTTCTCGCTGATGTTGTTCACCTGCGCATAGAGCGAGAGGCGGCGGCGTTCCGTGAAGTTCGTGCCGAAGCCTTTCAGTATGTAGCGTTCGTGCGTACCGCCGCCAGCGTCGAGGTTCGCGCTCCAGTTGCCCATGTACTCCTTCTTGATGCGCAGGTCCATGACGGTCTGCTTGTCGGCATCCGTCGTGCGCGTGAACTCCTTCGTCTCGTCCGTCTTTTCATAGAGGCGCACGTCCTTCACGGCTTCCGCCGTCACGTTGGCCATGGCTTCCTGCGCGTTCTGGAAGAAAGGTTTGCCGTTCACGAGGATGTTGCTGACGCTGCGACCTTGGAACGTCAGGTTACCGTCGGCGTCCATCTCCAGTCCCGGCAGTTGCTTCATCAGCGCGCCGAGCGTGGCACCGGGCGGCAGGCGGAAAGCGTCCGTGTGGTAGCTGAAAGTGTCGGCTTCGATGGTGAGCTGCTGCGAGAGCGCCGTCACCTGTGCCTCGCCCAGTTCGCGGTCGAGGCTTTCGAGGACGATGGTGCCAAAGTCCTTGCGCGGCGACTGCGCCGTGAGCTTCACGCTTTCCCGCACGGGACGGTAGCCGATGAGCGAGGCTTCGAGGCGGTAGCTGCCTGCGCGCGGGGCGGCGAGGCTGAAGCTGCCGTCCACCTGCGTCTCTGCTGTTGCCACGGCGCGCGTGGAGTCTGCGCCGAAGAGTCCGACGCGCACCAACGCCACCGCCACGCTGTCGGCATCGACAATGCGGCCTTGTACGCCGAAGTGCTGTGCCGGGGCGGCGAGCGGCGCGACACAGAGGAGAAAGGAGAAGAAAGTCTTCGTAATGCTGTTCATCAGTATTGTCAGGCTTTTAGTTTTTGTGAGGAAAGGACTGGACGCAAGAAACTTTGCCGTATCGGAAGCCCCCTTGGGAAGGTGGGGGCTTCCATGCGTTTACTGCAAATTGAACGTGACGGGAATCTCCATTGTCATGACAACGGGCTTTCCGTTTTCGGTGCCGGGTATCATGCGCGGAATCTTCTTCACGGCTTCTATGGCGGCATCGCGCAAGCATTTTTCCTCCGACCCCCATGCGCCTAAGACTTCAACGCTCCCGTCGGGGTTTACGCCTACGTTTACATGGACTTTTCCCGTAAGTCCTTTGTCTATGGCTTCCTGCGGATAGCGCGTGTTGCGGGCAAGAAAGGATGTCAGCTCAACTTGTCCGCCAGGGTATTTGGGTGCAACGCGACTGGAGGAATGTTGGAGAGAGAGCGTCGTGCACGTATCCACAATAATCTCTCTTTTCTGGACGCGCTGCTCGAACTCCTTTGTCACTATGCAAATAGCACCATTTGTGGCACGCGATCCCCATACGGACGTTGCCGATTCGCCCTTCAGGACGGTGATTGACGCAATGTCCTCATCCCGTAGCTGGCTCATGCTTTGAATGTCCACAACGCTGCCGTCCACTACGAAGAGCGGCTGCTTTGACGGGTCTTTCGTGCTGGAACGGTCTGACAGTTGTTGCGACAAGCTCTTTTCTCCGGGTTTCAGACTGTCGGCAAGGGCTATGGCGAGCTGCATCGTCGTGCCCAGCGTGGAGGCGTCCTCTACCGTGGCGAGTTCCTCTGCGGCGGCTGCGCCTTGGGCTGCTGACGCTTGCTGCGACCATGGCGTTACGTTTAGCGCGTTTTCTATAGTTGGAAGTACGGCGGCTTCCATTCGGGCGTTGATGGGCTGGTTGAGTACCAGGAGTGCCAGCGCGGCAGGCGCAAGGAGCAGGTACTTGGAGCGCCACGCGCCGTGCGTTCTTTGTTTGTTAATCATAAGGATGCGTTTTTTGAGAGGTAAGACATTGAACCACTGCACCAGCCTCCCGAAGCGCGAGCCGGCCTTGGCTTCGCGGGCTTGTCGTGGTGCGAAACTATTGGCCACCGTGGCGGCCGCCTTGCAGGGCGCAAGGCCGAGCAGGGCATACTGGTAGCCTCGGGCGCCAGCTCGCGACGCATCGCCGTCGGCTATGTATTCGTGTAGGTCGCGCAGTTCGGCCAGCGTGAGCCAGCTGGCGGGATTGAACCAGCAGACGGCGCACAGCACGTGAAGCAGGCACGTGTCTGCCGAGTGCCATTGGCGGATGTGCACCGCCTCGTGACGCAGGACGTGTGGCAGGTAGTCCGTGCCGAGTAGCCCGCGCGGTATGCACAGCCAGCCGAAGAAGCTGAAGGGCGACTCGCCGTCGGGCAGCAGTCTGCACTTCACGTCGCCCTCGCCGCCTCGCGGACTGTTCTTAATCACCTTTGCAACTCCCGCCACCTGCATGGCGAAGCGCAGCAGCAGGACGGCGGCTACGCAAACGTATATGACAATCAGCGCAAGGGTAATCCGTCCGTTTTGCGACGTTCCCGCATCGACCACAGCGTCCCTGACGGGAAGCCACACCTGATGCCACACCTGTTGCTGCACGGCGTCCACCTTGGCAACCTGCGAGGAGGACAACGGCAGACGGATGAAGTTCAGGAATGGAAACACCAGGGCGAAGCCCACGATGCCGAGCAACAACCCGCGACGAAGCGTGAAGAACGTGTCGCGACCACGGCAAAGGCGGTAGAGCGCGTAAAAGACCGCCCAAACCATATTAACCGTAAGGATATAAACTATCATGAGTGCGTCCTCCCCAGTTATTTAATTACATCTTTTCCGCTCCGAAGGCTTTCTCCGGAGGGTAGGGGACTTTCCTCAATCATCCTTATCATCTCCTGCAGGTCCTCCTTCGAGAGCTTCTGCTCCTCCACGAAGAAGTTCACCACCTGGCGGTATGAGCCCGAGAAGTAGTGGCTCACCATCGCGCCCAGCGACGAACGCTTGTACTCCTCCTCGCTCACCAGCGGCGTGTATTGCAACGCCATACCCACGCGCTGGCTGCGCACGAATCCCTTGCGCTCCAAGTTCTTCACCACGGAGGCCAGCGTCGTGTAGGGCATTTCCTCGCCCATGCTGCGGTGAACCTCCTTCACGGTGGTGGCTCCGGCCCAAATGCGGCGCATCGCCGCCTCTTCCTGATACGTTAAGTGTTCCATGTTGTTCCGGTATTAAGGTTGCGGGCCACGAGCCCTTCTGTTTTAATTCACGGAGCAAAGCTACGAACTTTTCGTAGATACGCCAAACAAATACCCAATAATTTACGAAAATTTCGTAGAAAGCTTTGAAACATTCCTCAGACACATTATTATATATAACGCGCGCGTGAAGGACGCCGACCTCCTTGCACCACATTCCTTTCGCCAAGGAACGCGCCATCTCCCTCGCCGCATCTCGCCTCCACACATACCGCAAGAAAATCCTTCAGGTGCGCATGCATTTTTTCTCGCGTGCGCACAACTTTTCTTCTCTCTCCCCACAAATTCTATAAATTCAGCCTGAAAATGTACAAATTCAGCCTGAATTTAAAGAATATGTCCCGTTCCCGAAAAGTTTTCAAGGCATCTCGGAAGAAAATGTGTGCGCACCGGCGAAACTTTTCGGCAGGAAGCAGGGGCGGTAGGCCGCAGGAATCGGGCGTGCGGCTACGGGCTGCGCGGGCTGCCCGCTCAGGCGCATTTCCTTCGCTTCCGTGTGTTAAATACTTGTGTTTTCCTTGCCTCGTTCATCCTGGATGCCTACTTTTGCATGCCTTCCGCAATGGTGTGGAGGGGACAGACTAAATAAAGGAAAATGAATAGGCTTATGACTGTGGCAGCCGTGGTGGTGGCTGTGCTGTGCGTCGCAGGATGCGGCGATGATGACAAGGTGTTCGACCCCAGCCTGCTTGGCGGAACGTGGGAACGCGTGTGGGATAAGGGCGTGCAGGACGTGGGTACGGAGCGCTACACTTTCCGCCCCACAAGCCAGACGGAAGGTACGGTGGAGGTGTTCACGTCCGATGTGTTCACGGGCGACAAGACCACGCTGCACGACTACGTGGTGGGCCACACGGGGCACATCGTCATCTACGGCACCACGCGCCAGGCACCCTTCAACCCCGGCGGCGAGGAGTGCGACATCGCCCGACTCACGCGCAAGGAAATGGTCTGGAACCATACGGATTCCAAGGAAGTCGTAAAGCGCTTCCGCAGGGTGGAGTGACTATGCATTTATTGTCATACGAAGCAGAAACAGGCAGGCGCAAGGGGTAGGACGGTATGTTCGAACTCGGTGGCGGTCATATTCTACTCTATAGGACACGGAAGGCGCGGCTTTTGTGACGGCGAAGATAGAGAAAAACGTTACGTCACACCTCGTTTTGAGCTTCGCGCTTACCTTGCATCGAGGTGTGCGCTTACCTTGCGTTGAGGTGTGCGCTTACCTTGCGTTGAGCTTTGCGCTTACCTCAAATGGAGATGTGCGCACACCTCAGAAGGGGCCGTGCGGGCGCCGCAGGCTCCGCCTCCTGGGTTTGGGAGTGCAAAGAAAAGTGGGGAGGACTTTTGCGTAGTGCGGGAGAAAACGTATTTTTGCCGAATATTAGCTAAAAGCAGAACAGAACTAAACAGAAAAGAGATGAGAAACGAGCGTTCCGACTTCGCCAGCAAGCTCGGCATGGTGCTGGCCACCGCAGGCTCCGCCGTAGGGTTGGGTAACATTTGGCGCTTCCCCGTGGAGGCCGGGAATAACGGCGGAGCAGCGTTCATCATTATCTACATCCTGTGCGTCCTCGCACTGGGCATCCCGCTCACCGTGGCGGAATTCGTTGTAGGCCGCGCGGCACACACGAATACGGCACAGGCTTACAAACGGTTGGGAGGCAACCGATTCTGGCGACAGACGGGCAAGCTCGGCGTGATGACGGGATGGTTTATCATGAGCTACTACATCGTTGTGGCGGGCTGGACACTGGCGTACTTTTTCAAAGCCGCCTCGATGACACCCAGCTCGGCGGAACAAGCTGCCGCACTGGCTGACAACGGGTACTGGGAACGCTACTTCGGAGCGTTTATCGCCCACCCGCTACTGCCCATCGCCTGCATGGCCGTCTTCGTGCTGATGTCCCATTTCGTCATTGTCCGGGGAGTAGAGAAAGGTATTGAACGCTTCTCGAAAGTACTGATGCCGCTACTTTTCATCATCCTTATCGCACTGGTCGCCTGTTCCTTCTTCACGGAAGGCGCGGCAGCGGGGCTTGCCTTCCTCTTCAAGCCCGACTTCTCGAAAGTGACGCTCCGCATGGTGCTGGCAGCCATGGGGCAGGCTTTCTTCTCCATGAGTATCGGAATGGGCTGTCTCTGCACCTACGCCTCCTACTTCGGACGGGAAACAAACCTTCTCCGTACGGCGCTGCACGTCGGAATGATAGACACGCTTGTGGCCATCATGTCGGGCATCGTTATCTTCCCCGCCGTGTTCTCCACCGGCATCCGCCCCGATGCGGGTGCATCACTGGTATTCATCGCCCTGCCTAATGTATTCCAGGAAGCGTTCAGCGCGCTGCCGTGGTTGGGATACGCTGTTTCCGTGCTTTTCTATGCCCTGCTCGTACTCGCCACACTGACATCCGTCATATCACTACACGAGGTGCCGACCGCCTACCTCACAGAGGACTTCCACCTCTCGCGCCGTGCGGCGACAACGGTCGTTACCATCGTCGTCATCACGCTCGGCACGCTCTGCTCGCTGTCCATAGGGCCACTGAAGGGGCTGGCACTGTTCGGGCGCAACCTGTTCGACCTCTTCGACTGGACCTCCTCGCAGATACTCCTCCCACTCGGCGGAGCACTCATCACGTTCTTCGCTGCATGGATACTAGACCGCAGCATCCTCCGACGCGAACTGACGAACGACGGCACACTGCCCTATGGGCACGCACGCCTCATCGTCGCCCTGCTGAGGTATTTTGCCCCGTTCGTCATCTTCCTCATCCTAATCAGCGGTCTCGGCCTGCTCTGACAAACCGGCAGAAGCCACCAACTCCAACAAAGAACGCCACATGGACGCTTTAGCAATCCTAGACAAGTACTACCCCGAAGCGGGCGAACCGCGCCAGTTGCTGCTGACCCACAGCCGCCGCGTTGCCGAACGTGCGCTGCGCATATGCCGTGAACACCCCGAACTACACCTGGACTGCGGACTCGTAGAACGGGGGGCACTGCTCCACGACATCGGCATACGCTTCTGTAATGCACCAGGCATCCACTGCTACGGCACGGAGCATTACATCCTCCACGGCATTATCGGCGCGCGTCTGATGCGCTCAGAAGGAGAACTGTGGGAGGCCGAAGCACGCATCTGCGAACGCCATACGGGGACCGGGCTGCGGCGTGAGGCGTTCCTAAGCCGGGGGCTCCAGCCTCCAACTACCGACCTGCTGCCTGAAACAATGGAGGAACAGGTCATATGCTACGCGGACAAGTTCTTCTCAAAGACCCAACCAGAACGGGAAAAAACGCCTGAGGAGGCCGCACGGAGCGTCAGCAAGTTCGGAGAAGAACAAGCCGCCCGGTTTTGGGAATGGCACACCCTGTTCGGCTGAAGCGGCACAAGGCACGTCCAACAGCTCTTATAATACGTTAAAAAGCCCGACACGCATTCGCTGTTCGCAAGGGAATGGCTATCTTCGCGCGCCGAGCGTTTATGAAGAAAGCAACTCTCACTTTGCTTATGGCGGCCTTTGCATTCTGCTTTGCCGCGACTGGAGGACGGCGGGCGCACACCGCCCCGCCCCGCCCCGCCGTAGCCGACACCCTGCAACCGAAGGGTACGCTTGCGCCCGACACAACAATCGAACCCGACTCCCTGCAACGCGCGCTCATGGACAGCACGTTCCACAGCCAGGGAGTTATCACAGTAGATACCATCGCCCTCTCGCAGGACACGCTCAAAGGCAAGAAAGACGGTCTCGACGCCCCAGTGCAGTACGAAGCGGAGGACTCCATCGTTTACGACGCGGAACGGAAAGTCATCACGCTCTACAACAAGGCGAAGGTAAAGTACCAGGACATGACGCTGAACGCCGGAGTGGTGACGATGAGCCTCGACTCAAACCTCGTCCACGCACGCCTGCTGCCCGACAGTATGCGCACAGACACGGCACAGTCCCGCTCGGAGCGTGAGGACCTACCCACCTACAAGCAGGGAAGCGACATGTACCAAAGCGGGGAGATGAGCTTCAACTTCAAGACGAAGAAGGGATACATCGCCGATGTCAGCACGACACAAGGCAACGGCTTAGTGACGAGCAAACGCGCCAAACGTACCGACGACGGCACGCTATATCTGGAGGACGGTACTTACACCACGTGCGATGCGGAACATCCACACTTCTATCTGAAACTCTCCCGCGCGAAAGTAAATCCCGGCAAGGAGACGGTCTTCGGACCGGCGCACCTCGTCGTAGCGGATGTACCGTTGCCCATCGCAATCCCTTACGGCTTCTTCCCTTTCAACAAAAAGTACTCCAGCGGTTTTGTCATGCCCACCTACGGCGACGAAACCGTGAGAGGGTTCTACTTACGTAACGGCGGATACTACTTTGCCCTCAACGACTTCCTCGATTTGAAGGTGCTGGGAGAAATCTACACCAAGGGGTCGTGGGGATTAAGCCTCGAAACGAACTATCGCAAGCGCTACCGCCACAACGGTAACGTCTATATCAGTTACCTGAACACCGTGGAGGGCGAGAAGAACATGCCCGACTATACCGTCACAAAGAGCCTCAAGCTGCAATGGACGCACACGAAGGATGCCTCCGCCGGCGGCAACACGACGTTCTCGGCGCGCGTGAACTTCGCTTCGGAGAATTATGAGCGGAAGAACCTCACCTCCATGTACAACCCGCTCAGTTACACGCAGAGCACCAGGGCGAGCTCTGTCAGTTTTTCCCGCAACTTCCCCGGCATCGGAGCGTCACTCTCCGGCTCCATGAACCTCACGCAGAACATGCGCGACTCCACTATCGCGATGACACTGCCCGATCTGTCATTCTCCCTGAACCGCTTCTACCCGTTCCGAAGAAAGCGGGCAGCAGGGAAGGAACGATGGTACGAGAAGATTTCCATGTCCTATTCCGCAACAATGCGCAATAGCATAACGACGAAAGAGGACCAGTTGCTGCACTCCAACCTTACGAAAGACTGGAAAAACGGCATACAGCACCGCATCCCGATTGACGCGACATTCCAACTTTTCAAATACATCAACATCTCGCCGAACATCAGTCTGCGCGACATCATGTACTCCAGCCGCGTCATGCGCTCATGGGACGAGGTAAGACAAACCGAAGTGCGCGACACCGTGAACGGTTTCTACAACCTTTATGACTGGAACCTCGGCGTCTCCGCCAACACCACGCTCTACGGTTTCTACAAGCCATGGAAGAAACTCTTCGGCGACCGCATCATCGCTATCCGCCACGTACTGAAACCCAGCGTATCCTTCTCTTACGCGCCGGACTTCACCACTTCGGCCTACGGCTACGTAAGGACTTACGAGAAGGTAGATCCATACGGCAATCACGAAACGGTCACTTATTCTCCCTACCAAGGCGGCATCTACGGATACCCCGGCGGGACGAAGCAGGGCATGGTCACAATGAGTCTTTCCAACAATGTTGAGATGAAGGTTAAGAGCGATGCGGACGCCACCGGGGAGCGCAAAATAAGCCTCATTGACGAGTTGGCGGGTTCCATCTCCTACAACATGGCCGCTAAAGAACGCCCATGGAGCAACTTGTCCACACGCCTGCGCCTCAAACTGACCAAGAGTTACACGTTCTCCCTCGCCGCACAGTTCGCCACCTACGCGTACGCCTTCAATGAAAGCGGACAAGTCGTCACGGGCAACCGCACCGAGTGGAGCTACGGACGCTTCGGACGCTTCCAGGGCATGAGCCAGAACATTTCCTACACCTTCAATAACCAGACACTGCGCAAACTGCGCGAAAAGTTCGGCCGCAAGAAAGATCTACCGGGGCCGGGAGAAAACGAAGAGGACGATGGAAGCAACGAAGAGGCAGACGCCGAGGACGCGAACGTGGACCCTACGCTGAAAAACGCAACGCAGGGAAAAGTGCGGAAGGAGAAGGCTAAGGTGGACGGCGACGGCTACCTATCATTCTCCATCCCCTGGTCACTGACCCTTTCCTATGGTATCACGATGTTTGAAGACCGCAGCAAACCCATCAACCCCAAGCGGATGCGCTATCCCTTCGGTTTCACTCAGACGCTCAACGCCTCCGGTTACGTCCGCATTGCAGACGGGTGGAACATCTCCTTCGTATCGGGTTACGACTTCGAACAGCGCAAGCTGTCAATGACCACCGCATCGCTCTCCCGTGACCTCCATTGCTTTGAGATGTCGTGCAACGTGGTGCTGAAGCCTTATTCCTCCTTTAATTTCTCTTTCCGCGCACGAGCTAACGAACTCATGGACGCGCTGAAATGGGACAAACGCAGCTCCTACTCAACCAACATCGAGTGGTACTGAACCATAACAAGAACAACCTAAAACTCTCACCAATATGTACACAAGACGATTCCTCGGTTTAGGCGCACTAGCTGCCGCATTCAGCATCTTTTCCGGCTGTAGCAACGACCCGGACGAGTACCACTACACCGTTTTCTTCCCCAACGATATGGAAAGCCGCACGTACTTCGCGGACCAGACGCGCGACACGCTGCACGTCCTCTCCTATGACAGTTGGACGAGTACAGCCCTTGGCGGTTGGTTCTCCGTATCGCCCGAAAGCCAGGCGGTACTTGCCGGACAAGGTACCATCACCCCCATGTTCCTGACCGCCACGCCGAACACGACGGAAACCGTGCGGACGGGTTACATTCAGGTGGCCGGTTACGGACAGATCGCCAAGTTGGTAAGGCAGACCTATTGGCTCAACATCGCCGCACCCACGGGGCGTATCGAAGCCAATGCCGGAACTGGGGATATACGCTGTACCTTCACGACGAAGCTCACAGCCAAGGAAACAAACTTGCCACTGGTATTCACGAATTATACGGATGGGGCCAAACTCGCGGCAGATGCCACTTGGATTTCCATTCCTGACACGGCATTTGATGCCGGAAGGCACACCTTTACACTTACCGTCACCCCCAACCAGAGCACGGAGCCGCGTACAGCAACACTCACCCTGACATCGGCAGGTGTCAGCACACCTATCAGCGTTACGCAGGAAGGGAAGACCGAGGACGAATAGTGCTCCTGCTCCCCTTCCCTCTCCAGGTAAACGCCGAAAAACGCGGGAAAACTTTGCACTATCGGAATTAAAGGCTACATTCGCAGTGCGGCATATAGAACAAAGCCGCCGTCCCGATGACGGGAGCGAAGCATAACACGAACCAAATACAACCATTTATTAACTTAAACCAAACCCCATGAAGAAGTTTTTTACACTCTTCGCGCTCATCTGCTTCGCAGCAGTGACTGCGCAGGCTCAGATAGAGTCGCTGGACCAACTGAGCAATGACAAGGCCTATCGGATTTACTGCGTCAACCGGGCCAGCTACATGGTCACCAGCGAAAACTGGCTAGAGGACGGCCGCGACTGGAATCATCCCGGATTCGAGGTGAACGATGTGGAGAACTCCGGCTACTTCGCCATTCTCCAAGCCAATGAGAAGTACTACCTCTACAGCATCGCCCGCAAGAAGTTCGTGGACGATGAAGTTTCTGTAAGTACCATCAATGAGAAAGACAAGGCATTCCCCCTCGTAGAGGAACCGACAGAAACCTCCTGGGTGGAACTCTCTGACGCTGGCACCGCCGGGTTCTATTTCAAGATGAACGGCGTATCGCCGATGAACTGTTCCTCCGGCTGGACGCATAACATCGTTGGCGGCTGGTACGAGCTCGATGCTGGCAACTGCTACCACATCATTGAAGTTGAAGGCTACGAGTTCGACCCGACAGACGCGCTCGCAAAACTCGGTATCATGCCGGACGATGATCCCGATGACCAGGAACTCGCTACAGCCGATGTCCTCATCGACATGATTAACGGCCAGTTCACCGTGTTCAACGGTGGTGGCACACTCGCAAAAACGTGGGTCAGCAACGAGGCTCCCGTTATCACTTTCAACTGCGCAGGCGGTAACAACATGGTAGGTGGAACGACTATATTCAACAACTACGACGCTGGTGATAACGTGGGCCTGTTCAAGGGTCAAACCTACACCATAAGCGTTGAAGCCGGCTACGTTATCACGGGTTACGACTTCGTGGGTTCCGCTATGGACAGCGGCGCAGAGTACACCGTTACCGCCAACGAAGAGACCCACACCTTCACGACTGAGGAAAGCTCCTTCAGCGTTGAGTTCAAGGAGGGTGTAGCCTCCACTTCCTTCACCACGGGCGGTACGGGTTTCATACTCTCCAAGATTACCGTCCATGTGCAGCAGCTCCCGACCAAGAAGGTAAACTACGTCTTCCTTGACGCCAATGGTAGCGAATTCTACCGCGAAAAGATACCCACACAGGTAGGTACGGTAGTGAGCGAGCTGCCCGAGGAACTGAAGCGTGACTTCACCGAGTACACCTACGGCAACCCCATCACGGTGGAGAAGGGTGTGACGAATGTCTTTGAAGTGACCGCAGTTTCCACACTGCCTTTCTCTACGGAAGAGGCGCAGTACCTCACCGTAAACGGCATGTATATGTACTACGATGCTGCTGAGGGAATCGTGAAGGGCACAGAAATAATGGAACCCATCAACCAGATCGACCCCGCTTACCAGTGGACGCTCGCAGGCGACATGTACAATGGTTTCCTGCTCCAGAACAACGCAGCCGAGGGTACTTACTTCGTTGAGGGCGAACTCACGCTCAACGACGGTTGGCGCGGCTACATCGTACCCACAGAGGAAGAGACGCCTTGGTTTGCAACGGCCAGCGGAAACGGCTTCGCCCTGACACACGGCAGCACGCACATCAACAACTTCAACGGAGTGGTATGTGTACACAACTATCCCAACGGAACGGGCGGTGAGGACAGCCGCATGACCGCAGAGGAGCTTGTACAGCCCGACATGGCTACGGTATACTACAGTGTAGTGGATGTTGAAGGCAACGAAATCGCAGGGTGGCAAGAGATCCTTCCCGCCGGAACGACTATCGACGCCCTTCCTGAGGAGCTCATCCGCCCCTTCACGGAGTACACCCTCCCCGATCCCTTCACCGCTGAGGCAGAAGGCGACAACATCTACACGGCAACTGCCACTTTCGTAGAGCCCTTCAGTGTTTGCACACCGGAGAATCCGCAATCCGTATATATCCTGATGAATGAAAACCGCATCGCCATTGGTACAGCCAATGAGAGCACTTTCGGCAACCTGCTCTTCGCCAACCGCCAGGCGCTCGCAGGCGATGCTACGGGCGACCTCACCACTATCCCCAACTGGGCGGTAGATCAGACGACGCTTGAAGAGGCGGTTGCGGACGAGAGCAAGCGCGAACAGTACGGATTCAGCCTGGCGCTCGACCCGGCCTACCAGTGGCAGATAACGGGTAGTCCCTACCTTAACTACACCTTCCTCAACGAGAACGGCCACTACATCGCCGGCGTGAACAGCATTATCAATGTCATCACGGCTGGCGAAGAGGAGGATCCGTTTGAATTTGAGATTATCCCTGTGGTCACTGAAGACGAGAACGAACCCGCTGAACCCGCAGGTAATGGCGTGCGCAACAAGGTCGCCGAAGGCGTGAATGCCGACCGCTTCATCCTAAAGACCGATCTCGGCTACGTCAGCAGCTACATCAACCAGTACTTCCAGTTCACCGAGAATGAAGCAGCTGCCGCAGAGTTCACCTTCGCTACGGTAGATCCGACAGAGCTGAACAACGCTCTTGAAGCTTACCTGGAGGCTCAGAACGAACTTGACCAGGCTGTAGGCGTAAGCACCGTGAAGGTAAGCAACGCCAACGCCCAAGTGTTCGATCTCCAGGGCCGCCGCGTAAACGGTCTGCTGAAGGGTGTGAACATCGTAAACGGCCAGAAGGTTCTCGTGAAGTAAGCCTTCCTGACGAAAAGACTCTATAGTGGCGGGGCGCATCCGATATGGATGCGCCCCGCTTTTCATACACCTATATAATATATACGCGCGCGCGAAGGTGAACAGCCCGAGTATCAGTAACGGGGGAAGCGGACTGAGAAGTCGAAAGGAAACACCCGCCAGCCCACGCCATCGGCTGACTACAGAAGAAAGACAAGGCAGACTGATACCGCGCACGGACGAAAGAAGGAAACAAGAGCTTGCTCTCCAACTTCCTAATCCTACGGTTAATTCATTCTAACCTTGCGGTTAGTTCACCGTACCCCGAGGGATAGTTTCCCGTACCCTAAGGGGTACGTCTTCCTGAAAATCCACGGGACAAATCCTTCCCCATGCGAAGGTGCGGAGAGATGACCGCTCATCCGATACTTCCGCTCCCGGTCGCCGCCAGTTTATAGTATTCGCCGCGCAACGCAAGCAGCTCCTCGTGCGTTCCGTGCTCCACGATACGCCCACGTTGCAGTACGATAATCTGGTCCGCATTGCGGACGGTGGAAAGCCGGTGGGCAATGACGAATGTGGTACGCCCGCGCATGAGGCTGTCCATACCACGTTGCACGAGCTGCTCCGTGCGCGTATCAACAGACGACGTGGCCTCGTCCAGAATTAGCACCGGCGGATCCGCCACTGCAGCCCGGGCGATGGCCAGCAACTGCCGTTCCCCTTGCGAGAGGTTACCGCCGTCGCCACTCAGCATCGTCTGATAGCCTTCCGACAAGCGCAGGATGAAGTCGTGCGCACCGACGAGCTGCGCGGCCTGCACGCACTCCTCGTCGGTTGCGTCAAGGCGCCCATAGCGGATATTGTCCAGCACGGTGGCGGTAAACAGGTGCGTTTCCTGCGGCACGATGCTCATGGAACGGCGCAGGCTCCGTTTACTTATCTGTGTGATGGGCACGCCATCATAGAGAATGTGGCCGCGTTGCACATCGTAGAAGCGGGTGATGAGGTTGATTATCGTTGTCTTGCCCGCTCCTGTACCACCAACGAAGGCGATTTTCTGTCCGGGCGAGGTGTTGATGTCTATACCGAAAAGAATTTGCTTCCCGGGAGTATAGCTGAAATCCACGCCGGTGAAATCCACATCCCCCTTCGGGTCGGTCAATTCCACAGAGCCCTCGTCCGGCTCCGCCTCCGCGTCCATCAGGGCGAAGACGCGCTCCGCGCCGACGCTGGCATTGAGGACGGAATTGATTTGCTGCGATACGTGCGTGATGGGCTGCGTGAAGCTCTTGTTCAGTGTAAGGAAGGACACGAGCGTGCCGAGGCTCAGCGCCGTCCCGCCCGCCGCCCACGCCGTGCCGGACAAGGCGAGCGCAGCACCGACTACCGCGATGAGGACGTACCCCAAGTTGGAAAGATTACCGTTGATGGGCATGACGATGTTCGCAATGCGGTTGGCCTGGGCCGCGCTGTCACGCAGGCGGTCGTTGATAGCCTCGAACTCGCGCACCGCTTCCGCCTCGCGGCAGAACACTTTCACGACCTTCTGTCCCGTCATCATCTCCTCAATGAAACCGTTCACGCGGCCCAGGCTCTCCTGCTGCGCGCGGAAATGGATCCGCGAGCGGCGGCCAAGCAGCGTCGTCGTTACCATCATGACGACGGCCATCAGCACGGACACAAGCGTGAGCGGCACGCTGAGGACGACCATCGAAGCGAATGTCACCGCTATGGTGATGACAGAGTTGAACACCTGGGCGATAGAAGTGCTGATCATCTGGCGCAGGGAATCCACATCGTTCGTATAGACAGACATCACATCGCCGTGCGAACGCGCGTCGAAGTAGCTCAGCGGCAGCTGCTCCATGCGCGCGAAGAGCTGCTTGCGCAGGCGGAGTTGCGTACCCTGGCTTACGTTTATCATCAGCCGGTTGTAAGCGTAGGAACAGACCACGCCGAGGATCAGCACGAGGCCGAGGCGGAACAATGCCTGCGCCAACGAGGCGTACTCAGGCTGGGCTGCCTGCGTGAGGGGGACGATGTAATCGTCTATCAGCGTGCGCGTGAAAAGCGTTGAAGCTAGCGTCGTGACAGAGGTTACCAGGATGCAGAGCAGCACGGTCAGGATGCTGAACTTGTAATCGCGCAGCACGAGGCGCGCCATGCGCCAGATGACCGCGCGCTGGGCGGCATTGGCACGCTGGAAGCCAGCCTGTGCACGTTCGCCGCGCGGTCCGAAGGAAGGTTGCCTCATGCCTGACCTCCTTTCTGCGG
This sequence comes from Alloprevotella sp., assembly GCA_017476545.1. Lineage (GTDB taxonomy): Bacteria > Bacteroidota > Bacteroidia > Bacteroidales > Bacteroidaceae > Alloprevotella. Next base: position 54,384 of record JAFUZP010000006.1, read on the forward strand.
TGCGTCAAAATCGCCGAGGTCGGCGTGCTGCAATTCGTATATCTCGCGATAGAGCGCGTTGTCCGCAAGCAACCGCTCGTGTGTGTCGTATCCCGTCACCGCACCGCCGGACAATACGAGGATGCGGTCGCAGTGCTGCACGGTACTGATGCGTTGGGCGATAATGAGTTTCGTCACGCCCGGCAGTTCTTCGCGGAAGGCGCGCTGGATGCGCGCATCGGTGGCCGTGTCACAGGCCGAGGTGGAGTCGTCCAGCACCAACACGCGCGGCTGTTTCAGCAGGGCGCGGGCTATGCAGAGCCGCTGCCGCTGTCCGCCGCTGAGGTTCGCCCCACCCTGCTCCACACGCGTATTGTAACCATCGGGAAGCTGCTCCACAAATTCATCGGCACAGGCCAGACGGCAGGCACGGCGACACTCCCCAAGCGTTGCCTGCGGGTTACCCCAACGTAGGTTATCAAGTACGGTACCCGTAAACAACGTATTGCTCTGTAGCACCACGGCAACAGCATTGCGCAGGGCGGCGAGATCGTACTCCCGGACATCTCGCCCGCCCACGAGTACCGCACCTTCGGACACATCGTAGAGGCGGCTGACGAGGCTGACAAGCGTGGACTTACCCGATCCCGTCCCGCCGAGGATGCCGACAGTCTGCCCACTATCAATGCGGAACGATACTTTGTAGAGTGCTGACCGCCGCGAGATGCCGGCCTGTTGGCGAACGGCGGTAGCAGCTACGCTCTCATAGTCGAACCGCACGTTGCGGAACTCCACGCTACCGTCCGCCACGCGGGTCACGGCATCGGCGGGATTCACGATGTCGGGCCGCTCGTCGATTATCTCGGCCACGCGCCGCCCGCTCGCCGCGCTCTGCGTAAGCATCACGAATATCATGGAAAGCATCATCAAGGCTTGGAGAATGGACATTACATAGGTAAAGAGGGAGGTTAGTTCGCCCGTTGTCAGGGTGCCACCCACGATGAAGTGCGCGCCCCACCAGGACAAGGCGATAATACAGCCATAGACAACGAGGTTCATCACAGGGTGGTTCAGCGCCATGAGGCTCTCTGCACGCACGTAGAGGCGGTAAAGCCCTTCGGCAGCGCGGGAGAACTTCTCCGCCTCATACCCCTCGCGGACAAATGCCTTCACGACACGGATAGCTGCCACGTTCTCCTGTACGCTATGATTCAGCGCATCGTACTGCTCAAATACGCGGGCGAAAAGCCGGGCCACACGCGAGATGATATGGTAAAGCGATAAGCCGAGCACGGCTATCGCTACGAGGAAAATGAGCGAAAGGCGCGCATCAATGACGAGACACATGATGACGGAGAGCACGAGGCGGAAGGGCGCACGCACTGTGACGCGCAGTATCTGCTGGTAGGCGTTCTGCAAGTTGTTCACGTCCGTTGTCATACGTGTTACGAGGCCGCCGGTGCTATACTTGTCGATGTCGGAAAAGGCAAAACGTTGTATGTTGCGGTACATCGCACTGCGCAGGTTAGCCGCAAATCCCGTAGCAGCTGTCGCTGCGGAGCGGCCTGCCAGGATGCCGAAGGTCAGGCTCAGGAAAGCCAGCCCCAGCATCAGCGCGCCGTACTCGTAGATGCGCTGCGCATCACCCGCAAGGATACCCCTGTCTATGAGCATCGCCGTAACGTAGGGGATGAGCACGTCGGTCACCACCTCCGCCGCCGTGAAGAGCGGTGTCAGCAACGATGCGCGGCGGTATCCCCCCACTTGCCGCAAAAGTGTCTGGAACATAGTCCGTGTCCGTTGTTTAGTCACGGCGAAGTTAATACAAGTTCGCGGAACGGTGAAGCGAAGTGCGGAAGAAGGGCGGCAGGGAAACTGCGAGATAAGCATGTAAAAAGGGATACCCCGTGTATGGGGTATCCCTTTCTCTTGTTGCGGTCCGTGTCCGCTTACTTGCGGAGCAGCTTCACGCTACGGAGTGTACGTCCGTCCTTCTGTACGCTGACAACGTAAGTACCGACGGGGCCGAGGTGCAGACGCATCTTGCCGCCTGCGCCGACCGCCGCGGCCTTGCTGGCTACGGTGCGGCCTGCAAGGTCGTAAACGCGTACGTCGTAGTTGCCGGCCTCGGCAAATTCGATATAAGCCACATCGCCGACGGTGTACGTGCGGAGCTCGCCGCCGTTCACGCCGTTGATACCCGTCTCTTCTTCACCGGTCACCTTGATGATGCTGAACGTGCGGCTGTCGGAACCGAGGGGGTTAGCAAGCGTGAGCGTCACGGTATAGTCACCGGACTTCGCATAAGTCACCTTCGCACTACCGGCTTCGCCGTTTCCTTCCACGTCGGTAAGGACGCCCTTGACAGCCTTCCATTCGGGCTGGGTCACCACGGAGTAAGCCGTACCGGCGAGCTGCGGGCTACCGGCCGTATATACCGGCTCTACGAAGTGGGGCTGGGCACGGCCTTCGCCCTCAAGTTTGATGAGCTCATACGTGCCGCACTTGACGGAAGCCTCGCTACCGATGCTCGGGAAGCCATAGTCGCTGGCGGCTTGCTCTTCAAGATTCCAGAAGTAGGACAGGCCTGCGGGCAGATTGTTCGGGTCGAGATCGCCCATTGACTGCAGCACTTCTTCCTCCGTCATGGCCTTCTTCCAAACCTGGAAGTTATCGATAATACCGTCGATGGCTGCACGCCCGCTGGCGCTACCGCCCATGGCAATCATGTCAGACGCTTTCATGTCGTAACCTGTGTGCGTATAGTAGTCATCAGGCTTGTTGCTCACACCATTGATGCGGATGTTATTCGGCGTCTTCCGCTCACCATTGATATAGAGAGATACCTTGAGGGCATTGTTCTTTATATCGGCAATGATTGCGCAGTGGAACCATTGTCCGATGGGGAGCGTGTTCTCGGGATATGCATAGTAGCTGGCAGCAGGGCCTTCCGCCTGCGGACTGTCGCGGAACGTGAACTCCACGACACCCTTATCGTTGAAGCCGGACCAAACGGTACCCCAGTCCGTGAGCGGCCAGCCGCCGGTCTTGTCGGCGATAGCGAGGAACTGCGTGTAACCGTTCACCTTGTTAACCTTCATCCAGAAAGCGATAGAGTAAGCTTTGTTACCATCAAGGCCCACCTGACCGGCGTTTACGCCGAAGTGTTTCTCGCTCATCTGTACGCCTTGCGAGCTACCGCCGTCGGCGTAACGCCCCGTGTAGGCGAGGTTTACGGTCTCGTCTGTAGCCACCTCAATGTCGGCGTCCTTTTCATTAGCCGTCAAGGTGTAAATCTCGGGCAGGCGTCCGAATTTTGCGTCAGTCACGCTGACGTACTTGCTGTACTCGCGGGTACCGGACGATGTGGAGCTGCCACTGTGCGTCACCCCGATAACCTGCAGCGTGTAGCTGCCGATTTCGGAGAGGCCCTCCACCGTAACGCTGGTACCCATGCCTTCAAATACGGTGTTGCCACCCTCGTCCAACAGACGCCATAGGCCGGCCTCGTGGTTCGGATCCACATAGGAAAGCACGAAGGGCTCGTCCTGCGTGATGACGGACTTGCTGACCTGGATGTCGTCAGAGAAGGTGTAAGCTCCGCTGTTCATGTAGTCGCTCCAGGCGATCTCGGACTCCGACTTGTGGTCGAGTGCGACTGCGGAAACGCCGAAGCGTACCTGGTTGGCCGTACCGTTGGCGAAGTCCACCGGGGCGGAGAAGATAAGGCCGGCCCACGAAGTGGTCATGCCCATGAAGACGGGCTCTTTTCCTTCCTGCTGGGCATAAAGCTTGAAGAAGGCGGTGTTCACGTCGAGGTTATAGCAGGGCTCACCCGCAGCTTTCGCATTGGGCATGTTGAAAATCAGCTTGCCATCTACGCCCTGCTTGTGGGAAGCGAGCACCTTGACGCTCGTGATAAAGGGCGTTGCGGGTACGGGGCTGGTGCCGCGCACGATGGAGAACTCACCGAGCACGAGGTTCAGCGCGTTCGTATTCTGGAAGTGCAGCGCCACGAGGGCCAGCGTCTTGCCGGCCAGCTCGCCGCCAACGGTGAATTCCTTCGTAATCCAGTCTTCCACGTCGGCCGTCTGGTCGGTCGTGAGGACGGCGAAGTCACCCTCGCTGACAGGCGTGTTCTCCGCGCCCTCGGCGGTCAGGACGAGGTTAGCCTGGCCGGAACCGGCCATGAGCTTGTAGCGGAAAGTGATGACATCACCCTCTTGCAGGGCGAACTGCGTCTTGAAGAGGTGCAGATACTCCTCCGGCGTGGAACCGAATATGCGCAGCGTGGAGCCGCCCACGTATGCCTCGTCCCACGTAAAGTCGGCGTCGAGCCCCGAAGCGGGCACTGCAGCGGGATCGTGAGCCAGCAAGGTGTTGGCGAACCAGTAGCGCCAAGTGGGCAGGTAGTCCTGTACACCGATGTTGTACCACTGGCGGTTGTGCTGCTGTACGCCCTTCCAGTTGAAGAACGTACCGTTACCGAGGTTGAAATAGGTGATGAAGGGCTCTTCGCTCAGGTCCCAGCTGAGGGCGGAGCGGGCCGACATCATGGAAGCCATACCATGGAAGGAGAAGTTGTCGGCGTTGTAGTTGCACGACTCTACGAAGTTCGGGCAGTTAAGCGGGTTGCGCGTTCCGCCAGTGAACCAGCGTTCCGTGCGCTTCAGGTAGGTAGCCTGCTTTGTCGCGGGGTCCGAACCCTTTTCATGGCGCGTTTCGAAGAACATATTCGCATCGTGCGCGCCCCAGAGGCCGATACTGTAGCGGATTTTGCTCAGCGAGGGCCAGCTCGTCGGATTGGCTCCCTGCATATTGAAGCCGGCATAGAGGTCCAGCGGGTCGCGTCCCAAAGTCTTAGCGAGGTTTTGGGAAACCGTAACCTTTGTGGAATAATTCCAGTTGTAGTTAAGGAAGAGCGACGAGGCCACGGCATCTTTGCTCCCGAAGGTGTTCCGGAACTCCGGGCCCAGGCGGTCGGTGAAGCTCAGGGTGCCGTCATCCGTCGTACCGCCATACCAAAGGTTCTCAAAGAGGGGGTTGGTCTTGCGCATCTCCTTCACAAGGTCAACATGGAAGGGGATAATTTTTTCCGCCACAGAGACAGAGGTCTCCGACCATTCGGAGTTGTAGCCCAAACCGTCTATACCGTAATAACGCAGGTACTGGGCAGCTTTGTCCGCGCCCTGATTAACCATCGTGAGGAAGTTGTCCGCCCACGTGGAAGATAGGCCGCCATAAGGCACGGAGGCCAAGCCGCTGACGGCTACGCCGTTCTTGTGCGCAACGTCAAGGAGCGCGGCGGGCACGCGACCGAGGGATGCCGTCCAGTCGCCCCAGTGTGTCACGTAGCTCCACATGGAGAATACTTCGCTGTCGAAGAGACCGTCGGGCAGCGCGTTGCGGTTGAAGCCGCTCTCCCTCGCGCTGTTGAAGGGCAGCCAGGCAGCCAGCCGCTTGTCGTAAGTGACGCTTAGCGTGTCGCGCACCTGGGTGGCGGCGTTGCGGAAGCGGGCTTTGGGCTTCACACGGGAGATGAAGAAGTTGTCATCCTCCGTTACCTGGCCACCAGGTGCCCAGTGCTGCAAGACGGAGCCGAACTCCGGGCTCCCCCCTCCCCACGCGACATCGCCCTCTCGCAGCTGCTGCGCGTTTGCGCCGAGCCAGGCGAAGGCAAGACATCCCGTCAGGATAAGACTTTTTGTTCGCATAATGTTTTGTTTTTTAAGTGTTAGTTAGTTGAAGCTTGTTCATGGTCTGATTCTTCAGAGGCGAAGATACGGCAAATTCTGCGCCCCTGCAAACTTTTTCTCCTTTTTTATTTTTCCGCGTGGGCGCAAGGGAGGTTTTCGTAACCCTTGGGGTAATTCCCCGTAGCCCTAGGGTTAGTGCACCGTAACCACAGGGTTAGTCATTCCTAACCCTATGGATAAGGAAGCGGGCGAACCCGCCGCTCCACATTATTCCTCCTTGGGCGCAGCGTTACACGGATTTTTTTCTATCTTCGCAGCGGAAATGCGCCGCTTATGGGCAAGAGACTCTTCAGACACATCACACTCATCGCTGCTGCCTGCTGCCTGCTGGCGGGCCGCGCGGCGGACACGGACCGCTTCGTACTGGTCATTGATGCCGGACACGGCGGAAAGGACGCGGGAGCCGTAGGGAGCTGCTCTTACGAAAAGAACATCAACCTGAACGTAGCCCTCGCCTTCGGACGCCTTGTGGAACGCAACTGTCCCGACGTGCGCGTCATCTACACCCGCAAGACGGACGTGTTCATCCCGCTAGGCGACCGGGCCAATATCGCTAACAAGGCGAAGGCCGACCTCTTCATCAGCATACACACGAACTCCGTGGAGGGCAACCGCTCGGCTTACGGTGTGGAGACCTACACGCTCTGCATGGAGAAGATGACCACTAACCTGGAGTTCGCCAAGCGCGAGAACAGCGTCATCACCTACGAGAGCGACTACAAGACGCGCTATGAGGGCTTCGACCCGAACAAGGCGGAGAGCTACGTCATCTTCGAATTCATGCAGAACCAGTTCATGCGGCAGAGCGTGGAGTTGGCGCGCTGCATCCAGCAGCAGTACAAGCGCGCGGGAAGGCACGACAAGGGCGTCAAGCAGGCGAACCTCCTCGTGTTGCGCAACACAACGATGCCCGCCGTACTGACGGAGCTGGGCTTCATCACGAATGCCGAGGAGGAACGCTTCCTCAACTCGCAGGAAGGCATACGCACGCTGGCCACAAGCATCTACAACGGTTTCTTAGCCTACCGCCGCCAGCACGGCGCAAAGAACCTGCCCGCCCCCATCACCGTGGAACGGGAAGCTAAAGCCGCAACGACGGAGAAGACGGTAGCGGAGGAGCCGGCCGTAGTCCCCATAGAGACACGCCTGCCGGACAAGCAACAGCCCGCCGCCGCCAAAACACACAAGGAAACGGCTCCGGCAGAGAAACCCGCGACGAAACCGGCCGCACCCAAGGCCGCAAAACCGACGGAAAAACCGGCCCCAAAACCCGCCGAAACAACCCAGCAGGGGGAAGAGGGCACGCTCTGGCGCATCCAGTTCGCCGCCACGGCGGGCAAGGCCGACCCGAACGACAAGAAATTCAAAGGTATCAGGGACATCCGCACCGTGCAGGAGGGCAAACTGTACAAGCACTACACCGGCAGCTTCCGCACGCAGGCCGAGGCACGCACCGCTCTCGCCAAGGTCCGCGAGACCCACCCGGACGCCTTCATCGTGAAATTCGTGGACGGAAAACGGCAGTAACGCCGCAGCACGGCCACACCAATATTATACGTATATACACTAAACAGTCCAGCAAATGAAGTTTTTCACACGGGAAGTCAAAATAGCACTGACGGCTATCGCCGCCATAGCCGCCCTGTACCTGCTCATTAACTTTATGAAGGGCGTAAATGTGTTCAAGTCAAGCAACACTTACTACGTGGAATTTGCCGACATACAGGGGCTCGCCGTCTCCAACTCCGTCTATGCCAACGGTTTCCCCGTAGGCATCGTCCGCACCATCAGTTACGACTACGACAGCAAGGAGCGCGTCGTTGTCGGCGTGGAGCTGGACAAGGAGATGCGCGTGCCGGAGGGGACAAGGGCAGAACTGGAGTCCTCGCTCATGGGCGGCGTGTCCATGCATCTCATCCTAGGGCCCGACCCTTCGCGTACCTTGCCGAAAGGTGCCACAATACAGGGCGGGCTGCACGAAGGGACGCTCTCGAAAGTGGAAGCCCTGCTGCCGACCGTGGCCGACATGGTGCCCAAGGCGGACTCCATCATGGGAAACGTGAACTCACTCACCGGCGACCCCGCCCTACAGGCCATCCTGGTGAACTTCGCCACGGCCTCGCGCAATTTTAGCGAAACGTCAGCACGCCTGAACGCCCTCATGCAACAGGACATCCCCCAGATGATGGCCAAAATGCAGACGGTAAGCAACAACCTGGAGCGGCTCTCCGGCAACCTGGCCGAGGCCGACGTGAAACAAGCCATGGAGGGCGTGAACACCGCCTTAGGCGAGGTGCAGCAGTTCTCCAAGAACATGAACACCCTCTCCACGGAGCTCAACGCCAAACTCAATGGCCGCGACAACTCGCTCGGCCTGTTGATGAACGACCGCAGCCTGTACGACGAGCTGAACGCCACGGTAGGCAGTCTGAACCGGGCTGTAGGCAGCGGCGACTCCCTGCTGACAGATTTCAAGGCGCACCCCAAGCGCTACATCCACTTCTCCGTTTTCGGGAAAAAGGATAAATAATCCCCCGCCTCCCTTGCCACTTCGGGGAAAAAGTATCAACTTCGCGCAGCATCTGCCTCCCGTCCCGACACGGGCAGGCACGGACTAAACACTCTTATACCGACATCCGAACATGAGCGACACGGAACAAGGCAGATGGGACGTCTGCCTCCAGAACATACGCGACCGGCTTCCGGAGCAAGCTTTCAGGACTTGGTTCCAGCCGTTGCGCTTTGTCAGTTTACTAAACGGTAAGCTGACGCTCTGTGCGCCCAACAAATATGTCATTGAGTATATAGAGGACCACTACCTTGAGGCTCTACAGCAAGCCTTACACGCCGTGTTCGGCGAAGACATCGAGCTCCTCTACACCATTGAGCTGGCCGCGACACAGCCCGTGCCCGATCCGCAGCAGACCAAGCCTGCCCCCCCGCCTCTCGATCCGCAACTCAGCGCGATTTTCACCTTCGAAACTTTCGTCGAGGGCAAGGCCAACAAACTCGCACGCGCCGTGGCGCTCTCCATTACCAAACAACCCGGAAAACAGGCTTTCAACCCGTTCTTCCTCTACGGGCCGAGCGGCGTAGGCAAAACCCACCTCGTGAACGCCATCGGTATGCGCCTCAAGGAGAACAACCCCCAGATGCGCGTGCTATTCGTGCCGGCACACGTCTTCAAGACGCAGTACACAGACTCCGTGCGCCACAACACGACGAACGACTTCATCCACTTCTACCAGACCATAGACTGCCTCATCATTGACGACATCCAAGAGATAACTACCGCCAAGACACAGGAGGCGTTCTTCCACATCTTCAACCACCTGCAACTCCTCGGCAAGCAAATCGTCCTTACCTGCGACAAAGCACCCGCCCAAATCGAGGGGATGGAGGAGCGGATGCTTACGCGCTTCCGCAGCGGCATGGTGGCCGAGATGGAACAACCCGACATTGCCCTGCGCCGCGCCATCATGCAGGCCAAAATACGCCGCGACGGCCTCAAGATTCCCCGCCAGGTAGTGGATTACATAGCGCAGAACGTGGACAGCAGTGTCCGCGAGTTACAGGGTATTATCAATACGCTGATGGCCTACTCCGTGGTGGACAACTGCGAAATAACGCTGGAGATGACGGCGCGCATCGTAGCCCGCGCCGTCAATTTGGAGCGGAAAGAACTCACGCCCGAGGACATCACGCGCCATGTGTGCCGCTATTTCAACGTCAAACTGGCCGACCTCCAGTCCGCCAGCCGCAAACAGCAGGTCGTGCAGGCACGGCAACTGGCCATGTACCTCACCCACAAATACACGCGGCTCACGTATGCCGAAATTGGCCGCGTAGTGGCACGGCGCGACCACTCCACGGTGCTTCACTCCTGCAACCAAGTGAGCAACCGCATCGCCGTGGACAAGGAATTCCGACGTATCGTAGAAGAGCTCGAAGCGGGGCTGAAGAAGAGAAAGTAACCACAGCGCGGGCAGTTCCCAACTACCGCCGACCCGCTATCCGACAGGCCGCCCGCTCCGACCAAGCGGGTTTTGCCGTATTTTACCCGCAGAGGAAAGAAGCGGTTCGGAGAGATTGTTATACCTTTGTGCAGGCCTAAAAGACTTCCATCCATGAGAGCCATACGAAAGACAGAAGCCGCAATGCTGCTGGCGTACCTGACAAGCTGCATCGCCCTGGGACAGGAGGTGCGCCGGCTGCCGCTGACCTTCGTCCCGGCGGACAGTGTGGTGTTTTTTGATGCCGATGCGGCCAATCTTGAAGCTACGGCACTGGCCGTGGATGCCACCCTGCGACCCCGGCCATACCCGGAGATGAGCCGCCGGGAGGCACGCCGCGCCCTGCGCAAAGGCGGCTGGCGCGCCGACCGCAACGGGGACGTTTACCGCGCCGTGGGGGACATCAACCGCTTGGCGCCGCTCCTGCAATGGTGCGGGCACGGGGACGTAGCGGCGGACATCAGCGCGCTACTCTACCACCGCGTGCTGCCCGCCGCACAAACCGAGGGGTTCGCCCGCCACATGGCAGCCCAAGCACTCATTTCCGCAGGGGGAATAGCGTATATGACAGGGGGCGAGCATGTTTACATCAACCTGCTTGCCAACTCCATGGCACGGATAAAGACTGCAGACCTCAGCCTGACGCTTGACCAAATCACGAGTCTTCCTTACGGTACCAACGTGCGCTTCCGCATGGGGGGCGTACCAACCCAGACCCCGGTCACGCTCCACATCCGCCTACCCGAAGGACAGACATCCCTCCCCACCATATTCGTGAACGGACGGAGCGAGGCCTGCCCGCTACAGGATGGCTACATCGTCGTCAGCCGGCGTTGGAATACGGGTGACGAAGTGTGGTTTGAACTTGAAAAGACAGAGAGCTATGGCGATTAGCCTCAGGCAGCAGGCGGAACTGCTTCGCAAGGAACGCGACTACGAACGGGAGCAACTGCGTCGTGACACGGAGACCATGGGTATCGGCCGGCGCGTGAAGCGCGGCGAATGCTGGTATCCCATCAGTGTGGGGCGCAGCTATTACAACGCGCTCGACCGCCTTGCGATTGAAGTGGCGCGGACGGAGGACACCGAGATAGAGCATTGCTTCGAGTACGGCCGTACAGTGTGCTTCTTCGATGTGGACGGTACGGGGCAGCTGCATTACCTGCCGTTCACGGCTACCGTGAGCTTTGCGGACGACACTTCCATGACCCTTATCCTGCCGGACGAAGGGAAACTGGAACAGGTGCGCGCCCTGGAACGCGGCGGTGTACAGCTCAGCTTTGACGAGACGACCTACCGGCTGATGCTGGAAGCCCTCGCCGCTGTCATCGGAGCGAAGGGTAACCGTCTGGCAGAGCTGCGCGAACTGCGCAACAGCGGTACGGTGCAACCCCGCTTCACGCGACACAGCCCGGAGAGTCTGCGCTTTCCATGGCTGAACCCCTCGCAAGAGGAGGCGGTAAACGCCATCGTGGACTGCCATGACGTCCTCATCGTACACGGCCCGCCGGGCACGGGGAAGACAACAACCCTCGTGGAAGGTGTCTGCGAAGTGCTGCGACGCGAGCCGCAGGTGCTGGTCTGCGCGCAGAGCAACACGGCTGTGGACTGGATATGCGGGCAACTGGCCGAGCGCGGCGTTCCCGTCGTGCGCATCGGCAACCCCGCCCGCGTCACCGACAATATGCTGTCGCACACCTACGAACGGCGCTTTGAGGCCCACCCCGACTACCCCCAACTTTGGCAGATACGGCGGACACTGCGCCAGCTCCGCAGTACGCCGAGAAAATCACGCTCAGAGAGTTTCCACCAGAAAGTGGCCCGACTGCGTGAACGTGCCGACGAACTTGAAATCCGCATCCGCCAAGCGGTTTTCGACTCCGCGCGCGTCATCGCCGCTACCCTTGCCGGAAGTGCGAATCCCCTGCTCACGGGGATGCACTTCCACACGCTCTTCATTGACGAATCGGCACAGGCACTTGAAGCCGCCTGCTGGATTGCCATCCGAAAGGCCGACCGTTTTATTCTCGCGGGTGACCACTGCCAGTTGCCGCCCACAGTGAAAAGCCCTGAGGCACTGAAGGGCGGTCTGGGCACGACCCTCATGGAAACACTTGCTACCACACACCCCACTGCCGTCCGCCTGCTCACAGTGCAATACCGCATGAACGAAACGCTGATGCGCTTCTCCTCGGACTGGTTCTACGGAGGCCGCCTTGAGGCTGCCCCGGAAGTGCGCCACCGCAGCCTGCTGGACGACATGGACGAACCGATGCTGTGGGTGGACACCGCACTGGTGCCCGCTGCCGATGCGCCGGACTACAGCGAAGAGTTCGTTGGAGCAACCTACGGCCGCATCAATAAAGCCGAAGCGGAACTGACGCTACGCACGCTTGAGGGCTATGTCCGGCGCATGGGACGCGATCGCCTGCTGGAAGAGCGCGTGGACTTTGGCATCATCTCCCCATACAAGGCGCAGGTGCAGTATTTGCGCCGCTTACTCAGCCGTAGCGAGGCGTTGCGTCCTCTTCGGCGGGCCATAACAGTAAATACCGTTGATGCATTTCAAGGGCAGGAGCGGGACGTTGTGCTGGTATCCCTCGTCCGCGCCAACGAACGGGGCGAAATTGGTTTCCTACGCGACCTGCGCCGCATGAATGTGGCCATCACGAGAGCCCGACTGAAGCTTATTATCCTCGGAAACAGCAGTACGCTCTGCCGCCACGCCTTCTACCGCCGTCTTCACGCCGCCTGTCATCCGGCCTGAGGCCCTTTGCCCAATTCTTTTCAATACGCCGCGCGCAGTTTTTCGCCCCGAAAACGCGCGCAAGTCAGAATAAATGTGTAAATTTGTCCGCGCAAACTCACGCAAACAATACACATATATAATATTATAGCATGAAACAAACAATTCTTCTCACCGCAGCATGCGCACTTCTGGCCCTGCCCGGCCGCGCTCAGCTACAGGATGCGGTGCCGGCCAACCCGGACAACGAGCCCGTCCCCGTCCACCCGGTGCCAAGCCACCGGCAGCAAGTCTGGCAAGAGACCGAGTTCTACGCCTTCTTCCACTACGGTATGAACACTTATACGGGAGTAGAATGGGGCTATGGCAACGAGGCGGAGTCCACCTTCGCCCCGACAGGGGCTCCCGACCCCGAGCAATGGCTTACGGCGGTGCAGGCAGCCGGCATGAAAGGCGGCATCGCCGTCGTGAAACACCACGACGGTTTCTGCCTCTGGCCTACTGAAACGACGACGCACAGCGTAAAGAACGCTGGCAATGACTACGGTAAGCAGACAAATATTCCCCGCGACTTCGCCGCCGCAGCCAAGAAACTCGGCATGAAGTACGGCTTCTACGTTTCCCCATGGGACCGTAACTCCGAACACTACGGCACGGACAAATACGTGAGCGAAGTGTTCCTCCGCCAGTGCGCAGAGCTGGCGCAATACGGCACGGACCAATTTGAGATGTGGTTCGACGGTGCCAACGGCGGCGACGGCTACTACGGCGGACGCAACACTACGGTGAGTGTGGACCGTGAGACCTACTACGACATCCCCAACCTGCGCGACTCCATCCATAAGGTATGTCCCGACTGCGTGATGTGGGGTGTCGGCGGCGAAGCCCGCTGGATAGGCAACGAGGATGGGGAGGCTGGTGAGACGAACTGGTGCACGGAGAACCGTGGCTCAGCGCCCGAGAAGAACGGCATGTACGGTAGCGAGAACGGATGGTTCTGGTTACCGGGCGAGAGTGATGCCAAAATGACAAACCAAGGCTGGTTCTGGCACGACGGAGAGAGCCCTCTCACGGCGGCACGCCTCTTCCAGATGTACTTAGAGACCGTAGGTCGAAACGCTACACTTATACTGAACTGCCCGCCGGACAAGAGCGGGAAGCTCCCCAATGCTACGGTCGGCGTACTGAACCAGCTGGGAACGCTGCTGCGCAACCGCTTCGCCACCGACTACGCCAAGCAGGCCACCATCGAAGCCTCCGCGACACGCGCTGCCGGCGCAAGTAGGAACTACGGCACGTCCAACCTTACGGACGATGACAAGGATACCTACTGGGCCACGGACGATGGTGTGAAAGAAGCTACCCTTACCTTCACTTGGGACGAAGCCAAGCCCCTGCGTTATGTAGAACTGATGGAATTTGTCCCGAAAGGGCAGCGCATCCGGGGATTCCGCATTGAGACGACCGCCGACGGCAGCACCTGGACGAAACGCGGCGGCTCCATACAGACCACCACCGTGGGTTACAAGCGCATTATCCCCCTCAACGGCAGCACAGCTAACAGCTACGGAGCAGCCATCAACGCCAAGGGACTTCGCATTACGATAACCGACAGCAAGGCATGTCCCCTGCTGCGTAAAATTGCCATCTACTAAAACGACGACAGCCATGAAGAGAATATTCATTTCCGCCCTGCTGGCTCTGCCGCTCGGCGCATCCGCACAAACAATCACCTTCGATACGGAGGAGAAAGACTACCAAGCCGTCGGCGTTTACGACACATGGGAGGCATCGCCCTTCCGTACGGGGCTGCTGACGGGCAATACCGCCGTCGTAACCAACCCCGCACCAAGCACTAACAACGAGACAGCCAACGTGCTCGCCGTGCAACGCTCACGTTTCGGCTCCAACACGTTCGGCGCACGCATTGATTTGCCCCAGACATTCGAGCTTGGCAAGGAGGTACAGTACGTCCACGTGCTCATCCACAAGCCCACCGAGGGACGCGTGATGCTCATCGGTCTCGGTAAACGCCGCGAGCGCGCCGGGCAAAGTAGCGAGACGGAGCAGTTTTGGGCACTCTCGCGCACCAAAGTGAAAGCCGGCGACTGGGCCGATGCCGTATTCGCCATCAAGGGTGCAGGAGGTATTGACATTTACTCCCTCGTCGTCGTCCCCGACTGCGAGTCCCCCCACGACCTGACTGCCGACTACATGTGCTACATCGACGAGGTACAGTTCACCGAGAACGCCATCTCCCGCACGGCAAGCGAGGACTATCCCGTCAATATTGAAGAGGGAGCCACCTACAACCGTACAGAGCGCTGCCTACAGAAAATCAGTCTCGGCACCACGACCCTTGACGTAGCCCGCATGGCCAGCACAGACAACCCCGTTTACACCGACCTCATGCCCCAAAGCTTCCACGTCAAGGCGGGCGAGACGCTGACACCGCGCTTCACCTACACTAGCACATGGATGCACGGCTACGTGTATGTGGACTTCGGCAACGACGGACGCTTCTCCGTAGCGCTCAACGACAACGGCACGCCCGCCGAGGGAAGCGATGTCGTCGCCTACTCCTATTACAAAAACAAGAACTCCGCCGGCAGCAACGTAAGCAATGAGAACGTGCTCCAGCCCCCCTCTTTCACCTTACCCGCCGATATGCCCACCGGCTTCTACCGAATGCGCTACAAAGTGGACTGGAACGAGATAGACGCGGGCGGTAACGTCAGCGAGAGCAACCACATTATCAACAATGGCGGAGCCATCGTGGACGTGCGCCTCAACGTACACAACGATATGGTGAGCGTATACAACGCCAACCGCAACGGTGAGGTGCTCGCCGAGGACGGTACGAAGCTCTCCAGCTACCAGACGCCTTTCGGACAACCCTTCACCATCCGCATGAACCCCGAGCGCGGCTTCACTTACGACGGCATACTCCTGCGCCACGGCTACAACCTCGCCGGCGACAGCCTCGTGCATGGCACGCCACAGTACGTTGATACGTTCTTCCCCCGCAGTAGTTTTACGGACGACGTGTTCACCATCCCCGCCGAGTACGTGGACGGCGACATGGAAATCGAGGGACTCTTCGTTGAGGACGGCTCGCAGAAGCCCGACGACCCCGAGCCTGAATACCAACTCGTATTTAACGATGAGTTCGACCAGCCCGATGGCTCCCAGCCCGACCCTGAGAAATGGAGCAGCTCCGCGCGGCGTAACGCAGTGTGGAATCGCTTCGTCGCCGACGACGACCGCGTAGTTTTTATTGAGGACGGCGCACTCGTTTGCCGCGCCATACGGAATCCCGACCGCTCCACGGACGATGTGGCCATGCTCACCGGCGCGCGCGAAACCCAGGGCAAGTTTTCCTTCACCTACGGCAAGGTGGAAGTGCGCCTCAAGACCCTGCACCATAGAGGTAACTTCCCTGCAGCTTGGATGATGCCGGAGCCTCCCGCAGCGGGATGGCCAAACGGCGGCGAGATAGACATTTTCGAGACTATCGATGCACAGGATCGCGCCTGGCACACCGTCCATAGCAACTGGACGCACAATCTCGGCTACAAGAACAACCCTGCCTCCACCTTTAACGAGCCCTGCACCGTAGAGGACTGGCACGTGTACGGACTGGAGTGGACTGAGGACGAAATCAAGTGGACCGTGGACGGCGAGCAGGTGGGCTACTATTTCAAGGCACCGGGACAGAGCGCGCTGGACCAGGGGCAGTGGCCCTTCGACCACCCTTTCTACATCATCCTGAACCAGAGCGTCGGCAACGGCTCTTGGGCGGCGATGTACGATGAAGACTTCACTTATGAGACACGCTTCGACTACGTACGGGTTTATCAGAAGCAGGGTATTGACGGCATACAGGGCGTGCAGATTGCGCAACCCCACGACAATACCATCTACGACCTGCAAGGACGCCGCGTCAGCGACCCGCAGCACGGCGGTATCTATATCCGCAACGGAAAGAAGTTCATCATGTAAAAGTTCCCGACTCCCCGAGGGAAAAACAAAACAGGTAGAGTAGTACCTCGTGACCGCAGGGTTGGTTTCCACGACCCTGCGGTTCTTTTATACCCGCTTGTGCCCCCAGAATACCGAGCCCATCGGATTAGTTTAGTGCCATATCGCGCCAAGGCTTAGCGTCTGGGGACAGCAACCGCCTACGCCAGACTTCAGCAGCCACCAATAACAGGCGAAAGAAATCCCCCGATGCCGCCGGAAACGGCAATGGTGGCAGGAAAGCGCACCTCCCTGCCCCGTTTCCCGCCCCGGACGGCTCGCCTACGCACGAAAATCCGCGCCCCGAAACTGCGAGGCGCGGATGTTCACAAATGCTTATGTACCGTCAGACGGCGTTCTGCATCACGCTTCAGGCGTGGGGGGAACGGCCTGCGGAGCGAACTTGGGCGACGGGCCGTACTGGTTGGGCTCGGGCTTACCGTCACTGATGCACATAGCGAGCGGGATAAGACCGCCGACACCGCAAACGAGGATGAGCCAAAGCATGTGGCCACTCTTGCCAACGTCGTGCAGACGGCGCACCCAAACGGCAAGGCAGGGGATGAGCAGCACCAGCATGATAACGCCCAGCACTGCGGCCCACGTGTAGAACGTGCTGTCAACCGAAGCGGCTTGCGCCATGATGGCATCATACTTTTCCTCGTCAAAAAGGACTTCCATCGCCTGACTCTGGATTTCGTTCACCTTACCCAGTTTCCAGTTCGTAAGATAGCTCATGGCAAAACCAGGTATCGCGTTAAGCAGATAGAACCACCAGAACTCTGAGCGGCGCGCACGCCCCTTGAAAACGGCGAATTTCGCAAAGCAAGTCTTGATTGCTTCTACGAAGGACATTGATTTTGTCGGCATAATAGATGTTTTAATTAGTTAGTAAAAATGAACTTTCTTTTGCATTTCGTGTTGCAAATATAGGAGTTGTGTTAAAATGTGACAAGGAAAAACGTAAAAAAATGCGGTTTTACCACTTTTTTACTCCACGATACTGAAAAAACGGCCGCACGTTGATTAAGCGTGCGGCCGCAGTCATAAGTTAGCTGTCGGACGGATTCTGCGAAAATCCGCGTCAGTCAGGCCCTTACATCATGCCGCCCATGCCGGGGTTTGCCATCGGCATCTCGGGCTTCTCCTCGGGTTTGTCGCAGATGACGCATTCGGTGGTGAGGAACATACCAGCCACGCTGGCGGCGTTCTCCAGGGCTACGCGTGCCACCTTGGCGGGATCTACGACGCCGGCTGCGCGCAGGTCTTCGTACTTCTCCGTCTTGGCATTATAACCGAAGCTACCTTCGCCCTCGCGTACGGTATTCACGACAACGGCTCCTTCCACACCTGCGTTCTTACAAATCTGGCGCAGGGGCTCTTCAATGGCACGGCGGATAATCTGTATGCCTGTTGTCTCGTCGTTATTGTCGCCTTTAAGGCCGTCAAGCTGCCGCTGTGCGCGGATGTAGCTGACGCCACCGCCCGTCACGATGCCTTCCTCTATGGCTGCACGGGTAGCGCATAGCGCGTCGTCGCAGCGGTCCTTCTTTTCCTTCTGCTCCGTTTCGCTGGCTGCACCTACTTCCAGTACGCAGACGCCGCCGCTCAGTTTGGCGAGCCGCTCCTGGAGTTTCTCCTTGTCGTAAGACGAGGTGGTGTTCTCTATCTCTGCCTTAATCTGTGCCACACGGTCGGCTATGGCCTGCTTGTCGCCGGCACCGTCCACGATAGTGGTGTTCTCCTTCGTCACGGTCACTTTGTCAGCCGTTCCCAGCATATCAAGCGTGGCCTGCTCCAGCTTCAGTCCCTTTTCCTCGCTTATGACGATACCGCCGGTCAGCACGGCGATGTCTTCCAGCATGGCTTTGCGGCGGTCGCCGAAGCCAGGGGCTTTTACTGCGCAAATCTTCAGTTGCGCGCGCAGACGGTTCACGACAAGCGTCGTCAGGGCCTCGCTCTCCACGTCCTCAGCGATGACGAGGAGCGGGCGACCGCTCTGTACGGCAGGCTCCAGGATGGGGAGGAAGTCCTTCAGGTTGCTGATCTTTTTATCGTAGATGAGGATGTAGGGCTTCTCCATCTCGCACTGCATCTTCTCTGCGTCTGTCACAAAGTAAGGAGAGAGGTAACCACGGTCGAACTGCATACCCTCTACGGTCTTCAGTACCGTGTCGCGTCCCTTTGCGTCCTCTATGGTGATGACGCCGTTCACGCTGACTGCGCGCATACCATCAGCGATGAGCTTACCGATTTCCGCATCGTTGTTGGCGGAGATGCTGGCTACCTGCTCAATCTTGTCGTAGCTTTCGCCCACTTGCTCGGCCTGTCCCTTGATGCCTTCCACAACGGCGGCAACAGCTTTGTCTATACCGCGCTTCAGGTCCAGCGGGTTTGCACCGGCGGCAACGTTCTTCATGCCTTCCGTAAGGATAGCCTGAGCGAGGACAGTGGCTGTCGTCGTACCGTCACCGGCATCGTCCCCCGTCTTGGAGGCCACGCTCTTCACGAGCTGCGCGCCAGCGTTAGCGAAGGGCTCGTCGAGCTCTATTTCCTTTGCCACCGTCACACCGTCCTTCGTGATGCGGGGTGCGCCGAACTTCTTGTCGATAACTACGTTGCGGCCTTTCGGGCCAAGTGTCACCTTCACGGCATCGGCCAGCTGGTCGGCACCGGCGCGGAGGGCTTCACGTGCCTCCACGTTGTATTTGATTTCTTTTGCCATAATGAATTGTTATTGTCGGTTGTTAGATGATGGCCAGCACGTCGCTCTGGCGCATGATGAGGTACTTCTCGCCTTCCAGTTCAACTTCTGTGCCGCTGTACTTGCCGTAGAGCACGGTGTCACCGGCTTTCAGCACCATTTCCTCGTCCTTCGTGCCGTTACCTACGGCCAGCACGGAGCCTTGGAGGGGTTTTTCCTTTGCTGTGTCGGGGATGATGATGCCGCCGACGGTCTTTTCTTCTGCGGGAGCGGGCTTAATGAGCACGCGGTCTGCAAGTGGTTTGATGTTCATAGTGTTTTATTGTTTATGGTTTGCGTATATTTTTCGCTCGGGCCGTAGCCGCCTGCAAATTTACGAAAAGCGTGCCAAACTCCACATCCCGGACAAAAAAACTATACCTTGACAGATATTTTGTATTACGAGTACTCAAGCGCGGAGCGGAAAGCGGCCTGTGCGCACTGCCCCATAGGGGTATGGCTCCCTAACCATAGGGTTACGAACAACTGACCCTATGGGTACGAACAACTACCCCTGCGGTTAGGGAAGAGTAACCGCAGGGGTAAAATGGACTGAGGCAGAGGCCTGTTTGGGGGGAGGAAGCGCCAGCGCGCGCGCCGTGCTATTTCGTTCTGCCGGGTAGCGGGACGCTCGTGCTCTGCTGGGGCTTGTAGTATTTCTTCGCCTCAGGCAGCCACTTCTGGATATTGGCAATACGTTTCTCATCCGAGGGGTGGTCGCTGAAAAACTCGGGGATACTGCTCTGCGACCCGGCTGCCATGCGCTGCCAGAAGGTCACTGCCGCCGAAGGGTCGTAGCCGGCCATGGCGGCAAAGATAAGTCCCATGTAGTCCGCCTCCGACTCGTTGGAACGCGAGAAGCCGCGCAGCACGCTATTTGCGCCAAAGCCGAAAGCCGTCTGCCCCAGTTGCTGGAGTGCGGCGCTCTGCGAACCCAGCAGTACGCCCAGTGCCTGTGCACCATACTGTGCCTTCATCTGCTTGGAAAGCTTCTCGGCCGAATGCTTGGCCACGGCGTGCGCCACTTCATGCCCCATGACGATAGCCAACGCGTCCTCGGTCTGCGTAAAGGGAAGCAGACCTTCGTAAACAACAATCTTACCGCCGGGCATACAGAAAGCGTTGGCGGATTTGTCCTGCACAAGGTTAATTTCCCACTTGTAGGCCGCCACATCTGCCGCCAGCCCGTTCGCTTTCAGGTAACTAACGACGGCATTTGAAATACGTTCGCCACAGCGTTTCACCATCGCTGTTTTTGCCGCATCGGTGGAGCGTTTGGCCGTGGCCATGTACTGGCTGTACTGCTGCGTACTGAGGCTTAAGATTTGCTGGTCGGAGACGAGCAGGTTCTGCTTGCGCCCCGTGAGCGGCACGGTGTTTGTCGTACCGCACGCCGTCAGCAGGGCTGCTGCCACGGCAAGAAGGAGGAATTTTACTTTTTTCATGTTATATGATATACTTGGGTGCATCCTTTATTGCGCGCTAGGCGCATTTACACCCCGCAAAGGTAGTCATTTTGGCAAAAAAAGCGTACCTTAGCCACCCAAAAACCGCACATCGTATGAAAAGACTACTTACCTTGCTGCTCCTCACGGCCGCTATCACGGCTGTTGCACAGGAGTCCAGACAGCCCAAACGCGAGTTCCGGGGCGCATGGATACAGGCCGTAAACGGACAGTTCCAAGGCTTGGGGCGCGACCGGATGCAGGAAAATCTCACCCGGCAGTTGGATGCGTTGCAGGACTGCGGCGTAAACGTCATCCTCTTCCAAGTACGCGTTGAAGCCGACGCCCTCTACCCCAGCCTTTATGAGCCTTGGAGCCGTTTCCTCACGGGTGTGCAAGGACAGGCACCGCAGCCTATGTGGGACCCGCTGGAGTGGATGGTGGGCGAATGCCACCGCCGGAACATGGAACTCCACGCCTGGATAAATCCTTACCGGGCGAAAACGAAGGGTACGTCCGAATTGGCGGAAAACCACCCCGCGCGGCGTTACCCCGACCGCTTCTTCCAGTACGACGGACTCCTCATCTTTGATCCCGGACGCCAGGAAAACCGCGACTACATCTGCGCCATTGCGCGCGACATTGTGAACCGCTACGATGTGGACGGGCTTCACATTGACGATTACTTCTATCCCTATCCCGCAGCCGGGCAGGTTATCCCGGACGACGCGACCTTCAGCCGCAACCACAACGGCTTCATCGACAAGAACGACTGGAGGCGGTACAACGTGAACCTCCTCATCCGGCAGCTTCACGAAACCGTCCACCAGCTCAAGCCGTGGGTGAAGTTCGGCGTGTCCCCCTTCGGCATCTACCACAACGACAAGGGGGACAACGTACCCGGCTCTGCGACGAACGGCCTGCAGAACTACGACGACCTCTATGCCGATGTACTCTACTGGATAGAGCAGGGCTGGGTGGACTACACCGTGCCGCAGCTTTACTGGGAGATAGGACACAAAGCGGCGGATTACGCCACACTCGCCCGCTGGTGGGGCAAGTATGCCTCCAAACGCCCGCTCATCATCGGGCAGGACGTGGAACGGACGGTAAAAGCGACCGACTTGGAGCGACCCGACATCAACCAGATGCCGGCCAAGTTCAACCTGCAGCGTTCGCTACGGGGCGTAGCGGGCAGCTGTCTCTGGTACAGCGCGGCCGTGACGCGCAACGAAGGCAACTTTGCCACCGCCCTCAAAAAGCGTTACCACAAGTATCCCGCCCTGCAACCCGCCATGCCGTTCATCACGGAAACAGCACCGAAAAAAGTTCGCAAGGCAAAGGTGGTCCCGATGGACGAGGGGCGCTTCCTTTTCTGGACAGCCCCCAAAGCCGAGGGGTGGGCGGATAGGGCGTCGAAATACGTCGTTTACCGCTTCCGCCAGGGCGAACCGATTGACACAGACGACCCCGCAAAGATATTTACCATTACCGACGAAACCTTCTGCCCGCTGCCCGGCGGCGACGGAACGGCACGCGAAACTTTTGTCATCACGCCGCTCAACCGCATCCAGAACGAAGGGAAAGCCGTCAAAAAGCGGGTGAGACTCTGACACACACCGCATAGCGAACGCTTATGAAAGTCCTGAAATTCAGTAGCACGCTGGCCAGCACCGTTGATGGTATCGGGCGTGTGAGCCGCATCGTAGAGGAAGCCGCCAAGCAAGGTGAGGTGGAAGTTGTGGTGGGCTCAGACTACGCAGCCGCCACGCTGGCCGTAGAGCGCAACGCCTCCGCACTGGAAATCTGGACCGACGTGGACGGCTTCACGACAGCCGACCCTTCGGTCATCCCGAACGCCTACACGATTGAACGGCTGACGTACAACGAGGCGATGGAATTGTGCAACTTCGGCGCAAAGGTGTTTGACCCACCATCGCTCTACCCGGCCTGTGCCAAGAATATCCCCATACACATCAAGAATATCCTCCACCCCGAGCGGAGCGGAAGTATCATTACGGAAACCCTACCCCCGCAGGAGGACAATACCCTCCCTGTGCGCGGCATCTCAAGCATAACCGAAACGAGCGTCGTCACCGTCAGCGGAAAGATCATGGTGGGTGTAATCGGTATGAACCGCCGCATCTTCGCCTGCCTTGCAGCCGAGGGTATCAGTGTCTTTATGGTCGTACAGACTTCCTCGGAGACCAGTACTTCGCTCTGTCTCACGCCGGCGGACGGTGCCAAGGCCTGCCGTGTGCTTGATGCGGAGTTCGCGATGGAAATTAGTGACGGGGCGATGAACCCAGCACGCCTGCAGGAAGGAATGTCCACCGTAGCCGTTGTGGGTGAGAATATGAAGCGTACCCCTGGCGTAGCAGGGCGGCTCTTCTCCGTTCTGGGACGGAACGGCATCAGCGTGTCGGCCATCGGTCAGGGCGCATCGGAGCTAAACCTCTCCTTCGTCATCGAGCGGCACCTGCTTGGCAAGGCACTCAGTGTGCTTCACGACTCCTTCTTCCTGAGCGAACACCAAGAGGTGAATCTCTTCGTCTGCGGAGTGGGAACGGTCGGCAGTAGCCTGCTTCGGCAGATTGCCGCCCAACGCGACGAACTGATGCGCGAGCGGCGACTCAAAGTGAACCTCGTAGGCGTTTGCGGTACGACCCATGCCGCCTACGACCGCAACGGTTTTGATGCCGCGCGCTATGCTGGCGGAATGGACACCTTGACAGCCGATGGCACGGAAGGCGGCATCGGGCGGATGGTAGAGGAAGTGTTAGGCATGAACCTCTATAACTCCGTATTCGTGGATTGCACCGCCTCGCCCGATGTGGCAGCGCACTACGCCACGCTCCTGTCCCACAACGTGAATATCGTGGCCGCCAATAAAGTGGCCGCATCCGCCCCTTACGCCGACTACCAGCGGCTGAAAGATATTGCTCGCGAACGCGGCGTGCGTTATTTGTTCGAGACAAACGTGGGCGCAGGCCTGCCCGTCATCAGTACCATCGGCGACCTGCGCGCATCGGGCGACAAGATACTGCGCATAGAGGCCGTAGTGAGCGGTACGCTCAACTACATCTTCAGCAACCTTTCCGCCGAGGTATCCCTCTCGCAGGCCGTGCGGCAGGCGCAGGAAGCCGGCTACAGCGAGCCCGACCCGCGCATGGACCTCAGCGGACGGGACGTGCTCCGCAAACTTCTTATCCTTGCACGCGAAAGCGGCTACCGCCTTGAAGCAGCCGATGTGGAACTCACGCCGTTCCTGCCTGCGGCGCTGTTTGAAAGTGACGTGGAGACGTTCTGGAAAGAGCTGCCCGCATTGGACGCTTCCTTTGAAAAACGCCGTCGCCAACTGGCGGCCAGCCGCAAATGCCTCCGCTTCATAGCCACTTGGGAGAACGGACACGGACATATCGGCCTGCGGGAAGTAGGCGAGGACCACCCATTCTACAATTTGCACGGCACGAACAATATAATCAGCCTCACCACCTCGCGCTATCGCGACCCGATGCTCATCCAAGGCTACGGCGCAGGGGCGGACGTAACGGCCGCCGGTGTCTTTGCGGACATCATGCGCTGCGCGAGCTACTGAGACGTGCGGACCGGATTTGTTTATACGGATGGGAAAATCCTTACACGCTAAGCTGACAACAACGGCCGGACGGATAATCCTGGCCGTCTATACCGCCCTCATCCTCCTGATGGGGGCAGCCACTTTCATGCAGCAGGCGCACGGCGCATCCTACGCCGCACAACATGTTTACGGAACGGCGTGGTTCAGTGCGCTTTGGGGCATCTTATTACTCCTATCCTTATATATAATAACGGTACGCGCGCGCATGTGGAAGCAGTTCCCCTTGTTCCTACTCCATCTTGCACTGGCCGTCATCCTGCTCGGGGCGGGCGTGACGCACTTCACATCGCACGAAGGTACGATCCATCTGCGTGCCGGCAACTCCACCGACCGCTATGCCACCGCGGACGGCAGCGTGGAACACCTCCCCTTCACCCTGCGGCTGGACAGTTTCCGCACGGTATATTATCCCGGCACCAACACGCCCGCCGACTTCGTGAGCCACCTCCACGATGCCACCGTCTCGATGAACCACCCCTTGCGGCGCGAGGGGTACCGCTTCTACCAGGCAGGCTTCGACCCCGACGGCCAGGGCGCACGGCTTAGTGTCACCTACGACCCGTGGGGCACACCCCTGACCTACTTCGGCTATGCCCTGCTGGCCTTGTCCATGATATGGGTGTCACTACGTCCTTCTGCCAGGAAACATCGTCATCAGGGTGCGAAAGCCCTGCTCCTCATGGTCTTCCTTCTCTCCGCACCGGCGGTACAGGCGCGCTCCATACCCAGTGTCAGCGCGGACAAGGCGGAACAGGCAGCCCGGATGCCTGTCGTATGGAACGGCCGGGTAGCCCCGTTCAACACGCTGGCACGCGATGTCGTGCAAAAGGTCTATGGCCGCACTTCCTACAAGGGGCTGCGCGCCGAGCAGGTCGTCCTGGGCTGGGCTGCACGCCCTGAGGTATGGAAGGATGAACCCATGATACGGGTGAAGGACCGCGCACTGCGCCGCCAGTTGGGCCTGTCGGAGGGGAATTACGCCACGATGGCTGCGCTCTTTACCCCCGACGGGCGTTACCGGCTTGAAGGCCTCCCGCCCGACAAAGCCGTACGCGAGCTTGACGAGCAGGTGGGGCTGCTGCTCATGCTGGCGAACGGTACGCTCGTCCAGCCCGCCACCGAAGCCGACATTAGCCCCGCACGCATTGAGGCGGAACTGCTTTACAACGCCATACCCTTTACCAAAACGGGCTTTATGGCCAGCCTCACCCTCGGTCTGCTGCTCCTGCTATTTCCCCGTGTGCGCCGTTTCGCGCCCACGTTCGGCCTGCTACTGTTGCTGTACCTCTTGTGCGGCTATGCCCTGCGTTGGTACATAGGTGGACGCATCCCCCTGTCCAACGGCAGCGAGACGATGCAGTTCCTCGCCCTCTGCGCCCTCGCCGCCAGCATGCACCGCCGTTTGGGAGGCATCACCCCCGCCCTGCCGCCACTCGTCGGCGGGTTCGCACTACTCGTGAGCTGGCTCGGCGAGCGCAGCCCGCAGGTGACTTCCCTCGTTCCCGTACTCAATAGCCCGCTGCTCAGCCTCCACGTCAGCATCATCATGGTGGCCTACGCCCTACTCGCGCTCTCCGCTGCCGGCAGCCTCGCCGCCCTCTTCCGCCCCACCCTGCGCCAGCCGCTGCTGGAACGGGGAACACGCCTGCTCCGCCCCGCCGTATTCCTGCTCGCTGCGGGTATCTTCCTCGGCGCAGTATGGGCAAATGTGTCGTGGGGCAGTTATTGGAGTTGGGATCCCAAGGAGACGTGGGCACTCATCACGCTGATGGTCTATGCCGTCCCACTCCATACTGCCAGCCTACCCGCCCTGCGCCGCCCGCTCGTCTATCACTGCTACCAGCTCTTCGCCTTTCTCACCCTGCTCATGACCTACTTCGGCGTGAATTATTTCCTCGGTGGGATGCACAGCTACGCCTGAAGAAATCCGTAACCTTTGGGGAAGTCCGGCGTACCCCAAGAATTTTTCTTTACTGACCGCCGCCATATTCCACCTCGCCACAAAAACAAATCCGTCCTTTCCCTTATTGGAGGAAATACCTATCTTTGCCCCGTGAGCCCGCTGCCCTGGCGGCGGGGACACGGCCATACATAAAGGCGTTTACTTAACGCACTGTTCTTGACAGCTTGAAATCTCGCAAGTTTCAGATATAGTCAGGACTAAGCAACAGTAGATGCCCACGTGGTATGTTCTTATACCCCCACCGTATGTATATATGGTGCGGGGAAGTCATATCGGCGTGGCTTCTGCGTTGCTCGTTCAACTATATCGGGCAATGCGAGAGCCTCAAGCTGTGGAACGGGTGACGGCGGTTCCACGCTTTTTTGTATAGGATTGCGTAAACTCACCTATTGTTTCATTTTAATTCTATACAACTATGTACAAGAACAACAAGTACAGCAAGTTCTTCATGGCAGCCCTTACGCTGCTCTGTGTGTCGGCGTTCAGCTCTTGCAGCAACGACGATGACAACAACAGTTCCGCAGGTCTCAACGGTTTTGAGGTCAGGGACGCCGTATTCTCCAACGAGGGGCTGCCCTCTGCCACATCGGCGGAACAGCTTTCCGGCGTGACGGTAGAGGAATCTCCCGAGGCTGGGTCGGAAGGCGTCATCACGGTCATCAGTTCCAAGCCCTACGCCCGCTTCTTCATAGGCGTGGAGGGCGTTCCCAGCCGCTGGACGTGGACACCCGTTTCCGACGATGAGGTACGCACCAAATCCCCGCGCGCTACGGACAGCGAAACGTATGAGTACAGCATCCCTGTGCGCTATGGAAACGGCTCGGAAACAACCATCGTTATCAATGCAGAGGACATGAACGGAAAAATAATGCGCCCCTATAAGTCCAAGATACAGTATGCCACCGGAACTGAGGAGGACTCTGGCGAAACTGACACGGAAACCGACGAAACAGAAACGGAAACAGACGGAACAGAAACGGAAACAGACGGAACAGAAACGGAAACAGACGGAACAGACAATACTAATGACGCAAATCCTTGATGGGGAGCTTCGTCTTAGTTTCCGTCCCCTAATGAACCTTTCCGCTTCGGTCTGGACAGCATGCGAGTACGAGGGCGATGCAGCATTCCACAAGAAGTGAAGTGTAAACAGTACTCTACCCCCGTCGTACCGGGCTTCCGCTTCTGACGGAGCATCCCCTGCCAGGCTGCTATCCGGGCGGCACGTCTGAACAACGTGCCGCCCGCTTCTGTATAACTAAAGCATATTTAGGTTTATTTAGCAAGGAAAAACGCGCGCGTCCCGCCGAAAATGCGTACCTTAGCCTGCCCAAATGTGCCCCGCACCCTGCCAGGTGCAACACGGGAGGATACTCCGTACGGCGTGAAGCCGTGGGCTGACACAGAAAAAGGTACAACAATATGCAATACAAGTGGAACTACAACGAACCGTCCCCGGAAACGGCAGTAGCTGCCAAGCGCCTGGCGGAAGCCGCCGGCGTGCACCCCGTACTGGGGCGGCTACTGGCGGAGCGCGGCATCACGGACGAAGCGGCCTTGCGCCGCTTTTTCAGGCCGCAACTATCCGAGTTGCACGACCCCTTCCTTATGGATGACATGGCGGCGGCCGTCGGGCGGCTCAATCAAGCCCTGGCGCGACGGGAGCGGCTTCTCATCTACGGCGACTACGATGTGGACGGCTGCACAGCCGTGGCACTGGTCTATAAATTCCTCGCGCAGTACTTCCCGGACATTGACTCATACATCCCAGACCGCTACGAGGAGGGTTACGGCATCTCACGGAAGGGAGTGGACTACGCTTACGAGACGGGGGTGAAGCTCATCATCGTGCTGGACTGCGGCATCAAGGCCGTGGAAGAAATCGCTTACGCAAAGGCACTGGGCATCGACTTCATCATCTGCGACCACCATGTGCCCGACGAACTGTTGCCCGACGCGGTGGCTATTCTCAACCCAAAGCGGCGCGACAACCACTACCCCTTTGAGCATTTGTCAGGTTGCGGCGTCGGTTTCAAACTGATGCAGGCGTTCGCCATCAGCAACGGCATCGAGTTCAACCGCCTCGCGGAGCTGCTTGACCTTTGCGCGGTAAGTATCGCCTCAGACATCGTGCCTATCATGGGCGAGAACCGCATCCTGGCATGGCATGGCCTGCGCCGCCTCAACTCCAACCCCTCCACCGGCTTGCAGGCCATCGTGGAGGTGTGCGGCATGGGCGAGCGCGAACTGACGCTAAACGACATCATATTCCGCATCGGGCCGCGTATCAATGCCTCGGGACGCGTACAGAGCGGCAAGGAGGCTGTGCGTCTGCTCGTGGAAGACGACTACGCGGAGGCACTGGAACTGGCCAGTAGGATTAACCTATACAACGAGGCGCGCAAAAATCTGGACAGGCAGATGACGGAGCAGGCCGTGGAGAGCGTCAAGCAAATGCCCGGTCTGGAGGATCGGCGCGGCATTGTTGTTTGCAACAGGGAGTGGCATAAGGGGATTATCGGCATCGTGGCCTCTCGACTGACGGAGCAATTCTACCGCCCCGTGGTCGTACTGACGGAGAGCGAGGGCATCGCTACGGGCTCGGCACGTAGCGTGAGCGGTTTCGATGTGTACAAGGCCGTGCAAAGCTGCGAGGACTTGCTGACAAATTTCGGCGGACACACCTATGCGGCAGGGCTGTCCATGAAGGTGGAACACGTGGCAGAATTTACACGACGCTTCGAAGAATACGTGGGAGAGCATATCCTCTCGGAACAGACACAGGCGGCACTGGACATTGACGGGATGCTGGAGTTCCAGGACATCACCTTCGACTTCTACAAACAGCTGCGCCGCTTCGCCCCATTCGGGCCTCAGAACGAACGGCCCGTGTTCTGCACGAAACGTGTCTATGACTACGGGACGAGCAAAGTCGTGGGGCGCGGACAAGAGCATATCAAGCTGGAGCTGGTGGACGAAGGGAGCAGTGTCGTCATGAACGGCATCGCCTTCGGACAAAGTTCGCAGGCACGCTACATCAAGACGAAGCGAGCGTTCGACATCTGCTACACGGTGGAGGAGAATACACACAAGCGCGGCGAAGTACAGCTACAGATAATAGATATACGCCCGTGCGAGTAACAAACGATGACGCCCGTTTCCGGGAAATCTTGCGCGAGCATTGGGGCTACGGGGAGTTCCGTGGCATACAGCTCGACATTATCCGCAGCATCGCGGCGGGGCAGGATACGCTCGGCCTTATGCCGACGGGAGGCGGAAAGAGCGTCACGTTCCAGGTGCCGGCCCTCGCAGCAGAGGGACTGTGTATCGTGGTCACGCCACTCATCGCACTGATGAAGGACCAAGTGAACCACCTCCTACGACGCGGCATCCGGGCCGCCGCCGTCTATTCCGGTCTGTCGCGTGACGACATCCAGCTGCATTTGGACAACTGCATCTATGGCGGCAACAAGTTTCTCTACGTCTCTCCCGAACGTCTTTCCTCGGAACTGTTCCAACAGAAGCTGGCCCGCATGAAAGTAAGCTTCATCACCGTGGACGAGGCGCACTGCATCTCGCAGTGGGGCTACGACTTCCGTCCTGCCTATCTGGAAATTGCGAAACTGCGCGACTTGCTTCCCGGTGTACCCGTGCTTGCCCTCACGGCGACTGCCACCCCCAGGGTGGCGGAGGACATCTGCCGCCAGTTGCGCTTCCGCGACAACGGACGCACTTTCCGCATGAGCTTCGAGCGCAAGAACCTGTCCTACGTCGTGCGGCGTGCGGAGGACAAGGACGCCGAACTGCTACACATCCTGCGCAGCGTGCCCGGATCGGCCATCGTCTATACGCGTAGCAGGCAAGGCGCGAGGGATACAGCACGCCTCCTTGAGGCAGAGGGAATCACTGCGCTCTACTACCATGCCGGACTGACAAACGTGGACAAGGACGTACGGCAGCAGGCTTGGCAGGAGGGCGGTACACGCGTGATGGTCGCTACGAACGCCTTCGGAATGGGTATTGACAAGGCCGATGTGCGTCTCGTGGTACACATGGATGTCCCGGACAGTGTTGAGGCTTACTTCCAAGAGGCGGGACGCGCGGGACGCGATGGGAAGCGCGCGTATGCCGTGCTGCTGACCAACGGAAATGACCGCCGCAAACTTACACAAAGGATACCCGACACGTTTCCTGACAAGGACTACGTGCAGCGCATCTATGAGAGCCTGAGCTACTACTTTGAGTTGCCGATGGGTGAGGGGGCAGGACGGCGTTTTGAGTTCGACCTTGACAAGTTCTGCCGCGTATTCAAGTTCTTCCCCGTACCCGCACTCAGCGCATTGCAGCTCCTGACACGCGGTGGCTACATCAACTATCAGGACAGCGAAGAGAGCACCTCGCGTGTACTATTCCTCGTTGCGCGCGACGAACTCTACTCTCTAAACTACCTAACACCTCTGGAAGAAGCCGTGGTACAGGGCATCCTACGCAATTATGGCGGCATCTTCAGCGATTACGTGTATATCCACGAGGCCACAGTGGCCGATGCCGCCGGCACAGATGCCCGACAAGTGTACGAAGTGCTCAAGGGACTGACGCGACAGCGCATCCTGCACTACATCCCACGCAAGGCCACGCCCTATATCTCCTACCCCATGCGCCGCATCCCCCAAGAAGACGTGGGGCTCGGACCGGACATCTACGAATACCGACTTGAGGAGTATAAGGAACGCATACGGGCCATGCTGGACTACACCGAGGAAGAAGACGAATGCCGCAGCCGCTACCTGCTCCGCTACTTCGGTGAACAACGGGAGGAGGGATGCGGGCAGTGCGATGTCTGCCTTTCCCGAAAACCGCGCGAAGCTACATTACAAGAGGCCGGACAGATGCTCCTAACTATCTTGGCAGACGGATGCCCCCACGCCCCGACGGACCTCCGTCCCGACGGACTACCCACAGAGACGGTCGCCCAGGCTCTCCGGCACTTAGTGGCCGAAGGAAGGGTGGTCCGCACGGGGGATTCCTACTGCCTAGCCAGTCACGCCCAATGAGGCGGAGCTTTCCTGCCCACACAAAAAATACCGCTCGCTGTTCCGCGTCCCGAATAAAAGCCTTATCTTTGCCGCGCTTATGCCAAGGAGAGATGGCAGAGTGGTCGATTGCATCGGTCTTGAAAACCGACGTACCGAGAGGTACCGGGGGTTCGAATCCCTCTCTCTCCGCAGTTGGCAGGCTTTTTCCCCGCATACGGGAGGAAGCCTTTTTATTTACCTTGCGGCCAGGTATTCTTGTTCTCCCGGCTGTAAACCGATTTGTAGCCATCCAAGTTTTGTCCCATGCGCTTGGGAAAATTTTCCCGACAGCCTATGAAAAAAATCCCGCGCACCTGGGAAAAAAATCCCAAGCGCACGGGACATTTTGGGACAAGGCTTATACGCAGGTGTAACCGCCGTCAACGGGCAGTGCGACGCCCGTGACGTAGCTCGAGGCGGGGGAGGCGAGGAAAATGGCGGCGGAGTCCAGCTCGCCTTCCTTGCCGTAGCGCTCCTGCGGGATGGCGCCCTTCGCATACTCGGAGAACCAGTCCGTCTCCAGCGTCTCCTTCGTCAGCGGTGTCCAGAAGTAGCCCGGGCAGATGGTGTTCACCGTGATGCCGTACTTGCCCCACTCGGCAGCCAGACCGCGCGAAAGGTTCACGACGCCACCCTTGGCGGCGTGGTAGGGCGAGCAGGGAGCAATTTTGTTGCCCACCAGACCGTACATGGAGGCGATGTTGATGATGCGCCCGTAGCCGGCCGGTATCATGGCGTGCTTAGCCACGGCGCGCGCCATGCGGAACGTGCCGAAGAGGTCTATCTGCATCTCGTTGTCAAACTGTGCGTCCGTGATGTCCTCGGCGGGAGCCACGGCGCCCGTGCCGGCGTTGTTGATGAGGATGTCGATGCGGCCGAAGCGCTCCATCGTCTGCTTCACCACGTCCTCCACCTGCTCCGTCACCGTGACGTCGCAGCGGATGGGGAGCACCTCCACGCCGAAGTCGCGGCGCAGTTCCGCAGCCACCTCCTCCAGCTTCTCCATGCGGCGCGCTATGGGCACGATGTTACATCCCTGGTTCGCCAGTGCGCGGGCCATCTGCACACCCAGGCCACCGGAGCATCCCGTCACGATGGCCACATGACCTTGAAGGTCGAAATAGTTCTTCATTACTGTGTGGTTTTTTGTTAATACTATGGAATAAAAGACTCTCTCACTTCACGGCGGAGAAGCGCAGCTTGAAGTGCAGGGGACGGTTGGGCACGCGGTACTGCGGCAGCGTGTCCACGTCGGCACCGCAGCTGGCATTGCCCACGCCGCGTGTCACGGCGTCGAAGTGGACAACGATGCGGTCGGAATGGGGCAGCTCCCACTGGTGCTGCGCGTTCATGAGCTCCTCGTCCGTATAGGGCAGGGCTGAGAAGCTGACGTTTCCTTCGGTTTCTACGCGGATGCCCTGGCCGTTGGCATTGGTGAAGGTGACTTCGCGCAGCATTTCGCGTCCGCCGCAGCTCTGGGGCTTCATGTAGGGCGTCAGCATCTGGGCGACGGTGGTCTCGTAGCGTCCCATGAGGCATCCGTCGCGGCGGTCGTTGTAGTTCTCCCAGGGTCCGAGGGCGTAGTAGTTGATGCGGTCGTACTGCGCGTCGAGGTACATGACGACGCCTGCGCGGCGCAGCTGGTCTGTCTTGGGCGTGATGGTGATGTCGGCGTCCACGTAGCCGTCGCCTTCCGTATAGACGATGTTGGTTTCTGCGAGTTCGGGACCTGCGCTGAGGTTGGTGAAGCGGTCGTTCTCAATCCAGCGGTGGTTGCTGAAGGTGAGTTCGGGCACGTCGATGCGTCCGGCACGCTTGCCCCGCAGCGGCCCGCGCTCTGCAAGCGGGAACTGCTGGTGGGCCACCTCGTGGCCTGCGGCTGCGAAGGTGGGTGCGGCGTGATAGCGCACGTGGAGCTGCAGCAGCACTTCGTCGCCGCGCTTGCGGGCTGCGGGAAGCTTGGCTTTGGGCAGACGGAGCACGAGCGTGAGGCTGTCGCCGGCGACTACCTTGTCCAGCGGCATGGTCTTGGAGGAGACTACGTAGCCGTTGCGCATGACATCGTACTGCAGGTCGAAGCCCTCGAGCGTGCGGAAGGCGTATTGGTTGTAGAGGCGTACGGCAGCGGTGCCCTTCTGCTCGTCCACGTTGACGAGGCGGAACTTCAGGTACTGGAAGGCTGCCTTCACCTCGGCCAGCTTCGGAGAAGGCTCACGCGTGGCGGGCAGTATGCCGTTGCTGCAGAAGTTGCCCTGGTGCGGGCCGGGGAAGTCGTAGCCCGTGCGGAGCTTCCTGACGCCGCGCTTCAGCTCGCGCGGCTCGTAGATGGCCTGGTCCACCCAGTCCCAGATGCAGCCGCCCACGGTAGCATTGCTGGCTTCAATGTAGTCCCAGTATTCCGTCAGGTTTCCGATGGCGTTGCCCATGGCGTGGGCGTATTCGCAGATGAACATGGGTTTGTCGAGGTTCGACGTGTTCTCCTGCATCCAGCGCATGCCGGGGTACATCTTGGAGTAGAGGTCGGAGAAGCGGTTGCCGCCGAAGTCGCGGCTGTCGCGCGTGCCCTCGTAGTGTACGGGGCGTGTGGGGTCGAGTTTCTTGGCGTGGGCGTAGCAGTCGGCGAAGTTCTTGCCACCACCGGCTTCGTTGCCGAGACTCCAGAAGATGACGCTGGGATGGTTCTTGTCGCGGCGCACCATGCGGTCTATGCGGTCCACGAAGGCGGGTATCCACGAGGGCATGTCGGAAATGCTCTGGTTGGCATGGTCCTCGAGGTCGGCTTCGTCCATGACGTAGAGGCCGTAGTGGTCGAACATGGCGTACATCTTCGAGTGGTTGGGATAGTGGGACGTGCGGATGGTGTTCACGTTATTCTGCTTCATGAGCAGGACGTCGCGCAGCATCTCCTCCGTCGTGACGGCACGGCCGTTGACGGGTGAGGAGTCGTGGCGGTTCACGCCCTTGAAGAGCAGCTTGCGCCCGTTCACATAGACTTGCGCACCGCTGATGCGCACGTCGCGGAAACCGTATTTCGTACTGAAGGCCATCTCCTCCCGTCCCTGCTCGTCGCGCTGTACGACGTGGATGGTGTAGAGGTTGGGCGTTTCTGCCGTCCAGGGCTTTATCTTCGCTATGTTCAGGGAGAAGTTGGCTTCCGTCAGGCCGCCCGGCAGCATGGCACATTGCAGGGTCTTCTCGCCCACCTTGTCGCCCTTGGGGTTGTAAAGGCTGACGGTGACCTGCTTGTTTGTGGTCTCGCCGTCGCGGTTGTCGAAGGCCAGCAGCACGTCGAGTTCCGCGTTCTGATAGTTCTCGAAGAACTGCGACGTGATGGTGTGGTCGCGCACGGCGGCAAGGGGTACATTATATATATACACGTCGCGGAAGATGCCGCTCATGCGGAACATGTCCTGACACTCGAGGTAGGAGCCGTCGCTCCAGCGGAACACCTGCACGGCGATGCGGTTCTTGCCCGTACGGAGCACTTTCGAGAGGTCGAACTCTGCCACGTTGTTGGAACCCTGCGTGTAGCCTATGTATTGGCCGTTCACCCACACCAGGGCTGCGGAGTAGATGCCGTCGAAGTGCAGGAAGGTGCGGCGCGCCGTCCAGTCAGCGGGCACGTCGAAGTCGCGCACGTAGCTGCCCACGGGGTTGATGCCGTAGTTCTTGCCGCCGTCGTTGAAGCCCGGGCGTGCCTGGATGGTGGGCGGCGTGTT
This sequence comes from Alloprevotella sp., assembly GCA_017476545.1. Taxonomy (GTDB): domain Bacteria; phylum Bacteroidota; class Bacteroidia; order Bacteroidales; family Bacteroidaceae; genus Alloprevotella. Next base: position 89,483 of record JAFUZP010000006.1, read on the forward strand.
GGCGTGGGGATACTCCACGTTGCAGTAGATGGGACGGTCGTAGCCCTGCATCTCCCAGTTGGAGGGCACGGGGATGTCGTCCCAAGCCCCGACGTTGAAGTCTTCACGGTAGAAGTCCGTGGGACGTTGCGAGGGCTCGGGCACAAACTTGAACTTCCACGTGCCGTTCAGCAGCTGGTAGCGGTCGTTGCCTGCGGGCGTTTCCCAGGGACGCTTGTAGAACGCCGTGTCCGCCATCATGGCTGTCTCCGTGGCGTAGGGCATGTAGGTGGCCACGCCCGCTTCCTTGTTCTCGGCAAACATCTCCTCATTCTCCCAGTATCTGGAAGCCTTCTGCTCCCCTCCTGCTGGGGCGGTTCCCGTTGCGGCGGCGTTCTTGTGTTCCGTCTTTATGAACACAAACAAGCCCGGGATGACCGCCTTGGAGTTAGCGGGCACGAGCTTGTAAGCCCCGTCGTAGGCATCTATATTCCACAGCTGTGCCTCGTCCGAGCCGTTCACCTCGCCCGTTTCCAGCTGTCCTTCCGAGCTGACGCGCAGCGCAACGTTCGTGGCGGGGTTGATGATGCGCCAGCCGCCGCTGAGCTGTTCCAGACGCCATAGCCTGTACTCCTCGCCGGTGCTCCCTTCTCCTTCGAGGCGGAAGAGTTCGCCGTTCTTGAGCGTCGCGTAGGGCACGCCCTCGGGGTCATTACTGATGTCGCGAAGCTCGTACAGGTAGCCCTGGTCGAACGTCACGCTTTGTGCCGAGGCACTCACCGCCATAAAGCTCACCAAGAGGCTGAGCAATAAGGCACTAAAAGTGGCTTTTCTTTGCATAGTCGTCTGTTGTTTGCCACAAAAGTACGCATTTCTTTTGGTTTTTCCTACCTTCGCGAGCAAATACAATGCGAAATGAGTTCTCCCGCCCTCGCCTTTGAAGCCCTCGCAACGGGTTATGGAAGCGGTCGCCGCCGCCGTATTGTCGGCTCAGGCCTTACCGCCGCACTCGCCGCCGGCGACTTCGTGGCGCTCATCGGTCGCAACGGCTGCGGAAAGAGCACGCTCCTGCGCACCATCGCGGCACTCCAGAAGCCCCTGGCTGGTTCTTTATCCCTACAGGGCCGAGCGGTGCAGGACTACAGTCCGAAGGAACTGGCGCGAACCCTGGCGGTGGTGCTCACGGCGCGCCCCGATACAGGCTATCTCACGGTGCGCGAGGCGGTGGCAACAGGACGTACGCCCTACACGGGCCTCACGGGCCGCCTCTCAGACACCGATAATAATATAATAGACGATGCCCTGCGACAGACTGCCACCGCCATCTTCGCCAGCCGCCCCCTGACAAGCCTCTCGGACGGCGAGCGGCAGCGCGTCATGGTGGCCAAGGCTTTGGCCCAGCAGACGCCACTCATCCTGCTTGACGAGCCGATGGCCTTCCTCGACCACCCCGCTAAACGCGAGCTCCTCACCCTGCTGCGCACATTGGCCAAGGAGCGGGGAAAGGCCGTCCTCCTCTCTACGCACGACCTCGAACTCACCGCTCAATACGCCGACCGCGCCTGGCATCTCACCCCCGCAGGCATCACGGAGCAGGCGGTGTTCCGCATTTGACTAAAGACAAGATACGACATGATTGTTTGCATAGCAGAAAAACCGAGCGTGGCGCGCGACATCGCCCGCATCCTGGGTGCCACCGCACAGCACGACGGCTACTTGGAAGGCAACGGATACCAAGTGACGTGGACCTTCGGTCACCTCTGCGAACTGAAGATGCCTGAGGATTACACGCCCCTGTGGAAGCAGTGGGCACTCGGCCAGCTGCCGATGATTCCCCCGCGCTTCGGCATACGCCTGAAGCACGACAGCGGCATCGCGAAGCAGTTCGACACCATCCAACGCCTCATGCAGCAGGCCGAAAGCATCATCAACTGCGGCGATGCCGGGCAGGAGGGAGAACTCATCCAGCGCTGGGTGATGCAGAAGGCCGGGGCGAAGTGTCCCGTCCGGCGGCTCTGGATTTCCTCCATGACGGACGAAGCCATCCGCGAGGGCTTTGCCAGCCTCAAACCGCAGGAGGACTACAAGAGCCTTTACGAGGCCGGGCTGTGCCGCGCCATAGGCGACTGGATTCTCGGCATGAACGCCACGCGCCTCTATTCCCTCAAGTACGGGCGGCAGGGGCGGACCCGCACGCCACTCAGCATCGGGCGCGTGCAGACTCCGACGCTCGCCCTCATCGTCAACCGCCAGCTGGAGATTGAGCACTTCAAACCTGAACCCTACTGGGTGCTGGCCACCACTTACCGCGACACGCTGTTCACCGCCGTGATGGAAGAGGGCGAGCGCGGATTCCGCAGCGAAGAGGAAGGCGCAGAAGCACTGCAAAGGATTGAGGGGAAGCCTTTCACCGTCACATCGGTAGAGAAGAAGAGCGGCAAGGAGGCACCGCCACGCCTCTTCGACCTCACCTCCCTGCAGGTGGAGTGCAACAAAAAGTTTAGTTTCAGTGCCGACACCACCCTCCAGCTCATCCAAAGTCTTTACGAGAAGAAGGTAACGACCTACCCGCGCGTGGATACCACCTTCCTGCCCGACGACGTATATCCCAAGTGCAAGGGCATCCTCAACGGCATAGCCGGCCACTACGGTGACCTGCTCCAGCCCCTGCGCGGGGAGAAGCTGCGCAAAAGCAAGAAGGTCTTCGACACCGCGAAAGTCACAGACCACCACGCCATCATCCCTACGGGCGTAGTTCCCAACAACCTCACGGACGTTGAGCGCCAGGTGTTCGACCTCGTTGCCCGCCGCTTCATCGCCTCGTTCTATCCCGACTGCGAGTTCGACACCACCACCGTACTCGGCGCGGTGGACGATGTGCCGTTCCGCGTCTCCGGCAAGGTTATCCGGAAAGCCGGCTGGCGCACCGTCTTCGCCAAGGACAAGCACGAAGAGGAGGAGGAAACCGCACGCAACGACGAGGAACGCACACTGCCCGCCTTCACGCGCGGCGAGTCCGGCCCGCACGCCCCCAGCCTCACGCAGAAGCAGACGCAGCCACCAAAGCCCTACACCGAGGCCACCCTCCTCCGGGCCATGGAGACGGCGGGTCGCACCGTGGAGGACGAGGAACTGCGCGACGCGATGAAGGAAAACGGAATAGGCCGGCCTTCCACCCGTGCAGCCATCATCGAAACGCTCTTCCGCCGCAACTACATCCGCAAGCAGCGCAAGACGCTCATTGCCACGCCGACTGGCGTGGAGCTCATCGGCATCATCAAGGAGGAACTCCTCAAAAGCGCGGAACTCACCGGGCGGTGGGAGAAGAAGCTCCGCCAGATAGAACACCACGAGTACAGCCCCGCACAGTTCATCGACGAGATGAAGCGGATGATAACCGCCATCGTACAGCAAGTCCTGGCCGACACCAGCAACCGCAAGGTGGGGGAACCGGACGCGGACAAGGCGACCGCCAGGACGCAGGCCCGCAACGCTTCCGTCAAGGCGAAGCGCGCCACGCCCGCCCGTATCCGCGCCGGCATGAAGTGCCCCGTATGCGGACAGGGAAAAATCATCAAAGGCAAGGCGGCCTACGGCTGCTCCCGCTGGAAAGAGGGCTGCAGCTTCCGCAAGCCTTTCGCCGCAAAGTGAAACGCCACTAACCAAACACCGCGTTTTTTCCCGCCCGGGGATGTTTTTCCTAACCCTATGGTTACGGTGAACCAACCCTACGGTTACGCGAAACTAACCGCAGGGTCAGCAACTTGCATCCCTACGGGTTTCCGCCTCCCACCCGCCCACGGTTAGCGGCTGCCTGACCGGCAGGGGGACGGCCTGCGATGCCGTCCCCCTGCCGCCCCTTCCCCATCGTCTCCTTCCCCGTCGGAATCCGCCCCGTTTTTTGCGTGCATTGCAAAAAAAAACGCCGGAATATTTGGTAGTACATATATATATATATATTGCGTGCGGAATTTTGTCCGCCTTGTCGCCCGCCACAGCGGGTGCGCCCTGGGCGGCTCCATCGGCACACAACATTCAATAACATATTTAATAACTCACGCAATTATGAAACAACCGAGATTTACTCATCTCCTCACGCTGCTGGTCGGCCTCATGGCCACGGCGGCAACGGCAGCGGTCACCGAGCCAACGCTCACGACCGATGCCAGTAACCCGGTCTATTACGCCATCAAGAACTACCGGTCGGGGAACTATGCTACCTATCTGGGCAGCAGCACAGCGCTGGGGCAGCGCAACGGCCTGACCTACGCCGCCCTGTGGTACTTCACGGCGAGCGGCGACGGCGTAAGCCTCGTGCCGGCGGTTGACCCCAGTATGAAACAGGCGACCGCCAGTTCCGCTACGGCTGAAGGAGCCACGTGGTACGTGAAAGAGAACCCCTACAACACGGGGCGCTTCTGCGTCAGCCTGACGAGCGACCTTTCCGACAACTGCTGGGACGACCAGGGTAACAACGGACAAATCGGCTATTGGCATCCCAGTGGTAGTGACTATGCAGGCACTTCCTGGGACATTGAGCCCATCAGCGCAGAGACCGCCGCCGCTTTGGAGGCGGACTGGAACTCTTATCCCGTGAACATCAGCAAGGCAGCAGGGTTTACCAACACCAATCGCTTCACCACGTCCATCTCGCTGGGCACCCAGTCCATCGCCATCCCGACAAAGGGATTGGGTACGCTGGCCTACCGCTTCATCAGCGATGAGAAGTTCACTGCCTACAGCGGCACCTCTGTAGCTCCGGCCATCGGGTATCAAGGTCAGTGGATGCACGGAATTTGTTTTATCGACCTGAATAACGACGGCGACTTCGACGATGGCGGCGAGTTGGTGTCCCACTCCGAGTACCGCGATGCTGACGTATTTGGAAATGTCGCCGGCACAACGCTGCCCGAGTTCACCTTGCCCGCAACTACCGGGACGTACCGTATGCGCTACATGGTAATATGGGCCGCTGACGGCGCGCCGGATTCACGCGGCACAAGCAGTATGATCAATAACGGCGGCATCATTTATGACGTGATGCTCGACGTAATCACCGCTTCCGATGAGCAAATGGATGCTTTTGCCAAGATGGGTAGCTGGTTAGAGAAGACTAAGTTGGTGACGGATGCCTCCAACTACATTTCCAACGCGAAGCAAGGCGACGAGGGCTCTTATGAAGCCCTGCTTGACAACAACTTCTCCACCTACTTCCACTCGGCATGGAGCGGCTCGATGGCCGGCACCGCCGGCCACGACCTGCAGGTAAGGCTTCCGGAGGACATCGATGCGCTCTACCTGTACTACGTCACCCGCAGCACGGGCACGGGCTACCCGACAGGCTTCCGCATCGACGGCAGTAACAACGCCGCCGACTTCAGCAGCGCAGGCGGCAGTACATGGACCAACAGCGTGGCCACGCTGGACGGCACCGGCATGCCGACCCTAGGCTCCCAGCCGTATTCGTCCGCCAAGATCCAGCTGAGCGGTTCCTACCAGTACCTCCGCTTTGTTCCCAGCATCGGCAACAACCAGGGAGGGAACTGGTTCTGCCTGGCAGAGTTCGGCGTGTATTCCGCCGACCCCCGCGCCGAAGCGGCCCGCGCGTTCCTGGCGTCCGCCCCGACCAATGCCGCCGACCTGACCGACGAGCAGATAGCGGAGATCAACAGCATTGACGCGGACGTCACCGCGCTGCAGAATGAAATCGCCAATGCCGCAACACGCTCGCAACTGAGGGATCTCCTCACCGAGGCCAACACTATCTACACAGAAGGTGAGGCCGGAGCCGCAAGTGTAAAGGTGGGCTACCCCACAAGCGCTGCGCTCAGCACTTTCAAGACGAAGATCGATGCCGCACAGGACGTACAGGACAACGGGGGCGACTACGAGGCCGCCGTCACTGAACTCCAAGCCGCGATAGCAACCGTAAAGGCATTTGGAAACACGGTTTATACCCCGCGCACGGACGTTTACTACACCATCACCAGCGGCCGCGGCTCCATGGTTTACGACGCCAGCCACAGCGCTTCCACCGATGCCGACGGCAACGAGTTCCTCTGGTACTCCACCAGCCTGGACAACACCGACGAGAACCACCTCTGGGGCTTCATCGAGCGGGACGGCAAGTACTACATGTACAACGTCGGCAAGCGCCAGTTCGCCAACGTAACGCAGAGCGGCTCCTACCACGAAAGCAACGGGGACGGCCACACGTGGATGTTCTCCGACGCCCCCTCCGCCGTTGTGCTCGATGCGGGCGAGAGCAACTGGGTGACAGCCCCGAACGTACGCGTCCGCGCCACTTCCGAAGTGACCGGCAAGCAGTACGCCATGTCGATCAGCACATCCTACACCGGCCCGGTCATCGCCTACGACGCGGTGAACGACGGGGGCGTCCCCATGGCGTTCGCCCTGAGCCCCGTTGCCGTCAATGCTGAGGTTACGGCGGCCATCGAGGCGCTGCTCGAGGACCTCACGCCCTACGTCACGGCCCTGCAGGAAGCCATCGACGCCGCCAGCGGCATAGACACCGGGGCCGGCCTGAACCAGTATGCGGCCAGCGAAGCCTTCACGGCGGCCCTCGCCGCAGCCCGGACGGAAGTGGCCAGCGACGAGGCCACGAAGGAAAGCCTTACCGCCGCCCGCGAGGCCCTTGTGGCCGCTACGGCAGCCCTCACCCTCAACCAGCCGGAAGCCGGCAGCTTCCTCCGCATCTATTCCGTACAGCAGGGCGGCTATGTCAGCTCCACGGTGGACGCGAGCGTCGCAGCCCCCTGGAACACCTACTTCACCTGCAACAAGCCGCAGGACGAGCAGGGGACAATCTGGTACTACAGCGGCACGCACAGGCTGCTCAACTATGCCACGGGCCTGAACTCCGGCAACTTCACCGCCGCCGAAGCCGGCGATGACGCGGGCGTGGCCTTTGACTTCCCGGCAGCCGTGAACGGCACAGGCAGCTACTGGGTGCACACTGAAGAAAACAAGTACTGGTATGCAGGCACTCCCACGATTGACAACTACAGCAACCCGTCCGCAGTGCCCAACACGCTCTTCACGCTCTCCTACGTTGAATCCCTCCCCGTTGAGGTTACTTCCGCCGGCTGGGCAACGCTGAACCTGCCCGTAGCGGTCGAGGTTCCCGAGGGCGTTACGGCCTACGTGGGCAAGATTGAGGGCGAGATGCTGAACTTCTCCGAAGTGGGCGGTGTGCTTCCCGCCAACACGCCCGTCATCCTTGAGGCCGCCGCCGGCACCTACGACTTCGCCATCACCGACGCGGAGGGTACGGTTGAGGCCGGCTACGACGCGCTTGTCGGCACCATCGCCGCACAGACCTGCGAGGCGGAGGAGTACTACACGCTCCAGATGCGCGACGGCGAAGCGGGCATGTACCCGTACAGTGGCACGAAGCTGAAGGGCTTCAAGGCCTTCATGAGCACGGCCACGGCCGCCGGTGTTCGCGGCTTCGCGTTCGGCGGTGTGCAGACCGGCCTTAGCGGCGTTGAGACCTCCGGCGCATCCCGCGCCGCGATATACGACCTTCAGGGCCGCCGCGTGCAGCAGGGCCGCAAGGGTGTGTATGTAGTGAACGGTAAGAAAGTGTTGTTCTAACCCCCACAAACGACTACTGATATGAAGAAGTACACCAAGCCCAGTATGCGGGCAGTGCGCCTCCACGAGCGCGAGGCGTTGCTGACGACCTCCATTCCCATCGGCACGGACCCC
>JAFUZP010000007.1 GCA_017476545.1 Alloprevotella sp.
AGTTGAGTGCGCACTCAGGTCATAGTTGAGTGCGCACTCAACTACCAGTACAGTGCGCACTCAACTCCGGGTACAAGTATGGCGAGGCGGCAATACGCTCATGAACAGCGTATTACAAAAGTTCGGAAGCAGGCTTCAAATCCTGCCAGAAAGCGAGGTACTCGCCCGCCACCTTGAGGTGGTCGTGATGGCGGCGGATGTATTCCAGGCTCTCCTGTTTTCGCCGCGCTACGTCCTGGGGGTGGTCTGCAAGCGCGCGCAGCTTCTGATACACGTCCTCCTCGTCGGGCAGGACGTTTACGATGGGGCGCAGCTGGGTCTCGCCCAGTATCTCGTAGTTCTCGGGCTCGCCGCCGCTGACGACGACGATGCCGTGCGCCATGGCCTCGAGGGCGTTCATGGCCGGCGTATAACTGTAGAGCTGGTCCAGCAATACGTCGCTGCCGTCCAGCAGACGTTTGTATTCTTCGAAAGGTACGCTCTCTACTTTCACGATGCGGCACCTCTCCGGCACTTCCGCCGCCACGCGTTCCAAGGCGCGCAGCATGACGTCCGTGCCTTTGTACTCCTCCTTGCCGCGCTGGATGCCGATGAAGAAGCGGATGGGAGAAGGCGCAGCCCCGGCCCCGGCCTCACCCCCAGCCCCTCTCCTTTTGGAGAGGGGAGTAGAATCCACTGCTGGCCTACCTCCATCTTGGGACTCAACGTCAGAACACTCTACTCCCCTCTCCCCTTGGAGAGGGGCTGGGGGTGAGGCCGGAAAGGGTATAAACGTGAGCTTGCGGCTTAGTTCAGTCTCCTGCCTGTAGCTGGCCCAATACTCGTAGAGTCCCGCCACGATGCCATCGCAATCGGCTGCGATGCGCTGGCAGAGCCGCCCCTTCGGGCCGTCGTACCAGTCGCGACGGAAGGCGTCGGCCGTGGGATAGTGGCGCACAACGTCGCCGAAGTTGAAGTCGCTGTAGCGGAACGTGCGGCAGTCGAGGCATGCCTTCACGTAATAATAATCCATGCCGAACGCGCCGAGGACAACCCGGCGGTTGTGTTTCCGCAGATATGCGTAGAACGGCCATATGCGTTCGGCCTTCAGCGGAAGGAACACGGGATTGATGAGCTGCACGACATCGTAACCCCGGAAGCGGCGGAACTGCCGCCAGAGCCTACATATATATAATAATGTATAGAAGGGATTCTGCGAAGTGCGGCGCAGGTCCACGTCACGGGGATAGTCCTTCCAGCCGTCGCCGTCGCTGGCCACAATAACAGAATGGCCGAGGGCGCGGAGGCCTTCGGCCAGTGTGGTGTGCACGTTGCTGTATTCGCCGAGAAGGAGAATCTTCATCCGTTAAACGTTAGACAATAACCGTCACTGTGCGGCGTCTGGATTGGACTGTTCTACGTTGCTGCCTGTGCGGCGCGTATGGCGCGGCATAGTTGGTCGGGACAGGAAGTGCCCTTGCCACGGCAGTTGATGCCTTCAAGGCGACGGAGAACTTCGTCCACGTCCATATCCTTCACAAGCGAGCAGATGCCCTGGAGATTGCCGTGACACCCTCCTTCGAAGCCTACTGCCTGCAGCTTGCCGCCCTCTATCTCCACGCGGATAAGCCGCGAGCAGACGCCTTGCGGCACATACTCGTAGGTCATTCGGGCTTCATGTTTGTATAGACGGTCTGCACGTCGTCGAACTCCTCGAGACGCTCCACCATCTTGTCAATCGTTTCGCGCTGTTCGGGCGTCACGTCCTTCAGGTCGTTAGGGATGTAGGTAAACTCACCACCGACTTCCTCGAAGCCACTTTCTTCCAGGTGCTTCTGGATTTCGCCGTAGCTCTTCGGGTCTCCGTAGATGGTCAGTGTGCCTTCTTCCTCGTCCTCGTCGTACTCGTCTTCTACGCCGTAATCGATGAGGTCAAGGATGAGCTCCTCCATGTCGATGCCGTCCTTCTTCTTGAAGGTGAACACGCACTTGTGGTCAAAGAGGAAAGCCAGGCTTCCCATCGTGCCGAGGTTGCCGTTGAACTTGTTGAAGATACTGCGCACGTCGCCTACGGTACGCGTGGGGTTGTCAGTCAGCGTATCGACGAAGATGGCAATGCCGTGAGGGCCGTAGCCTTCGTAGGTCATCGTCTTGTAGTCGCTCTGGTCCTTACCCTGTGCGTTCTTGATGGCGCGCTCGATGTTGTCCTTCGGCATGTTCTCGCGCTTCGCCGTGGCGATAATGGCGCGGAGCGTGGGGTTGTTTTCGGGTTCCGGGCCACCGGCCTTCACGGCGATGGCAATCTGCTTGCCGATGCGGGTAAATGTTTTGGCCATGTGGCCCCAGCGCTTCAGTTTCGCTGCTTTGCGGTATTCAAATGCTCTTCCCATAATTTTATTTTACTATTTTACAATTATACTATATTGCTATTATCTACAATTTACTATTTGGGGGCCGTTTGGCTAATAGTCAAATCGTAAATCGTCAAATTGTCAGATTATCTCAGTTCGGCACCAAGTTGCTTGGTGAGACTTTGTATGACTTTTTGCATCACGGCTTCCACTTGCTTGTCGTTCATCGTGCGGGTGTCGTCCTGCAAGGTGAAGTTGATGGCGTAGCTCTTCTTGCCGGCGGGGAGGTTCTTGCCTTCATAGACGTCGAACAGGCGCACAGCCTTGATGAGCTTGCGGTCGGCACGCAGGGAGATTTCCTCTATCTGCCCGAAGCGCACATCGGCATCTACGAGCAGGGCAAGGTCGCGGCTGACGGCGGGGAACTTGGAGAGTTCCTGGAACTCAACCTTCTGCTTGCGCGTCTTCTTCATCAGTTCGTCCCAATGCAGGTCGGCGAAGAAGACTTCCTGCTCCACGCCGCAGAGTGCGCAGAGCTTCTTGGCCACAATGCCGAACTCAAGGAGCACCTTGCCGTTGCGATCCTTCAGAGCGAGGCCGTGCGAGAAGATGTCGTTCGTGCTGTCCTCGGTCAGCAGTCCGCCCATCGGCAGCCCGATGCGCTGCAGCACGCCGTAGGCGTATGCCTTCAGCTCGTACACGCTGGACTTTTCGTCGGCATGTGCCCAGGAACCTTCCACGCGGTTTCCCGTCAGCCAAAGCCCCAGGTGGTATTCCTCTGAGGAGTGCGTGGCAACAGCCTCGTCGCTGATGGAGCGGTAGTGCTTGCCCATCTCGAAGAAGCGCAGGTTGCCGGCACGGCGGTTCACGTTGCGGGCAATGCTTTCCAGACCGCCGAAGAGCAACGTCTGACGCAGCACGTTGAGGTCAGCAGAAAGGGGATTGACGAGGCGCACAAGCTGTTCAGACTTGTACGTTCCGAGGCCGTCGTAGTAGGCTTCCTTCGTGAGCGAATTGTTCAGAATCTCGTGGAAACCCTGGCCCACAAGCTGCTCGCCGACGAGGGACTGCAACTTCCAGGAGCGGTCGTCCTCGCCCTGCACGGTGAGGCAGGCGTTCAGGCGTGCCGGTATTTCGATATTGTTATATCCATAGATGCGGAGTATTTCCTCCACGACGTCGCAGGGACGCTGCACGTCCACGCGGTAAGCGGGAACGTCAAGGTGCAGGCCGTCGGCCGTCGGTGTGGCTTTCATGCCGAGGTCCTCGCAGATGCTCTGGATAACCTCGCGCGGCAGTACCTTTCCGATGAGGTCGTCACAATACTGATAGCTCAGGTCAACGGCAAAGGTCTGCGGCAGTTCGCGCGCCCAGACGTCCTTGATGTCCATCGCAATCTCGCCGCCGGCAAGTTCCTTCGTCATCATGGCGGCCACCTTCAAGGCATACACCTGCCCAGCGGGGTCAATGCCGCGCTCAAAGCGGAAGGAGGCATCGGTCTGCAGCTGGTGGCGGCGCGAGGACTTGCGAATCCACGTGGGATGGAAATAGGCGCTTTCGAAGCAGACGTCCTTCGTCGTCTCGTAGGTACCACTACCCTTTCCACCAAACACGCCGGCAATACACATGGGCTCCTGCTCATTGCAGATGGCCAGGTCGCGGTCGGAGAGCTTGTGCTCCACGCCGTCCAACGTCACGAAGGGCGTACCCTCGGGCAGCGTCTTTACGACAATCGTTTTTCCCTCTATCATGTCGGCATCGAAGCAATGGAGGGGCTGGCCGAAAGCCATCATGACATAGTTCGTGATGTCCACAATGTTGTTGATGGGGCGCAGGCCGATGGTCTCAAGGCGGCGGCGCAGCCACTCGGGGCTTTCCTTCACCTCACAGCCCTTCACGGTAACGGCGCAGTAGTGCGGACAGGCCTCGGCGTTCTCCACGCGCACACCGATTTCCAGCGCATGGCTATCAACCTTGAAGCCCTCAACGCTGAGGCGGTGCAGGCTGGTCTCGTACCCGTTGCGGCGGAGCCAGGCGTAGAGGTCGCGCGCCACGCCCCAATGGGAGCAGGCGTCGCTGTGGTTCGGCGTGATATCTACCTCAACGAGGTAGTCGCTTTCGAGCTTATAGTATTCCGCTGCGGGCGTTCCGACCTTTGTGTCGGCAGGCAGGACGATGATGCCGTCGTGGCTTGTGCCCACGCCGATTTCATCTTCCGCGCAAATCATGCCGTAGCTTTCCACGCCGCGCAACTTGGACTTCTTAATCTGGAATTCCTTGTCACCGTCGTAGAGAACCGTACCGATGGTGGCTACCATCACCTTCTGTCCTGCGGCTACGTTCGGCGCGCCGCAAACAATCTGCGTCGTGTCGGCCTCGTCCTGCCCCAGGCGTACGGAGCACACGTGCATGTGGTCGCTGTCAGGATGGGGCTCGCAAGTGAGCACTTCGCCCACGACGATGCCTTTCAGTCCGCCGCGGATGCTCTCCACTTCCTCCACGCCGCCCACTTCCAAGCCTACGCTTGTCAGTGCGGCTGCCAACTCTTCCGGAGTAAGGCTGAAATCTACGTAATCTTTCAGCCATTTATAGCTTATATTCATATATACAATTATTAGTACTGTTCCGTCATTTCGCGCACTTCGTCGTTGACCTTCTGCGCGAATTCGGCAACGCGAAGGCTTCCCTGGTCACCTTCGCCCTGCTTACGGACGCTAACGGTACCTTCCGCAGCTTCCTTCTCACCCACGATGAGCAAGTATGGAATGTGTTTCATCTCGTTGTCACGAATCTTGCGGCCTATCTTCTCGGAGCGGTCGTCCACAAATGCACGTACGCCGGCTGCTTCAAGCTGCATCTTCACGTCCATCGCGTAGTCGTTGTATTTGTCCGAGATGGGGAGTAGTACGCACTGGTCGGGCGTAAGCCAGAGGGGGAAGTGACCAGCAGTATGCTCGATGAGCACAGCTACGAAGCGCTCCATAGAACCGAACGGCGCACGGTGAATCATGACGGGGCGGTGCTTCTTGTTGTCTTCGCCTGTGTATTCCAGCTGGAAGCGTTCGGGCAGGTTGTAGTCCACCTGGATGGTACCAAGCTGCCAACGGCGTCCGAGGGCGTCCTTCACCATGAAGTCGAGTTTCGGACCGTAGAAGGCGGCCTCACCATACTCCACTTTTGCGGGAAGTCCCTTTTCTTCGCAGGCTTCCACGATGGCACGTTCTGCCTTTTCCCAATTCTCGTCCGTTCCGATGTACTTCTCGCGGTTCACCTTGTCGCGGAGAGATATCTGAGCTTCAAAGTTCTCAAACTTAAGGGCACGGAAGATAATCATGATGATGTCCATCACGCGCATGAACTCGCCCTTTACCTGGTCGGGACGGCAGAAGATGTGGGCATCGTCCTGCGTAAATCCGCGCACACGCGTCAGTCCGTGGAGTTCGCCGCTCTGTTCGTAACGATATACTGTTCCGAATTCGGCCAGGCGCAGGGGCAGGTCCTTATAACTGCGGGGCTTCCATGCGTAGATGGCGCAGTGGTGCGGGCAGTTCATGGGCTTCAGCAGGTATTCCTCGCCTTCTTCGGGCGTATGGATGGGCTGGAAACTGTCTTTACCATACTTGGCGTAGTGTCCGCTGGTGACGTAGAGGTTCTTGGAGCCGATGTGCGGCGTCATCACCTGCTGGTAACCGTAGCGCTTCTGAATCTTCTTCAGGAAGTCTTCAAGCTGCAAGCGCAGCATGGTGCCCTTCGGCATCCACATCGGCAGACCTTTGCCCACCATCTCGGAGAACATGAAGAGTTCGAGTTCCTTACCTATCTTTCTGTGGTCGCGTCGTTTAGCCTCTTCCAGCAACGTGAGGTATTCGTCGAGTAGTTTCTTCTTCGGGAAGCTGATGCCATAGACGCGCGTCATCTGCGGACGCTTTTCGTCGCCGCGCCAGTAGGCGGAACTTACAGCCATCACCTTTACGGCCTTGATGGGAGCCGTGGTCATGAGGTGCGGACCGCGGCAGAGGTCGGTATAGGCGCCCTGCGTGTAGGTCGTGATGTGGCCGTCCTCAAGGTCGGCAATAAGCTCGTTCTTATACGTTTGTCCACGATTGCCAAAGAACTTCAGGGCATCCTGCTTGCTGATTTCCTCGCGTACGAGGGCTTCCTTGCGTTGCACGAGTTCTTGCATCTTCTTCTCAATCTTCTCGAAGTCCTCTTCGCGAATGACAACGCCCTCGGGCGGCATCACGTCGTAGTAGAAGCCGTTTTCAATGGCGGGACCAATACCAAACTGGGTTCCGGGCCAGAGTTCCTGCATGGCCTCGGCCATAAGGTGGGCGCTGGTGTGCCAGAAGGCGTGCTTGCCTTCGGCGTCGTCCCATTTGTAAAGGGCAAGCGTGCTGTCCTCGGTGATGGGGCGGTTCAGTTCGGTGGTTTCGCCGTTCACGCCGCAACTCAATACCTCGCGCGCCAAGGCGGGAGAGATACTCTCCGCTATCTGAAGACCCGTTACGCCGCTTTCATACTCGCGTACCGAGCCATCGGGAAATGTAATCTTAATCATAGTTATAATTTGTCGTCATTGTTTTTCTTCCAAATCACTCACTTACCGAGGTCTCCCCCGCTCAGGAATGCGCAAAGATAACGTCCCCTGCGGGCAACAGCAAACCTTTCCGCAGTTTTTATTCACGTAGCACTCGGGCCACAAGCGTTGTCACGTCGCCTATATCCACCACCCCGTCATTGTTCAAGTCGTACTCAGCCGGAGCCGTACCACCTTCTAGCAAGACACCCACAAGTGCAGTTATATCACTAACATCCACTACATTGTCCCTATTTATGTCATAAGGATTGATAGGGCCGTCGTCGGGTCGCTCACCATAGACGAAGCGCACAATTCCTCCCGCCTCTGCGATATTGTAAAACCCATTAGTCGGCGGAGTTGCAGTATAGTAGGTGTACCAGTCCGGTGACGTTTCAGCCGAGAATTCCTTCACGCCGTGCCGACCGGGAAAGAGGTCTGCCTGACAGTCGCTCCAGGGAGCCTGCACATTACGGCTCACACCGTCTACAATAACAGTGGAGTTCACCCCCTCTTTCTCCCCGTCGGCCGGCACATAAGTGAAACGCTGATGCTCCGGTACATTGTTTGGCGAATGCGGGTTACTCCCCCACTCTGCGGCATCATAGTCCACGTGGGTAATGAGCAGTCCGTGCCCCATTTCTTCCGGATACCACGTTCCAGGTTGCCGGTTCTCCAACAGGAAATACTCTCGACTATTCTCGGGGTTTGTCAGCCGATAACAGGTAGGAGTGGTGTTACCCCCATCATCAGCCTTATGGTATGGGACGAGTTCGCGCGGCTGCTCGGACGCCGTGAGTTCCTCCACGTGCTGCCAGCCCATGAAGGCGCGTTCGTAGGCGTTATACCCCACGGGGGCATATCCGTCGGAATACCATTGCCCATAGTCCATCACGCTCCAATAATCCATAGACAGCAAGGAATAGTAAATATTGTCATCATCCCCTGTATAATAGAAGTCGGGCAAGCCGAGTGCATGACCGAACTCATGGCAGAACACGCCGATGCCGTCCGTATCCGAACCGGTCACTTCGGGATAGCTGCTGCCCGCCACGTCTTTATAGGTCTGCATTATCTCATTACCAAGCAGACAGGAACGCACGTCAATACCCTGCACCTTCATCACGACTGTCTGATAATGGGCATGAATATAATTGTCAGCCTCGCGTTCATAGGCGTTATGAGCCCCGGGCCCTGCATAGTAGATGGCTACAAGGGGTATGCTCCCGCTCTCATCGCAGAATTCACTGAAATCTACGCCGAGATCCTCTACAGCGGCATCTAAGGCCTCACGCAACAGACTGCGCGTTCCGGCAGAGGCACCCCCTGCCGCACGCTTACCGTAGGCGGCATAGCCGAGCATCGTGCTCACTTTTCCTACGACTTTGAAGGTAGGGCGGAACAGGCTTTGGCTTTGAGCCTCAAAGTAGTCCTTCACGCTCCCCACGCAGCCCGACGCGCGCTCGTCCGCATAGCCTGCCTCGTTGAACAAGCGCGAGACCTTCTCTTCCGTAGATGACTCTTGGAAAGCACGGTCGGTAAAGTCCACCATGATGACAGGAATCACGGGAGAGCCGATACTCTTCACTGACCCCGTGGCCGCCTGCCCATAACTGTTTATGCCGTCCCTGCCTACCGAAGCAATGGGGCGCTGGTAGGCTGCCGACAAGCGGCGTGCAGCAGCACGGATGCGCGACTTCTCTGCACGCAATTCGGATACGAAGCGCCGCTCCTGTTCCGTCCGTTGCACAGCATCGTGGGCTATCTGCCCCGTCACCGATAGGGACGTACCGTCCGGCGCAAGGCGGACATAACACAAATCACCTGCCGCATCATAATCCACCGCCACGCCATCCATCGTCATGTAGTAACTTAGGAAAGCATTGCCGACCTTAAATACGCTGACGGACGTACCGTCGCTTTGTGGTAAAGAAACGATGCGCCGCAGCGGCCGCGTGGCAGGAAGGGCCAGCGTCAGGCAGCACAGGGACAAGAGGAGGAAAAGTCTTTTCTGCATAGGAAGTTAGGTTACACTTAATCCCTGCAAATGTAATCCAAAGCACAGGGACAGCCAAGCGAAACGCCCTTTTTCCGATGCAACGCACCGTATGCTTAACCTTCGCGCGCGTTATTTATATATAAATAGGTGTGGGGCAAAATGTGGGGTGTGCGGGTATATATACCACAAAACAGATCGATAACCAACCGCCTCACCCGACCGTGCGGAACTTGAAGCTCCGGTCCTTATGATGCTCAAACCAGGGATGCACGCCGAGCAGATAGCCGAGCAGGAGGAGGAAAAGGAGCAGCAAGCTGCATACGAGCAAGAGCGTGGGCAGACCTGAGGGGTATGCCACACCGCCTGGCACGCCTCCAGAGGGAGCGGGAAGCAGCGGAGGGAGCAAGAAGCCCGCAGCGAACCCCGTTCGCCAGGCCAGCATATAAGTGTTCTGCACCGTGCCGCGCTGGCAGTGTCCGGCCAGCTTGAGGAAGTACATCAGCGAACGTGCGGACAGCAGGCCGACACCTGCACCCGCGAGCACGAACGCCGCATTGTTACGAACTGCCTCGTGTGGATGGCTAAGCAGGAAGAAGGAAGCGGCCATCAGCACCACGCCTGCAACCATCTCCGCACGGTTCTCGGCGGCGAGGAAGACAACGTATTGCAACCATAGTGCCAGAAGGAAACCCAGTCCCATGTAGAGCGCGCGGGACAGCAGCGGACCGCCCGGTGCGATGAAGCCCCATGCCGTCACGATACCTTCAAGCGCAGCGGCTGCAAAGGCTAGGAGGAATAGCGGCCATGCCTTGCCGAGCCAGAAGCGGTCCGTGGAGAACAGGCTCGTCTGCACGGGTGCCTTGAGGGGGACAGACAAGGAGAGGATGAGCAGGAAGGCCACGGCGCAGGGCACGGCGGAAAGCCACTGCATCTGCGCGTGTCCGGACAGCCCGACATACGGCAGCAGTAAAGCGGCTGCCCATCCGAAGGGCAGACCGAGGCGGCCGTACCACGAGTAGAGGTTGTCGCCCGCCGTACGACGTTCCGACGTAAGCAGGTCGTTCACCATTGTGTTGCCCAATGCGTTCTGCGCGATAGCGAACACGAGGCCTTGCATCCCGGCAGCAGCTATCAGGAGCGATGCGGGAAGCGGACAGGCGAAAGCCCAGTTCAGGAGGAGCAGGAGCAGGAGCGACTTCAAGTAGATGGACTTACGGGCGTAGCGCTCCACGAGGTAAGCGTTGAAGGGGCCGGGCACATACATCCCCACGGCGAAAGCCGCGAGCGCGAGGCCGCAGAGCAGCACACTGCCGCCGGGGCGGACGCAGAGCAGCGTGAAGTTGGCGAAGATGTAGGTGCAGACAAGCGTGTTGGCGGCACACATCCGCAGGTATGTTCCGCTATGGAGGTTCTTCTTTCCCATATTTGCCGAGGAGGGTTAAGGGAGACACCCGCTGGGGAGCATCAGTAGGATTCGGCGGCGCTGGGGAAGTCGCCACTCTTCACGTCCGTGACATACTGGCCGATAGCGTCCGTCATGACGGTGTGCAGGTCGGCATAGCGACGCAGGAACTTCGGAGAGAAGTCTTTGTTTTTGCCCAGCATGTCATCAATGACCAATACCTGCCCGTCGGCAGGGCCGCCGCCAATGCCGATAACGGGAACATCTACAGCGCACGCCACTTGCTGCGTCAGCGCGGCGGGAATTTTCTCCAGCACGATGGCGAAACAGCCCGCTTCGGCCAATGCCTCGGCATCGCTCAGCAGCTTCTCCGCCTCTGCCTCTTCCTGGGCACGCACGGCGTAGGTGCCGAACTTGTTGATGCTCTGTGGCGTCAGCCCCAGGTGGCCACATACGGGGATGCCCGCATCAAGTATCTTCTTCACCGCGTCGAGGATTTCCACGCCGCCCTCCAGCTTGAGCGCGTCGCAACCGCTCTCCTTCATAATACGGATGGCGTTCCGCACGGCATCCTCCGCACACACCTGATAGGAACCGAAGGGCATATCGCACACCACGAGAGCGCGCTTCACCCCGCGTACCACGCTGCTGGCATGGTATATCATCTGGTCCACGGTCATCGGCAGGGTCGTCACGTGCCCCGCCATCACATTTGACGCGCTGTCGCCAATGAGCACCACGTCCACGCCCGCACCATCCACGATGCGCGCCGTCGTGTAGTCGTAGGCCGTCAGCATAGCGATTTTCTTCCCCGCCTGCTTCATTTCCTGTAGGCGCTTGGTGGTCACCTTGCGCCCGTCTTCCACTAAGTATCCTGGCATATCAGTTCGTTTAGTTCGTACCACGTTCCGGCCGTAGCTGCCGGTTTCGGCCTGCAAAATTACACATATAATTATATATAAGCGTGCCTGTCGGGAAGAAATCGCGCCGTCACCTCCTGCGATACCTACCTGCGCAGGCACCTGATGTTCATGTGAGGAGGCGAAGGTACGCGGCGCGCAGCCCTTCTAAGCCTCGGGAATAAAGCTCTTCAAGCCTTGAAACAAACATGGACTCCTAACGGACTAAACACTATTCACATATAAATAATCCATTCCTGACGCGGAAGTGCGCAGGAACGGAACATGAAGTGAGTTGTGAGGGGCGGCGACCTCACATCCTGAGGCGGCTCAGCACGTCTCCTGGGGACAGACCGTGCAGGCTGGGAAGCACAAGGTCGCACCAGGGAGCGAGTTCCGCCTCGGGCAGCCCCGTGGCGAGCCCCACGACGTGCGCCCCGCTCTGCCGCGCCGCGCGGAGGCCGTTCAGGCTATCCTCCATGACGACACACCGCCCGGGCTCCAAGCCGAAGTGGCGCGCGGCGGCCAGATAACAATCCGGCGCGGGCTTAGAGCGGGGGGCGTCCTCGGCGGTAAATACGCGGTCGAAGAGCGTATGAAACTCGGGGCGTGCACGACCTACTCGCGCCATCTTCGCCCGATCCGAACTGGTGACGAGAGCCGTCGGGAAGCCTGCCGCGCGGCAAGCTTCCAAGAAACTGCGCGAACCGGGCACATAGGCGTAGTCCATCTGGAGCTCATAGGTTTCCAGTTCGCTATCTATCCACGCTAGGTCGGCAGGTGCGGTAGCGAAGTAGCGTTGCTTGATGGCCATGAGCGTCTGCCCCTTGATACGCTGTGCGAACTCCGCGTCGGCGGGGAAGCGGGCCCGGCCTATGCGCTCCCAAAAGCGGGAATACTGTGGCTCCGTGTCGAGCACTACGCCGTCACAATCAAAGAGAAAAGCTGTTTGCATATCGTGTGCCTGCTGTCGCGGCGCGCCCTCCCCGCAGGGAAAGCGCGCCGCTGAAGTCACCGCCCCGACCTGCGGACAGGCGCGGGAACGGAGGGATTTACTTCTCGCAGCACTTGCCGCAGCAGCAGCAACCGATGCACTTCCAAATGAGCGCGGCGAGCGCACCGCCCACCAGCGGACCCACGATGAATATCCAGAGGTTTGTCAGCGCCGTGCCGCCCTGGAATACGGCGGGAGCGATGCTGCGCGCGGGATTCACGCTGGTACCCGTGTAGCGGATGCAGGCCAGATGCACCAGCACGAGGCTGAGGCCGATGGCCAGCCCGGCAAAGTTGCCAGCGCCCTTCTTCTCGTCCGTTGTGCCGAGCACAACGAGGACGAAGACGCAGGTGAACACAATCTCGGCAATGAGGCCGCCCGTCACGCTGACACCGGCCTGCAGGTCGTTCGCGCCCGTACCCTCAAGGCCCTCAACGCCGCCTGTGAGCAGGAAGAGCAGTGCGCTGCCGATGAATGCGCCGATAACCTGGAACACCATGTACAGCCCGCAATCCTTCGCACTCATACGGCCGCTCAGGAATACGCCCAGCGTGATGGCGGGGTTGATATGGCAACCGCTCACGCCACCGATGGTGTAGGCCATAGCCACCACAGCCAGACCGAAAGCCATAGCCGTGCCGACAACAGCGGGAATGTTAGCTACGGGGTCGCAACCGAGGCTCACTGCCACGCCGCACCCCATCAGGACGAGCACCATCGTGCCGACCATTTCTGCAAGATACTTCTTCATAATGTTTTTAGTTAGTTAGAAAAGTATGTGAAGTGCCGCGAAGGTAAGGCAAATTGTCCACAACCGCAACACCTGCGGCCAAGAAATTTTTACAGCCCGCGCGCGCCGCCACTTGCAGGGACGCGCACAAATTCCTAAATTCGCGGCCGGAAGAACAAATAAACACCGATACGCTTATGATTACCGAGAAAGACAGGGCGCTCCTCGCCGCGAAAGGCATCAGCGAGGGGCAGCTGCGCGAACAGCTGGCACAGTTCGCCAGCGGATTCCCCTACTTGCACCTGCACAGCGCGGCCTCTGTGGGAAACGGCATCCTGAGCCCCACGGAACAGGAGCAGCAGGCCTACCTGCAGGCATGGGACGGCTACACGGCGCAGGCCGCACACCGTATCGTCAAGTTTGTGCCGGCCAGCGGGGCGGCAAGCCGGATGTTCAAGGACCTCTTCGCTTTCCTGGACGCTGACTACGATACACCGCAGACCGACTTTGAGAAGCTTTTCTTTGAGAGACTCGGCGACGCACCCTACTACGACGCGCTGGACGATGCCTGCCACGTGTTCCACGGAAAAGGCATCGCCTCCCTCATAGACGAGGGCGGCTACAAGGCAGTCGTCAGCACCCTCCTGTCGGAAGAAGGACTGGACTACGGCCACCTGCCCAAAGGGCTGCTGCAATTCCACAAATACGCCGATGAGGTGCGCACACCGGCAGAGGAGCACCTTGCCGAGGGCGCGCTCTACGCGAAGGGGGCGGACGGCACGGTGAACGTACACTTCACCGTATCGCCGGAGCACAGGCAACTCTTTGAGGAGCTCGTCAGTGCGCGCCGCGAGGAACTGGAAGCGCAGTTCGGCGCGCGCTTCGAGGTTTCCTTCTCCGAGCAGAAACCCTCTACGGACACCGTGGCGGCAAACGCTGACAACACACCCTTCCGCAACGCGGACGGCTCCCTGCTGTTCCGACCCGGCGGGCACGGTGCACTCATCGAGAACCTCGGCGACATCAAGGCCGATGTCATCTTCATCAAAAACATAGACAATGTTGTCCCCGACCGCCTGAAAGATGTAACCGTCCACAATAAGAAGCTCATCGCAGGCATACTCGTCAGCCTCCAGCGGCAGGCGTTCAGCTACCTTGAACTGATAGAAAGCGGACGCTACACGGAGAACGAGTTACAGGAGATGCTCCGTTTCCTGGAGGAGAAACTGTGCTGCCGCACGGACGAACCCCTGGAAGGCGAAGCCCTGGCCCTGTACCTGCGGAAGAAATTGAACCGCCCCATGCGCGTATGTGGTATGGTGAGGAACGTCGGCGAACCGGGCGGAGGCCCCTTCCTCGCCTACAACCCGGACGGGACCGTAAGCCCGCAGATTCTTGAAAGCTCGCAGATTGACATGGCCGACCCCGAAAAGCGCGCCATGTTCGAGCAGGGAACACACTTCAACCCGGTGGATATCGTTTGCGCTGTGCGCAATTTCAAGGGCGATGCCTTCCACCTGCCCGATTTCGTGGACCGCCAAACGGGCTTTATCTCCCACAAGAGCAAGGACGGAAAGGAGCTGAAAGCGCTCGAACTGCCCGGATTGTGGAACGGGGCGATGAGTAACTGGAACACGGTCTTCGTGGAAGTGCCGCTCCTGACGTTCAATCCCGTCAAGACAGTGAACGACCTCTTCCGCCCGGAACACCAGTAATCAGCACACCTCCCCGCGTCACCCAACACCGATGCGGGGATTTTTCTGTCGCTTCGGCAAGCACACCTCCGTACCCATAGGGTTAGTTCGCCGTAACCCTACAGTTAGTTCGTTGTACCCATAGGGTGAGAAAGCCTTACCCCTATGGGTAGTCCCATCCGCCCTCCTTCGGGACGCGGGAACGGGGGGAATGCGCATGGCCCGACCGCAGTTTTTCGGAAAAAAATGCGCGCAATAAGTTTTTTTTCCGTATGTTTGCCGCGCAAAGTAATACCCCGAAGCCTACCCATACGGGCGCAGCGGGGAAACACCAGCCAAAGAAGGAAATATGAAAAACGGAGAAGTAAACATCAGATACCGCATCCTTGACGAGCAGGAACTCAACGAGGCAGACCACGAACTCGTAGAGGCTGCGAAAGCTGCCACACACACCAGTTTCTCCCCCTACTCCCACTTCAGCGTAGGGGCCGCCCTGCGACTGGCCAACGGCGAAACGCTGCAAGGCAGTAACCAGGAGAACGCCGCCTATACCACAGGAATCTGCGCCGAACGCTGCACCATCTTCTACGCCAACGCGCACTACCCCGACAGTCCCGTAACGGCTATGGCCATTGCCGCACGGCAGGCCGACGGGGCGTTCACCCCGACGCCCGTCAGTCCCTGCGGAGCCTGCCGCCAGGTCCTTTCCGAAGCCGAACACCGCTTCGGGCAGGCCTTCCGCGTACTGCTCTACGGCGGTGGAAAAGTCTATGAGTTCGCTTCTGCAGCCGACCTGCTGCCCTTCCAGTTCACGGCCGACTCGCTCTGAACCGCCCTACCCTCCGTCCGGAAGCAAAAAACGCGGGAAAGGGCTTGGCGGGTGTGAAAAAAAGCGTAACTTCGCAGCCGCTAAAACAAACTTAAGCTACAAGAAAACAGATGGACATCACAGGAAAAATCATCACGGCACTTGAGCCCCGCAGCGGCACATCGGCACGGAGCGGACAGGAGTGGAAGAGTCAGGAATTTGTCATTGAATGGATGGAAAACCAGTACCCCCGCCACTGCTGCTTCCGGGTGTTCGGCGCAGACCGGCTCGCCCAGCTCAACCTGCAAGTAGGACAGGAGTACACCGTTTCGCTCGATATTGACGCACACGAATATAACGGACGTTGGTTCAACGACATCAACTGCTGGCGCGCCATAGCACCGCAGGCTGGAGCGCCCGCACCCGCACCGGCTGCCACGCAAGCCGCCCCCGCACCCACCGCACCGGCACCAACTGCCAGCGAGATACCCTCGCCACAGCAACCCGCAGCTACTGACGGCGGAGCGGAAGACGACCTCCCCTTCTAAGCATACGGACAACGAACACTAAAGGATTGCACGGACCTACAGTGCCATACCCGCCCCCGGCACTAGTTTCCCTATCTTTCTTTCCGTGCAATCCTTTTTTTTATTGTACCCTATGAAGCGCCTGCTCCGCCTATTCCGCTGGGCGATATTTCTCTTCTTCGCCACTTCCCTGCTCGCCACGCTATACTACAAATGGCAGCCCGTGCAGGTGACACCGCTCATGCTCATACGCTACGTCCAGCAAATCGCCGACGGGAAACACCCGAAGCTGGAACACCGCTGGGTTCCCCTTGACAGTATAGCACCGCATCTGCCCGTAGCCGTTATCGCCTCCGAGGACCAGAACTTCATGAAGCACAACGGCTTCGACGTGAACGCCATTGCCGACGCCGTGGCCGAGCAGAAGCGGGGCGGACGGAAGCGGGGAGCCAGCACCATCAGCCAGCAAACGGCAAAAAACGTGTTCCTCTGGCCGCACGCGGACTGGGTGCGGAAAGGACTGGAGGCCTACTTCACCGTACTCATTGAACTGCTATGGTCCAAAGAGCGCATCATGGAAGTCTATCTCAACAGCATAGAAATGGCCGAAGGCGTGTACGGAGCCGCTGCGGTGGCAGAGACAAACTTCAGCTGCACACCGCTTGAGTTGCGCCGTGCCGACTGCGCGCTCATCGCAGCGACCCTGCCCAATCCGCTGAAGTACAATTCGGCGCGCCCCAACAGCTACATGCGGAGCCGCCAACGCTGGATACAGCAGCAGATGAAGCACATCCCAGCCTTCCGAAACGCCCGCTGAGACGCATCCCGGACCGCACCCGGAAGCTGCCACCCCACCCTGCCTACCCCCAAGCGCACGAAACGGAAAGGCCGAAAGACACACAAAATGAAAACAAAACGGGAAAAAACTTTGGCGTATCAAGCGGATTGTGCTATCTTTGCACGCAATTAAAAATACAATACGTTTCATTAAAACGACAAACATCATGACAAAAGCAGACCTCGTTGCAGAGATTTCCGAAAAGACAGGCTTGGACAAGACGTCCGTACTCATCACTGTCGAAGCATTCATGGAGACGATAAAAGACTCGCTCCAAAAAGAGAACAACGTGTACCTGAGAGGGTTCGGAAGCTTCATCCGCAAGCGTCGCGCCCAGAAGACGGCACGTAACATCACCCGCAACACGACCATCGTCATCCCCGAGCATGACATTCCCGCATTTAAGCCGGCGAAGTCTTTCATGCAACTGGTGAGAAAGTAACATAAACAACTAAAAAACTAAAGCTATGCCCAGCGGAAAAAAGAAGAAAAGACACAAGATGGCTACGCACAAGCGCAAGAAAAGACTGCGCAAGAACCGCCATAAGAGCAAGTAAGCCTACACAGCGGCAGCGATGAGTGACCGGCGAGTGCTGGTCACTCGCTGCATAAAAAGAAACGAAAACATGACAAGCGAAGTAATTGTTGATGTCCAACCGAAAGACATCTCCATCGCCCTGCTCGAGGATAAGCGGCTCGTTGAGTTCCAACGCGAGGGGCGGGAGGAGCACTACTCGGTGGGAAACATCTACCTGGCCAAGGTCAGGAAGATTATGCCCGGACTGAACGCCTGCTTCGTGAACGTCGGACACGAGCGGGACGGGTTCCTCCACTACCTGGACCTGGGACTCGGATACCGCTCGCTTGAAAAGTACCTCTCATTGCTTGGCGACGGCAAACGCACCGTCTCCGTACCCAAAGCCATCACCAGCGAAGAACTGGAAAAGGACGGCAGCATCCAGAACATCCTCAAGCGCGACGACGAAGTGCTCGTGCAGATACTGAAGGAACCCATCTCAACGAAAGGCCCGCGCCTCTCGTGCGAAATAAACTTTCCCGGACGCTACCTCATCCTTATCCCTTTCACGGACCAGATCTCCGTCTCCTCCAAGATACGCAGCAGCCAAGAGCGCGCGCGGCTGAAGCTGCTCGTGCAGAGCATCAAGCCGAAGGGATTCGGCGTCATCATCCGCACCGTGGCGGAAGGCAAGCGCGCAGCCGAACTCGATGCGGAACTCAAAGGACTGCTGGCACGGTGGGACGACACTATCGCCAAGGTACGGAAAGTGCGGCAGGAGGGCGACAAGCGCAAACTGCCACGGCTCGTATATGAAGAAACCAGCCGTGCCGTGGGGCTGTTGCGCGACCTCTACAACCCCTCCTTCGAGAACATCTACGTGAACGACCGCGCGGTGTTCGAGGACATACAGGCGTACATCGCGCAGATTGCGCCCGACCAGAAAAAAATCGTCAAGCTCTACGAAGGCAACCTACCCATCTTCGACAACTTCTCCGTAACCAAACAGCTCAAATCGTCCTTCGGACGCATCGTTACCTATAAGCGCGGCGCGTACCTAGTCATTGAACACACGGAAGCACTGCACGTCGTGGACGTGAACAGCGGCAACCGCCTCAAGAGCGAGGACGGACAGGAGGCAAACGCACTGGAGGTGAACCTCGGCGCGGCCGACGAACTGGCGCGCCAGCTACGCCTCAGGGACATGGGCGGCATCATCGTCGTGGACTTCATCGACATGGAGAAAGCCGAGAACAGGCAGACCCTGTACGAGCGCATGGTGGAGAACCTGAAACAGGACCGCGCGCGCCACAATATCCTGCCCCTGTCCAAGTTCGGCCTCATGCAGATTACACGGCAACGCGTGCGCCCGGCTATGGACGTCACCGTGGACGAAAGCTGCCCCACGTGCGGAGGCACGGGGAAGATTAAGTCCAGCCTGCTCTTCACCGACATGCTACAGGGGAAGGTACAAACCCTCGCCCGCAAACTCAACTACAAGCGAATCCGACTTCACCTGCACCCGTTCGTGGCCGCCTACATGCGCCAGGGCCTACCCTCACTGCGCATGAAATGGCAGCTACAGTACCGGATGGCAATACAAATCATCCCCAACCAATCCCTCTCCTATCTGCAATACACTTTCTACGATGCCGACGGCAACGAGATAGACATGAGGGAGGAAAAGGAGATGAAGTGAGCAAGAACGAAGGGAAGCCCGAAAGGACTTCCCTTTCCTATGCCCTATACCATATTATATATACGCGCGTACGCGCGCGGGCGGGGTTGGGATCCAGTTCTG
The DNA here is from genome assembly GCA_017476545.1 of Alloprevotella sp. Classification (GTDB taxonomy): domain Bacteria; phylum Bacteroidota; class Bacteroidia; order Bacteroidales; family Bacteroidaceae; genus Alloprevotella. The sequence goes on from JAFUZP010000007.1 coordinate 19,116, forward strand.
CATATACCAACAATTCAAATTTCCCCCCGCCGCCCTTGCCCATGTCGCGGGAAAGCCGTACCTTTGCGCCATGAACCGCCCGGCATTGACATACCGCCCGATTCTCCCTGAGTTCGCCGCGTCCCTCCGCTCGGTGCGCTCCTTCCTTCCTTCCTTCCTTAC
>JAFUZP010000008.1 GCA_017476545.1 Alloprevotella sp.
AGGAAGGAAGGAAGGAAGGAAGGAGCGCACCGCGCGGAGGGACGCGGCGAGCTCAGGGATATTCGGGCGGTATGTCAATGCCGTTCGGTTCATGCCGCAAAGATAAGGAGTTCCCGCGACACGGGCAAGGGCGGCGGGCGAAAAGGTACAGAAGGAATACATACATATAATAATATATAGGTGCAGGCGGCGGAAAGTTCCGCGCACGCCGCCCCGACCCGCCGCTCCCCGACAGGCGGACGGGATCGCTCCGCGCGCTTTTCCGAACGAAAAGGCGGGAAAACCTTGCCCAATCCGCGCTTTCGCCCTAACTTTGCATGGCCGGCAAAGCACGCCGCCTACAGGGAAGCGGCTCCCGGCCATAACCGACAAAAAGAAATACCGCAATGAAACATGACAAACCACTCATGGAGCGCGCGGCGGACAATATCCGCATACTGGCCGCTGCCATGGTTGAGCGCGCCCGCTCCGGGCATCCCGGCGGAGCGATGGGCGGCGCGGACTTCATCAACGTGCTCTTCTCCGAGTTCCTGACCGCTGACCCGGACAACCCCGGGTGGCACTTCCGCGACCGCTTCTTCCTTGACCCGGGCCATATGTCGCCCATGCTCTACGCCCAGCTGGCACTCGCCGGGAAGTTCACCCTCGCGGAGCTGCAAGCCTTCCGCCAGTGGGGCTCCCCCACCCCCGGACACCCCGAACGCTGCGTGGAGCGCGGCATAGAGAACACCAGCGGACCGCTCGGACAGGGGCACGTGTTCGCCGTCGGCGCGGCCATCGCGGCGAAGGCCCTCTACGCCCGAACGGGGCATCCCGGCTTCCGGCGCGAGAAGATATACGCCTACATCTCCGACGGCGGCGTGCAGGAGGAAATATCGCAGGGCGCGGGACGCATGGCCGGGCACCTCGGACTGGACAACCTCGTCATGTTCTATGACGCGAACGACATCCAGCTCTCCACGCCTACCTCCGCCGTGACTGGCGAGGACACGCGCCGCAAGTACGAGGCCTGGAACTGGCGCGTACTGGAGATTGACGGCAACGACGCGGACCAGATACGCCAGGCTCTGCGCGCCGCCAAGGACGAGACGGAACGGCCCACCCTCATCATCGGCCGCACGGTCATGGGCAAGGGAGCGCGCAAGGCCGACGGCAGCAGCTACGAGGCGACGACCAAGACGCACGGCGCGCCGCTCGGGGCAGGCAACTTCGAGGAAACCGTACGCAACCTCGGTGGAAATCCCGACGCCCCCTTCAGCATCTTCCCCGAAGTGGAGGAGATGTACGCCGCCCGCCACGACGAGCTCCGCACCGAAGTCGGGGAGCTACGGCAGGAGTACGCCGACTGGGAGGCGCGGCACCCGCAGGAGTCCGCCCGGATAGCGGACTGGATGGCCGGACGGCAACCCGAACTCCCCTGGGAAAGCGTGCAGCTAAAGCCCGGCTCGGCCACGCGGGCCGCCTCATCCGCCGTACTGGAAATGCTGGCGCAGCACGTACCTAATATGATCGTATCCAGCGCGGACCTCTGCAACTCGGACAAGACGGACGGCTTCCTGAAACACTCCGCCGCCATCACCGCCACGGACTTCAGCGGCGGCTTCCTGCAGGCCGGCGTCAGCGAACTGACGATGGCCTGCCTCTGCATCGGTATCGTCCTGCACGGCGGTATGCACGCCGCCTGCGGCACCTTCTTCGTCTTCTCCGACTACATGAAGCCCGCCGTCCGCATGGCCGCCCTGATGCAGACGCCCGTCAAGTTCGTCTGGACGCACGACGCCTTCCGCGTGGGCGAGGACGGCCCGACGCACGAGCCCGTGGAGCAGGAAGCCCAGATACGCCTCATGGAGAAGCTGCAAAACCACTGCGGACAGGACTCCCTGCGCGTATTCCGCCCCGCCGACGCCCGGGAGACGACCGCCTGCTGGAGGCTGGCGATGGAGAACACCGACACGCCGACCGCACTCGTGTTCACCCGGCAGGACGTGGACGACCTGCCCGAGGGAGCCGACCGCACGCAATGCGCCCGGGGAGCCTACGAGGCGCTGCCCGAGAGCGCGCCCGACGTCACGCTCGTGGCCAGCGGTTCCGAGGCCGGCACGCTCTGCCGCGCCGCCGAGCTGCTCCGCACGGAGGGCATAGCCGCCCGCGTCGTCAGCTGCCCCAGCGAAGGCCTCTTCCGCCGACAGCCCGTGGATTATCAGACGGCTCTCATCCCCCCCGCCACACCCGTCTTCGGACTCACGGCCGGGCTGCCCGTCACCCTCCAGGGGCTCGTCGGCCCGCAGGGGCGCGTCTTCGGACTGGAAAGCTTCGGCTACTCCGCCCCCTACAAGGTGTTGGAGGAGAAGCTCGGCTTCACCCCCGAGAAAGTAGCCGCCGAGGTGCGCGAGTACCTCGGCCGGTAAGCAGGCCGCACAGCAGGTGCAGCTGCCCCATACAGCGACCGAGCCGCCGTCCGGACACTCTCCGGACGGCGGCTCTTCCCGTATCCCCCACCCCAAGCCCGGAACCGCCCGGCACAGGGACTCCGCCCCGACAGAGCACTCCCCCCACGGAAAGTCCCCCTTCACACAGGCAGATAACTCCCTCCTTCCCCGCAGCGCAAATCCCCTACCCAGACAGAGATTTTCCTCTACCCGGGTAGAGGTTTTCCTCAGTTTGACTTCCCAAACTGAGAAATCGGGGCAAGACGGGTACGCGAGTGGGGGAAAAACGCATTTTTCCGGGCGGAAAGTTGCGCGGTATGCAAGATGTTTCGTATTTTTGGCCACCACATCAAACGAACCGACCATGGCACAGAACGTATCCCTCTGGAACCGAATCATGCGGGCGGCACTGGCACTGCCCGGCGTAGCCTTGGACCGCGAAAGCTACCTGCGTAGCGTCCTGAAAGACGAAATTCCCGACGAGGCCGAGCTGCAGCGCGCCATCGACATCCGTCCCGCCGCAGCCGTGAGCCGGCTCGTCATCGACAAGCTCGCATCCGGCGCCATCACCTACCACACGGCCACTGTCACGACGCTCTCCACCGTCACCGGCCTGCCCGGAGGCCCGGCCATCGTGGCCTCCATACCCGCCGATCTGGCGCAGTACTACTTCCACGTCTTCTTACTGGCGCAGAAACTCGCCTACCTCTACGGCTTCCCGGACCTGCGCGACGAGGACGCGAAACTCTCCGACGAGGCAATGGACATGCTCACCCTCTTCGTAGGCATCATGATGGGGGCGAAGCTGGCCAACGATGTGGTGCGCGACATCAGCCGTGACCTCGCCGTACAAGTAGCCAAGAAACTGCCACAGCAAACCCTCACGCGGACACTCTACTACCCCCTCGTCAAGCAGGTGGCCAAACGCATCGGGCTGGACCTCTCCAAGTCCAGCTTCACGAAAACCTTCGGCAAGCTCATCCCGCTCCTGGGCGGCATCGTCAGCGGATCCGTCACCTACGCCACCTTCTATCCCGGCGCAAAGCGGCTGCAACGTTCCCTGCACAGGCAGATGGACCTGCTCGGAGCGGACGTGGACACCATGCCGGAAACCGCAACCGAAGCGGGAAGGCTGACGGACGAGCACATGGAAACGCTGGCCATGAGGGCACTCGTGAACATGGCCCTGATGGACGACTCCGAAAGCCGCCGCAAACGCGAATACCTGGCAGAGCAGATAGCCCACACCACCCTCGCGGACGAGGACAAGCGCGAACTCATAGCGGCCTACGATGAGGGACGGACGTTCAAGGTGGACTTCGCAGAGTTCCGCGACGACCCCGTCAGCTCAACACAGCTCATGCGGCGGCTCGCGGAAGTTATCCGTCTAACAGAAAAAATGTCCGTGACGGCAAAAATCTACCTCAACAAAATCTCGCGCGAACTGGACTACTCCCCCAAGGATGTGGACGAGTTCCTGAGCGCATGACCCCAGCGCGGACACCGCGCCCGCGCAGCCAGCCCCACATTATTAAAGAGTACCGCTCCCTGCATCGCCTTGTACCGATGCGGGGAGCGGTATCCTCTTTCTGCGCAAGCCTGCCCGCCAGCAGTGCGGGCGGGGCGGTCAGAAGCGCGCCGACACCTGTAAGTCCACCTGACTGTAGTAGCGGTCGGCGGAGGAGCGGTCGTTATTCATATTGTAGTTGGCCTGCAAGAGCAGGTTCTTGCCGAGCCACCAGTTAGCCGAAAGGCCATAAATCTGCTTAAGGGAGTTCCACTTGCGGCTGTCGCGGTAGCAGTCCCACTTTGCATAGAGCTTGACGTTTTTAACCACGGGCGCACCAACCGTGGCGTACCAAGCATCACTGCGGTGCGGCAGGTTGCGGTTCTTCACCACACCGCCGACGCTCGAGTAATACTCCGCCCGGCATACCCAATCACTTTCGTAATCAACGCCGACACCCCAGCGGACGCGGTGCACCTGCTTGAGCTGGTTCGGGTCTTCCGCGTTGTACTTCTCATTCGTGTACTTGCCGTTCCATCCGAAGCCGCCGATGCGGAGGTTCTTCACGGGACTCACCCACAGTCCGCCAATAAGGTCCTTATGCTTATCCTTGTCGGAGTGGTTGATACCCTGCCCGTTGAAGATGCCCACCTGATAGTGCAGCCACCTGTGCCCACTCGCATCAGGAAGCAAGTCGCCCTGCACCTGGATGCCCAAGTCGCGCCCGCCAGTGGAATGGGCACCGTTGCGGTCGTTAAAGAAGAACTTTGTCGTAGCTTGGGAGTACGCCCCATGGCCTACTGTCAGCGGAGCCATGGGATTTTCAAAGCCGAAACTGCGTTTGAACTCACCGATTTTTACGCGGAACTCGTCCCAGCGCTGCCACTCAACGAATGCGTCAATAATGCGCGGCCCGGAGTCCTCGCCCGGCTGACCGTTCACCTCCATCTGCAGGCGGTAATAGAAATCGTTGAACGCATACCCGTTCAGGTAGAGCCGTACCAGGCGCAAGTTAATATTGCTGTGCGTGCTGACACCGTGCTGGTCGGTAGCCGTAAACTGCGTCATGATGTATCCGCCAAACTTGATGCTCGGATCAAACTTCTTCAACACGGCCTTCAAGTTCAGGCTCTTCCCTTCCGCTTCACGCGGAGCAGGGCGTTCAGCCACAACGGCCAGCGTGTCGGCCTCGGCCATAGCGGTTTCAGGAATGTTCTCCTCGGCACTGGCAGGCGAGCAGGCGAGCAGGCCGAGTAACAAGAATGCGTTTTTTTTCATTTCCTTTCTGCGTATTTTTTGTCAAAAGCGGCGCAAAGGTACGGCTTTTTCCCGAAAAGGTTGTACCTTCGCCGAGAAAATACGCAGCGGGACGGCTCCTGTCGCCGGCCACGCCTGCCAAAGCAAAAACGACATGACGAAATACAGCTTCATCCTCCCCGCCCTTTTCGCGGCCACAGCCTGCATGGCGGAGAATTTCCCCACCGATTACGACACCAACGCACCCGACCAAGGCCACGTAGAGTACGTCAAATTCGGTAACTTCGACCAGTGGATAACGCGCAACATCAAGGAAAGCGGAATTATCGGCGGGAAGACAAAGACCATCTACGCCATCGGCCCCACTGCAACGTGGAACGAGAACAAGCCCTATTTGGGTGCGGGCGGATCACCCTGGGCCACGTCAAACGTCATGGCACACGTGAAGGGCATTTACAAGACCAACCTTTCCGTTTACCGCGAGGCACGGCCCGGACACGGCTACTGCGCGAAGCTCTATACCCATCTTGAGGAATGCAAGGTACTCGGACTCATTAACATCAAAGTCCTTGCAGCGGGAAGTATCTTCCTGGGACAAATGATGGAGCCTATCACAAGCGCGTCCGACCCGATGAAAAAACTGAACTGCGGTCTGAAATTTACGAAGAAACCCAAAGCAATCTGCTTCGACTACAAGGTGCAGCTTTCCGGACAGCCCTCCCGTATCAAGCAGACCGGCTTCGGCGGGTCGTCGAAGGTAGCCGGGATGGATATGCCCGACTGTATCGTGTTCCTGCAGAAGCGGTGGGAGGATGCCAAGGGGAACATTTTCGCGAAGCGCGTAGGGACAATGGTTCATCGTTTCACCAAAAATACCGGCTGGGTCAATAACGCGCAATTCACAATCCATTACGGAGACATCACGGGCAAGTCGTTCTACTATAGCTATATGGGGCTTACGAAAGGCGACAACGTACGCCATGCGAAAAACAGCAAGGGTAAGATGGTGCCCATACAGGAAGTAGGTTGGGCCGATGCGGACGAGACACCCACGCACCTCATCATCCAGTTTGACTCAAGCCACGGCGGCGCATACATCGGCAGCGTGGGCAACACGTTCTGGGTAGATAACGTACGCCTCGTCTATTGAGTGCAAACGTAACATCGCACCTATAACAGCCCGCCATATGCCGTCACAGGAAAGCCCGCGTCCCGGACATCGCCGCGTAGCCCTCGTCCTTTCCTCGGGCGGGGCGCGGGGTTATGCCCATATCGGCGCGATAGAAGCCCTTGAAGCGGCAGGTTACGAAATCACGTCCGTAGCGGGAGCATCTATGGGCGCACTCGTTGGCGGTCTCTACTGCACAGGGCAGCTTGGCAAGTACCGCGAGTGGGCTGAAAGCCTCACGACGGCCAAGATTCTCTCCCTCTACGACCCATCCGTCAGTTTCAGCCACATCATGAAAGGCGAGCGTATCATCAATGCGCTTGCCAGTATCATTCCCGACCAGCGCATAGAGACGTTACGCCTCCCCTTCTGCGCCATCGCCACCGACCTGCTCCACCAGCAGGAAGTCGTCATCGACCGGGGAAGTCTCTATGCCGCGATACGCGCCTCCATTGCCATACCCACTTACTACAGTCCGCTCCGTACAAAAGACATGCTGCTCGTGGACGGTGGAGTGACCAACCCCCTACCCCTCAACCGCGTCCGCCGCACAGCGGGTGACCTACTCGTGGCCGTGAACGTCAGTGCCCCGGCGGACGAAGGCATAAACGAGAAGCGGCAGCGGGCCATCAGCCGCCACCGCAATACCCTACCGCCCCTCCTGAAAAAAATTATGCCGCACACTGACGGCAAAACACTCAACTATTATTCCCTTATCACGCGCACCATCAACACGCAAATCCAGCGTAACACGGCTCTGTCGCTCCGCCTCACACCGCCCGACGTGCTGGTGTCCATCCCCATGAACCGCTTTGACGGTGCGGACTACGACCACGCGGAAAAAATCATCCGCGAGGGCCGCGTCCGTATGCGTGCCGCCCTGAAAGCTTTTCAAGGCTAAGCGTTGCGCATTTCACGCAACAGTTCTTTCTGCCGCTCACTGAGGTGCTCGGGAAGGCGCACCTGATACGTGATAATCATGTCTCCGAAAGTGCCGTCCCCCCGGTCGTAGCCTTTCCCGCGCAGGCGTACCTTCGTGCCGTTCTGCGTTTCGGGCTTCACACGCAGGCGCAGTTTTCCCGTTGCAGTCTGGAGCAGGATTTCCCCACCGAGGAGTGCGGTGTACATATCCAAGTCCACGGAGACGTTCATCGTCCCCTCCGTCCTGCGGCGCGATGCCCTGGTCGCCCGGCCACCGCCGAAAAGGTTCTCAAAAAACGAGGAAAATCCCCCGCCACCCGTAAATTGCGAGAAATCAAACCCCTCAAAACCGTCGCCGAAACCGCCTGCAAAACCACCGCCCCGGCCACCAAATCCACCGAACTGCCCGGCCTCCTGCCAGTGTTCGCCGAACTGGTCGTACTTCTGCCGCTTCTCCGGGTCACTGAGTACGTCATACGCTTCGCTCAGTGCTTGGAATTTCGCCTTTGCCTTCGGGTCATCAGGATGCAAGTCCGGGTGGAACTGCTTCGCCCGCTTCTTATAAGCCGCACGGATATCCTTCTGCGGAATATCCTTCGGCACACCTAAAATTTTGTAGTAGTCTATAAAAGCCATAACTCCATGCGTTTAGAGGGTTTTATTTCTACCGTCCATATTGCAAAATCAGTACCAAAAATCCACCATAAGCGGCAGGTGGTCGGAAAAACCGCCGTGATAGTGCGGCCCGAGGTACGTCCTGCGTGGCTTCAGGCCGCCGTCCGCTCCCGCTTCAAGCAGGAAGGGAAAGTCCGCAATACGACAGGCTGACAGGCTGGTACGCAGGGAAGCTCCTTCTTGCAGGAGGGTGCCGCTGACAAGGATGTGGTCCAGGGTGTACCAAGTGTTGCGGAACTTATACGTTCCTCCCACCCTGCGCGCATCGGAGGCACGCGGTGCGAGGTCGTAGAGACCCTCCGGGCGAATACCACCCCGGATGTCGGCCACTTGTAGGGCGGTGCGCAGGGAGCGGTTGCGCAGCTCATCGTTGAAATCACCCGCAACAATAAGCCGAGGAATGCGCCGGTAGCGCGCCACGCTGTCAATACTCGCGCGCAAGGCTGCTGCCGCCCGCACGCGGCGGGGCTGTGTATGCCGCCAGCCTCCGACACGGCTCGGCAAGTGGCAGACGAAGACATCAAGCGTATCGCCCGTAGGCAGGAGGCCGGCCACATGGAGGGCATCGCGCAGGGGACGCTCCTCCGATAGTCCCGGAGGCTGCGCCGGGCGCAAATGGTCGGTGTGTAACGGACGGAAACGGAGGGGTTGGTAGAGCAGGGCCACGTCTATGCCACGCGTATCGGCGGAACGGGTAATAAGGAACTCGTAGCCTAACGCGCCGAGATGGGTGCGGCGCGTCAAATCGGCAAGCACACTGTCGTTCTCCACCTCACAGAGAGCCACAAGGTCCGCAGGCCTGTCGCCGCCACAGGCCGCCAACAGGCGTGCTAACCGCCCCTGCTTAGCCCAATACCGGCGGCTGTCCCAACAGCGCGGAGCGGCGGGCAGGAACTCGTAGTCGTCGTGTCCGGCATCATGGACCGTGTCAAAGAGGTTCTCCACGTTGAGTTCCACCAGCCGGAAACGGCGTGGAGCATCCTGCGCCGCTGCGGCCAGGAAGCAGGCGACACATATTATTATAAATACGCGGGCGCGGGCAGGGAGACTCATGTACGGAACTATTCGTGGTGATAGGGCTCGCCGCGCAGGATGGTCAGGGCGCGGTAAAGCTGCTCGGTGAAGAAGAGGCGCACCATCTGGTGCGAGAAAGTCATGCGGGAGAGCGATATTTGTTCCTGAGCCAGCGCATAGACCTCATCGGAAAAACCGTAAGGCCCGCCGATGGCGAAGACAAGGCGGCGCGCCGTACCGCCCGTACGCTGCCCGAGCCAGCGAGCGAAGTCCAGGGAGCGGCGTTCTTCCCCGCGTTCATCAAGCAGGACGAGGTAGTCGCCCTCGCGTAAGAGGCGGCGTATGCCCTCGCCTTCCAGCTGTTTCTGCCGCTCGGGAGGCATGGCGCGCGTGTTGCGCAGGTCGGGGACGGTGGCCTGTTCGAAAGGCAGGTAGCGGGCCACACGCGCCGCATACTCGTCCGCGAGGGCGGCGAGGTGGCGGTTGGCGGTCTTGCCCACTTGGATAAAAAGCACTTTCATGGTGACGGAACGTTTTTTGCACGGCAAAAATAATAAACTTTCGCAGGCTTTCACTATATTTGCCCCACAAAACGGGAAAAACCTGCCTGCGGACAGGAAAACCTACCCATAGGGGTACGGAAAACTAACCCTACGGTTACGGCGCACTAACCCCACGGTTACGGCGCACTAACCCTATGGGTAGGAAAACGCCGCTCCCCGCCCGCACGGAAATATGTACGAACTAACACCAATCCAGACCATGCTTAGTATAGAAGGACTCAACGACAGACTGTTTGACCTATCCTTTGCCGAGGACATCGGCGATGGTGATCACACCACCCTCTGCTGTATCCCGGCCGATGCTGTCGGGCAGTCGCGCCTGCTCATCAAAGAGGAAGGAATCCTTGCGGGTGTACGCGCGGCGAAAGAAATCTTCCGCCGCTTCGACCCGGAGCTGCAAGTGGAGGAACACATCCCGGACGGCGCGCGCGTGAAGCCCGGCGACGTGCCCTTCATCGTTACGGGACGCGTGCGCAGCCTACTGCAAACGGAACGGCTGATGCTCAACGTCATGCAGCGCATGTCCGGCATCGCCACCACGACCCGCCGCTACGCCGACCGCATAGCAGGGACAGGCGCCCGCGTGCTGGACACCCGGAAGACTACGCCCGGGATGCGGATGCTTGAGAAGGAGGCCGTGCGCATCGGCGGCGGGACAAACCACCGCATCGGGCTCTTTGACATGATTCTGCTGAAGGATAACCACGTGGACTTCTGCGGCGGCATAGACAATGCGCTGAACCGCTGCGCGGAATACCAACGCGAACGCGGCCTTGACCTAAGGGTGGAAATCGAGTGCCGCTCGCTGGACGAGATACGGCAGGTGCTGGAGAACGGAAAGGCCCACCGCATCATGCTGGACAACTTCAGCGTAGAGCGCACGCGCGAGGCCGTGGAGCTCATCGGCCACCGCATGGAAACGGAAAGCAGCGGCGGCATAACACTCGATACCATCCGCGACTATGCGCTCTGCGGCGTGGACTTCATCAGCGTAGGCGCACTCACACACAGCGTGAAGAGCTTAGATATTTCCTTTAAGAGCGTCAAGTAACGAACTAAATAACAATAGATAAAGCATCATGAGATACTACCTCACACTCCTCGCCGCACTACTTCTGGCACAGGCGGGTTGGGCCTGCACAAACTTTCTGGTCGGTAAGAAGGCTTCCGCCGACGGCTCCGTGTTCATCACCTACAACGCTGACAGCTACGGCATGTACGGACGCCTCATCTACCTGCCCCGGCAGACGCATCCCGAGGGTACGATGAGAAAAATATACGACGGCGACACAAACCACTACTACGGCGAAATTCCCGAAGCACCAGAGACTTACGCCGTCATGGGGTACATCAACGAGTACCAGCTCAGTATCATGGAAACGACTTTCGGCGGGCGACACGAGCTGGTGGACACGCTCGGCAAGATTGATTACGTGAGCCTGATGCGTCTGGCCCTGCAGCGCGCCAAGACGGCCCGCGAGGCTATCAGCGTCATGACGAGCCTCGTGGAGACCTACGGCTACGCCAGCGAGGGCGAGACTTTCTCCATAGCCGACCCGGACGAGGTGTGGATTATGGAGATGGTGGGGCGCGGCAGCGAGGAGCGCGGGGCCAACTGGGTGGCCGTGCGCATTCCCGACGACTGCATCGCCGCACACGCCAACCATAGCCGCATACACCGCTTCTCGCAGTACCCCAAGGGGGACGTGCTCCACTCCAAGGACGTTATCGGTTACGCACGCAGGAAGGGCTGGTTCAGCGGCAAGGACGCCGACTTTGACTTCTCCGCCGCCTACGCGCCCGCCGACTTCGGTGCCATCCGCTACTGCGAGGCGCGCGTCTGGAGCTTCTACAACCGCTTTGTGGACGGCATGGAACGGTACCTGGACTATGCCGACGGCCACCACATCGGCACCGCCGAGCCCATGCCGCTCTACATGAAGCCCAAACGGCCCCTGACCCGGCAGGACATGATGGACGGGATGCGCGACCACTACGAGGGGACACCCTTCGACGTACTGCAGGACTGCGGCATGGGACCCGGCGAGATGCCCTACCGCCCCACCCCGCTGGAGTTCACCTACGACGGGAAGAAGTACTTCAACGAACGCCCCATCTCCACGCAACAGACCGCCGACACCTACATCGCCCAGCTCCGCAGCTGGCTGCCCGACATGGTGGGAGGCATCCTCTGGTACGGACAGGACGACCCAAACATGGTCAGTTACATCCCCGTTTACTGCCAGAACACCACCGTACCCGACTGCTTCGACCCCGCCGGGGCGGATGCCGCGCACTTCTCCTGGAACTCCGCTTTCTGGGTATGCAACTGGGTCGCCAACATGGTATATCCGCGCTACAACCTCCTCTTCCCCGTACTGCGCGAGCAGCGCGACGCCATTGACCGAGCCCTCGCCGCTGCGCAGGACACGCTGGAGGCCCACGCGCTGAGCCTGTACGCCGAAGCGCCCGACGCCGCACTGGCCCTGCTCGACACCTACACCGAGCAGAACGCTGCCGCCATGCTCGAAGCCTGGCGCGAGCTCGGGGAGCGGCTCATCGTGGAGTTCAACGACATGACCGTCAAGCCGCGCGATGCCGAGGGCTACTACGAGATGACCCCCGACGGCCTCCCCGTAGCCCCGCGACGTCCCGGATATTCCGAGAGCTACCGCCGCAAGATTGTGGAAGAGGCCGGCAGCCGCTACCTCATACCCGGGCAGGACTGAGGGTGCGGGCCTATGCCCGCGTTAGCCTTCCCTCCCCGGCCGTACCGTGCGGGGCTTCGGCACGTGCGGAGCGGGGGAGGCCTGCTGAAACTGAACCGATAATTTACTAACTAACTAATTAACACAAGATGCTTATGAAGAAGTTAATCACCATTCTGGCGCTCGCCTGTCTGGGCCTTGTCCGCGCGGCGGCGCAGGAAATGTACGCCGTATATACCTCTGGGACAATACGCTGACGTTCTACTACGACACGAACAGGGCGTCCCGCACGGGCATGGTGTATATCGTGTCGTACGAGAACACTCCGTCATGGTATGAAGACACCATGACTAATAGCATAACCGTGACGAGCGTAGTCTTTGACCCGTCCTTTGCCGATGCGCGACCGATGACTACCTCCCGCTGGTTTTATAGCATGAGCGAGCTTACGGAGATTCGTGGTATCAACAACCTGAACACCACACAGGTAAAGACCATGGGGAGCATGTTCAACGGTTGCAGTAGTCTGACGAGCCTTGACCTGAGCGGCTTCGACACGTCCAACGTGACGGACATGTCGTTCATGTTCAACTATTGCAGCAGGCTGACGAGCCTTGACCTGAGCGGCTGCAACATGTCCAATGTAATGAGCATGAGCAGCATGTTTCGCGGTTGTATCAGCCTGACGAGCCTTGACCTGAGCGGCTGCAACACGTCCAACGTGACGAACATGGAGGAAATGTTCTACAACTGCGAGAGCCTGACGGGCCTTGACCTGAGCGGATTCAATACGTCCAACGTGACGAACATGAGGGGCATGTTCGATGGCTGCAGCAGTCTGACGACAATATATGTTGGTAGTGGCTGGAGCACGAAAGAGGTGAAAAGCCACGACCAAATGTTCGCTGTCTGCAATAGCCTCGTAGGCGGTCAGGGCACCCGCTATAATTCGTCGGCCACCGAAGCCGACTACGCCCGCATCGACGGGGGCGCGGAAGCCCCGGGGTATCTGACAGCAAAGGAAATGGCACAGGAATACGACCTCCATGTTGGCGGCACGCAGGTGACGGCTATAAACGCGGGGGACATTCTGGGCAACGGCACGGCCAGCTACGACGCCGAGACGAACACGCTGACGCTCACCGATGCGGACATCCGCGTGTCGGGCAAGAACGGATTCGGCATCTACAGCGCGCTGGAGAAGCCGCTGACGGTAGTCCTGGAGGGGAAGAACACCGTGAGTTCCGCCGACTGGACGGGCATCTTCACCGATAGCGGCATCACGCTCCAGGGCCCCGGGCAGCTCGCGCTGAACGGCCGCACCGGCATCTCTGTCGGGGGAGCCGGCACCGCCACGACCGTCTCCGTGAGGGAGGGTGCGGAGGTAACCGTCACCGCCACCGACACTGGCATCACGGGCAGCACCGACCGCGCACAGAGAACCTATTACACGACGCTCTCCGTTGAGGGCCGCGGCACCCGCCTCGCCATCACCGCCCCCAGCGGTGCGGCGGTCCGGCTGAAGAGCCTGTCGCTCGGCGACGGTCTGGAGATCGTGGAGCCCGCAGGCGGCAGTTTCGTTACCCGCCAGCATGCCGTCTGCACCTCGGCACGCGAGGTGGCTGCGGAAGTGGTGATTGCTTCTGCAGGCAATCCCTACGACCTGAACAAGGACGGCGCGGTGGACGTGTCGGACGTGACGGAGCTCGTTTCCTACGTGCTCAACCCTGACGGCAGCTACGCCACGGACTACGACCTGAACAAGGACGGCTCGGTGGACGTGTCCGACGTGACGGAACTCGTCAGCGTGGTGCTGGCGCAATAGCCCCTCACTGCCCCCTCACGCCCTCGCCTCAGCTGGAGGCTGACGGAGCGGTGGTAATGTTAGCCGGTCGGCGGAGTATATTTCTCCGCCGACCGGCTTGCGTCATACCGACCACGGCAGGTCATGTGCAGTCACCTGCCGAGGTCATGAGGGGTCACCTGCTGTGGTCATGGGTGGTGACCTGCTGTGGTCATGGGTGGTCACCTGCTGAGGTCATGGGTGATGACCTGCTGTGGTCATGAGGGGTGACCTGCCGAGGTCATGGGTGGTCACCTGCTGTGGTCATGAGGGGTGACCTGCTGTGGTCGTGAGGGGTGACCTGCTGTGGTCATGAGGGGGCTGGGTTCGGAGCCGTTAGTGCGGGGCTTCGCATGAGCGTCAATTAAGCCCGCAAGGTGTGTGACGTATTGCAGGGAATTTTGTAACTTCGCGCCGTAAACCGAAACTAACACCATGCATACACGAGAAGAGAAACTGGAGGCCTTCGGGAGGCTGCTGGACGTGATGGACACGCTGCGGGAGAAATGCCCGTGGGACCGCAAGCAGACGAACGAGAGCCTGAGACCCAACACCATAGAGGAGACCTACGAACTCTGCGAGGCCCTGCTCCGCGACGACGAGGGGGAGATTTGCAAGGAACTGGGCGACGTGCTGCTCCACATCGTCTTCTACGCCCGCATCGGGCAGGAAAAGGGGCAGTTCGACATCGCCGATGTGTGCCACCGCCTCTGCGACAAACTCATCTACCGCCACCCGCACGTATATCCCCCGGCCAGCGGGGAGGACGGAAAGGCCGAGACCGTGGAGCAGGTGCTCACGCAGTGGGAACAGCTCAAGACGCGGGAGAAGGACGGCAACCGCACCGTGCTCTCCGGCGTGCCCGCCGCACTGCCCGCCCTCATCAAGGCTTACCGCATACAGGACAAGGCGCGCGGCGTAGGCTTCGACTGGGAGGAACGGACGCAAGTGTGGGAGAAAGTTCGGGAGGAGATACGCGAGTTCGAGCAGGAGGTGGAGCGGACGGACCGCGACAAGGCCACGCAGGAATTCGGCGACCTGCTCTTCGCCCTCATCAACGCCGCGCGGCTCTATAAGATAAACCCCGACAATGCGCTGGAGCGGACGAACCAGAAGTTCATAGGCCGCTTTAACTACGTGGAGGAGCACTCCCTGAAGCAAGGCCGCCCGCTCACGGAGATGACCCTCGCCGAAATGGACGCTCTCTGGGAAGAGGCGAAGCGGCTTGAAGCGGACGGCGGCGGAAAGGGGGAGCAGGACTGATGTACCACCTCCTCGCCATCATCACCTGCATCATCTGGGGCAGCACCTTCGTATCTACCAAAATACTGCTCGGCGTGGGACTATCCCCCGCCATGGTATTCTTCCTGCGCTTCACGCTGGCCTACGGCATAATGCTACTCTTCTGCCACAAGCGCATGTGGTGCAGCTCACTGCGCGACGAGCTCCTCATGCTCACGGTGGGCGTGACGGGCGGTTCGCTCTTCTTCTACGCGGAGAATACGGCTCTGCTCTACACACAGTCCGGCAACGTATCCTTCCTCACTGCACTACCGCCCCTGTTCCTCGTCATCTACGGCGTACTGCGCCCACGCGGCTACCACGCCACATGGAAGGTGTGGGCCGGTGCCGTGCTCGCCCTCCTCGGCATCTATTTCGTATCCTACGGCAGCGACACCAATCCCGCCACCTCGCCCAATCCCATCCTGGGCAATACCATCGCACTGCTCTCCTCCATCCTCTGGGCGGCCTACCAGCTCATCGCCACGCCCCTCGCCGAGCGTTACGGCACGCGGCTCGTCACGCGAAAACTGTTCGGATACGGCGTGCTCACCATCTTCCCCTTCATCATCACCGAATTACCCGATGCTATTGATCCGCTCAGCACCCCTACGGTACTGCTCAACCTGCTGTTCCTCGGCCTCATCGCCTCCCTGTTCTGCTACTTCGCCTGGAGCGTGGTCATGGAGCGCATAGGGGCGATACCCTCAGCCAACTATTTGTACATCAACCCCGTCGTCACCTGCATCGCTTCCTACATATTTCTTGGTGAGCAGGTCAGTGTCCCGATGATGCTGGGTGGCCTGTGCATCATCGCAGGGGTCTATCTAAGCCTGAAGAAATAGCCTGCCATGAAGTCCTATGCCCTCTACCGCCTGCCCCGATCCGCGCAGGCCGTCCGCATCGAATGCGGGGATAAGCCCCGCGTACTCCGCTCCATCACCGAAGCGGATGCGGCAGAGGGCTACCTCATTGCACCCTTCCTGACCGACGCAGACACGCCTATCGTCCTGCTCACCCCGGACACTGTCTCCACCATTCCGGTACCAAGCTCCCTGCCTGCCACGGACATCCTCCCCCTACCCCACCCGCCAAGCGATCTCTCCCGCACGGCACGGGAGGCCTATGCGAAAGAGTTCCACCAAGCGCACGCCCTACTAAGCACGGACGCCTGCCGTAAAATCGTCCTCGCACGGACGGAAGCCGTTCCCCTGCCCAGCACCGTGGACGACTATACCTATTTATTTATATACGCCTGCCAACTCTATCCGCAGTGTTTCGTGGCTTTGTTCTCCACGCCACAGACCGGGACGTGGCTCACTGCTACCCCGGAAACGCTGCTGGAGGCAGATGGCGGGCGGTGGCGGACGATGGCGCTCGCCGGTACCATGGGACAAGGCGGAAATGGGCCCGCAACCCCACCGACCTGGAACGCGAAAAACAAACTCGAGCAAGCCCTCGTCACAGAATTCATCCGCACGGAACTAGCCGACATCACCCCCGCACTGGGCATCGGCACGCCACATACAAGATACATCGGCAGCATCGCGCATCTACAGACCGACATCTCCTTCTCCCGTGATAGGCATACTGGTATCGGTACACTCCTGCAACGCCTCCATCCGACCCCCGCCGTGAGCGGTCTTCCGCGCCGTGCCGCATGTGAGGCCATCGCCCGCATTGAAAGTGTTCCCCGCCGCTACTACGCCGGTTACTCCGGTCCGCTCCACCTGCAAGGGGACACGCGGTTGTTCGTCACGCTACGGTGCATGGAGCTCTTCCCCGGAAAAGCCATCCTACACGCCGGGGGCGGCCTGCTCGCCGAAAGCACGGAAGTGGACGAATGGGCGGAAACTTGCCGTAAACTGGAGGCAGTCCGCGCAATCCTCGCTGCCCCCTATCCGCCTAAGCTCACTGATTGAAGTCACCAACGCCCCATATATGCCAGCTCTTTACAGCATCCCCGATCAACTCACGGCCCTTCTGCTCGCCCACGAAGTCCATGACTTTGTCCTCTGCCCCGGCGCAAGGAATGCCGACCTTATATCCAGTCTGTGCTACTTCGGCCATGACGTAGGACGCTATCCCGTCACGGACGAGCGCAGTGCAGCCTTCACGGCCCTCGGCATCAGCCTCTGCACAGGCCGCCCCACCGCTGTCTGTGTCACCTCCGGCACAGCGTTACTCAACACACTGCCTGCTGTCGCCGAAGCATACTACCGCCACATTCCCCTCCTCGTCATCTCCGCCGACCGCCCCAGACATCTACACGGGCAACTGGACGGACAGACCATTCCACAGGAAGGCGCACTGAAACCTTACGCCCCAACCTACCAACTGCCAGAGGGAGACACTCCCGACGCACAGCGTACTGCCAACAGACGCATCAACGAAGCACTGGCCGCTCTCCACCGACACGGCGGGCAACCAGTGCATATCAATGTGCCGCTGGGTAACCCGCAATATTCATTTACAGCGCGGGAACTACCCTACGAACGCTTCATCACGGACGAATGCAGCCCGCATCCGTGCCCCATCCCGAAGTATACCGTACAACGCATCGCCGCGTCCCCACTCCCCATCCTGCTATTAGGCCAACTGGACGCACCGCCAATAGATGCCCTGCGGCGGATAGAGGAGAACAACTCCATGCTCATCCTGCCCGACCTGCTCGCCAATACGACCGGATGGGTTAGGGAACGGTCGTTCCAAGACGTGCACCTTCCCGAAAAGGACGTCCTCATCGTCCATACGGGGGGGCACTTCACGGAGAAGCGGCTCAAGGAGATGTTCCGGCAGAGGAGTGACCTGAGTGTCATCCGCATAGAGCCCGGAGAAAGCTATCCCGACACGCTTTTTCACCTAAGCCACATTGTCCGCGCCACACCCGCCGAGGCTTTGGCACAATTGGCCGACGAATTGCCTCCCCATGCAACCGTTGCCGCCATGAAATCCAGACTCCAACAGGAAGCAGACGAGAAGGAGTCGCCCACTACTGCCGACATACTTTCCGACGAGGTAGCCATGCAAACATTTGTCCGGACTTTAGAGGAAAGCAGCCGACCCATCTCCGCACTCCACCTCGGCAACAGCCGCACCGTGCGCCTCGCGCAGCGCTATCTTAATACCGCCCCATTCCGCATCCACTGCAACAGGGGGACAAACGGAATTGACGGCAGTGTATCTACCGCAGCAGGCTATTCCCTGAAAAGCGGCGCACTCACCCTCCTTTACCTCGGCGACCTGAGTTTCCTTTACGACAACAACGGACTCTGGAACACCGCACTTGACGGGCGGCTCCGCATCGTGGTTGTGAATAACGGCGGCGGCCGCATCTTCCACACCCTGCCAAGCCTCAAAACCTCCCCCGCACTGGAAAAGTTCATCGCAGGAGGACATACCGCCAACGCGGAAGGCATCTGCAACAGCTACGGCGTGACTTACCACAGTGCCCGTACACCAAAAGAAATGCACGAGGGGTTACGGCTACTACTTGACAACAGCTACAAACGCCCAGCCCTGCTGGAATTATTCACCCAACCAATCTAAGAACCCCACAACTATGAGAGAATGGAAGACCATACGGGAATACGAAGAAATCCTCTTTGATTCCTACAACGGCATTGCCCGCATCACCATCAACCGCCCCCGCTGGCGCAACGCTTTCACTCCGCTAACCGTTCGGGAGATTGGCGATGCACTCACCCTCTGCCGCGAAGACGGAAACATCTGCGTCGTCGTGCTGACCGGAGCGGGCGACAAAGCGTTCTGCTCCGGCGGTGACATGAACGTAAAGGGACGTGGGGGGTACGTAGGCACCGATGGGGTGCCGCGCCTCAACGTCCTGGACGTGCAACGGCAGATTCGCAGCCTGCCCAAGCCCGTCATAGCGATGGTGAACGGCTACGCCATCGGAGGCGGACACGTGCTCCACCTCATGTGCGACCTGACCATCGCGTCCGAGAACGCTATCTTCGGGCAGACGGGCCCCAAGGTAGGGTCCTTCGATGCCGGCTTCGGCGCGTCATACCTCGCAAGGATGGTGGGACAGAAGAAGGCACGCGAGATTTGGTTCCTATGCAGGCAGTACAACGCGGCGGAGGCTGAGCGGATGGGCATGGTGAACTGTGTCGTACCTTTTGACCGACTTGAGGACGAGACTGTGGCGTGGGCCGAGCAAATGATGCAGCATTCCCCGCTCGCGTTGCGTATGATAAAAGCCGGACTCAATGCGGAACTGGACGGACAGGCGGGAATCCAGGAACTGGCAGGTGATGCCACGATGCTCTATTACATGCTTGACGAGGCACAGGAAGGCGGACGTGCATTCCTGGAAAAGCGCAAGCCCGACTTCGGACGCTTCCCGAAGCTGCCCTAACCGACACGCCTGTACCACCTACCATGAGAGTCCGCATCTTCCCCCGAACGCTCCGTTTCAAAGAGCCCGCCGAAACATCGCGCGGCATCTACTACGATCGCCGTGTCTGGTACATCCTGCTCGCCTATGAAAGGCAGGGGCGGACGGCACTTGGCATAGGGGAATGTGCCCCGCTTCCCGACCTCAGTGCGGACTATGACGAGGGCTACGAAGACCGTCTGCGTAGCTTCGCCGTACGCTTTGAGGACGAAGGCGGTATCAATACCGAGCTCCTACGCCCTTATCCCTCTATGCTTTTTGGCTTTGAGACGGCAATTCTCTCAGCTGCCGCCTCGCTACGCGGCGACTTTCTCCGGCTGTTCGACACGCCTTTCACGCGCGGCGAAGCAGGCATACCCATCAACGGACTGGTATGGATGGGTCGGTACGATGAGATGTTACGGCGCATGGAGGAGAAACTCGCCGCCGGGTTCCGCTGCATTAAGTTCAAGATAGGTGCTATCCGTTTCGAGAAGGAGTTGGAACTTCTGCGGCGTGTACGACAGCGATTCCCTAAGGAAGAAGTGGAAATCCGCGTAGATGCGAACGGGGCCTTCTGTCCCGAAGATGCCCTTCGGCGGCTGGAAGCGCTCGCTCCCTACGGCCTGCACAGCATTGAGCAGCCCATCCGTCAAGGGCAATGGAAAGAAATGGCACGCGTATGCCGTGAGTCACCCGTTCCTATCGCCCTTGACGAGGAACTCATCGGCGTACTCCGGCGGGAAGAAAAGGCAGCCCTGCTCGATACTATACGCCCAGCCCACATCGTGCTGAAGCCCTCCCTGCATGGCGGCATGGCGGGGGCGGAGGAATGGATACAGGAAGCTGTGGCGCGCAACATAGGCTATTGGGTGACGAGCGCGCTGGAGAGTAATGTCGGCCTGAATGCCATCGCTGCATGGGCCAGCAGTTTCCCCTCCCCGCTGCACCAAGGTCTAGGAACGGGCGCGCTCTTCGTGGAGAACTTCAACGCGACACACCTGCAAATCCGGGGCGAGCAGCTATGGGTGGACACAGAGGAAGAATTGGACTTCCGCCGCACTTTGGCGGACTTCCGCCACGAATGGGAAGCAGACACCCCTACCATCAACGTCCGCACATCCGGCTCCACGGGTACGCCCAGACTGATGCAGGCGGAGAAAGAGCGGATGCGTGCCTCGGCATCGGCTACCTGCCAAGCCCTAGGCCTGCAAGCTGGCGACACAGCCCTGCTCTGCCTGCCGTTGGACTACATAGCGGGAAAAATGATGGCCGTGCGTGCCTTCACCCTACCACTGCGTCTCACTGCCGTATGTCCCACATCGCGCCCCTTACGAAGGCTGCGCCACAGCCCGACCTTTGCCGCCCTGACCCCAATGCAAGCGTGGGAGTCATTGCAATACCCGCGTGAACGCCGCCTCCTGCGCGGAATCCGAAAACTCATCCTTGGCGGCGGAAGCATCCCGCCGGCTCTGGCTGACGCGCTACGCACATTCCCCCACGAAGTATGGAGCACTTACGGCATGACGGAAACGCTCTCCCACATCGCCCTGCGCCGCCTCAACGGGCCACAGGCCACGGAGCTATACACACCGCTCCCTGGGGTAGGCCTACGCCTTACACCCGGCGGGACGCTTGCTATCACGGCTCCCGCCATCTGCCCTGACGAAGTTGTAACGAACGACTTAGCCGAGCTACACGCCGACGGACGCTTCCGCATCATCGGGCGGCAGGACAACGTGGTATGCAGCGGCGGCCTGAAGTTCCAGATTGAGGAACTTGAGGAACGCCTGCGCCCGCTCACCGTTCCGTTTGCCCTGAGTACCATACCCGATGCACGCCTCGGCGAGTGCCTCGTCCTGCTTCATGAAGGAGGGGATGCGGAGCAAATACGCGCCTGCTGCGTGGAACGCCTCACCCGCCACGAACAGCCGCGCGCCTACTACCGCGTGGATGCCATCCCGCTCACGGAAACGGGAAAAATAGCGCGCCGGAAACTGCGGGAAATGGCACTGAAAGCGTACAGAAACACCTGAAAACAATTCATACACTAAGCAGTAACAAACCATGAGAAAGACTTTACTCACCCTCATCGCCGCCCTCGCAGTAGCGGGAGCCGCCGCACAGAACACCATCGGGGGCATACAGAAGCGCTACGCCGACATCAAACAAACCATCGCACAGATGAGTGAAGAAAACGGCTATCCGCCCGAATACTACCAACTCAACGTCGTGCAAAACCTACCCGGCACCGGCCCACACCGCGAGGATATACGCATGTACTACGAAGAGGAAGAATGCAACGAAGGAGAGGTATATCCACCACACCGCATCACATTCGCTACCAGTAGCTACAACTTCGCCGCACGCCGATTTTACGAGGAGTACCTCTACGACACGGACGGGAAGCCTGCCTTTATCTACACCCGCACACCTGACCTTGTCCCCGATGCCGAAAGCGAACTCCGCCTCTATTTCAGCCAAGGCAGACTGATTTGGGCGAGCCTCAAGTGCCGCCCCGATGAAAGGCAGCATGCTGAAGCGGCAGAGTTCCAGGAAGTAAGTTCAGGAGCGAAACTCCCCGCCACATACAGCGAAAGCTATGACAGTTTACTCGCCCGCGCCGAGAAACTCCGCGAACTCTTCAGGACCGTGGACGGTGCTACTTACAAATAGCGCACCGCACGGCCAGTCCGAACTTCCCTTCGAAAAAAACAAAAAGATAGGCGCAAAAACTTTCCGCTCTGCGCCTATCTTTTCGTTTACACCGGGACATATTCTTGCGTTTTAGGCTAGAAATATAAAAATCTAGGCTAAATTTGTATATTTTTAGGCTGAAAATATAAAATTCCAGCCTAAAACGCAAGAATTGGTAGGCGGAAAAGAAAAAATATTATTGCTGTCCGCTAAAACTTAAATGGGCATGAAATCTTGTCCGCAAAGCCTTTAAACAGGCGTTTCGGTTTTGTTTTCAGAAAAGTAAGCCCCCTCTAATCGAATAATGTCTGTTCTTCAGGCGGCGGATTGTCCAT
>JAFUZP010000009.1 GCA_017476545.1 Alloprevotella sp.
CTTATACTTGTCACTTTGGCTGTGTTGAAGCCGCTCAGGTCAAGGCTCGCCAGCTGCCGGCAGCCGTTGAACATGCCGGCCATGTTCGTCACGTTGGCAGTATTGAAACTACTCAGGTTAAGGCTCTCCAAACTGCTGCAGCCGGAGAACATGAGGCTCATGTCAGTCACCTTGTCGGTGTTGAAGCCGCTCAGGTCAAGGCTAGTCAGACTGGAGCAATACCCGAACATCTCTGACATCTTCCGCACATCAGCGGTGTTGAGATGCTGGAGGCCATCAATCTGCTGCAGGTCCTCTAGGTAAGCGAACCATCTATAGGTGGTCGTAGGCCGCGCGGCGGCAAAAGAAGAATGGAAGATTACCCGAGTCACAATTATTCGCTTATCTCGCGTCGCGCGCACATCTGAATACCAGGCTGGCCCGTTAGCAGTAGCGTCAGCCAGCGCAAATACTTTGCCTGAACGCGAATTCTTTTCCGTATCGTAATAGAACGTCAGCGTGTTGTCCGCGTACACGGCGTACGCCTCCTGTGCCGATGCACGGACAAGAACCAGACTGGCGAGCGCTAAAAGGGTTATTAATTTCTTCATAAGATTGTTGTATCAAGTGATTCGTAATTCAGTGGTCAGTATTTGCAGACCAGTCCTTCTGCACGCACCAAAGCCCCGTCCGACACGCCAGTGGGGGGAGGGACGCCAACGTAGACACGCGACAGTATATGTATAGTGGTATGGCTTAGTAAGTAAGGAAGGAAGGAAGGAAGGAACGCACCGCGCGGAGGGACGCGGCGAACTCAGGAAGAATCGGGCGGTATGTCAGTGCCAGGCGGTTCATGACGCAAAGGTACGGCTTTCCCGCGACATGGCAAAGGCATGCGGACGAAAAGCCTGCGAAAGTTTATTGATAATCAGTCCACGCGTCTCCACCGGCAATTCCAGGAGTAGGCAGGAAGCCACTAAGTATAATCGCGCAGAGCCCCGGCAAAAGGCTTTTGCGGGACGGAGGGAAATACGTACCTTCGCGACCGTACAGAGCGGACTACGTAACCGCCCGCCAGCACCTAAAAAGATTGGAACCATGACACACGAAATGCCAAGACTGCCCTACGGGGCCGCCGCGCTCGCACCACGCATGAGCGCAGAGACACTGGAGCACCACTACGGAAAGCACCTGCGGACCTACATCGACAACCTCAACCGCCTGGCAACGGGCACTCCCTTCGCGGACATGACGCTGGAGGAAACCGTGCGGCGCGCCGACGGTGCTCTGCTCAACAACGCCGCGCAGGCCTGGAACCACACCTTCTTCTTCGAAACGCTCTCCCCCACCCCCTCCGCAATGGGCAGCGGAATGCGGCACCGGGCCGAGGCAGCCTTCGGCAGCGCGGAGGCCTTCCGCGAAGCGCTCCTCGGCGCAGCGGCGGGAATCTTCGGCTCGGGCTGGGCATGGGCCGTACTCACACCGGAAGACAAACTGGAACTCCGCGCCCTGCCCAATGCGGGCTGCCCGCTGCGCGAACCGGGACTCACGCCCCTGCTCACCATCGACGTGTGGGAGCACGCCTACTACATCGACTACCGCAACCGCCGCGCAGACTACCTGCAATCCGTATGGGAGCTGACGGACTGGGAGAAGGTGGAAATGCGCATCGCACGGGGGCTCTTCGGCTGACAGGCCACCCCGGCATCTCGACAAACGGCACCGCGCAGGACGGAGGAGTCCCCCACCCTGCGCGGTGCCTGCCGTCCGCAGCCGAACGGACTTCCCCTCAGTCCGCCGGACGTTGTATGTGCATGAGGAACTGGCTCAGGTCACGCTGCCAGTCGGGATGCTCCGCGATGAAGCTGTCGATGTGCCTGCGGCGTTTCTCCTCCAGTATCTCGTCCTCGGCAATGAGGATGCCGCTCTCCTCCACCTGCCCGAACTCCTCGTTCGTGGCGGTACCGAAAAAGCGCATCGTGGGACTGAGCCCCATGTAGGCGTTCACGAGCGGAGGGATATTGTAGCCCCGGCGGCGCACGGCGGAGTTCAGGATGAAATAGTCGCGCTTGAAGTCGTCTTCGCAGAAGAGCCGCGCAAGCTCGTCCGCCGGCATGTCAGGCAACAGCGGCGTATGGGGGGTTACGAGCGCGTCCTTGTCACCGAAGTGCTTGCGGAGGAAGTAAAGAATCATGTCGCGCGCCGTGCGGTCAAAAGAGGGGTACATCGTCATCTTCCCGAAGAAATACTTCAGCCCGGGAATAACAAAGGTCAGCGCACCGAGCCCGTCCCACAAATTATCCAGAGCGAAGAGCCCCTTCGTCATAGCGCGGGAACTCTGGTACTCCAACGTGACGAAGGAACGTCCCAGCTCAACGGTATAGGGAAGGTAGTCGCGGATGAACGTATCCGAGAAACGGAACATGTGGCTGGTAGCCAACACGGGCTGACCCGCCGCGTCAAATTCCATCTCCGAGCCTGGCAGGAAGCGGTAACCGCCCAGTATAATGCTGTTCTCCGGGTCCCAGACGATGAGCTGGTAGTAGGGACGTTCGCAGGTGTCGAACTCGTCAAGGTCGCAAGCCAGCCCCGTTCCCCCGCCAGCCGCACGGAAAGCTATCTCGCGCAGGCGGCCCACCTCGCGTACAACGTTGGGTGCCTGCTGCCAGGTGACGACGTAGATGTCATTGCACCCCTTGTTCGTCGTGCGCAGTTTCCGTTCGGGCGTCAGCTCGGCGCGGAGCAACGCCCGGTCTATCGGTCGGATGATTTCTTCTTCCATTCGCTTATGGGGATATGGGCTTACGCACACGTGCGCACCCCTCATTATATCATTGCGTCTCGCATAGTTTATACACTTCCTCCTGCACGGCTGCGGCCCACTGGACAGGTGTGCGGCTTTTGTCGAACCGCTGCCAGGGGATGGGCTTACCGATGGTGACGGTGAACTCCTTGTGGCGGTTGCGGAACATCTCGTCCACGAGGAAGAGCATCGCCACGTTGAACTTAAGCCCGAGCCGCTTGCAGATATTGGCCAGCCGATAGAAGCGTTCGGAGTTGCGGCCGCTGAAGTGGATAGGCACAACGTCACGCTGCGTTTCCACGCTCTTCGTCACGAAGGCTTTCTGCCAGGGTAGGTCGCGAATGACTCCACCCTGTTTACGGCTGCACAGCCCGGCGGGGAACATGATGATGTGGTTGTCACTACGAAACCCCGCCTCGACCATAGCCGGAAACTGGCGGCTCTGTTTTCCCGTCTTGTTGATGGGGACGCACATCGGCGCAAGGCCGCGCAAGTTCATCAGCAGGTCGTTCACGAGGTACTTCACCCTCCCGCCGTACTCCTGCCCCAGGATTGCTCCGAGGGCTACGCCGTCCTGCCCGCCAAGCGGGTGGTTGCTGACGAAGGTGTAGCGGCGCGTGCTGTCCAGCCCGCCAGGCGGTAGGTTTTCCCGCCCGCGCACGTTGAGCTTCATGTCCAGGAACTCCACACAGTCCAGCAGCCAGGGGACACCGGCCTTGTCGCCCTCCTGCCGCAGGAAGGCGTTTATCTCGTCCTGATGCAGGATTCGTTTGAGCCAAGCCACGACAAAGCGCGGCACGTAGCGCGCCTTGTCACCCGCCTTACTGCGGAGGATGTCCTCCACGTCCAGTTCAAAGTCGTCCATTGTCTTGCAAAGGTACGAATTTATTTTACGTCGCGCGCAACAGTTGGGAAACTTTTTCTATTTTTGCCCCCGATTATGATACGCACAGCCGTCCTTCTGACCGCCGAACTTACCGCCGTAGTCCATCTCATGATGAGCCTCGTGATGTTCTACTTCGCGCGGCGCTCCGTCCGCTACCTGTCGCAGGCGTGGATTATGCTCCTCATCGGCGTGATGTACAGCACGACACTCGTCTTCATCGCCCTGAAACAGCTTCCCGGCCCGGGGATGCTCCATCCCGGGATGCTGATGTACCTGCTTGTCTGCGCCTACCTGCAAAGTATCTACCCGCTCGGAGTTGCTATGCCGGGCTACCTGCAATGGGGCCGCATGTGGAAATACGCCCTGCCGGCTATCGTGCTCATCCTCATCTACGCTGTCGGAATGCTCTTCGGCAGTGACTTCGCGAAAGTGTACGAGGCGGACGACATTTTGGAGTACTTCCTCAGCGGCGACGTCGTACTGCGCATCCTCGCCCTGCTACTCTCTTTCTACTACATCGCCAACATCTTCATCCTACCCCATCGGCTCGTACGGCGGCTCGAGCTGCCGCGCGACATCATCGCCTACGGCACGCTGCTCGGACTCGTTTCCCTCTACTTCGTAACGCTCACCATCCGCTTCGACCGCGTCGGCTACATTGTTTATATGTTAGTATTCACGGCCATAAACATGTTCCTCACGTTCCGCGCACTGCGCCCCGTGCTGGATTCTATCAGCCTGCCGGACATCCATCCCGTAGCCGCCCCGCCGACGGACGAGGAGGTGCTCCGCGCCGCCGAGGAGGATTTCAACGAAGCAAACCGCCGCCGCTTCGAACGGCTGGAGTATGTAATGCAAAACGAGAAGCCCTACACGGACTTTAACTTCAACCGTGACAGGCTCTGCCGCTACGCCGGTTTCAACCGCCACTTGGCTCTGCAATGCCTACGCTCCCAGGGCTATAACGACACGCACGAATACATCAGCCGTTACCGCGTGGCTGAGCTAAGGCGGCTCATCGAGCAGGGCGAAGTGACCACAATGGCGCAGACGGAACGCGCCGGGTTCAAATTGCCGAAAACCGCCGCCATGGCCTTTGAACGCTACGAGGGCCTTCCCCTGGCGGAGTTCTTGGAAAAAAACACCCAAGGAAAATCGGAAGAAACCAGCCCTGCAAAGGACGGGAAGAAGAGTTGAGCGATAGTCACCAATGGCATTGCGCACAAGGAACCGGGAGGAAGGGATCCGTACCCCTATGGTTAGGTCGTCGTAACCCTATGGGTAGTTCGCCGTAACCATAGGGTTAGTTTTTGGTAGCCATAGGGGTAAAAAACAGTCCTCTACGGAAAATTTACTTAAACCCCATAGAAAACTGTAAAACAAGTTCCTATAAAATAGATTATTCGTCCAGTAAAATAAAAGCAGCCCAATAGCGGGGATTTCGGTATTTCCTGACACGGCGCAGGGGGGCTACAGTCCGGGATGCGGCACGGCGACGTTGCCGGGAGGAGAGTTTGCGCCTATGCTGCGGTTCGCTCTCCACTTCCACTTCGTAATCGCGCACAAAAGCCTGCGCGGCACGGAGCGCGTCAGCCTTACCCATGCCCTCAGCCAAGTTTTCATAGAACTTTACCATCAACAGGCGGGTGGCCTCATCGTCCACTTTCCACAGGCTCATGAGCAACGACTGCGCCCCTGCCCGTTTGAAGCCCCGTTGTAGGCCGAACACGCCATCGCCCTTCACCTCGCCGAGTGCGGTCTCACAGGCGGAGAGCACTACCAAGTCGAGGGAGCGGAAGTCCAGTGCGGCAATCTCCTTCGCCGTGAGTACGCCGTCGTCCGTGCCGTCCCCGTCCGCCTTACCCGCCAACGCCCGGTTCGCTCCGCTCAGGAAGAGGCCGGAACGCGTCAGGGATTTGTCCTCCTCACTCACCCGCTTACGTTCCTGCAAGGAAAGGAAACGGATTTTCCGGTCCAGCTGCGCCGCCTCGCGCGGTGTCCAGTAGAAGCCGTGGGTGGCGATGTGCAGGATGCCGGAGCGGCGGTCATGCCGGCCTGTAACGAAGCGTTGTTTCAGCCCGGCCTCCGTCCCTTCGGCTTTGGTATAGATGTGGGTCGCGATATGCTGCGCAGCCAAGAGGCTGTCAATCCCCTCCACCTCGGTACGGGTAGCGGGAAGGTAGCTGATGCCCCGCGCGAAGGGTTTGTCACCGGGGAGGTCGTACACCATCCCGCCATAGATGACGGCCTCTTCCAGCCGTGCCGGTTCGCGGCGGCTCGTGAGTTCGCGCGTCGAGGACAGGCGGTGGAAACGCCAGCGGGCGGACATCAGGGTGTCCGACTGCCAGTCGGGGAGCGACTCGACAGCCATGTTATGGAGCTCTCCCTGCGGGGAGAAGAAAATGTCCTCCACCCCTTCCAGCTCGTCCGCCATCGGCTTCCACACCAGCTCGGCCAGGGCCGGCGTCATGTAGCAGTCGCTGTTGGAAATCCCGGCCAGCTCCTGTTCCGTAAAAAGCGGGACATATTTCGGCGCAGGCATACCCCGCTTGAGCAACAAGGCGGCATACTGCTTCTGCCCCGCATCCGCTTGGAAAGCAACGAACTCTACGGCGAGCTCGCCCTCCCCCAACGCGCCGGCCACGGCCTGCCAGTCCGTCTGTAAGTTCTTCGTATAGTCGCCGTAGGCTTTGGAGCGCATGACGAGGGCGCGCTCCAAACCATGCGCAACGCGGAGGAGGGAGTCCGCATCAAAAGCGCGTTCCTCAATCGGCCGTTCGTACTGCTGCCAGATGAGGTGCTTCAGGTCCTGCAACTCCTTGTAGCGGGCTACGGCTTCTTCGTCCCCGCTCTCAAGGAGGAGCCGCTTCATCTCTATTTCGCAGTTGAGCAACAGCCCCTTCCCCAGCAGGGTGCAGTCATAAGCCTCGCGGACGAGGGCTGGTGTAGGCGAAGCGTGCGCCAGCAAGTAGATATCCTGCGTCAGCCACTCCCGCGTCTTCTTCCAGAAATAGTTACGCTCCTCTGCCGTCAGCTCGGCGAAGGTTTTCAGGATGGTATGGATATAGCGCTCGGAAGTCATGAGTGCGAGCCGTTCGCACTCCCGCATATTGCCGTTCCTGTAGTGCAGGAGGGCAAGCACCTTGAGCGAACTGACGTAGTCCGGGTGGTCGGTACCCAGAACTGCTTCCCGCACCTTCAGCGCATCGGCGGCGTACTTCGCCGCCTCCCGGTATCTGCCCGCACTGCAGTAGTAGTCTGCCATATTGGCCAGCGAGAGCGCATAGTCGGGATGTTTCCGCCCGAGCACATCCTGCCGTACCTTCAGTGCCTGCTGTCCGAGGCGCAGGGCCTCGTCAAATTGGCCGAGCCGATGGTTATAGTCCGCCAGGTTGCTCAGTGCGGTCGCATAGTCGGGATGTTTTGTCCCCTTATATTTCTCGCGCAGGTGCAGCGCCTCCGTGCCCAGCCGCACAGCCTCGGCGTAATTACCGAGGAAATAATTATACTTAGCCAGGTTATTGACGGACTGCGCGTAGTCGGTGTGCGCCTCACCCAGCAGGCCGCGCCTGATATCCAACGCCTCCGTACCCAGCCGGATAGCCTCCTCGTAATTTCCCATACGGGAGAGGTAGCCCGCCAGGTTGCTCAGCGACTGCGCATAGTCAGGGTTGTTTGGCCCGAGGAGGCTCCTGCGTTTCTCTACGGCAAGCCTACCCAGCCGTACGGCTTCGGGCAGGTCGGCCGTATAGGAGTAATAACGGGCAAGATGGTTCAGCGACTGCGCGTACTCAGTATGGTCTTCGCCGAACAGCTCACGCCGTATGTTGAGTGCTTCCGTACCCAGCCGCACGGCTTCCGCCGCGTCCCCAGCGCGCGAATAGTAGCCCGCCAGGTTGCTCAGCGACTGCGCGTAGTCAGCATCGTGCCGGCCCAGGCACTGTGCACGCAGGCGGACGGCTTCTTTCCCGAGCTTTATAGCCTCCTTCAGGTGGCCGAGGTAAGAATTATACTTTGCGATGTGATTAAGGGCCTGGGCATAAGGCGCGCTCTCCGTGCCGAAGAGTTTCTTCCTAATCTTCAAGACTTCCGTTCCTAAGCGCAGGGCCTCTTCCGCCTTGTCCGCGCGGGAATAATAACCGGCAAGGTTGAGCAAGGCCGTCGCGTAGTCGGCATGTTTTTCTCCCACAGCCTGCCGTTGCGCCTCCACGACCTGCTGCCCCAGCGAGATGGCTACGTCCAGTTCACCGCAATAGGACTTCGCTTTCGCGATACTGTCGAGGCTGCGGATGTCCTGCGCCGTGGCAGGACAGATTAAGAGGAGGGACAGGAGAAACGGCAGCAACAAGTACCGTCCGGTCCGGCGGGCACTTGTCATGGATTACTTCTTGTTCTTGTCGTCTTTCTTGACGGGCATTTTCATCTTTGTCAGGACATCGTTGGTCACTTTGGTAGCGGGAGCTTTCAGTGTCGTTATAATCCAGGCTTGGGCAAGCTCGTCCCAGTGCTGCCGTTGGATAGTTTCCCATGCACGGACCGCCAGTGGAGCCGTCTTGACCATTGCTTTACGCATCTTTCGGTCGCTCTTCCAGCGTGCGCGGTACTCCTCCGTCACATCGCAAGTCTCCTTGATGTCTATCGAAAGGTTATACTCGCCTGTTCCCCAGCTGTCCTTATACACATCGTTCTCGTCCCGGAAACCCATATAAGAGCGCGGCACGATGAAGCTCTCGCCCACAACCTTATACTTTGCAGGCTCTCCCTCCTGCCGCACATAGCGCAAGTAGCCCCGCTCGTCCAGTTGTTCCTTGGGGACGCGGATGTTGATGGAAAATTCGCCCAGTTCCTGGTTCTTCTGCAACTGCACAATCTCATTCATCCAAGATGAGGTAATTTTCATTTTCAGCGTCAGCGTGAAGTCCTTCCTATCCTCAAAACGGTAAGGGATGTCCAGCTCCGTGTTCGGCAGGCTGGAGTGCTCGGGACTGATGATAAGCGTATCAAGCGCCAGCTGGAACTTAGAATGGTTTACGATGCGGTGCAGGTAATCGCGGTCGATGTGGCAGGACACGTAGAAGGTAGTGTCCTTATCAACCCGGCGCAGACATCCGATGCCGTTGAAGCGCATTCCCTTCGGATCCATCGCACCGTCAAAGGAGGGCCGGTCGTAGAAGTCGCTCACGTCAGTTATCGTGTTGATGCGCGTTTGATATACGTTCTCTTTCTTCACCGTCTCCTCCCATTCCTGCCGGTGTCGGCGGTTAGCCGTGAATAGCGCGCCCACCGCATTCAGCCCCAAGTCCACTGCCGAGATAATATAGCCAGCTCCAAGCCCTTTCAGCGAGCCGGCAGCCGCCTGGAACACATCGCCCATGTAGGAGCGTGTCGCGCCACTGTTCTCACTGAGCTTGTTGATTTCCGTCGCTAAGTCCTCACTCGTGTAAATAAAGGTCTGGTATTCGACTCCTTGGGCGTGCCCGACGAATGGTTGTGCCGCGAGAAGGGATGCCAGCACGCAGACGGAAGTTTTCCAGATGCTATTGGTCTTCATTACTTACTGTTTATGTAGTTCAACGTCAAAGGCTGCTGATACAGCGGGACAAAGGTATTAAGAAATATTAAATGCAGGAAGTACAGAGCGAAATCTTTCCGCAACGCATGGCGCAGTGCACTGTGGCGGCTGACAGGCTCTGGGAAAGAAAACGGGGACGAAAGCCTTGCTACTGCGCGCGCTTTGCCGTATCTTTGCACACGCCTTTAGATAGCAAAAACCAGATGATACTCCTTTCTGACGAAGCGATAGCGGAAATTCTCCGCAAGGACAAGATATTCGAGACCATGGGCAGCGTTGCCGACGAGCTGGGGCTGGAATGCTACCTCGTAGGCGGCTACGTTCGCGACCTTTTCCTTGAGCGCCCCACGAATGACATTGACGTCGTGGTCGTGGGCAGTGGCATCGAAATGGCACGCGGCGTAGCATCACGGCTGGGTCGCGGCGCGCACCTGAGCGTCTTCCGCAACTTCGGCACGGCGCAGGTGAAGTGGCACGGAAAAGAACTCGAGTTTGTAGGCGCGCGGCGCGAGAGCTATAGTCACGACTCACGCAAGCCTGTTGTGGAGGACGGCACGCTGCAAGACGACCAGAACCGCCGCGACTTCACCATCAATGCGATGGCCGCTTGTCTCAACGGCCCGCGATTCGGCGAACTGGTGGACCCCTTTGACGGCGTTTACGACCTCGAAGACGGCATCATCCGGACGCCACTGGATCCGGACGTGACCTTCAGCGACGACCCGCTGCGCATGATGCGCTGCGTACGCTTCGCCACGCAACTGCGTTTCCAGATTGAAGAGGAAACTTTCGAGGCGTTACGCCGCAATCGCGAACGCATAAAAATCATTAGCGGGGAGCGGATTGCCGAAGAGCTGAACAAAATCATGCTTGCACCGCGCCCGAGCATCGGCTTTGTGGAGCTGCAACGCTGCGGACTGCTGGAGCTAATCCTGCCCGAAGTAGCCGCACTCGACATTGTGGAGACACGTAACGGCAAGAAACACAAGAACAACTTCTACCACTCCTTAGAGGTATTGGACAATATCGCGGCGGGCTCGGACAACCTCTGGCTGCGCTGGGCCGCCCTGCTCCACGACATCGGAAAACCGCGCTCCAAGCGTTGGGAACCTTTAGTGGGCTGGACGTTCCACAACCACAACTATCTCGGCGAAAAGATGCTGCCCTCCCTTTTCCGTAGGCTTAAACTACCGCTTGACGACCGCATGAAGTACGTCAAAA
Source organism: Alloprevotella sp. (assembly GCA_017476545.1). Lineage (GTDB taxonomy): Bacteria > Bacteroidota > Bacteroidia > Bacteroidales > Bacteroidaceae > Alloprevotella. The sequence goes on from JAFUZP010000009.1 coordinate 10,462, forward strand.
AACTCGTCGGCCTCCACATGCGCCCCATAGCCATAGCGGACGACATCGTGACGGACAGTGCGGTGCGCCGCCTGCTGTTTGAAGCGGGTGACGACATTGACGACCTCATGACGCTCTGCGAAGCGGACATTACCAGTAAGAACGAGGTGCGCAAACGCTCCTTCCGGGAGAATTTCCGCCTCGTGCGGCAGAAATTGGTGGACATTGAGGAGAAGGACCGCATCCGTAATTTCCAACCTCCCGTTACTGGCGATGAAATTATGCAACGCTTCAACCTGCCGCCATGCCGCGAGGTCGGCACGCTGAAGAGTGCCTTGAAAGACGCTATCCTTGACGGTATTGTCCCGAATGAGTACGAAGCCGCGCTCCGATTCATCGTGGAAAAAGCTGCAGAGATGGGGTTAAGACAAGGTACCTGAGGCCGCAGGAGACGCTATTGCCGCTTGGCGGGAGAAGAAGTCCGCCCCCGGAAAGTCTTACCCGGATTGGCATACCGTGCCAAGCCGCGTTTTCCCTAATTACCGCAAGTAAAAAAGAAAAATCCGAAGGCTGTAGGAAGCCCCGACCCTGAGCGCAGGAGGTTTCATCCCAGCACCCGGAACTTCGCGAACTTCAGTAAGAGGTTCTTCGTGCCGGCATTCTCGAATTGGACGCGGGCTTTCGCGCTGTCGCCCGCCTCCTCAATGCCAACAACGGTGCCGATACCGAAACGTTCGTGCTCGATGCGGGTTCCCGGGACAAGGGATGTTTGCCCGAAAGCCCCCGTTCCCCCACCCGGTTCTATCGGGGACGGTGCCGCTGCGCGTACCGTTTCCCGCATCGGACGCAGTTTTTTTGCGGAATCATCCCGGCGGGAAATGGATGCTGCATAGCCCGAGGACGTTGCCGACCCGCCCAACGCATCTCCCGCACCGGCGGTACGTCCGCCACGACCGTAGGGCGCTTCCCGCCTGAAACGCGGGAAGTTCTCGCCCCCAAGGGGGGTAGCAGCCTCTTCCTCCAGGTACTGCCCGTCTATCTCTGCGAGAAAGGGACTCGGCTCGCAGAACTCCATCTTCCCATACTTATATCGCTGCTTCGCATAGGATAGGAAACAGTATGTTTTAGCACGCGTCACGGCCACATAGAACAGACGGCGTTCCTCCTCCATCTCGCGTGGATAATAACGGGCGTTGGCGTTAGGAAAAAGATCGGCCTCCAAACCCGTCACGAACACGGCACTAAATTCCAATCCCTTAGCGGCATGGATGGTCATCAGCGTAACGCGCGGCTCACCCGTATCACGCTGGTCTTGGTCGGTAAGCAGAGCTATGCGCGGCAGATAGTCTGTCAGCAGCGCGAGTTCCTTGCCTTGCTCCTCCAGCTCGTCCGCCTCAAAGTCGCGTATGCCATTAAGCAATTCCTCCACATTCTCCTGCCGCGCGATATTCTCCGGCGACTTGTCCTGCGCCAGGTCGGCGGCTATGCCTGTTTCCCTGATGATGGCGGCGGCGAGGTCATAGGCACCCGTTTCGGGCATCCGTGCGCGGAAATCGGCTATGAGGCGGACAAAGCCATCGAGTTTCCCCAGTGTACCTCGGTTGAGCGGCACGCCGAAATCCCCGGGACGGCACACCACGTCCCACAACGGGACGAGAGCCGTTGCCGCCGCACCCTGTAGTCTCTGCACGGTCGTCTGTCCGATACCCCGCGCGGGATAGTTGATGACACGCAACAGGGCTTCCTCGTCAAGGGGATTTGCCGTAAGGCGCAGGTAAGCGATGATGTCCTTTATCTCCTTGCGCTGGTAGAACGACTGGCCGCCGTAGATACGGTAAGGAATGTCTGCGGAGCGGAAACTGTCCTCGAAGGTCCGGCTTTGAGCATTGGTACGATAAAGCACCGCAATCTGGTCATAATCCAAACGTTTACCACGTACCAAGCGCTGCACATGCCGCACCACCTTCATGCTTTCGTCACGGTCGCTGTAGGCGGACAGGAGGAGCAGGCGGTCGCCCTCCGCCAGTTCGCTGAAGACGGTCTTGGGGATACGCCCGACGTTGTGGGCGATGATGGAGTTCGCGGCGTTCACGATGCGCTGCGTGGAGCGGTAGTTCTGCTCCAGTTTGATAAGGCGTGTGGAAGGGTAGTCCTGCTGGAAGGAGAGGATGTTCCCTATGTCGGCACCCCGGAAGCCGTAGATGCTCTGCGCGTCGTCGCCCACTACGCACAACCGAGCCCCCGGCGGTGCGAGCAGACGGATGATGCGGTACTGCGCATAGTTCGTGTCCTGGTACTCGTCCACAAGGATATATCCGAATCGCTGCTGGTATTTCTGGCGTATCTCTTCGTTACCGTTCAGTAACAGGAAGGTATAGAGCAAGAGGTCGTCGAAGTCCATCGCGTTAGCCTGGCGGCAGCGGCGCACGTAGGCTTCGTAAATTCTCCCTGTCGCCCCAATGCCGTCGCGCTCATCGCGCTTGCGCAGGTCCGCACTGCCTCGGTAAACGTCGGGCAGCACGAGGCGGTTTTTCGCTTCGGAGATGCGTCCGGCCACCGTAGCAGGTTTGTAAGTCTTTTCATCCAGTCCCATCTCTTTGACGATGGTCTTGATGAGGCTTCTTGAGTCCGCCGTGTCATAGATGGTGAAGTCCCGCGTATAACCGACGGCCTCTGCCTCAATGCGCAGTATGCGGGCGAAAATACTGTGGAACGTACCGGCCCAGAGGTCGCGCGTCAGGCCGCGCCCTCTCAGTCCCTCCTCGCGTTCGATGAGGGTGCCGATGCGCGCCACCATTTCCCGCGCCGCCTTGTTCGTGAACGTCAGGGCCAGGATTTGCCAGGGCGCGAATCCCCGTTGCAGGAGGTAGGCTATTTTGTAAGTCAGCACGCGCGTCTTGCCCGAGCCCGCCCCGGCAATGACGAGCGAGGGGCCGTCGCAATACGTCACGGCCTCCCACTGCGCCGCATTCAGCTCGCTTTCAATGCGTCTTTCGGTTTCCCCGGTCATAATCAAGTTTACGGTGATAGAATTTTACTTGCTCCATCTGCAATTCGAAGAGGCGGGTCAGGCTATCGCTGCGCGCACCGGCCTGGATGAGGCTGTCCGTGTGCGTCAGTTCGGCCTGGGCGGAAAGGAGTTCCACACTATCCAGCAACAGGATGGCATCCTCGCGGGCATCAAGTGCCAGCGGCGTACGGAGGCGGATGGAGTCCACGCGGGCACGCGCCGCACCCCAGTCCCTCTGCCCCATAGCGGCACGGGCTTCGGCGAGCCACCGTCCGCCCTGCTGCTCGTCCGCGCGGCGCGCCGCACTCTGGTGCGCCGTGGCCGGGTCGGTTGCCGGGCGGCAGGAAGCGAGGCAGGCCGAGGCCGCGAGTATATAATATAATAGGTGTCTCATTCCGCAGGAGGGTATATGCCCGGCGAAAGTAGTGAAAGGCGGTGACAACGCCAAGCCAAAAGGAAGAAAGTGGAGAGTCCGGTTTGGCTGGATGCGGGGAAAACATTAACTTTGCGCCAGATAACGAAAAAACTACGCAATAATCACGCGGGCGGCAATGCCCATGCCCGCACAAACAAGTACGCATTATGAAGAGAATCCATGTGAACCTAAGGGCGTTCCTGTTGGTATTCATGCTGGCGGGAGTGTGGAACACGGAGGCTGCGGCCATGCAGATTTTTGTCAAGACCCTGACGGGGAAAACCATCACACTGGACGTGGAGCCCGCCGATGCCATCGAGAACGTCAAGCAGAAGATACAGGAAAAGGAGGGCATACCGACCGACCAGCAGCGCCTCA
>JAFUZP010000010.1 GCA_017476545.1 Alloprevotella sp.
AAAACAACTAAGCAATGAACAACGAAAAGACACTTGACGGCGCGCTGTGCGCTGATGTAGGTACTGCGGACGCGGAGGGTGCTGTTCCCGCTGCGGGTAGGAAAAAGTACGTGCCACCTACGATGCAGGTCATTCCGCTGGGCCCGCAGCGGATGCTGGCGACGAGCGGGGGGCTTCCTCAGAACGAAGGTTGCTACTACTACGAATGGGATGGCGGAACGGTACCAAAGGATGTAGCGGACGCGGTAATAGCTGCGCTCGACCCTGCAACCCTTCAGAGCAACCCCCGCCTTCTCGTCTCCGCTCTAGAACAAGCAGGTTTTAGTTACGCATTAAACCAGTACGTTTATGATGCGGGGTGGGGGATAATGACGACGCTCCGAAACCTGCTGAATTCAGCGGTGATCACTTCTGCTTCCACCGATATAGCCCATGACGGCTACGTCTACAGTAATGGCACGGTTAGTCACGTACAATTTTCTTTTGACATTTGCGGCTATGTTCCCGACGAGTATGAGTTCTGCGTTGGAGCACTGTTTTACGACGCGGGCGGCAACCACCCCCCATATCGTTTTCCACGGTGTGCTGATGTGTGGGAAAGCTGGTCATAGCATATTTCATCCCATTCATTCACCATTACAATGTGCCCGGCCGGAATAGTTCCGGCCGGGCACATTGTGTCCGTCCTCCTGCCGGGGTCGGGTGTGGCGACCTCGGCAGCTGGGCATACGCGTGCTGCGCAGGGAGCTGTGGGCCTCCTGCGCAGAAAAAAAGCGGCGGAGCCGGCTTACGCACGGCTCCGTCGCCTACCAATCATAATAAACCTAACTAAAAGTACTGGTATGTGTGAGGTCTTACTGCAGCACGAGGCGCAGGCCGATGTGGTTGGCCTTGATGTCCGGCGTGCAGATTTCGCGCGTGGTGACGCGGCAGCTGCGGTAGGGGTTGCGCCAGCTGCCGCCGCGCATGACCTTGTTGGAGTTGGAGCTGAAGGCTGCGCCGGTGGGGTTGGTCAGGGCGGCCGTGGTGTAGTCGCCGTACCAGTCGGAGCACCACTCCCAGAGGTTTCCGCTCATATCGTAGAGGCCGAGCTCGTTGGGCTGCTTCTGCGCCACGGGGCGGGGGCGGGAGGTGTCCTCGCAGTTGTCAAAATACCAGGCCACGGCTTCGATGTCGTCGCTGCCGGCGTAGTGCGTGCCGTTGCTCTTGTCGGCTCCGCGCGCGGCGTATTCCCATTCGGCCTCGGTGGGGAGGCGGAACTTCTTGCCGGTGAGGCTGCTGAGGCGCTTGACGAACGTCTGGCACTCGTTCCAGCTGACGTTCTCAACGGGGCGGCCCGCACCCTTGAACTTGGCGGGGTTCGTGCCCATCACGGCCTGCCAGAGCTCCTGCGTGACGGTGGTCTGCCCGATGCTGTAGGCGGAGAGGGTTACCTGGTGTACGGGGGCCTCGCGCGTGGGGCCTTCCTTGCTGGTGGCGTAGGCCTCGGGGTCCTCGGCCTTGCTCGCGCCCATCATGAACGTGCCTGCGGGGACGGCTACCATCTTGAACGAAACTCCCTTGACCGTGTAGGTCGTGGTCTGGGCACCGAGCCCGGACATGGCTGCGCCTGCGACGAGGAGCAGCGCGGAGAGAATGTACTTTTTCATCCTTTTTCTGTTATTGTTGTTTTGTTATCTTTGCTTGTTCCGACCCGCCTCGCAGCGCGCTGGGTGTGCGCCGCGCCTGCGGTTTGTGCCGCAATTACCGTGCAAAGGTAAGAAGTAATGCTCAAACGGCCAAATACTTTGGGGGACTTTTTCTGCCGGGCGGCGGCTGCGGGGGCCGTGGGGGGGCGGTGGAGGTCGGGCGCGGCGGGCCGCTATTCCTCATTATTAGGGATTGCGGGAACCGTCTCCGCGCCGTATCTTTGCGGCGGATTGTTAATGGATATTATCAGAATATGAGAAAAGCTTTCAGAATGATGGCCCTGGTGGCCATGGCTGCGGGCCTGGCGGCTTGCGGCGACAGCGAGGGGGACGTGCCTTACGTAGTCCCCGAGACGGGTACCATCCTCTATGACGGCACGTTCAGCACAACGGCCTGGGGCGTGCCCTACGCTACGGACGCGACGACGGTGCAGTTCGTATGGACGGGTGAGGGCCGGGCGCGCGTCGTGGTGGCGCGGATGACGGCACGGCCTGCCACGGAGGAGACGCCGGCCCGGGTAATGACGGACTTCACCGTGGAGGAGGTCCGCGTGGAACGGCAGGCGGACGGCTCCTACACGCTCATCACTGCGGACCCGCTTCAGGGGGGCGGCACGATGAACGGCCGCTATTCGGCCTTTCATACGGGGCGGCTCTGGGGTACTATCAATGGGCGGGAGATCTCCTTCTCCGTAAACTACAAGTTCTCCCCGAGCCCCGAGGAGCCGCTGCTCATATCCGAGTTCAAGGGGCAGGTGGCGGGCAGCTGACCCGCCGCCTGCACGGGCAAGGAAGGATTGCACAGATAAAAGCGCCCCCGACTCGGGGACGCTTTTATAATATATATATATATATGTGTGCCAGTGGCTCGGGGGCTTAGTCGCGGCGGCCGAGGAATATCATCACGTAGTACACCAGCGTGGCGAGGGAGCCGAGGGCTGCCACGACGTAAGTGTAGGCGGCGCTGCGCAGCGCACTGACGGCCATGGGGTGGTCCTGCTGCGAGGTGATGCCCGCCTCGTTGAGCCACCGTGTTGCACGTCGGCTGGCGTCAATCTCCACGGGGAGCGTGACAAAGCTGAAGAGCGTGGTGAGCGCGAAGAGGACGATGCCGCCGAGGAGCAGGTACGGGAAGAAGTTGATGAGCAGGATGCCGCCCAGCAGCACCCACGACACCCACTTAGAGGCGAAGCTCACGGCGGGGACGAGGGCGGAGCGCATCTGCAAGGGGGCATAGGCGCGTTCGTGCTGCACGGCGTGGCCGCATTCGTGGGCGGCTACGGCGGCGGCCATGATGCTGTTGCTCTCGAAGACGCCCTGGCTTAGGTTCACGGTCTTGTCCGCCGGGTTGTAGTGGTCGGTGAGGCGGCCCTGCACGGAGGTCACCTTCACGTCATAGATGCCGTTGTCGCGGAGCATCTTCTCCGCCACCTGCGCGCCGGTCAGGCCGCTGGTGATACGTACTTTCGAAAATTTCTCGAACTTGCTGTTGAGGTTGGCTTGCACGGCCCAGCTGATGAGGGCTATGGCACCGAAGAGAATCCAGGATATCATTTCTGTGTGGGTTTGTGGTTACTGGTGTATGGGTGTGTGGAAAGTTCCTTCCTGCTTAGAGTAGCGGGATGATGAGCAGGAGGGTGAGCTGGGCCACGAGGATGCGCATGAACATGGAGAGTGGATAGACGGTGGAGTAGCCGATAGCGGGCGCATCGTTGCCGGCCGTCTGGCTGGCAAAGGCCAGTGCGGGCGGGTCGGTGTAGGTGCCCGCTATGAGGCCCATCAGCGTATAGTAGTTGAGCTTGAGCCTCCAGCGTCCGATGACACCGCCGATAAGTATGGGGATGATGGTGATGAGGAAGCCCATCCAGACGTAGTGGTAACCGCCGTTCACGACGGTGTCCCAGAAGGTGGCGCCGGCCTGTATGCCCACGCCTGCCAGGAAGAGTGCCAGGCCTATCTCGCGTACCATGAGGTTGGCGGAGGTGGTGGTGTAGGCCGTGATGTTCATCTTGTAGCCGAAGGCACCGATGAGGATAGCCACAACGAGCGGACCGCCGGCGAGGCCCAGTTTCACGGGGACTTCTACGCCGGGGATGGGGATGGGAATCTGGCCTACCAGCACACCGATGAGGATGCCGAGGAACACCATGCCGATGTTGGGATGCTCGAGGTGCTTGATTTCGTTACCCACAATCTTCTTCACGCGGTCCACGTTCTCCTCCGTACCCGTCATGAGCAGGCGGTCGCCCATCTGCAGGCGGAAGCCGCGGCTGGCAAACATGGTCATGCCGTTACGTGTCACGCGGGTCACGTTCACGTTGAAGAGTGTGGAGAAGTGCAGGTCGTTGAAGGTCTTGCCGTTCACCTCGGGGTTCGTGACGACGAGGCGGCGGCTGATGTACTTCGTGCTCTCGTTGATTTCCTTGCGCCAGCTCTCATTGATGCGTTCGCCGATGAGTGTTACGACGGGCTCCATGTCGGCTTCGGCGCAGACGAGGAGGAGCTTCATGCCTTCCTCTAGCCTTGTTTCGCCGTTGGGGATGAACATCTCCTCGTTCACCTTGCAGCGGGAGCAGACGAAGTCGCGCTTCAGGAAGGTGTGGAGCTCCTTCAGCGTTTTGCCGAAGATGCCCCGGTTCGTCACCTTTATATATATATGGTGTGGCACGGCGGCGGGGTCGGCTTCCTGTTCGCGCTCTATCTGCTCCGTTTCCCGTTGCAGGCTTATTTTGCACAGGTAGCGGATGAGGATGGTCGCGCCGATGATGCCGACGACACCGAGCGGATAGGCGCAGGCGTAGCCGTTGCCAAGGGCGGGTAACTGGTCGAAGTGTTCGCCGAGGCTGGGCAGTACGTTGTTCGCCGCACCGAGACCGGGTGTATTGGTCACTGCACCGTACATCACGCCCACCATCATCGCCAGGTTATAGGCGTTCTCCCCCTGCGTACCGCCCGAGTCGTAAAACCACAGGAAGAACAGCCCCAGCATCACGGCAACGTTGAGCAAGATCATACCCACGCTCAGTGTGTTCATCGGTACGCCGCCCTTCTTGAACGTGGCGAAGAAGCCCGGACCCACTTGCAGGCCGATGCAGTAAACGAAGAGGATGAGGCCGAGTTCCTTCACGAAGTTGATAATCTGGTTCTGCGCCTTGATGCTGTCGGCGAAGGCCGGGTCGGCTGCCACTTGCGGCTCCACGACGAGCGTGTTGTAGAGGTGCCCCACAAGGATACCAACGAAGAGTACGAAGGTGACGCCCAGGGCGATACCGCCAATCTTTACCTTGCCGAGTTTTACTCCCAGCCAGATGACGAGGGCAAAAGCCATGGCGAGGTAGGCAGGCCCCGCCGGCGCATAGAGGATGCTTGTTATCCAGTCCATGATGTGCTTGTATTTTGCCTGCAAAGGTACAAAAATGGCTGCATTACTTGTCCCAATCGCGGACGAAAAGCAGAAAAAGCGCGATAATTCGCACGTTGTTTCCTCTTTTTGCTACATTTGCTCCGCAAAACGACAGCTTTCTAAAGAATATGACTATGCGAAAAATATTCCTCATCCTTGCGCTCGCGGCTGTGGCAGGCACGGCTTGCGCGCAGCAGAACGTGGAGCGGCGACGTACCCACTCGGTATTTGAGTTGGGGCCGTTCCGCGAGGCGAAAGTGCTACAGCCCTTCGGACGCTTCGTTACGGATACGGTGAACATCTTCCTTCGGGACGCTTCGCTCTGCTTCCTGCGTGGGGGACAAATCTATAAGGCCGACGTGGCTCATGTGCTGGGGTTGCTGGTGGACGGCGCGGAGTACCGCACCGTCAATGGCCAGATGGGGCGCGTCGTGGCGCAGCGCGGCTATAACTACTTGCTCCGCGTGACAACGGTGGATATGCACCAGCTGGAGACCGAGGCGCGCGAGCGCCAGCCCTTCTTCGAGGTGCTGCCCTCGGCCGGGCCGGGCGCGTTCATCGACCTCGACCGCGAGCCGCTGCGCGAGGAAGACCTCGGTTTCCCCCTGCACGCCACGTACTACTTCCTGGCGAAGGGCCAGGCCATCCCCGCCATAGAGTCCAAGTTCAGGAAGCATGTCCGTCCCGAGATGCGTACCGCTTTCAAGGCGCTAACGGGCGACCGCTTCTGGAGCTGGAAGTCGGAGGATTCGCTCACGCAGCTGCTGATGTATCTGCCGGAGTAGCGCACGTTTTTCCCGCCGTGGCCAGGCGGATTGCTCTGAATTTGACGACTTGATGATGCCTTACGCGCGTGTATATATAATATAGGTGTAAAAGGAAATGGCTGTTGAGGGCTACGTCAAAGAGTATACATGATATGTATATATGCTGCGGTGCAGTGCCCGGTCGGAGTCAGTCCGGCCGGGCATTTTTTGTGCGGTCACCTGCCGTGGTCATGTGCGGCGGCCTGCCGTGGTCATGTGTGGTCACCTGCCGAGGTCATGTGCGGTCACCTGCCGTGGTCATGTGCGGTGACCTGCCGTGGTCATGTGCGGTGACCTGCCGTGGTCATGGGTGGTGACCTGCTGTGGTCATGTGCGGTCACCTGCTGTGGTCATGGGTGGTGACCTGCTGTGGTCATGTGTGGTGACCTGCTGTGGTCATGAGTGGTGACCTGCTGTGGTCATGTGCGGTGACCTGCTGTGGTCATGTGTGGCGACCTGCTGTGGTCATGGGTGGTGACCTGCTGTGGTCATGTGCGGTGACCTGCTGTAGTCATGGGTGGTGACCTGCTGTGGAGGACATTAGAAGCGTGCGAAACTGAGCTACGTAAAGAGGGCCGGAGCACTTGCTCCGGCCCTCCGCGTCGTATCGGCAGGGGGCTATCTCAGCACTTTCCGCCCGCCGATGATGCTGATGCCCGCCGTGTCCTCCGCCACCCTGCGGCCTTGCAGGTCGTAGCCCGGTGTGCCGTGCGCCGGTGTGTCGGTGCGCACGTCCCGGATGCCGTCCGCCTTCACTTCCTCTGCCCGCCATGCCGCGCCTTGCGGGCGCACCGCCTGCGTCTGTCCGCTGATGGTGGTTCCGCTGCTGATGGCTCCGGGCAGTACGGGGGCATCGGGCATGAGCGGGAAGAAGTTGCGGTCGTGCAGGCTGAGGGTGATGTCCTCCGTTCCTGCGTTGCGCCGTACTTTCACCATCGCCTGTGTCTTTGACATCCTGACGGGCCATCCCGTCTGTCCCTTGGCCTGCGTGGCGTTCGTGTAGATGAAGCGTTTCGACTGCCTGTTCTGCAGTGCGGCACTCTGCGTGCCGTCCGCATTCGTCTCCACGGCTGTGGCTGTCCACACGGTGCGGTCGTCCGAGGCCGGGGCGAAGCGCAGGTAGTTGTCGTCCTCGGTGTCGGCCAGGCACAGGTCCTCGTAGCCTTCCACGGCGTTTATGATGCGGTAGGCTTTTCCTGCCTCGAACACGGGCTCGGCCACGATGGGCTCCGGCTCGGGCTGCGCCGTACCTGCGAAGGTCCAGAGGCCGCCGTTGCCGGAGAGCGGTTCCGTCCAGAGGTTGGCGGCAAGCCCCTGTCCGGGCATGGAGGCGTTCACGTACCAGCCGGTGGTCCTGTCGCTGCGCATGGTGTAGTAGTAGTCCGTGCCGTCTTTCCCGTAGGCTGCCTCGCCCAGCAGGAAGTTGTAGTTCTTCTTCGCCGCATCATACTTCCAGCGCCCCGTGTTGCTCTGCGCCGTGGGCACAGGGTTCACGGAGCCGTCAGGCACGGCCTTGCATACGATGGCGTATTTGCCCGGTTCCGTGGGGCTCTCCTCGAAAGTCCAGAACTGGTAGTCGTAGTTCCCGGCCCCCGCTGTGGCCTGCACGTTCGTCCATAGCATGTTGGCTGCCGCACCGTTACCGGCATAAGTGGCGGTGAGGGGCGAGGCCGCCGTGAGCAGTTCCAGGCAGCGTCCTTTGCGGCTGTCGTCCGTTGCCCGCGTCACGATACGGTAGTACGCCCCCGGCTCCGGCATCACTTTCGGCATGTCCGCCTCCTGCACGTTGAGGTCGTGGCGGCAATAGCCGAAGCCAAGCCTGTCCAGCAGGGCCGTGTCCGCCGTCACGCGCTCCACGAAGTCATCGTAGTCCTTGGCCTCCTGCTGCGTCCATCCCGCCTCGGCGATAGCCAGCAGGCGCGGCAGGGCGAGGTATTCCAGGTAGGCCGTGTCGGCTACGTGCTCACACCAGAAGGTGCCCTGCACGCCCGTGTAGTGCTTTTCCTGCGCTGCGGTGATGTCCGTCGGGACGGGTACGGTGGTGTATGTCTTGCGCAGGTTGTCCGTTCCGTCGCCCGCCGCACTGGGTTCGTCTGCCCGCGTGCTCTGCTTGCGGTTGATGTAGTACGGCCCCCACGGTGTGAAGATATTGTCCAGCCCCAGTGCGGCCGCTTTCCGTGCGGCGGCCTCGGCCCCCGTCCAGCAGTAAACGGTCACGCCGGCCTGCTTCACCAGTTCCGTGTCCGCGCCGCCTGCCGTGATGGCTTCGTTCCAGACGCTTGTCTTCTTGCCGTGGGCAGCTATGAAGTCGGCCATTTCCTTGATGAAATGGCTTTGCAGCTGGCGGTAGTTCGTCAGGCCTAATTTCCTGTAACGCTCCTGGCAGAGCGCGTTACCCTCCCATGCGCTTGTGGGGCACTCATCGCCGCCGATGTTCACCTGCTCGTAGGGGAAAAGTTCCATGAGCTCTTCCAGCACGTCCTTGCAGAACTGCACGGCCTTCGGGTCGGCCACGTTGAGCACGTCCGCACTGATGCCGCCGCTCGTCCACACGCTGCGCGAGGCATTGGGCGTGCAGCTGAATTCGGGGTAGGCGCAGAGAACGGCGACGAAGTGCCCGGGCATGTCAATCTCGGGGATTATCTCGACGTGGCGCTCCTTGGCGTAGGCCACGACGTCGCGTATTTCTTCCTTCGTGTAGAAGTGGGGGCCGTACTGCCGGTTCGTCCAGTAAGGGCCGTATGTCATGTCCGTCACGTAGCAGTTGTCCGCCGTTGCGCCCACGGTGGTCAGTTTCGGGTACTTCTCAATCTCCACACGCCAGCCTTGGTCGTCCGACAAGTGCCAGTGGAAGCGGTTGAGCTTGTAGCGTGACATGAGGTCAATGAGCTTCTTCACCTCCGCCGCGTCGAAGAAATGGCGGGAAACGTCGAGCATAAAGCCGCGATAGGGGAATCTCGGCAGGTCGCGCAGGCTGGCGTAGGGCAGTGTGCCGTCGGTGCGGAGCAGTTTGCGCAGCGTCTGGAAGCCGTAGAAGAAACCCGCCGTCGTGCGCGCCTTGAGGCTGATGCCTTGTCCGTCCACGTCCAGACGGTACTCTTCCGCAGCGCAGTCGGCGGCGTAGTCCAGTACGCAGAACCCTCCGCCGCCTTCTGTGAGCGTTATTTCGCACCCCGCCTCCTCGGCGAAAGCTGCAGCGAAGCGTCCGGCCTCTGTACGGATGCTGTCCGCCACGCCGTTCAGGGCGATGCTGAATGCGCCGGGCAGCGGGAGCGTGCCTTTGACGGTGGTGGCCTGATAGGGCTTCGGGGTGAGGTTCAGGAAATCTTGTGCTGTAGCGGCTGTCGGGAGCAGGCAGCAGGCCAGCAGGAGAAGGTAAATGTTACGTATCATGCGTGTAAAGTGTTTTGTTTCCGCTTGCGAAGTTAGTAATAATTCCGTATTTTTGCCTTTGCTTATGGTAGAAATCCGCCCCAACTCCCTACGCGCTTGGTTGCTCGCCGCGCGACCCAAGACACTCAGCGGCGCGCTCATCCCCGTGGTTGTGGCTACGGCCTTGGCCGCCCGCGACGGCGCGTTCCGCCCCGTGCCTGCCCTGTGCTGTGCCCTGTTCGCGGCACTGATGCAGGTAGCGGCCAATTTCATTAACGACCTTTACGACTACTTGCGGGGTACGGACGGTGCGGACCGTCTCGGCCCTGAACGCACCTGTGCGCAGGGTTGGATTTCGCCTGCCGCCATGCGCTGGGGCATCGCCCTCGTTCTGCTGCCCGCTTGCGCCGTGGGGCTGGCCGCGCTACTCGGTAGCGGGGCGTGGATAGACTTCGCGGAGGAGGGGCTTACGGTGGACTGGGCGGCTGTCGGGTGGCTTTGTGCGCTCGGCGCGGCCTGCGTGCTGTTCGCCTTCCTCTATACGACGCTGCTCAGCTACGTTGGTGGCGGCGACCTGCTGGTGTACGTATTTTTCGGTTTCGTACCCGTGCTGGGCACTTACTACCTACAGGCGCTCAGTCTCACACCCGCCGCTTGGTGGCTCGGCGCGGCGTGCGGCCTGCTTATTGACACGCTGCTGCTGCTGAATAACTACCGCGACCGCGACACCGACCGCCGTAGCGGGAAGCGAACCCTCGTCGCCCTCCTCGGCGAGCGGTTCGGCGCGTACAGTTACCTGCTCCACGGCGTTGCAGCCGCCCTCGTGGCAGGCGCAGTTATCGCCGCCGGGGCCGATACGCTGGCGGGGAGGCTGTGCGCCGTCCTGCCGCTTCTCTACCTCATCCCCCATGTGCGGACGTGGCGTACCATGGTGCGCATCTGCCGGGGGCGGGAGCTCAACCGGGTGCTCGGCCTGACGAGCCGTAACATGCTCCTCTTCGCCGTACTTACCGCCGCTGCGCTGCTGGTGGCGGGATAGATTCCTGTCCGTACAGCACCTGCCGCATTTCCTATCCCTAGGGTTACGCGTTCCTACCCATAGGGTTACGCGTTCCTACCCCTAGGGTTAGTTCCTCCTATCCCTATGGGTGTGCGTTGCGGCCTTCATGGTCTTGCGGGACTTGCGGGAAATCATGCTTCCGCTGCGTCTTGTCCCTTTTTCTTGTTTGTATAATCTGTGATTTGTTCCCGCTTCATCCCAACTCCACGACTTCAAGGTCTTTGAAGTCGCGGCCCTCGATGGTGAAGCGGACGAGGGTGCGTACCGTCTGCCAGCCCTGCAGTCCGGCGGCTCCGGGATTGATGTGGAGCAGGCGTAGCGCGTGGTCGTACTGCACTTTGAGGATGTGCGAGTGGCCGCTGACGAAGAGGTCGGGCGGATTCTGCCGCAGGAGCGTGGCGATGCTGCGGTCGTAGTGGCCGGGGTAACCGCCGATGTGCTTGATGAGGACCTCGGCCTCCTCGCAGCGGAAACGGAGGATTTCGGGAAACATGCGGCGCAGGTCGCCGCCGTCCACGTTGCCGCAGACCGCCCGGAAGGGCTTGCCGAGTGTCTGGAAGCGTTCGGCGAGCTCCGTGGAGCCTATGTCGCCGGCGTGCCACACTTCGTCCACTTCGGCGAAGTGCTTGGCGAAGCGTTCGTCCCAGTAGGCGTGGGTGTCGCTGAGCAGGCCTATACGTTTCATAAAGCCCCGGCTATCAGGTCCGCCGCCCGCGCTATCCCCGTCTTCGACACGTTGATGCAGAGGTCGTAACTGGCGGCTGCGCCCCACGTCCTGCCGCTGTAGAAGTTATAGAACGCCGCCCGCTTAGCGTCCACCTTCTCCATCAGGTGGCGGGCCTCCGCCTCACTGATTCCCTTGTCCTCCATGAGTGCTGCCGCACGCTCCCCATCGCAGGCCGAGACGAAGACGCTCAGGCAGCGCGGGTGGTCACGCAGGATGTAGTCGGCGGCGCGACCGATAAAGATACAGTTGCCCTCGGTGGCGGCTTTCCGTATGGCCTCGGCTTGCAGCTCGAAGAGTTTCACGCCCTGTGCGGGCTGTGGGAACTGCCCGCCCGTGCTGATAACGGAGGCCATGGAGCGGATGGCGGAGCCGAAGAAACCACGCCGCTCATCGTTGCGCTCGAATACCTCGCGGCTGAAGCCGCTCTCGCGTGCGGCCAAGTCGAGCAGTTCGCTGTCGTAGTAGGCCGCCCCTAAACGCTCGGCCAGGAGCCGCCCCAGGGCACGCCCGCCGCTGGCTAGTTGTCGGCCTATGCAGATGGAAAAGAATGGTTGTGGCATATCGTTTTTTCTTTATTGTTAAGTCGGGAGGCACGGCACTCGTGATACCATGCTTATAGGAACGTCTGCCGTTTGAACTTCCTCACCTGGTGCGCAAGCATAGCGACAGCCACGAGGAAGGCGATGGCATCGGAGATGGGAAGGGAGAACCACACGCCGTCCACCGGGTTGTTAAAAAGGTGGGGCAGGACGAGCAACAGCGGCAACAGGAACAGTAACTGGCGGGAAAGCGAAAGGAAAATGCTCTTTGAGGCATAGCCGATGCTCTGGAAGAAGGCGGTGGACACAATCTGGATGCCCACGAGGGGGAACGTGGATATGTTGATGCGCAGTCCCCGCGCGGCTTCGGCGATAAGTTCCGGGGAGCCCTTGGCGAAGAGCGTAGCGAGCGGCGTGGCGAAGATGATACACACCGCCCAGCCGGCGGTGGTGAAGACGGTGGCGAATACAAGGGATTTCTTCAGTACCTCGATAAGGCGGTCGTACTTCTGCGCGCCGTAGTTGTAACCCGCTATGGGCTGCATTCCCTGATTGAGGCCGATAACGGCCATTACGACAAAGAGAATGAGGCGGTTCTGTATGCCGTAAGCGCCTACGGCCACGTCCCCGCCGACGGCTGTCTGTGCGCCGAAATAAGTCAGCGAACGGGTAATGACGATGGCTACGAGGCAGGCGCAGAGGTTGATGAGGAACTGCGGCAGGCCGATGGTAAGGGAATTCTTTACTATGCCCCACTTCAGGCGCGGCATCCTGCGCTCCAAGTGGACGATATTGCTCCTGTCCGTGAAGAGCCGCAGCTGCCAGAGGAGCATGAGGCACTGTGCCAGGACTGTGGCGAGTGCCGCGCCGCGTATGCCCCACTGGAAGACAAAGATGAACAGCGGGGCGAAGAGGCAGTTCAGGACGACCGTCCCGAACGTGGCATACATGGCCAGTTTCGGACGGTTCGTAGAGCGGAGCATCGCGTTCAGCCCGAAGTAGAGATGCTGGAACACGTTGGCGGCGAGAATAACCGTCATGAAGTCGTAAGCAGGCCCGATGGTGTAATCGCTTGCGCCGAAGAAACGGAGGATAGGCTCAAGACTAAGTTGCAGTACCAGCCCCAGCGCAACGCCCAACAGGACGTTCATCACTACCACATTGCCCAGTATCTGCTTAGCCTCGGCGTAGTCCTTCTGCCCGAGACGCACGCTCATCAGTGTGCTTCCGCCTACGCCGACCATCGCACCGAAGGCCGCCGTGAGCGACATGACCGGGGCGCACAGGGCCAGCCCCATAATGGCGTCCGGGCCAACGCCCTGTCCCACGAAAATACCGTCCACGATGTTGTACACAGACGAGGCGGCCATCGCTACGATGGCGGGGATGGCGTACTGCATCAGTAGCTTGCCGACGGGTTTTTCGCCCAGCTCGTTGTATTGCGTCTTACTCTTGTCTTCTTCCATTGTGGCGCGAAAGTACTTATTTCCGTAGGGACGGAAGCGGGGGAGGCCGCTATTTCGTCTTCACTTCCAGCACGGCACACTCGCCGCCGCGCAGTTGAGGCACCGTCACGGCGAGCTGCCGCCCGGCGGTGCGTGTGTCGGCAGCCATGCTGCCGCCGTCCGGCCTCGCCACGAGGCGCGCGGAACTGGCGCGTAGCGTCAGGGTGGGGGAGGGGAGCGTGCGGTCGGTCTTGTTTACCACGAGGACGTGGTATGTCTTACTGTCCTTGCGGAAGACGCCGGCCACAACCTCTTCGGGTATCTGCCGCAGTAGCGGGGTCTTCGCACCCACAACATCGATGGCGTCGGCGTACTCGTTGGCGGTGACGGAGGCATGGTAGGCACCCAGCCATTCCTCGCTGAAGACGATAGGAGCCAAGGCGTTAAGTACGAATTTGTTGGCCTCGGC
This sequence comes from Alloprevotella sp., assembly GCA_017476545.1. Classification (GTDB taxonomy): domain Bacteria; phylum Bacteroidota; class Bacteroidia; order Bacteroidales; family Bacteroidaceae; genus Alloprevotella. The sequence continues at coordinate 13,510 of JAFUZP010000010.1, forward strand.
AGCGTATGTGTAGGTAGGTGTGGGCTGCCCGTCCGTATCAAGCAGTCCGCTGTATTCGTAGTTGGGCATCATTACCCCGTACAGGTCGAAGGCCCCGGTCTTCGGGTTGCGCCGCGCGAACTTATAGAGATAGTCCTCTGCATAGCGCGTGAGTTGTTCGGTGAGCTGGCCGTCAGCCTTCGTCTCGTGCCAGATTTTTCCGGCCTTGTCCTGTACGAACAGCAGGCCACCCTCCATCCAACCGTGGTCGGGCTTACCCGCCTTCGGCGCGAAAGTAAGCGTACGGACTTCTTTCCACCGACCTTTTTTGTCCGTCTGGTAGAGGGCGTTTTCACTGAGGGCGTATGTGGTGCCGTCTGCGGCGAGGAGCTGTAATGCCTTGGCGGGCAGGTTCTGTTCCGTCTTGCGGGCGAAGGTATTGCTTCGCGTATCGTAGTCCCAATAGATGTGTGTGGTCAGTCCGCTTTGGAGCAGAAGTTCGGCGCGCCGGTTACCGTCCACGTCGCAGACGATTGTCCCTTGCGTTTCCGGTAGGCCGGGGAATGTTTCCAACCGCACCGCCTGCGCCGTCCCGCCATCGTGGTGCAGGACGTTCAGTGTACCCGCGCGGGTAATGGTGAGTAGTTCGTCCGTACCGTCCGTATTGAGGTCGCCCGTCAGTGGGGCTACGTCCGTCCCTGCGCCATGCAGCGTTCGGTCGGTGCTGCGTGTGGTCTCTGCGCGGTCTTCCTTGGCATATTTGACATACCATGTGCCGCCATCACGTGGCGTATAGGTGGCTATGTCAGCGAACCCCGCCGCGTTATCGCGCAGTTGGCAGACGAAAGTCTGGAAAGGCTCGCCCCCTGCTTGGAAATAAACGGGCTGGTTCCAGGCGGGTTGTGCGTGGTAGTTGAGGTTGCGGCGTACCTCATGCGCTTCGAAGCGGTCGTAAGTGAAATAGAGCAGCCCTTTCGCGCCATAGGCTAGCGGGGCAAAGGCGGACAGCCACATGAAGGCGCGTTGCTGGGGCTCGGCCATCCGCTTCACGTATAGTCGCGTAAAAATATAGGACCAGAGCGGCCGGTCGCCGGCCAGGCGGCGTAACAGCGATAAGTCCGAGAAGTAACTGTAGCGGGTGGTGGGGGGATTTTGAAACTGGCTCTGGGGAAAGTAGTTATCGAAGCAGAGGAGTTGTAAGCCCATGTCGGCACTGGCGTAGCTCTCCGCATAGCTGCGGAACTCCTCCCACGAGGAGAAACCGTAGCTGGGCAGCAGGTTCACGAGAAAGGGCTTGTCCGGGCATTCTTCGCGTGCTGCCGCGATGACATTACGTATGCGCGCCTTGTCTTCTTCATTGCGCGGCTCATCTATGAGGTCATAGCCGTAGAAATCTTCCTGCGTCCCCTGGCGGCGTTTCGTGGCGAGCCGCTTTGCGGCCACGTCCCGCGTTATCGTCTTGGCTGGCGTGCGGCTGAGGTAGTCGTCTTTCTTGAGTAGCTTGAAGCCATGTCTGCGAGCATACTCTTGTAACTTCGCTTCGCGGACAGTTCCGTAGCCATGTGTCACGCGGCGGTTCGTCAGGAGGTTGAAACCGGCATCGCGGGCGCGGCGGTATTGCTCCGCGATTTCTTCTTCCGACTCCATACCTTGTACGGGTGGGTCGTAGTAGGTACCGATGAGGAACTCCGTCTGTGTCCATTCTTGCGCCCGCATGGCGGGGAGGAAGAGGAGGACGGCTGTCAGCAATAACCCGGTGCGGCGGATAGTAACAAGGGGGTGTTTGTTCATGTTTGTCCGTGTTCGTCTTTATGGATAGTTGGAAGGGCGGTGACCGCCCCGGGGTCAGATAAGTGGTATGCCGTGGTCGGCGCACGCTTGCCGCATATCTTCTGGCCAGATACTGGCTTGTATCTCACCGATATGTGCCTTCTGCAGGTAAATCATGCAGAGGCGCGACTGTCCGATGCCGCCGCCGATGCTCAGTGGCAGGTCGCCGGTTTCCAGCAGGCGGCGGTGGAAATAGAGCGCAGCGCGTTCCTCTTTTCCCGCAAGGCGCAGTTGGCGGCGCATAGCGGCGGCATCTACGCGGATACCCATCGAACTGATTTCCACGGCGCGCCCGAGTGGATCGTACCAAACGAGCAGGTCGCCGTTCAGCCCCCGCAGTCCGTCCTCCGTTTCTGTGGACCAGTCATCGTAGTCCGGTGCGCGCAGATCGTGCGGCAGGCCATCGCCCAAAGCACCTCCTATACCTATAATAAATACTGCTCCCAGCTCCCGGCAGATGGCATCCTCGCGCTCTTTTGGCGTGAGGGCGGGGTAGCGGCGACGCAACTCCTCGGCATGGATGAAACTGACGCGCTCCGGCAGCCACGGACGCAGCTGCGGGAAGCGTTCACTGACGAGGAATTCCGTGCGCAGCATGGCGTAGTAGATATTTTTTACGGTGGTACGGAGGAACTCCAGCGTCCGTTCCTCGGGGCGTATCACGCGCTCCCAGTCCCATTGGTCCACGTAGAGCGAGTGCAGGTTATCCAGTTCTTCGTCCGCACGTATAGCGTTCATGTCGGTGTAGATGCCCTGCCCGGGCGGTACCTGCTGCTCTGCGAGCGTCAGACGCTTCCATTTCGCGAGCGAATGTACCACCTCAGCCTCCACGCCGCCCATATCCCCGATTGGGAAAGTCACGGGGCGTTCCACACCGTTCAGGTCGTCGTTCAGGCCCAGTCCGCGTCGTACGAACAGCGGACCGGTCACCCGGCGCAGCCGCAGACCCGTGGCAAGATTTTCTTGGAAGAACTCCTTGATGAGCCGAATGCCCGACTCCGTATCGTAACGCCCGAGTACGGGACGGTAGCCCGCAGGGAAAACTAGTTGCTTCATGCCGTAGGAATTTATTTCTGCGCAGCGAATTTACGCAATTCCCGCCAAATTTTCGCCCCGTCGGGAAGAATTTTCCCCCAATGTGCGCGTCGGAAGCGAAAAAAGCGTTACCTTTGCACCGCAAACTGGCTCCGTAGCTTAGCTGAATAGAGCGTCAGATTCCGGTTCTGAAGGTCTTGGGTTTGAATCCCAACGGAGTCACTTTCTCCCCGGGCAGTGCCACATCGGCGTTGCCCGGGCTTTTTTGTACCGGCCTCGCCTGTTTCAAGATAAAGCTACTGAGGTCTCGGCTCCCCTCCGAAGGCTTATTCTGCCGTAAGGGGCAAAAAAACGGCAAAGTCTTTGGCGTGTTGCACTTTTTCCCTACCTTTGCGGCATTCCCCCTTATGCGCGCAATCGTAATTAGGTGTGGGAATGAATAGCGAACGCATACAGAAATTATTCACATTACTAACTAAAAACAAAAGTCTATGAAGAAGTTCTTTACACTCTTCGCGCTGCTCCTGCTTGCGGCAGGTACGGCAGCGACACAGGCACAGGGCGTTACCGAAGGACTTTACCAAGTCGTGAATAAAAGCGACGGTAAGGTGCTTGGCCTTGACGCTTGGAACATGGCCACGATTGAGGGCACGGTGACTGAGGCCGGCTGCGACATTACGGTGTCCGGCGACGGTTTCCATGTCGGCCTGCCTGGGCAGACAGCCTCCGGCCAGCACCACCTGCACATTGGTAGTGGTGGTAACTTCTCGAACGGCGATCCCACGGTCACCTACTTCTATGAGGTGGAAGACCCCGATGCCGAACAAATCACGGCTAAGGCTGTCACTTCTATCAAAATCGGCGCGTCCTACTTGCTCGTAGGCAATCGCACTGATGGTGACTATGCCCTCAGTGGTACCGTCACAAATGCAGGTAGCGCAACGAACCAGCGCCTTGCCGGTGTGGGCGTAACCACCTCTAGCGGTGAAATCACCATGGAGCGCGATGCTTCCATTATCTGGAAAGTTTGCCATTTGGGCACGGTGGAAGCGACCGAAGGCCTCACCTCAGGCACTTATCTCTTCCGCAATGCGGCTGACGGCCAGTACATGGGCGTGGATGTGAACCTCGCTGTGGTGCCCTTTGAGGCATTGGTCAGCGGGACGAGCTGCACGGTCAGCAGCCCGTCGGACGGCGTGTTCAATATCCAGCTCGGCGGCTCTGTCCGCTATGCATACTGCGGTAGCAACGGCCGCTTCTCCGCTAACACGGCAGCCAATCCGCTCAACCTCTATGAGATTGCGGACGTAGATGCTACCAACTACACAGCAACGAAGGTGACTTCCTTCAAGGAAGGCGCATACTACCTCGTGGTCGGTGAGAAGAACGGTACACAGTATGCCCTGAGCAGCACGCTCTACTCTCCGGGCAGTGAAGACCAGCGTATGACGAGCACGGCGGTTACTGTCGGCGAGAGCGGTATTACCATCGCTGCAGATCCGACATTAGTCTGGAGTTTCAAGACTCCCAGCGTGAACGACTACGACATCTACGAAGGTCCGGCGCAGGAAGACGAACCCGGTGTTGAGGGGACGTTCCGTCCTGTCAGCCGCGACGCTGAACTTGTAGAGGGCCGTGAGTACATGATTTACAACAGTGCGGTTGCTTCCGGTAACGACTGCTGGGGATTTGTGCACCAGGTTGACGGCAGCCTGTTCATCACCGCCGAGAGCGCGCCTGCGACCTACGTTTCTGGTGGTGAGGAGAAGATGCACTTCTACACGGCCGACAAGAACTACCTGTTCAAGTTGAAGAAGAACGAAGACGGCAGTTACACGTTCACGAACGTGGGCAGCGGCGAGGCGCTTGGCACGACGTTTACGCTGACGCCTTGGGACGAGGCCAGCGCGATCCGTGGCGGCGGCGCTGCGCTGCGCAACGACGACGGCACGATTACGCCCAACGGTGACTTCCCCGGCCAGAACGTCTGGGTTATCACGGAGAA
>JAFUZP010000011.1 GCA_017476545.1 Alloprevotella sp.
AGCCCCTCCAGCCCCCCTCCCGTCCCCCCGAGAGGGGGAGGCTTGGGGATGGTGTGAGCGGTAATAAACAAATGCTATTATAAATAAACTTAAAGTATTAAGAAATGGACGAAAGAAAAGAACTGAACGCTGCGCTGCCCGGCGACATGCCGGCTGCGGAGCCGGGCGCGGACGCCGCGCCGAAGGGAGCGAAGAAGTACGTGAAGCCTGCAATGAAGGTCTTCAAGCTGGACTGCGGGCTGCTTGTGGGGAGTGGCACGCCCATTCAGGTCACCATCACTGGCGGGTTTGATTATTATTATGGCGAAGCGCTGCGCGTCGCACCGATAAGGGATCTCGTGTGTGACGATTTCAAAGCCCCCCTGTTCTTGTCGCGCTATAGTAGGATATGCGGCTGTGGCTATTTATTTGAATGTTCGCAAGTGTACACTTGTTACTCCCCCCGCTTAGCTCCGTCCGTCCAATTCGGTGCAGGCGTTCCGGCTGATTGGGAAGTGGACGACTTCCTTGCTAACGTGCAGTTTACCGAGGGGTGTGACGGGACCTTGGCGGAGCCTGGTACGGATCCGGAATCATACGGTGCAAGATACGCAACCACCGTCTATCCGGTTACCGGGATATATCGGGGGCGTTCGGTAGCGATTACGCTGAAGCTGATACCTGGCGGCTATGGTACATTTGTGTGCCCCGACTGCTGAGGATTGTGGGGGTTGTTGTACTGGAGTCCCCCAACGTAAGCCTACGCGCCCGGGGGCGGCGAAGGTACCTGTACAGAGGTGCCGGAACCGGCTCTGCCGGTGCGGTGCGGTGCGCGTCCAGCACGCTTTTTCCCTCTCCCGCGCAAGATATTCCGCCAAAGGCTTGCTCATTCCGAAAAGTATTTGCAACTTTGCCGCGCTTTTCCCCCGGCCTCTGGCAGCAGACGGAGTGACTGTGAATGCCGGTGCGGGACCGACACAGAAATTGTTCAATAATTAAGAAACCAAGACAATGGCAGATTTAATTAAGATTGCTGAGGAAGCATTTGCCACAGGCGTGGAAATGCCCAAGTTCAAGGCGGGCGACACGGTTACGGTGGCATACAAGATTGTCGAGGGTAACAAGGAGCGCGTACAGTTGTACCGTGGAGTTGTTATCAAGATTGCGGGTCATCAGAACAAGCGCCGCTTCACGGTGCGCAAGATGTCCGGGACGGTGGGCGTAGAGCGCATCTTCCCGATGGACTCCCCCGCGATAGAGAGTGTTACCGTGAACAAGGTGGGCCGCGTGCGCCGCGCCAAGCTCTATTACCTGCGCAAGCTCACGGGTAAGAAGGCGCGCATCCGCGAAAAGCGCACCGCCATCGCTGCCAACTGAGCGCAGCCACAGTCTCAGACAAGGCCTTACAGCGGCGTCTCTCCTGTACGGGAGAGGCGCTTTTTTGTGCTTTGAAAATATCCCTTTCACGCCTTGACGGTACCCTTTTCGGGCTTTGGAAATTTTCTGATAGTGATTTAGTACATATTATCAGTACGTTATGTTTCCGCCGCTCTCCTGTTGTCCTGCGTGGGCGGGCGGCTGTGGTGCGCAGTGCGGCGGAGCTGTGGTACGGGGATGGGGGTGTATTTTTTGTGGGGCAGGGTGTGCGGCTCGCGCGAAATGCGTAACTTTGCCGACACGCGCGGGGAACGTCCCCTGCGCCACTAATGCGGAATGCTTATGGCTACGGTCCTTTATCCTTCTCCCGTGTTCGGTCCTGTCCGAAGCCGCCGGCTGGGCGTATCGCTGGGTATCAATTTGATGCCTGCCGATGGGAAAGTTTGCACTTTCGACTGCATCTATTGCGAGTGCGGCTTCAATGCTGACCGCCGTCCCCGGGTCGGCCGGCCTTCGCGCGGCGAGGTGGCGGCTGGACTGGAGGCGCAGTTGCGCCGTATGGCTGCGGAGGGCGTGCTACCCGATGTGCTGACGTTTGCGGGAAACGGGGAGCCGACGGCGCATCCCGAGTTCGCGGCCATCGTGGAGGACGTGCTGGGACTGCGGGACCGTTACTGCCCGGCAGCGCGGGTGAGCGTGCTGAGCAACGGGACGCGGGCTCACCTGCCGGAGGTACATGAGGCACTGCTGCGCGTGGACTGCAATATCCTGAAGCTGGACACGGTGGACGCGGACTATGTGGAGCGGGTATGCCGCCCTGCGGGGAGGTACGACGTGGAGCGTGTGGTGGATACGCTCTGCGGCTTCGGCGGGCGCGTCATCGTGCAGACGATGTTCATGTGTGGGGAGTACGGGGGCCGCTCGGTGGACAATACGGGGGCGGAGTTCGTTGGGCCGTGGCTCGCGGCGTTGCGGCGCATCCGTCCGCAACAGGTAATGGTATATACGATTGACCGGGAGACACCGGCTGCGGGGCTGCGGAAGGCTTCGCCGGCGCGCTTGGACGGCATCGCGGAGTTGGTGCGGGCGGAAGGTATTCCTGTTTCCGTGTCTTACTGAACGGGCGTGCAGCTATGGGTCTCCTCCAATGTATAGAACGGTATATCCGGCTTCACGGTCTGCTTCGTCCCGGGAGCGGTGTGCTTGTGGGGTTGAGCGGCGGTGCGGACTCGGTATTCCTGCTGCTGGTGTTGCGCGAGCTGGGCTTCCGTCCCGTTGCGGCGCACTGTAATTTCGGACTGCGCGGAGGGGAGTCCGAGCGTGACGAGGCGTTCGTCCGTGACTTGTGCGGGCGGGAGGGTGTCCCGCTCTTCGTGGAACGTTTCGATACGACGGGTACTGCGCGGCAGCGGCGGGTGAGTGTCGAGATGGCGGCGCGCGACCTGCGTTACGCTTGGTTTGCGGAACTGCTGGAGCGGGAGCAGCTGCCGTGCGTGGCTGTTGGGCACCACCGCGATGATAACGCGGAGACGTTCTTCCTCAACCTTGTGCGCGGCAGCGGCCTTCGCGGTCTGGCGGGTATGCGGCCGCGCAACGGTCGCGTCGTCCGCCCCCTGTTGGAGGTGACGCGGGCGGAGATAGCGGAGTGGCTGTCGCGGCGCGGCTGCGGCTACGTGACGGACAGTACGAACGCCGACACGGCCTTCCGCCGCAACAAGGTGAGGCACGACCTCCTCCCCCTGTTTCGGGAACTAAATCCTTCCTTCGACGATACGCTTGCCGCTACGATGCGGCACCTCGCCGTGGCGGAGCATTACGAACGCCGCGCTGTGGCTGAACTCTACGACCGCCACCTCCGCGTCCTACCCGACGGGGTGCAGCTCTGCCACCTCCCCTTTCTCGCGGGTAGTCCGGTGGCCGAGGCGGCTATCCATTCCTTGCTGTCTGCCTACGGCTTCGCTCCCGCCGTGGCGCGTGATGTCTTCGCGCACCTTGACTGCGGCGCGGGGCGGCTGCATGAGTCGGCTACGCACATCGTTGAGAGCCGGTCCATGGAACTGGAGGTGCGCCGCAAGCCGGTTCGCTTCGGGTCTGAGCCGCTGTCGGAGGGGCGTTGCACGCTGCCCGACGGCACGCACCTGCTGCTTACCCGCCCGGAGCAGGTACAGGTGGTGCGGATGCGGGACGTGGCCTGCCTCGATGCCGATGCCGTGCGCGGCCCGCTCATTTGCCGTAGTGTCGTCAGCGGTGACCGTTTCCGCCCCTTCGGTATGCGGGGCACGAAGCTGGTGAACGACTTCCTCTACGATTTGGGCTACTCGCGCGTGGACCGTCTTGCCGCTAAGGTAGTCTGCGACGGCCCGGAGATAGTATGGGTCGTCGGCGAACGTCCTGCTGACGGGTACGCCGTGCGGCCCGAGACGCGCCGGATGCTGCGGATAGAACTTCTCTCCTGGCATCCCGCTGACATCAGAAATATATTCTAATTGCGCTTAACTCTTGAACAAATGAAACATTCCGGCCTTCTCCCTGTCGCCCTGCTGGGCGTCAGTTTCCTGCTCTCCGCCTGCCTGGGCGAAGACCGCAGCGATGAACAGCCATTCCCCCCGACCGTGCAGACGCTCGCACCCCGGGTGGCGGGCGACTCCTGCTTCTTCTACGGGCAGGTGCTGGCCTCGCCGAACAGCCGCGTGACGGGGCGTGGCTTCTATTATGGCAACGATACGCTCCGCGTGCAGCTCGTTTCCTCTGGTGCTGATGTGTCGGATGCGTTCCGCGACACGGTGGCCTCGGTACTTCCCGGCCGCTACTTCGTCTGCGCTTTCGCCGCGAACGGCATGGGCGTGGCCTACGGCGATACGCTTTACTTCAACGTGGAGTGAGGCGGCAGGCAGCGCTCTCCCGCTCATACGCTCTTCTTATGATGACGCCCCCGCACCGATATTGTCCGGTGCGGGGGCGTTGTTGCAGTAGGGTGGGGCAGGAATATGTTCCGCCGTCGGGGGTTACATCATGGGGCCGCCCCCTCCGCCGCCTCCGGGAGGCGGTCCCATCCTGCCGCCGCCGCCCATGCCGGGGCCGGGGCGGTCGTAGTCGTCATTGTCGCCGCGTCCTTTCTTCGTGTTCGCCGTCCCGCCGAAAATACTCAGGCGGTATATGACGTGCACCATGAAGTAAGAGTTGATTGCGTTCGTCCACTGGTCGGAGCGCATCTGCGCGTTGATGGTGCGCGACACGTTGGACTGTTTGTGGAGGATGTCGTAGAACTGGATGCTGACGGTGAGCGGCTTCCCGCTGAGGAAGCTTTGCGAGATCTGCGCGTTCCAGAGCAGCTCGTTTGTATTCATGGACTTGGCGGCGTACCCCCTGCGTGACGACATGCGGATGTCGGTGGAGAAGCCCGTACCCCAGGGGAGCGTCGTGTTTGCCGTGAGGCCGTAGGAGAACATCCACGTGTTCAGACTTCCATCGGTCTGCACGGTGTTGCGCGCATTCTGGTAGTTAAGCGAGCCCGTTGCGCCGATGTCGAAGTAAGTGGCGCGGTAAGTCAGGGTGAGCCGTTCGCCTACGGTGAGCGTCTTAGCCGTGTTTTTTGTTGAGGCACTGGCGGCGAAGATGTCGTTATAGTAGGCGGCATTGTGCTCCGAGCGTACCTTGAAGGGGTTGTATATGCCGGCCAGAAGCTGCCTCGTGTAGCTCTCAGTACTTGTCCGGCTTACGTAGCCGACGCTGTGGTTGTAGCCAACGTCCGTGTTGGTGGTCAGGGTAAACAGTTTGTCCGGGCCGAAGCCGAAGTTGTACATGAAGCGTCCGTTCAGGTTCCAGTCGCCGTTGATGTTCTCCGGGCGGGAGTAGCGCACGCCCGTCGCGTCGTCGTACACGATGCGGTTGGCTATGCTGTTGCGCGTGGCGGAGAAGTCAATGCCTCCCATCATGGCCGTTTGCGTTTCCGTGTCATAGCCCCGGTACATCGCACGGAAGGTATTGCTCCACGAGGGCTTGAGGCCGGGATTACCCATTGAGATGTTGAGCGGGTCGGAGTCGTCCACCACGTTGAGCAGGTTGGTCATGGAGGGTTGCGAAGCCGAGCCCCGGTAGTTAATGTCGAGGGAGTTCGTCCGCGTGAAGCGGTAGCGGAAGCGCACTTCCGGTGAGAGGTTGAAGACGCGGCGCGTGATAAGTGTGTCGATATCCTGCCCCGGGCGTTCGTACTGCATCTTGGTGCGCTGCGGGTTGAAGGACATACCTGCGTTGAAGCGTATGGCGCCGGAGTTGTAGCGCACGCCGAGGTTCACGTTATTGTTGTAGTATTTGTACGTTGCGTACTGGGAGTTGTAGTCGTCGCGCACGGCCTGCAACACTTCGGCCTCCGTGGGGAGTGTGCCGATGACGGGGTAGTTGAGCGAATCCGCCCACGTCCCTTCGCTCTCTATCTCGTGGAGGTTATATAGCGAGCGGTTGCTGTCCTGGTAGCGGTAGGAGTATTCGTAGCGCGCCTCCGCGAACCAGTTCTTCCCGAGCGGCTCAACGTATCCTAACCGCAGGCTGTAGTTCCGGTTCTTGCTGTCCGAGTGCGTAAATTGGTTGAGATAGCTGTTGCGCGCGGTATTCTGGAAGTAAAATATGTCGGATATGGCGTAGGAGTTGGTGTGCCCTCCTGAGAAACTGGCGTCGCCCCGCAGGCTCACGTTGCGGCCTTGCGTGTTCAGTTTGCGGACTAAGTTGAGGCTGGCGCGGAACGTGTTGGTCACGCTGCTGCCCAATGAATAACGCGTGTTGCGGTTGACGGCAATGCGCTGGAGGTCGGGGACGCTTGCCCGGTAGAGGCTGTCGAGCGGGTCGGTGATGCCCGCGATGGCATAGGGGTCTGCGTTGAACGTTGCCGAGTATCGGTCCGCGCTGTTGCGGGAGTGGGAGTGGGTGAACTGCGGCCTGAACGTGATTGTCGTCATGGAATCGGGACTCCACTGCAGCTTTCCGTTGGCCATGACGCGGGTGGAGTGCGAATCGGAGCGGCTTCGGTTGTTGCCGAAGGAGCTTGATGCGCCCGCAGTGAGGAATGTTTCGGTTGCGGCCGTAGCGAGCAGGTCGTTTGAGGAATGGAGGTAGGAGGCGCTTCCCCCCAGTTCCAGTTTTCCACCCTCATTCTTCTTGCGCCCGTTCTCCCATTGGAAGTCCACTCCGCCTTCCTTCGTGGCCGTCAGCCCCTGCTGTCCGCCGAAACCGCGCGGGCCTCCGAAGCCCCGGTCGCCCGTGTTGTTGGCCGACCCGAAGAGGGTCACGCGGCTCTTGTCCGTGAAGCGCGTGGCAAAGACGCGCCCGCTATAGCGTTGGTGGTTACCGTAGGCAAGGTCGGCGTTCACTACCCACGACTCGTTGAGCTCGCGTTTCGTGATGATGTCCAGTACGGTCTCTTCCTCGCCATCGTCGATGCCCGTCTGTTCGGCGTAGTCGCTTTTTTTGTCGTACGCCTTTATTTTGCTCACTATCTCCGTGGGAAGGTTCTTCATGGCTACCTTCGTGTCGCCTTTGAAGAAGTCCTTGCCGTTCACAAGGAAAGAGTTGATGGTCTTTCCGTTGTAGGTGATTTTTCCGTCTTCGGACACTTCCGCTCCCGGGAGCTGCTTCACGAGGGCTTCGAGCGTAGAGCCCTCGGGTACGCGGTAGGCTTCCGCGTTGAACTGTGTGGTGTCCCCGATTTGCTGCACGCGGGCGATAGTGGCCGTCACGGTGGCGGCCTCAATGGCCTGGTCGTCGGATACGAGTGCCACGAGCCCCACGTCCACGGTATCCGTCTCTGCGGTGAGGGCGAGCTTGCGCGTTTGTGTTTTGTAGCCGATGTAGCTTAGGCGCAAAGTATAGTCGCCCCCGTTGGGGACGGCTATCGTGAAGCGGCCGATACTGTCGGTCATGGTGCTGCGAACCACAGCACCGGATTTTTGCAGGACGGCGGCCGAGGCATACATAAGCGGGTATTCCATCTGGCTGTCCGCCAATGTGCCCTGCACAATAAAGCCCTGTGCGGCGGCACTTAACGCCGAGGCGGCCGCAGCAATGAGCAGGAGTAATTTCTTCATATAGGGTAGTTTTTGTGTTCGTTGCCTGTATGGGGATGTATGCCCATGCGGGATGTCGCCGCGCATGGGCGTACATACTATAAGACGTGCGCCGGGGGCGGAAGTTTAATGGGTAGTCGTTCTCTGATGGGGAAGGGGGTAGCGGACCCGTCCCCGGGGAGGCCGGAGATTGCTTCTGCGGCAGGGCGTTTCTTTACCCCTACGGGTAAGGGAAACTAACCGCAGGGTTACGGTGTCCTAACCCTATGGTTACGAAAAACTACCCCTAAGGTTACGGTCCGGTCTGCTCCCTCCACGCGCGCGTATGCGCGTACGTGTATAATAATTATGGTGTGTACGGAGGCTCCCCGGTAACCGCCCCGGGGCGCGGGTGAGGCGGATGCGGCTTACTTTTAGGCGGAAAAAGCAAACTGTTTCGGGGAAATTGCTACCTTTGCCTCAAATAATCTCCATTATCATGACGAACGCCGAATATATCAGCCAGATTGAGATTTCCAGCCTGTGGAGTGGGCGGAAACACATCCTATGGCGGCTCCGGCCCGACGTGAACATCCTGAGCGGCCGGAACGGGGAGGGGAAAAGCACAATCCTTAACCGGCTCATCCGCCACCTGCGCACGGCACCACCCTCGGGCGAGCTGGCGGAGACTTCACCGCTGGGCGTGAAGATGCTCTTCCACCCGGCAGAGGCTAAGACAATCCGTTACGACATCATCCGGAGCTTCGATCGGAAGCTCGTGCAGGCCGAGGGACTGGCGGCCATTCCGGGCGTGCCCATCGTTACGGAGCTGGACTGGCAGCTCTACTTGCAGCAGCGGCGCTATCTGGACTACCAGGTAAATGTGGGCAACCGCATGGTGCAACTCCTCACGGGAGGCGCGCCGGACGCGCATTCGCAGGCTGTGAGGGCGGCAGGGGCGAAGACGCGCTTCCAGGACATCGTGGACGAACTGTTCAGCGAGACGGGGAAGAAGATTGACCGGCAGAGCAACGAGCTCCGCTTCCTCCAGTATGGCGAGCCTCTCTCGCCCTATAAGCTTTCCAGCGGCGAGAAGCAGATACTCCTCATCCTGCTCACCGCACTCACTGAGGACTGCCAGCACTACGTCCTCTTCATGGATGAGCCGGAAGCAAGCCTGCACTTCGAGTGGCAGAAGCGGCTGGTCGGACTTGTCCGGGAACTCAACCCGAACGCGCAGGTCGTACTGACGACGCACTCACCCGCCGTCATCATGGACGGATGGGAGGACTGCGTGACGGAGGTGTCCGAGATAACGCAAGACTGATGGCCCGTCGCTTAGCACAGAACCTGGACTCGAACTATATCGAGGCGATGAACCGTCTCGCCGGACGCAACGCCCGGCAGAAGATAGTCGCCTACGTGGAGAGTTTTGACGATGTGTTCTTTTGGAGCAACTTGCTCCGTCCGTTGGAAACGGAGCGATACTATTTTGAAGTGATGCTCCCCTCGCGCTCCTCGCTCCAAAAGGGGAAGCGATGCGTGCTCGGCAACCAGCTCGGCCAACGCTGGGGAAAGTACATGATTGCCTGCGTGGATGCCGACTATGACTACCTCCTGCAAGGCGCGACACCCACTTCCCGCCTCGTGACGCAGAATCCGTACGTATTCCATACCTATGCGTATTCCATTGAGAGCCTGCAATGTTATGCTCCCGCCTTGCAGACCGTCTGTGTCATGGCCTCGCTGAACGACCGGCGCCTCTTTGATTTCGAAGACTTCCTGCGGCAGTTCTCCGTGACCGTATGGCCGCTTTTCGCTTGGAACGCTTGGGCGTACCGCTACGACCGGCATCAGGCGTTTTCGATGCAGGACTTTTTTCGCACTATCGAGATAACTAAGCTTGATTACTATCACCCTGAGAAGACGCTGTCCGCGCTCCGGCACCGCGTGAACGCCAAGATAGCGCGCCTGCACCGGCAGTTCCCGGAAGGTAAGCGGACTTACAAGCCCTTCTGCCAGCAGTTGCTTTCACTCGGCCTCACGCCGGAAACGACTTACCTGTACATGCGGGGGCACGACCTCTTCGACGGTATCGTGGCACCCATGCTGCAGGGTGTGGTGGATGCACTCCGCCGTGAGCGTGAGCGGGAGATACGCAACCTCGCCGTACATGCCACGCAGAAGCAGAACGAGCTCTCTTCCTACCAGCATAGCACGGCGGCTGTCGCCGAGATGCTGCGGAAGCACACGGGGTATGCGCAGTGTGAACTCTTCCTGCGCGTTCAGGCGGATGTGCGCCGTATGTTGGAGGAAAGCCACAGTCCGCAGAACGTGAGCGCGCCGTTGAGCAAGAGCAGTTCGTAGCCGAACTTATATTCCCATAGGGCGGGGGAGAGGGCGTCCAGCAGCGCGCAGACGAGGGGCGCGGCTACCGCAATATAAGGTACGGGGCGGGCGGACACCGTGCGCCGTGTGAATATCCCGAAAGCATACAGGCCGAGTAGCGGCCCATAGGTGTAGGAGGCCATGACGTATATGGCGTCTATCACGCTGCGGCTATTGGCGGCCCGGAAGAGCAGGATGCAGGCTAGAAATGCGGCGCACACGCCGAGGTGTACTCGCTGGCGCTGGCTTTCCGCTTCTTTTTCCGGCAACTGGCGTTCTTCTATGTGGAGGAGGTCTATGCACAGACTGGTCGTCAGCGAGGTCAGGGCCGAGTCTGCGGAGGAAAAGGCCGCCGCCACAATGCCGATGCTGAACGGGATGACAACGGCGGACCCGAGCGTGCCGCTCGCCACGAGGGAGGGGAGCAGTTCGTCGCCCCGCGCCGGAGGTACGATACCCTCGCGGGTGCAGAAGGCGTGGAGCAGGACGCCGAGCGACAGTAGCAGCAGATTGACGGGAACAAAGGCCAGTCCGTAAACGCACATGTCCTTCTGAGCGTCGCGTAGGCTGCGGCATGTGAGGTTTTTCTGCATCATGTCCTGGTCAAGACCCGTCATGACAATAACGATGAACACACCGCTCAGGAATTGCCGCCAGAAGGCTCCGGGGCTTCTCCAGTCCCACTCGAAAACCTGGCTCAGCGGGCTTTCGCGGATGGTACGCACCATCCCGCCGGCATCAAGCCCCATCCTGTCCGTCACGGCCCACAGCACACCGCCGATAGCCGCAAGCATACAGCCCGTTTGCAGGGCGTCCGTGCGTACCAGCGTGCGGATGCCGCCCCAGCGGGTGTATAGGTATATGAGGAGGAGTGCGAGGAAGGCGATGGCTACCTCGCCCCCTGGGAATGTCCAAGGCAGGAACGCGGCGATGACGACTGCGGCCAGGTAGAGGCGTGCGGCGGCCCCTGTGAGTTTTGAGAGTAAGAAGAAGAAGGCGCCCGTGTGGCGTGCGCGCCCGCCGAACCGCTGACCCAGGTAGGAGTAGATGCTGGTCAGGCGGAGGCGGTAGTACAGGGGGAGCAGCACGAAGGCAACGGCCAGATAGCCTACCACGAAGCCAAGGCACATTTGCAGGTAGGTCATCCGTGTCGCACCCACCCAGCCGGGGACGGATACGAGGGAAACGCCGCTCACGCTCGCACCGATCATACCGAAAGCAACCATGCCCCACGGCGAATTGCGTGCGGCACGGAAGAAGTCATCATTCCCGCCAGTCCCTCTTGACCGGCGGGAGATGAGTAGGAGGAGTATGAAGTAAGTGGCCAGCGAGGCCAGCATCAGCAGGCCTGTCCCCACGTTTTACATCCCTTCGAGCAGGCCGGCGAAGCCGGTGCCCATAGCCAAAACGAAAACAAGGTAAAGCGCCTGGAAGATTAACCCGCATACTGCGCCGATAATCACCCACTTCTTGGCCTCGCCCGCAGCCTGTTGCGCTTGCGCGTAAGCCCCGCTTTCGTAGTATGGATTTACCTTTGCGGACTTGTAAATGGCCACAATGCCAAAAGGCATACAGCAGCAGAGGGTCACGAGGACGGCCCATACGAGCCAGTTGTCGGGCTGGGGCTGGTAGCTGCCACCCGTTGCGGCGTTATTTTGCCCGGCCTGCGCGTAAGGATTCTGCTCGGGCAAGGGGTAGTTGGAGGGAGCGGTATGGCTGCCGAACAGGCTTGCCAGTTCTTCTACCTGCCCGGCCTGCTGCCAGTCGGCCATGCCCTGTTTCCATACAAGCGTGGTGGCAGTCACGCCATACGTGGGGAGCAGCTCGCCTGCATACGGGCCTTGACGCTGGTTCTGCGCGTCCAGAAAAAAGTATTCCTGCATAATTGTCTGTTTGTTTAAGTGGTTATTTCCGGCAAATATACGGCATAATTCCGAGCCCGGCAAGGTTTGGAGGGAATTATCTCCGCCTGCCGGATTTCGCAGTGCGCGGTGTGGCGGACTTGGGTGCGGTATAAGAAGACCCTGCGATGCTGAAACGCTTCAGCATCGCAGGGTCTTTTCGTTGGGGTACCCGGATTCGAACCAGGAAAGGCAGGACCAGAATCTGCAGTGTTACCATTACACCATACCCCAAACACGGGTGCTTTCGGGCTTTCCTCCCGTTAGCGAGCGCAAAGGTACGCACTTTTCTGTTTTCGGGCAAGGCTTTGGCGTATTTTTTTCGTCGGTAGCGGAAAAAGCGGCGGGCGGAGGGCGTTCCTTGCTGTACGATTGGGCTGTCCCGCCCCGTGTTTCGGTGCGTTGCGGAGGAGGCTCCCGGCCGCTTTATGCGCCCTCCGTCCGCTTTTTCTCTACCATAAATTGAAAAAAATACGGTACTTTGTATTGCAAGGTATTTGGTTAAGTTGTATCTTTGCGGCGGAAACGAGAAAATACGTGCGCATTCCGGCGCACATAACACCAAAGTTATGAACACAGAAAACGCTAAATCGCAAATGCGGAAGGGGATGTTAGACTTTTGCGTCCTACTCCTGCTGCGCCGTGGCCCGTCCTATGCCGCCGACATTATCCTGCGGCTGAAGGAAGCCGAGCTGATTGTAGTGGAGGGGACCCTCTATCCCCTGCTGTCCCGCCTGCGCCGCGACGGCCTGCTGTCCTACCAGTGGCAGGAGTCGCTCCAAGGGCCGCCGCGCAAGTATTATTCGCTCACGCCGGACGGGCTCCGGGTTTTGGACGAACTGGATGCCGCCTGGGAGGAACTGGCCCGGACGGTGGGGCTGCTGAAGTCGGCCCCGCCCGTACTGCCCGCACCGGGGGATGTGCCTATCCGCCTCTGACGCGGAGGACTTGGGGCGCGGTCGCGTCCCGGAATGTGGAACTAAAAAAAACAGACCTTCTATGAAAAAGAATTTCACCATCAACCTGTTCGGCGTACTCTATAACATAGACGAGGACGCCTATGAGCTGCTCGACAGTTATCAGCGGAACATGCGCGCCTACTTCTCGCGGCGCGATGGCGGCGAGGAAGTGTGCGAGGACATTGAGCACCGCGTGGCCGAACTCCTTTCCGATATGAAGGCGGAGGGGGTGGAGGCCGTAAACATTGACCACGTGCGCTCCATTATCCGGCGCATCGGCAATCCCGAGGACATGACCGGTGCGGACGAGCCTGCCGACACCCCGTCGGATGGCGGCGGTGAGGGGCCTACTACGCCTCCGCCCCCGCCTGAGCCGGAGCGTCCCCGCCGTCGGCTTTTCCGCGATCCGCAGGACAAGATGCTGGGCGGTGTGCTGTCGGGGCTCTGCAAGTTCTTCGGCGGCAACGACCCCCTGCCGTGGCGCATCATATTCCTGCTGCTGTGCCTGCTCTCCTGGACGTCGCTGGCCGTGGTATATGTGGTGCTTTGGGCACTCATGCCCGAGGCCCGCACGGCGGAGGAACGCCTGCAGATGTGCGGCAAGCCCGTGAACCCGCAGACGCTCAACGAGGAAATCATGCGCGGCGTGGACGCAACGCGCAACTTCGTCAATGCCCCCGCCATGCAGGCCCGTGCACGCGGATGCCTCGGCACGTTTCTGAGTGTCGTTGTGGCCTGCCTGAAGGCTTTCGGCATCTTCTTCCTCGCCTGCCTGCTGCTCGGCCTGCTCTTTGTTATCACCCTGTTTTGCTTCGCGCTCTTAGCCGGAGGCAAGGCTGTCATGGCAGCCGGCCTGCCCTACTGGGGCTGGATGGAGGTGTCCACGCAGGCACCCGCCTTGTCTTGGCTGCTCATCGTGTTCTTCGTGGCGGCCTTTACGAGCGTCGCACTCCCCCTCTATGCCCTCATCCGCAGCTTCCTGCGGCGGCCCGATAGCAAGCCCGCCTCGGCAGGGCGGCACATGGTCTTCCTCATCGTGTGGCTGTTGGCCGTGGCACTGGCCATCATCACCGGTATAGCTACGGGGAGTTTCTTTGACGATGCTATGGACCGGATTGAGCAGGTGCGTCCGGAGGCTTACCAGGAGGCGGATATGCGCAGCGGCATCTACCTGACGGGCGGCTCCTGGGGCTACCTGAAGCAGGGCGGCTGGGTATTCCGCCCGCTGTAGGGAACTGGGCGAGGCGTTTCTTAACCCCAGGGTCACGACGGAGTGACCCTGGGGTTAGTTTTTACGGAGGCCGGCGGACCGCGCTCCTTACCCCATGGGGTAGCCGTCCCTAACCCTGCGGTTACGGCGCACTGACCGTAGGGTTAGTTCTTCGTAACCCTATAGTTACTTCTTCGTAACCCTATAGTTACTTCTTCCTAACCCTATGGTCAGTTTTCTCCGACAGGTTATTTCCTCGCCCCGGACTTGGCCGGAAAGATACATTTCCCTACCTTTGCGGCGGAAATCAGCAACTTGACGATGCCTTACGCGTATATATATAATAACGGTATAGCCGCTTCCGCAGTAGCGGAGGGCGGTTCTGCCTGTGTTTACGGGGCGGGAAGTGCCCGAATTACCCCCCCTCGCGCTTTGGTTATCAAGTAGTTACGGAAATACGAGTACGCATTGAGCGGCGCATCGCGCCCCCTTCGGAGGGGTGTGGTGCGCCGCTTTTGCGTGCATACAAGCCCCATGCCCCGAAGCCCCTCCAGCCCCCCTCCCGTCCCCCCGAGAGGGGGAGGCTTGGGGATGGTGTGAGCGTAATAAACAAATGCTATTATAAATAAATTAAAGTATTAAGAAATGGACGAAAGAATGAACGAGAACGCTGCGCCGTGCGCCGACGAGCGGGCTTTGGAGGCGGCTGTGGCAATGGCGGCGGGTGCTGCGCCGGTGGAGAAGAAGTACGTGAAGCCTGCGATGCAGGTGTTTCCGTTGGGTTGCGGGCTGCTGGCGGCGAGCGTACCTGCAGGGCCGCCCGTGCGGGTGGCTATAGGGGTGCTTTATGGGGTAGACTACTATTATGAGCCAGGTGGCGGCTGTTTTATTTATGAGGGGCCTCTTGGTTTCCGTACTCGTACAAATACGACCGGCTGTGGTGCTTTGCTTGATCCTGGCGTTCGTTATACAGAAGCCGGGGTAGGGAGTAATATTGAAACCGATGGTTGGTACTTTGAGTGTGGCGACGTGGTCGGCGGTTCCTCATTCCTTACTCAGTATGCAGCCAAGGCCACTGCCATGCGAAGCTATGTGGACGAATGCACCGACTGCGGGAATTTTATTTGGGCTTCCGGCGGCCTTTCCAGCGTCTGGTGTGGCAGTGGCTTGTATCCGACACCGGGGCTTACGCCCGACGTGGCCTTCAGCGGTGCGGACTGGGACGTGCAGGACTTCTTTGCCAATGCGGAGTTTGACGCGTGTTCCGGGGACGGCAGCACCTTCAGCGGTACGTATGACGGGCGCAGGTTCGAGGGGCGGATAAATGACTGACGCGCTACTGCAGACATACTCCCCGGCGGAGGCTCTTTAGGGGGCGGTGGGTCGTGCTCAGAGGCCGAGCAGGTTGCGCAGGGGCCACCAGATAAGGAACAGGGCGAGGTAGGCGTAGATGAGGCGTGGGCTGTGCGTGACGCGCTGCCACCGCCGCTTCCGCTCGCCGCGCAGGAGGATGTCGCTGACGAGGAGTGCGGCGAGGTAGGGCAGGGCGGGGATGAGGAAGAGGTTGAGGCGTGCGGCCTCGCGGAAGTGGCCGTGTAGGGCGGCGTGCAGGGCGCGCTGGAGTCCGCAGCCGGGGCAGCTGTAGCCGGTCAGTAGCCTTATGGGGCACTTCGGCATCAGGGCGTGCTCCGCCGGGTTGAGGGCGTAGAGCAGGGCAAGGAAGCCCAGGGCAGCGAGCAGCAGGGCTAAGTGGAGCGGCTTCATGGGTGGCGGTTCGGGGTAAGCGTACAGGCTGCGCGGCCGGGGCGGGGGAGTGCCTGTGCCGGCCTGCGCAGCCTGTGGTGTCAGCGTGCGGGGGTTACTTGCGCGGGGCCTGCTTGAGGGTTTCCAGCACGAACTTCCAGTATTTCTCCACGCTGGGGATGTTGCACCGCTCGTTGGGGGTGTGCGGGCTGCGGAGCGTGGGGCCGAAGCTCACCATGTCCATCTCCGGATACTTGGCACCGATGACACCGCACTCCAGCCCGGCGTGTACGACCTGCACCTGGCTCTCCTGGTTGAAGAGCTGGCGGTAGATACCGGCCATGAGGGCCACGATCTCGCTCTTCGGATTGGGCTGCCAGGCGGGGTAGGCGTGGTCGTAGGTGACCTTCATGCCTGCCATGGCGAACGCGCTCTCCGTGGTCTCGGCGCAGCACTGGCGCATGGAGTCGCGGCTGGAGCGTACGAGTACGACGAAGGATGCCTTGCCTGCGGCGATGGTGACGATGCCGAGATTGGAGCTTGTCTCTACGATGTGGGGCACTTCGGGTATCATGCGCATCACGCCGTTGTGGCAGGCGCAGATGGCGTTCACGAGGTTGTCGGCGATTTCGGCGGGCACCTGCTTGGCGGGGAGGGGCACGTCCTCGACGTCTATCTCGAGGGCTTTCTCCACGGCGGCGTACTCGTCCTTGAAGACGCGCGCCCAGTCGGCGACGGCTTCCTCTTTGAAGGCTTCCACGTTCTCCTTGGGGAGCGTCAGCACGACCTCGGCCCGGTTGCAGATGGCGTTGCGCATGTTTCCGCCTTCCCATGTGCATAGGCAGGCCTCGTAGTTGGCCAGCGCGTCCTGCACGAGGCGGCCCATGAGCTTGTTGGCGTTGGCGCGGCCTTCGTTAATCTCCAGTCCGCTATGGCCGCCGAGCAGTCCCTTGATGGTTACCTTCAGGGCAGCGTCGGCCTTGTCGGTGTCCGCTTCCTGGTATTCCAGCTCCGCGTTCTGGTTCACGCCGCCTGCGGAGCCCACGATCATCTGTCCCTCCGTCTCGTCGTCAAGGTTAAGGAGGATTTCCCCCTTCAGCGTGTCGGCGCTCATGTGCTCTACGCCGTACATAGTCGTCTCCTCGTCGGCCGTGATGAAGCCCTCAAGCGGGCCGTGGGGTATAGTGTCGTCCTCGAAGATGCCCATGATGGTGGCGACAGCCATGCCGTCGTCGGAGCCGAGCGTAGTGCCCCGCGCCTTCACCCAGTCGCCGTCAATGTACGTCTGTATGGGGTCGGTTTCGAAGTTGTGCGTACTCTCTTTCGTCTTCTGCGGCACCATGTCCATATGCCCCTGCAGGGTGATGACCTTACGGTTCTCGTAGCCGGGCGTGGCGGGCTTGTACATCAGGATGTTGCCCGCCTGGTCCTGGAACGCCTCTACGTTGTGTTCCTTCGCCCAGTCGAGGAGGAATTTCTGCACCTTCTCCAGGTGGCCGCTCGGGCGCGGCACTTGCGTCAGCAGGTGGAAGTTTTTCCAGATGGCCTGCGGCTGTAGGTTCTTGATTTCGCTCATGTCTTTTTATTTTTAGGTTGATGTAGTGAATATCTTCCCTGTGTGTTTCGGCACCATAAGCAGGTGCGCCCAGCCCCATGCGCCGAGGAGGACGACGAGTGCGGTCTGGATGGTGTGAACTACGAGTGCGAAGAGGATGGCCTGCGCCTCGCTGATGGCTGTCGGGTAGAGCAGTACGAGCATCGTCTTCACGGCAAAATGCCACGGACCCGCACCGTTGGGCGTTGGGACGAGGACGGCGAAGGAGCCGATGCAGAAGACGAGGAAGGCCGAGAGCGGGGATACGCCTGCCGTGAAGCCGAAGGAGAAGAAGGCTACGTAGAAGTGCAGGAAGTAGCACGCCCAGATGAGCAGGCTGTAGAGCAGGTAGAGCGGCAGGCTCCGCACGTTCTTCAGCGAGAGGATGCCCGCCCGCAGGTCGCGCAATAGGTCTTTACCGCTCCTCACATACCTGCTGAGGAGGTAGGCACCCGCCGCAACGGCCGTTGCGAGGCAGAGCGCCGTGACGAGGTAGCCCGTAGCCGTGAAGCGTCCGAGCAGGCTGTAGAGGTCAGTACCCGTCGTCTGGAGGAATTTTACGAAGACGGGGAGTTGCGTGAGGAGGGCCAGCGCCGTGAGCGCGGCAATCATGATGGAATCGACGATGCGCTCCGTCACGACCGTCCCGAGGCTTTTGGCGAACGGCACGCCGTCGCTCCGCTGTAATGAACCGCAGCGCATCACCTCGCCGATGCGGGGCACTACGAGGCTCGCGGCGTAGCTCAGGAAGATGGCATCCTCCGCCGTGCGGCGGCGCGGGTGTTCGCCCAGCGGTTCCAAGGCCAGCCGCCAGCGCCATGCCCGTACCTGCTGCGCCAACACACCGAAGACCAGGGAGAAAAGCATCCAGCCCCAGCGCATCTCCCCCGTCACACTGCGGAAGAACTCCCGCCAGTCCGTGCCCCGGTACATCCACCACAGGATGCCGATGGCGAGGGCGAAGGGGAGCAGTATGCGGAGCGTTTTTTTCATTTGGCGGCGTGTTAATTCGCGGTTTCGTGCTATCTTTGCAATGTTTGTGCAGTCTTAGTCGCAAAAGTAGCCAAAAGAAATGATATGAAGTCCGTTCGTCCGAAAAAAAATCTCGGCCAGCATTTCCTGACCGACCTCGGTGTGGCGCGTCGCATAGCCGACACGGTGGATGCCGCCCCGGCCCTGCCCGTCCTGGAAGTGGGGCCCGGTATGGGTGTACTCACGCAGTTCCTGCTGCCGAAGGGGCGTCCCGTGAAAGTGGTGGAGATAGACCGCGAGAGTGTGGCCTACCTCCGTGAGCGGTGGCCCGAGCTCCGGGAGAACATTCTGGGCGAGGACTTCCTGCGGATGGACTTGTGGCGCGTATTCGGCGGTGAGCCGTTTGTCCTTACCGGCAATTACCCTTACGACATCTCCTCGCAGATATTCTTCAAGATGCTGGACAACCGCGAGCTCATCCCCTGCTGTACGGGCATGGTGCAGCGCGAGATGGCCGAGCGCATCGCCGCCCGCCCTGGCACGAAGGCCTACGGCATCCTCTCCGTCCTGCTGCACCTGTGGTATGACGTGGAGCTGCTCTTCACCGTGCCGCCGGGTGTCTTCAACCCGCCGCCGAAGGTGCAGAGCGCGGTTGTCCGCCTGACGCGCAATGAGGTGCGGGACTGCGGCTGCGACGAGGCGTTGCTGAAGCGGATCGTGAAGGGTACGTTCCAGCAACGGCGCAAGATGCTGCGCGTGAGCCTGCGTCCCGTGCTTTCCCAACTGGCGGGCGGGCGCGACTGGAGCGGCTTCCTCGCTTCCGGGGGGCTTACGCGGCGGCCCGAGCAGCTGGCGGTGGCGGACTTCGTACAGCTGACAAACGATATTGCTGCACACATATAATATATTATAAGAGGGGGGGCGAACTCCAGTTCACCCCCCCTCTTGTGCATTCTTGCAGCCCGCTCACGTCCCGCGCGCAGACGCTTATTCAATGTCGTCCCACAGCGATGGTTTCCCGTTGCGGGCGGAAGTGCCGTCGCCGTAGTTCTTCTTTCGCGTCCACTGGTCGTCCGTCTCCTTCCCGTCGCTGCCGATGACGAATCCTGCCAGGCCGTCGCGGGAATATAGCTCTATGATGCGGAGCCGTGGGGCGGTGTATGTTTTCTTCATGCTTGCCGTTTGCTTTCGCTGCGAAGGTACGTCTTTCCGCAGAAAAGGTGAAGTGGCGCGCCCGTTTTCTTTGCTTTGACGGGCTTTTTGTGCAGGTAAGTCGGGACTGTGTATAGGGTCTTACCGACGAAATAGTGCCGCATCATTTGTCCTATTGGCGGATAATGCTTACTTTTGCTTCGTCAATGCGCCGTCCGCAGGCGCGTAACGCAGCGGACAGCCCCTGTTCAACCCAAAAGAATATAGATGAAGACATATCTTGTGACCGGTGGTGCCGGCTTTATCGGTTCTAATTTCGTCAAATACATGCTGCGGCAGCACGAGAATATCCGCATCGTGGTGCTTGACGCGCTCACCTACGCCGGTTACCTCGGGACAATCGACGCGGACATAGACAATGACCGCTGTACGTTTGTGCGTGGCGACATCTGCGACCGGGAACTGGTGGACAGCCTCTTCGCCCAGTACCGCTTTGACGTGGTAGTGAATTTCGCCGCTGAGAGTCACGTGGACCGCAGTATAGAGAACCCGCAGCTTTTCTTGCAGACAAACATCCTCGGCACGCAGAACCTGTTGGACTGCGCCCGCCGTGCGTGGGTGAACGGCAAGGACGCGCAGGGCTACCCGACGTGGCAGGACGGTGTGCGCTACCACCAGGTTTCCACGGACGAAGTTTACGGCTCGCTCGGGCCGACCGGCTTCTTCACGGAGGATACCCCCCTGCAGCCCCACAGCCCCTATAGTGCGTCGAAGACCAGCGCCGACCTCGTCGTCATGGCCTACCGCGACACCTACCACATGCCTGTAAGCATCACGCGATGCTCCAACAACTACGGCCCCTACCACTTCCCCGAGAAGCTCATCCCGCTGATGATTAACAATGTGCTCGAGGGGAAGAAACTCCCTGTCTATGGGCAGGGGACGAACGTGCGCGACTGGCTCTACGTCGAAGACCACTGCAAGGCCATCGACCTCGTGGTGAACGAGGCCGCAGACGGCAGTATCTACAACGTGGGCGGGCACAACGAGCGGCAGAACATAGAGATAGTGCGCATCATCATACGCACCATCCGTCGTCTGATGGAGGAGCGTCCCGAATTCCGCGCCTTGCTGAAGCGGCAGGACAAGGATGCCGATGGACAGATTGACATCTCATGGATTAATGACGACCTCATCACTTATGTGAAAGACCGCCTCGGGCACGACCAACGCTACGGTATTGATCCGTCGCGCATCAAGGCCGACCTGGGCTGGTACCCGGAGACGACCTTCGAGGTGGGCATAGAGAAGACCATCCTCTGGAACCTCGAGCACCGTGACTGGGTGCAGGCCGTCAGCGGCTCGGACTACCAGACGTATTACGAGCGGATGTACGCAGGCAGATGAACTCTTGCGGCCCGTTCCGTGGGCAGCGGGAGAATTTGGAGGGGAAGTTAAAGAGGAAGTTATGCCCATTCGGGCGGGCAGGACAATAGTCTCACGATTGTTTTTAGTACTATTGTCTGGCGCGAAGCGCCTAGCTTCCTTTTTAACTTCCCTTCCGTAATGCCCTTTTTGCCTACCTACCTTTTCCTACCCTGTTGCCTACCAGCCCTTAAAGCCAAGCGTCACCGCCATCCGCAGGGCCGCTTGTTCCGTATCCGAGTCCCGGCTGCGCGTCGCCGCCGGCAGACAGGGGGGAAACTACCCATAGGGTCACGGCGGACTAACCCTATGGGTAGGAAAAATTAACCCTGCGGTTAGGATAAACTAACCGCAGGGTTACGGAATACTATCGCTGCCTGCCAGTTTCCTCTGGCGGTTCATGAACCTTTTGCACCCTTTACCTTCCCGTTACTCTCCTACCTTAGTATTGTCGCCTCGCGGTCCGGGCTGACGCTTACTATCTTGATGGGGGTCTGCAACTCGCGCTCCAGATAGTCGATGTATGCCCTGAAAGGCGCGGGGAAGTCCGCCTCGTCGCGCAGGGCGGTGAGCGGTGTCTGCCAGCCGGGGAGCTCTTCGTAAACGGCCTCCCAGCCCTCTGTGTCGTAGGGCATCGTGTCCGTCACTTCGCCGCCCTTGCGGTAGGCGGTGCAGACGCGGATGGAGGCGAAGGTGTCCAGCACGTCGCTCTTCATCATCACAAGGTCCGTCACGCCGTTAATCATGATGGCGTACTTCAGGGCTACGAGGTCAATCCAGCCGCAGCGGCGGTTGCGCCCCGTCACGGCACCGTACTCGTGGCCGATGTCGCGCAGGCGGTCGCCTGTCTCGTCGAAGAGTTCTACGGGAAACGGCCCTGAGCCGACGCGCGTGGAGTAGGCCTTGAAGATGCCGTACACGTGACCGATGCGCTGCGGGGCGACGCCGAGGCCGGTGCATACGCCGCCGACCGTCGTGGAGGAGGAGGAAACGAAGGGGTAGGTGCCGTGGTCAATGTCGAGCAGCGAGCCCTGCGCGCCTTCGGCCAGCACACTCTTTCCCTCGGCCAGCAGACGGTTGATCTCAACCTCCGTGTCGGTCAGCGGGAACTGCTTCATGTATTCTACGCCCTGCATCCAGCGAGCCTCTTCCCCGGCGATGTCGTAGTCCGTGAATCCCAGGTCGCGGAGTATCTGCTCATGGCGCGCCTTGAGACGGGCGTATTTCTCTGGAAAGTTTTCGAGGATGTCTCCCACGCGGAGGCCTACGCGGGTCGCCTTGTCGCTGTAGGTGGGGCCGATGCCCTTGCCTGTGGTCCCGACCTTGTCCTTCCCCTTGGCGGCTTCGTAGGCGCGGTCGAGGAGGCGGTGCGTTGGCAGTATGAGGTGGGCGCGGCGGCTTATGTGGAGGCGGTCCGTCAAGGTGTATCCCGCTGCCTCAAGCTCTTGCGCCTCCTGCATGAAGAGGTCGGGCGCGATGACGCAGCCGTTGCCGATGACGTTCAGTGCGCCATCGTTGAAAATGCCTGAGGGAATGGAGCGGAGGACGAACTTCTTTCCTCCGAATATGATGGTGTGTCCCGCATTCGGGCCGCCTGCGAAGCGCGCAACCACGTCGTAGCGCGGCGTGAAGAAGTCCACGACTTTGCCTTTGCCTTCGTCACCGAAGACGATGCCTAGCAGGGCATCCACTTTTCCTTTTTCCATAATCTGTGTTTGTTTATCGTACTAATACTTTCTTCCGCTCTACGATGTAGATACCGGGCGGTAAGTCGCTGATGGTGTTGGTGCCGGCCTGCAGGGTGACGGTGCGGATGAGCGCGCCCCGGCTGTCATAGAGCTGTACCCGCATGTCGGTGGCCGCATTGGCCGTTATGCAGTGGTAACCGCCCAGGAAAGTGGGGGCAGCTTCTGCTGCGGTAAGCGGCGTTTGTATGCCGATGATGTCCTCTGTCACGGCAATGATGTGGAGGCTGTCTGCCGGCATCGGGATGGTAAAGGCCGGGGTGTCAATCTGCTCTGTCGTGTCTTCCCCGTCCGCGTCCTTGTACTTGAGTTCCCAGTACAGGAATTTACGGCTGGGCACCACGCCGACAGTTAAGGGCGCGTCTTCATAAAATTGTCCGTCAAAGTAGTCGCTCTGCACGGGGATGTCGTCAATGGTGAGTCCTGTCGCGGTTCTTGCGTCGATGAGGAGCGGGTGGGGGTTACCCAGCCCGAAGTGTTCGGCGATGTGTCCGTAGAGGTAGGGGATGCGTTGCCGTACCCACTTTTTCACGAACTCCAGCTGTTCGTCGTGGTCACTTGCGCAGATGCCCCAGCGTTGCGCATGGTGGGGGTATTCGCTGGCTATGCTGCGGGACATGGTATCGGCCAATGCGTCAAAAAGGTCGGCGCGCAGGAAGTCTCCCATGTGGACCGTGAAGCGCATGATGAAGTAGTCCCGGAACTCGGGAATGCTGATGAGCCGTCGCCATAGAGCCGTTCCCAATTCATCGTTTCCCCAGTACCAGAATTCAGGCTGCGGGTTTTCCACAGTGCCGTACATCCAGTCAAAGGAAGGGAAGTGCGGGTCGCTGTTGTCGCGCCCCAGCCCCACGTCCGTGTCGTAGGCAATCCAGCGCCATCGGCCGTCGGGGGCTGTGGGCCGCCACATCCGGGTATTGTTCGCGGGCCAGTCCGTATTGTTGTAGAACAGCTCCATGATGAAGTAATCGGCGAACTCCTGCACGTCCATGACCCGCTCGTAATCGTGCAGGTCGGCGTGGGGATCGTGCTTGTAGAGCTTGGAGAAAGCCTCCAGGTCGCCCGCATTCCCCTGCTCCACCTTCCACCAGTATTCCACGAGGTCTATGTCCTTGATGCCGTGGTGGTTGGTGAAGACGTTGTCCTCCTGCGAGCGTTCGCGCATATTGAGTAGTCCGTGGTACACGCCGTTCACATAGACGATGGCGGGGCGGTAGGCCTGCCAGTCCAGGTCTACGTTCCGCCCGACGCTGCGCTGGATGATGGCATCGCGGAAGTAGAGCCGGCCGAAGTCGTTGCCGGAGTTACGCAGCATAATGGACTTGAAATCCTTTTTTCCAGGCTTGTCTTCGGGGAATAGCTCGTGCTTGAAGTGCTTCGTGCCGAAGCGTTCGTGCGCATATACAATCATGGGACGTAGCGGGTGGTGCTTGCGTCCGCCGTCGTTACCGGACATGCGTATCTCGCAAAGTTGGTTGATAGCGCTGCCTGCCTGTCCCGGTTCAAAGAGCTCAATATTGGCCGGTCGCCGCCAGTTGTAGTAGAAATTGGGTTGTTCCTCGGAGTAACTTCCCGTTACGTCGATGCCGATTTTCTCATCGTACAGGTAGGCGCTGTCCGTTACGATAGAGATGACGGGCAGCATCCGCTCGCGCGGGTGGAAGATATAGGACTGCGTGGCCGTAGCGGAGGGGAAGTGCCCTTCCGCGAAGTATTTGGCCCGGACGGTTGTAGTGCCCTGTAGGGCGATGGGCCTCCTGTAGAGCGAGTCCCTTTCCGTGGGTTCTTTGCCGTTGAGCGTGTAGCGTATCTCCGCTCCTTCGGGCGAGTAGGCGGGCGGGATGAGGCTTATCTGGACAGGGTCTCCTTCCCCTATGGCAACGAAGCCGCGTCGGCTGAACATGGGAGGGGGGAGGATGCGCTCTGCTGCTGCTTCGGCATTGGGCATGCCGGGCGTTGGCTTGATGAGCCACATGGCGTATCCGGGTCCGTCTTGCGGGTAGCCGTAGCTGATGCCGGGTGCGGGCTGCCTGGGGTAGTCCTTGAGGCTGTCCACGATAGCCCCGCTTCGGAACAGGTAAACACTGCCTCCGCTGGCATTGAGCCTGAAGTCCGTATGCCATCCTGACGCTTGCATGTCGCACAATACGGTCGTGAAGCCGTAAGGCATGACACGTTTTGCAGGCAAGGGCCATGCCGCTTCCGGGTCGGGTGTGGTGCCTATGGCGTAGTCCTTAGTTGAGACGATGCGGTTGGTGGGGTTACGGAGTTCCACCCAGGAGTCAGGAAATTCATTGAGGTCGTCCAGCAGCGTGCCGATGTTCGATTGCTGGATTTCCGAGAAGCGTAACTGACAACTCGCCCGTTGGGGGACAAGAGCGCAAAGTACGGCAAAAAGAGTTAAGACTATACGTATGGGTGTGAGCAGGTAGCATTTCATCCTGTGGGAGTTGTCTTACTTGTTACACGAGCTATGCAAAGGTAGGCTTTTCCGCCTGAACGGCATAGTGCCGGAGGCACAATTTTGCGTCTCCGGCACTTGTTGCGCCGTTTGTCGGTTCCCAGTCAGGGCTTGGCGGGTAGTTCCGCCTGCCTGCCCGGTGCGTTCAGGGCAACTTTATTCGCCGAAGAAGCGCTTGTAGAGCCCTGCGAAACCGCGTCCGTGGCGGGCTTCGTCGCGCGCCATCTCGTGTACGGTGTCGTGGATGGCGTCAAGGCCGAGCTCCTTCGCGCGCTTAGCGATGCGGTTCTTGTCCTCGCAGGCTCCGCTCTCGGCAATCATGCGCTTGTAGAGGTTCGTCTTCGTGTCCCAAACGTTGTCTCCCAGTAGCTCGCAGAAGCGGCTGGCGTGGTCGGCCTCCTCGTAGGCGTACTGGCGGAAGGCGGCAGCGATTTCGGGGTAGCCCTCGCGGTCGGCCTGACGTGCCATGGCGAGGTACTGGCCCACCTCGGAGCATTCGCCGAGCCAATGGGCTTGCAGTCCTTTCTTGACTTCCTCGTCCACGTCCTTGGCGATGCCGATCTGGTGTTCTACTACGAAACTGAGTTCGTCCTCAACGACTTCTTTGAATTTGGAGGCGGGCACGTTGCATACGGGGCAGCGTTCGGGAGCCTCGTCCCCTTCGTGTACGTAGCCGCACACGGTGCATACAAATTTCTTTTTCATGCGTTTGTGTGTTTTAATTGTTATTAGTTCCTGAATCGGGGGCTAAGGTACGAAGTATTTTCCTGCCGTGCAAGCGGCGGGGCGGGAATTTGCGGCGGGAACAGGCCGGGGGGTATCGGCGCGGCGCGGGGCGGCGGTCCGCGCTATTCCCACACGCGGGCCAGCCAGCGGCGCACGGGGAGGTCGTAGCAGCGCAGGGCAATCCAGCCCAGCAGTATGCAACCGAAGGGCAGGGCGAGGGCGACGGGCCATACGTCGTGCACTTTCGCAATGGGAACCAGTTCGCCCGCGAAGCCGATGTGGGCGTAAAAGAGGTACATCAGGGGGTAGTGTACGGCGTAGAGCGGGTAGCTGAGGTCGCCCAGGAAGCGTATGAGGCGTGTGCCGCGCCGTCCGCTGTCCGCCTGCCTCCCCCCATGCGCGGGGCATAGGCGTGCCGTGCACCATACCACGGCGGGGAACACAAGGGCGACGCACAGCGCATCGTACAGCCCGCCGCACCATGCCGGCATCTCTCCGAAAAGGAAGGGCGCGACCGCAGCTAGCACCAGCACGAGGGACGCACCCGCGAAGACGACTACTTGGGAGGGCCTCTCGTCTTCCCGCGCAGGGTGCCTGCCAATCCGCCTGGCCATCAGCATTCCCAGCGTATAGGGGAACAACATGCGCACCAGCCCCGTCCAGAAACCGCCGTCCGCCATCGACCAGCCCACGCCAAGGTAGCCGTCCGACAGGGCTACATATCCGAGCAGCCCGCCCGTCACCACGGCCACGGCGCAGAGCCAGCGCGTGGGCATACGGCGCAGGAGCAGGGCATAAAGCACGTTCCCGATGTACTCAAAGAAGAGTGACCAGACAGGACCGTTCAGCGGAAACATCTCGCCGTTGCCCCTAATGTCCGCCGCCGCACCGACGGGAAGCGGGAGCATCAGCATATTCAGCAGCAGGGCGAGCATCACGAGGCTGGTAGCCACGGGTGTGCCGTCCCACATCCTGCCGCCTTGCAGCAGGAAGCATACGGCACCGACCAAAGCACCCAGCACCACCATCGGGTGCAGGCGGATAAGGCGGCGACGGAAGAAGCCCCCCGTCTTCAGTCCTCGCCCCCAGCGGTCGTCGTAGGCATAGCCGATGACGAAGCCGGAAAGCACGAAGAAGAAGTCCACGGCCAGGTAGCCGCGCGGTGCGGGCGACCAGTCAAAACACTCGAAGACGTGGTAAAGAATGACGATAAGGGCCGCCACGCCCCGAAGCCCGTCCAGAATGTCGTAGTGCGGCTTCTGTTGGAAAGTTTTCTGCATGATTGTCTCGCGCGCGTATATATAATATAGGTATAACGCGCGCCGCTCTTCCTTATTGTGTGGCGGCAAATCAAAATGCACGCATCCTTGATGGGGCGCTGTGTGGGCGGGTTTGTTTTATGGTAACGCCAGTGCCCTTCGTGGCGTGCTTGCGGTGCGGTGGCGCGGGTGCCGGAGTTGTTGCGGCTTTCTACGGGCAGCGCCCCGCGTCCGTGCCGTCTTGTTGGCGATATCCTCCCTTCTTCTTTTCGCTTGCAGGCGGGTGCTGCAAACCTGCGGCTGCCGCTTCTTTCCTTTTCCCCGCATCGCCGAAACTTCTTGTCCGGGGGTTACGGGCGCGTTGTGGGGCGGTCGGGAAAAAGCCCTTCTACACTTTTTTGAAAAAAGTCGGCAGAAAATTTGGCGGTATGCTATGGTTGCTTTACTTTTGCGGTGTACTATTTAAGTATTACACCGATGGCGTACGCGGAATGAAGCGCGCAGACGGGTGCGCCGGAGGGGAACTAAAGCTTTGTTACTATGATACAAATTGAGAACTTACGCTTCGGGTACGGGAGAAGGAACCCCGTATTCAAGGACTTCTCGCTCGCACTGGAGCCGGGTGGGGTCTATGGGTTGCTTGGCAGGAACGGTACGGGCAAGACTACGTTGCTGTATATGATGTGCGGGCTGCTGCGTCCGCAGGGCGGCACGGTGCGGCTGGGCGGACTGCCGGCTGCGGCGCGCCGGGCAGCGGCGTTGCAGGACGTGTTCCTCGTGCCGGAGGAGTTCACGCTGCCCAAGATGCCGTTGCGGCGGTTTGTGTCGCTGAACCGAGGCTTCTACCCGCGCTTCAGCGAGGACATCCTGCGGCAGTGTCTCGCGGACTTCGGCCTTTCGGAGGACCTGCGCCTGGGACAGTTGTCTATGGGGCAGACGAAGAAGGCACTGATGAGCTTCGCCCTTGCCACGCAGGCGCGTTACTTACTGATGGACGAGCCTACGAACGGGCTGGACATTCCGGCCAAGAGCGAGTTCCGCAAGGTGGTGGCACGCCACATGGGGGAGGAGCAGACGCTCGTCGTCTCTACGCACCAAGTGCGGGACATTGACTCACTGCTGGACCACGTCGTCATCATTGACGGTAGCCGCTTGCTGCTCTCCAAGAGCGTGGCTGAGGTGACGGCGGAGCTCGTCTTTGAGGAGCTTCCGGCGGGTGAGTCCGCAGACGGCGCGCTTTATGCGCAGCCCAGTGTGGGCGGACACAGCATCGTCCGGCGGAACAAGGGCGGCGAGGACTCGGCGCTGAACCTCGAACTGCTGTTCAACTATGTGGTGCAAGGGGGTCGGGAGGTCTGAGGATGCCGGAATTATGAAAACTTTTAGGAACTAAAAACTCAACGACATGGAATTCAATCTTACCCGTTTCGGCCTTGTACTGAAGCGCGACCTGCTGACAAACCGGCGTGTCTATATCAACTTCTTCCTTGGCATGTTTGTCTTCTACGTGACGCTGGGATGCCTCTCGCAGATGAACTTCAACAATGCGTTGTCCTATACGGGAGGAAGCTACCATATGATGGTCATTACCGACAGAGCGGAGTATACCGCATCATTCCTCGTCCGTACGGCAGGAATGGCTAATGCGATGTTCTTCCTTTTCCTGCTTTTCAGCGTGGCGCAGTTCGCTTACGACCTCCGCGAGAAGCCCTCGCGCATCAATGCCCTGATGCTTCCCGCCTCGCGCCTGGAGAAGTTCCTGGGCCGCTGGCTGCTGCTCGTTCCGGGCGCGTGCCTGGTTGCTGTCGCGGCATTCGCCTGCGCTGATGCCGCACGCCTTGCCGTGCAGCCCGTACTCTTCGAGCACACCCTGCCGAGCCTCGTCCCGGAGTTCTTCAGGCAGTGGAACTTTTTCCTGCCGGAGTTCTACGTGCAGCAGGACGGGCACGTACTTGTGCTGCTGAGTGCGCTGGGGTCCCGCCTCCTGTTGCTCTTTGTGCACGCTTCCTACCTTCTCGGCGGGCTTTACTTCCGGAAACGCGGCGCGCTCATGACGACCGTCCTCTACTTAGTGGGTAACTTCGTCTTCGTTTTGCTGGCCTGGCGCATCGCAGACCTGACGGACAGCGCGGAGTTCTGGCAGAACCTCCGGCCCGGCCTCGCGTACTACGCGGTGCTTGACGCGCTGCTGTTCGCCCTCACTGCAGGGTGCGTGTGGCTCAGCTGGCGGAAGTTCTCACGGATGCAAGTACTCTGAACAAATTCATGCCTTATGCAGTTCAAAGAAACCAATCCTATATACGTGCAGATAGCCGAGCGGCTCTGCGACGAGATACTCGCGGGGCGGTACGAAGCCGACTCCCGCGTGCCGAGCGTGCGGGAGTACAGCGCGCTACTGGAAGTGAACGTGAACACGACGGTGAAGAGCTACGACCAGCTCGCCGCGCGTGGCATCCTCTACAACCGCCGCGGCATGGGCTACTTCGTCGCACCGGATGCCGCCGACCTCATCCTGGCAGCCCGCCGCCGCGCCTTCCGCGACGACTACCTGCCCGACCTCTTCCGCCGTATGCGCCAGCTGGGCATCGGTATGGACGAGGTGGCCGAGGCCTATGCCTCCGAGAAATAACCATTAGTTAAACATGAATATTTTGCGGGCTGCGGGCGAAGTGATTTCGGTCGCAGCCCGTGCTTTGTGGGAGCCTGTACGGAATGAGGCGGGTACCAGTCTTTCGGGCTGCTTGCCAGACGTTTAAGTGTCCTCATTCCGTCGATTTGTAGGTTTTTTATTCCGCCAAATGGAGAATAAGGCGGCGGTTATTCGGCGTATAGGCTGTGGCTGGGCGGATAAATACGGGGTGTTCCGAAGCGGGAATGGACGGAAATTCGTATTTTTGCAGCGATTTTTTCAACAAACGGCGCGCCGGGCGCGTCAAAGACAAGGTAAATCCAAACTAGACAAGCCATATGGAAACATTCCTGGAGGCACGCCACATCGTGAAACGCTTCGCCGGACACACGGCGCTGGACGACGTGACGGTCAGCGTGCCGCGCGGCAGGGTGTTCGGGCTTCTCGGGCCAAACGGCGCAGGGAAGACGACGCTCATCCGTATCATTAACCGCATCACCGCCCCGGACGAGGGCGAAGTACGCTTCGACGGCCACGCCTTCCGCGCCGAGGACGTGCAGCAAATCGGCTATCTTCCCGAAGAGCGCGGCCTCTACAAGAAGATGAAGGTGGGCGAGCAGGCCGTTTACCTCGCCCAGCTCAAGGGGCTCTCGGCCGCCGAGGCCAAGCACCGCTTGCAGGACTGGTTCGAGAAGTTCGGGATAATGCCCTGGTGGAACAAGAAACTGGAAGAGCTCTCAAAGGGTATGCAGCAGAAGGTGCAGTTCGTCATCACCGTACTGCACGAGCCGCAGCTGCTTATCTTCGACGAACCTTTCAGCGGCTTTGACCCCGTGAACGCCGAACTGCTGAAGCGCGAAATCCTTGCGCTGCGTGACAAGGGGCACACCGTAATCTACTCCACGCACAACATGGCGAGCGTTGAGGATGTCTGCGACGAAATCGCGCTCATCAACAAGTCCAAGGTTGTGCTGACGGGCAATGTGCAGGACGTGAAGCAGCGTTTCCGCACAGGGCTCTACGAGGTGGTCAGCACGGGCGGCGAACTGCAGCCCCGTCCCGAGCGGTACGCCGTGCTGAGCTGCGAGACGGACGGTGGCGTGACGCGGCACCTCCTGCAGAAGGAAGCCAGCCTGACGAACAGCGGCCTCATCGCTCTTGTGGCGCAGGACCTGGAGGTGCGTAGTATTGCCGAGCAGTTGCCGAGTATGAACGATATCTTTTTGAAAGTGGTAGGCCATGAATAAGATTCTCATCATCATCAAGCGGGAGTTCCTTACCCGCATAAAGAAAAAGTCCTTCATCCTGCTCACCGTGCTGATGCCCTTCATCATGGCCGCGCTTGTGGCCGTTCCGCTTTGGCTGGCGAGCATCAAGGATTCGGATCAGCAGCGCGTAGCCGTCGTGGACAGTACGGGCAAGTATCTCTCCGCGCTGGAGGACACGAAGAACTACCACTTCTTCACCGCGCCGGCCTTGCTTCCCGAGTTCCGCAGCGACACTTCCGACGTCCTCGCTGTGGTCTCCATCACGGCCGACCTGGCACAGCATCCCAAGGCCATCACCATATACAGCCGCGAGGAAGTGTCGCAGGAGCTCCTGTCCTATGTGCAGAGCTGCATCAACGAGCAGGTGCGCAAGGACAAGCTTGCTGCCAGCGGCATACGGGACTTGGACCGGATCATTGAGGACGTGCAGGCGGAACTCTCCGTCTCCACCGTGAAATGGAACGAGAAGGGCGAGGAGACCAGTTCCCATACGGGCATCGCCATCGCGGCGGGCTTCCTCTTCACCTTCCTAATCTATATGTTCGTGATGGCTTACGGCGGCATGGTGATGCAGAGCGTCACGGAGGAGAAGACCAACCGCATCGTGGAGCTGATGGTGAGCAGTGTGAAGCCTTTCCAGCTGATGATGGGTAAGATTGTCGGCATAGCCCTTGTCGGCTTTGTGCAGCTCACCATTTGGGGCGTTATGCTCGCCGTAATCCTCGGCGTGGTGGGGAGCGTCTTCGGTGCCGATGCCGCTATGGCCGCCGCAGGCGCGCAACCCGCCGTGCCTGGTATGGGAGCCGACGCCTCTGCCGTAGCGGTGGGCGAGATGAGCGAGAGCGCGGAGATTGTGCAGGCTCTGGCCAACCTTCCCTACCTGGAGCTGGGCATCATGTTCGTCCTGATGTTCATCGGCGGCTACCTGCTCTACGCCAGCTTCTTCGCTGCAGTCGGTGCGAGCGTGAACGAGCCCGAGGACACCTCCCAGTTCATGATGCCGATGATTTTCATTATGATATTCGCGCTTTACGCCGCGATGTACAGCGTGGAGAATACGAACGGGCCGCTTGCCTTCTGGGCCAGCCTCTTCCCGCTCACGGCCCCCATCGTCATGATGGTGCGCATACCCTTCGGTGTCCCCCTCTGGCAGGAGGCCCTCAGCGTACTGCTGCTCTTCGGTACGGCACTGTTCTTCGTGTGGTTCGGCGGGAAGATTTACCGCGTCGGCATCCTGATGTACGGCAAGAAGCCTACGCTGAAGGAGATGCTGAAGTGGGTGCGCTATAAGTAGCCGTCCGTACAGCCCCCTGTCAGCAAGCCCCCCTCCCGCAGCGGCCCGCCGCCGGGAGGGGGGCTTGCCTTGCGTTTCCTTACCCCTAGGGTTAGCCATCCTTACCCCGAGGGACAGTTGGCCGTATCCCTGCGGTTAGTTGGCCGTAGCCCTATGGTTAGGACGCCGCCCCGCGCAGGGAGTTGCGTCCGCTGCCGGCAAGTTTTTTTCCGCTCCTACCCGCCGTATCGGGAAAAACGTTGTATCTTTGCGCCGTACCAGTCGGCCCCGAGGGTCGGAGGGAACACGTTAAAGAAATAGGACGTTTACGAACGTAGTCTTCTACCGTCAGACTTCGCAACTTTGACCAAAGGAATAGAGAAGATACGCGACGTGGCGTCTGCGTTGGGCGCATTATGCCCGGCCGCCTTGTTATGGGTGGCTGTGGCTTATTTGTGCACGACGTGGGCCGACAGCGTTGCTTGTCCTCTATTCAAGGCAATGCGAAGGCCGGACGGTGGGACAGGCAGTGAAGATGGATCCCACGTCTTTTTTATGTCCGCTGCGGCGGCGCGCTGCTCGTTTGTGGCTCCTGCACATAAACGAGGCCGCCGAAAATCGTGAAAAGAGTAGGCACGATCAATCAAAAGTCTTGAGATTATGGAAAAAGACATGAAACTGAGCGGCGCGCCGTGCGCCGACGGGCGTGCTGCGGCTGCGGGGGGTGCGGACGCCGCGCCGGAGAGAGCGAAGAAACCCTATGTGAAGCCCACGATGCAGGTCTTCAAGCTGAACTGCCAGATGCTGGCGGCGAGCGGGGCATCCGTATTTGTCAGAATCTCTCCTATGCCTGCAGTAGACTATTATTACACGGCAACTACAACAGACGATGAGTGGCTGTATACTGGCCCTTGGGATAGCGAGCTATTAGATGGTTCGTTTGGGGAGGGATACCTATGCGGCGGGTGCGGACTTGATATACTTATGTTTGGCTGGAAGTTCGGCGCTTCCGATGTGGTCGGTGGTTCTTCTTTCCTTTCGGCGTATGCCTCTGAGGCGGCGCGCCGGCGCGACCAGGTGGACGATATTACTGACTGCGTGTACCATAAGTACAGGTATAACTTTGACAGGTATCTCCCTTGGCGGCGTTGTGGCCGCGGCATCATCGATACGCCGGGGCTTACGCCAGACGTCTTCTTTGTGGGTGCGGACTGGGACGTGCAGGATTTCTTCGAAAACGCGCAGTTCGACACGGCCGCTGATGACGGCACCTTCAGCGGGACGTACAACGGGCAGAGGTTCAAGGGGAGGATAGATGGGTGACGCGCTACGTCGGACATACTCCCCGGCGGAGGTTCTTAGGGGGAGGGCGGATCCCGCTTACAGTGGCCGCGCAAGTTGCGCAGGCCTTATGAAGCATAAGAAAGGCGCGGGCGTCCCATGAGCAGGGAGCGCCGCGCCTTTTCAGCAGAATAGGGGGGCTGTGTCGTGTCCGGCCCTTTATCCGATGGTCATCAGCACCGCGCCTTCCAGCACGCTGTCGCCCGCTTTCACGCAGATGCCCGTAACCGTTCCGTCCTGTTCGGCAGTGATGTTGTTCTCCATCTTCATCGCCTCCAGCACGAGGACCGCCTCGCCTTTCTTCACGGCCTGCCCCATACTGACGTTAATCTTTGTCACAACGCCGGGTAGGGGGGCTTTGACGGGTGTGCCGGCACCCTCTCCAGCGGGAGCCTGTTCCGTAGCCGCGGGCTGCGGGGCTTCCTGCGCTACAGGCGTGGCGGGCGCTGCCTCCGTGGGGGCAGAAGTTGTGGGCAGCTTGTCCTCCGTCAGTTGGGAGCCCTGCATCTCCACTTCGAACGGAATGCCGTTCACTTCCACTTGGGCTTTCTGTCCGTTGATGCTGTTGATGGTGACGTCGTAAGCAGCCCCATCGATGGTATATCTGTACGTTTTCATAATCGCTTTTTTACCAACCTAATAGATTTTTAAGTAATGAGCCGCGCTCGTTCATGGACTCAGCGGGATTTGCCCAGCGCGACGTCTGGTTTCCCACGGTGATGACATCCGGTTCGTCGTCGTGCAGCACGGCCGTGTCGTGCTCCAGCAGAGCCAGGCTGATGACCGCCGCATACCGAGGCATGTCCTCATCCGTCACGGCCGGACACTTGCCGTCCACCGTGATTTCCGTGACGCGCTCGTTCCGCTTGTCGAAGCGGATAGCCAGCTCTTGGCCTCCTATATTATATTTATATGTCTTCATAGAATGTTGAAAAAGTAGTTACAAGTGGCGAGTGAAGAGTCTTTTACGGTGCAGCAAGCCTGTCACTCGTCACTTGTCACTCGTCACTCCGTTTTTACAAAGGAATGTTCCCGTGCTTTTTGGCCGGGCGTGTCTCCTTCTTGTTCTGTAACTGCGCCAGGGCGCGGCAGATGCGGAAGCGCGTGTTGCGCGGCTCGATGACGTCGTCGATGTAACCCTCCGCCGCAGCCTTGTAGGGATTCGTGAAGAGTTCGTTGTATTCCCTTTCCTTCTCTGCCAGGAATGCCTTCGGGTCCTCCTGCAGCTTCGCCTCCTTCGCGCTCAGGATGGCCACCGCGCCGCTCGCGCCCATCACCGCAATCTCAGCACTCGGCCAAGCGTAGTTGAGGTCGGCCTTGAGCTGCTTGCAGCCCATCACGATGTGCGAGCCGCCGTAGCTCTTGCGCAGCGTGACGGTCACCTTGGGCACGGTGGCCTCGCCGTAAGCGAAGAGCAACTTGGCGCCGTGGTCGATGACGGCATTGTACTCCTGACCCGTACCCGGCAGGAAGCCCGGCACGTCCACAAGGCTCACGATGGGAATGTTGAACGAGTCGCAGAAGCGCACGAAGCGGGCGCCCTTGCGGCTGGCAGCGGCGTCGAGCACGCCGGCATAGACGCTGGGCTGGTTGGCCACGATGCCCACGCTCTGGCCGTTGAAACGGGCGAAGCCCACGATGATGTTGCGGGCAAAGTCGCGGTGCACTTCAAGGAACTCGCCGTTATCCACCACTGCCCCGATGACCTCGTACATGTCGTAGGCCTGGTTCGGATTATCCGGGATGATGTCGTTCAGGCTGTCCTCCTTGCGGTCAATGGGGTCGGTGCACTCCACGCGCGGGGCGTGCTCCATGTTGTTCTGCGGGATATAAGAGAGCAAACGGCGTATGAGCTGCGCGAACTCCTCCTCGGTCTTGGCCGTGAAGTGGGCCACGCCGCTGATGGAGCTGTGCACGCGGGCGCCGCCGAGGTCTTCCTGCGTCACGTCTTCGCCCGTCACGGTCTTGACCACCTTGGGGCCGGTGAGGAACATGTAGCTGATGCCTTCGAGCATCACGACGAAGTCGGTCAGCGCGGGGCTATAGACGGCACCGCCGGCGCAGGGGCCGCAGATGCCGCTGATTTGCGGGATGACGCCGCTGGCCTCGATGTTGCGCTGGAAGATTTCGCCGAAGCCGGCCAGCGCGCCGATGCCTTCCTGGATGCGGGCGCCGCCCGAGTCGTTCAGGCCGATGCAGGGCGCACCCATCTTCATGGCCAGGTCCATCACCTTGCATATCTTCTCGGCCATCGTCAGGCTCAGCGAGCCGCCGTTGACGGTGAAGTCCTGCGCGAAGACATAGACCAGCCGGCCGTTGATGGTGCCGCTGCCGGCCACCACGCCGTCGCCCAGGAAGTGCTTCTTCTCCATGCCGAAGTCGTGGCAGCGGTGCTGTTTGAACATGTCCATCTCCTCGAAGGAGCCTTCGTCCAGCAGCAGCGCGATGCGCTCGCGGGCCGTGGCTTTCCCCTTCTGGTGCTGTTTCTCTATGGCCGTCTCGCCACCGCCCAGGCGGGCCTGCTGACGCAGTTCCACAAGGCGGTTGATACGTTTCTGTTGTTCGCTCATATCTGTTTCATTAGTTATTTACGCCCGCGAAGATACGCGAAAGCGGCGGAACGGCAAAAGGGCTGTGCCGCTTATTTTGGGGCGGGGTGCGGCCTGCCGGCCTGCCGGCCTGCCGGAATCGCGCCGCGCGCTTCTTGCCCCTATGGGGTAGCCATGCTTAACCCTGCGGTCAGTGCGCCGTAACCCCGGGGTTAGTTCTTCCTAACCCTATGGTTAGTTTTCCTTACCCCTATGGTTAGGATCTTGCCAAAGCAGATTATCCCCTCCCGTCCTTGGCGGATTGGGAATGTTTGCCTACCTTTGCAGCCGTAAACGATAACTTGAAGATGCCTTACGCGTATATATATAATATAGGTATGTCGGCTTCCGCGTGCGCGGATGCCGACTATGCCCGTATTTACTGGGCGGGAAGTGCCCGAATTACCCCCCCATACGCTCTGGGAATCAAGTAGTTACAGATACATAC
>JAFUZP010000001.1 GCA_017476545.1 Alloprevotella sp.
GGAACGGCTGTCCGCTAAAAAAGGAGGATATGAGGTATGAAGGGGGGCTTACTTTTCAAAAAACAAGTCCGCAATGCCTGTTTATCGGCACTGCGGACACATAATTTGTCGCTTTTCAACTTTTAGCGGACAGCAATAATAACAGATCAAAGCCATCTGTCATAACCGACGCCCGCCGCCAGCCTCAGCGGGAGGGCGCGGGAGGCTGCGGCGAAGCCTGCATCCGCACCCACGAACGGTAGCGGCTGCGGCGGGAATAATAGATGACAAGGAGCACCACGCCGATGCAGAAGGGCACGAGCGCGAAAAGGAACACGAAGACGCTCACCAGCCCGCCCAGCGGGAAGCCCAGATGTTCCATCCCCGGGCGCGGGGGGGCGGCGTCCGTGACAAGCTGGAAGATGCTGTCGGAATACGAAGCCACCTCCTCCCTGCGCCCAGCTCGGAAGGAACGGCTGCGGAGCGAGTCCAAGCGCCGCACCTCCGACTTCGGGTCGTCAGCGCGGTCCTCCTCCATCTCATCGGGAACCAGCGCGAGGAGGCTGTCCGTCAGCACCCGCACACGCGCCACGTTCCCCGCCGCAAAGGCCCTGTCTGTCAGCGAATCCAAGCGGTAGGCCAAAGCGCTGCGCGCAGCATCCGCCTCCAGCCACGCCTGCATCGCCGCCCCCTCGGCCTGCTGCCGCTCCGTCCAGCGACGATCATCGTCTATCCAGTAGAACACGCCGAAGGCCACCATGAGGAGCGCCACGACCAGGCACCCCCAACCCGCCGCGCACAGGCAGCCGCCCGGCCTGCTCGGCAACTTCCGCGCGGCCATACCATCCAGTCTTTCTTTCATATCGTCCATCTTATCTGTCATTAGGCGTCTGAGTGTGCAGCACCGCGCGGCCTACCGCCGCTTCGGGCGGAGCGTGACGAGCGGCACGAGCATCTCCTCCATGGATATGCCCCCGTGCTGGAACGTGTTGCGGTAGTACTGCACGTAGTGGTTATAGTTGTTCGGGTAAGCGAAGAAGCGCGACCCCGTAGCGTAAATGTACGCCGTGCTTAGGTTCGGCGCAGGCAGCCCGAAGCGACGCGGGTCGCGCATCTCGAACACCTCGCGGGCGTTGTAGCTGAGGTTCTTGCCGAGCTTGTAGCGCAAGTTCGTGTTCACGTTGCGGTCGCCCACCACCTTCGAAGGCTCGTCGCAGCGGATGGAGCCGTGGTCCGTGGTGATGAGTATCTCGTAGTCCATCTCCGCCAGTGCCGCGAAAAGGT
Source organism: Alloprevotella sp. (assembly GCA_017476545.1). Taxonomy (GTDB): domain Bacteria; phylum Bacteroidota; class Bacteroidia; order Bacteroidales; family Bacteroidaceae; genus Alloprevotella. The sequence continues at coordinate 1,264 of JAFUZP010000001.1, forward strand.
CGCGCACGGCCGTGTGCCGGAACCAGGAGAGCGTGATGCTCCTGTAGGCGGCCTCGTCGCCCGCCAGCTCACGCACCATGCGGCTCTCCGTGCGTGCATGGCTCAGGATGTCGATGAAATTGATGACCAAGACATTCAGCGGCATGCCCCCCAGCTGCCGCAACTGAGGCAGTAGTTTGTCGGCCTGCGCCGAGTCGTTAATCTTGTGGTAAGTGAACGTCTCGCGTCGGCGGAAGCGTTCCAACTGGTGGCGGATGAGGGCCTCCTCGTTCATATTCTTTCCCTCATCCTCATCTTCGTCCACCCACAAGTCGGGATACATCTCCTTTATCTGCAAAGGCATGAGGCCGGAGAAGATAGCGTTGCGGGCATACTGCGTGGCTGTCGGGAGGATACTGAAGTATAGGTCCTCGTCAATGTCGAACTGGTCAGCGAGCTGGCGCGAGAGCACGCGCCACTGGTCGAAGCGGAAGTTATCAAGCACCAGCAGGAACACCTTCTTCCCTTCGCTGAGACGCGGGAACACTTGCGTCTTGAAGATATCCGGCGAGAGCACCAGCCCCTCCGGGCGCGCGGCGACCCAGCCCTCGTAATGCTTCCGCACGAACTTTGCGAAGGCCGCGTTGGCCTCCTCCTTCTGCGAACGGAGCATCTCGTTCATCGCACCGTCCGTCTCGGCCAACTGCAGCTCCCAATACACGAGCCGCTTGTACAGTTCCTTCCACTGCGCGGGCGTAGAGCTATCGTCCGTCTGCGCGGCAATCTGCATGAACTCCTGACGGTAGTTGGTCTGCGTCACCTCCGATACAATTTCGCGCTGGTGGATATTCTTTTTCAACGTCAGCAGTATCTGCATCGGATTTACAGGCTTCAGCAGGTAGTCGGCAATCTGCGAGCCGATAGCCTGATCCATCAGGTCCTCGGCCTCGTTCTTAGTGACCATCACGACTGGCACGTGCGGCAGCGACTCCTTGATGCCCGCCAGCGTCTCTAGCCCGCTAAGCCCGGGCATATTTTCGTCCAGCAGAATGAGGTCGAAGTCCTGCTCCCGGCAGATATCAACGGCATCCGTGCCGTTAGAGCAGGTAGTCACGTCATACCCTTTCTTTTCAAGGAAGATGATGTGGACGTTCAGTAAGTCAATCTCGTCGTCCACCCAGAGGAGTCGTCCGTTGGTCATAGTGCAGTGTTTTGGTAGAGCGGCGCGCCGCTTGCGCAAAGGTAGGATTTTTTTCGCGGAGCGGCAAGGAGAAGCTCCGGCGGATTGCGGGTCGGGGCAGGGAAGCGCCACTGCGCCGGCCCGCCACACGGGAATTCCTAACCGCAGGGTTAGTTTTTCCTAACCCTGGGGTTACGGAATACTAAGTATAGGGTCACGACGCACTAACACTGGGGATACGAAAAATTACGCAAGGCTGTACCCGATCCGCTTCCAAGGTCGGGTCCGCACCGGGGCACAAAAAAACCGCAACGGGTCGGAACCTGTTGCGGCGTTACAGTGTGTTTCTGTCGCTTACTTAACGGCAGCTGCGAGTTCAGCACCAGCCTTGAACTTAACCACCTTCTTAGCGGCAATCTTGATCTTGGCCTTCGTTGCGGGATTGATACCCTCGCGAGCGGGGCGCTTGTTTACGGCAAACGTGCCGAAGCCCAGCAGGGCAACTTTGTTACCAGCCTTCAGTTCGCCTGCTACTGTAGCGAGCGTTGCGTCGAGCGCCTTCTTAGCGTCAACTTTCGTCAATCCAGCTTTTGCTGCAATTGCGTTCACAAGTTCAGTCTTGTTCATGTAATTTTTATTAAAAGTTAATGAAATGTGCATTAAGCATGTGTGAAACACATCGCAAATATAGGATAAGTTCACGTGTCCCGCAAACTTTTTCCTGTTTTTCTGCCAAAAAAGTGCATTTTTCCTGGTTTTGAAGAGAAAATGGGGCGGAAAAAGAGGTGGTATCCGGCGGTTTCAGATGACTACGACCTTCGCCACGACTCCTTTCCGAGCGTCAGCGGTCGATACCATGATGTAGTAAACTCCGGAACTGACCCGCTCCCCTTTCCAATCGCGCACGTCCCACACATAAGTACCGCCGGCCGACGTCCCGCGAGCCACGGCCTGCCCGCCGACTGTTGTCACGAGTACGTCGGCGCCATGCGTCAGGCCGGAAATCGTGACACGGCCCGAATACTCGGGGCGGACAGGGTTGGGATATACCCGCACGCCGGACTTGGAGAGGTCGGACTTGGGCGCGGACGCGTCACTCAAATAAGAACAGAGCCCCATGTCAGTACCAATCATCACTTCGCCCGAAGTGGAATTGACGGCAAGGGAATAGATGTTATCCGACAGCAGGGGCGTTTCGTCCGCCGTAAAGTGATGGATTATCTCCGTACCATCGGCACTGACAAGATAGAGCCCGTTCTCGGTCGTGCCAATCCACTTGCGGTCCGCGCCATCCACTGCGATGGCCGAGACGGCGATGCCGTCAAGCAAGTAGTCGGCCAGGTTCGTACCGTCGTTACGGGGCACTTTCGGCTGCGTGAGGGTAAAGTCGGCATCAAACCACGTCTCGGGGTCGTCAATCACGAAAAGGCCTCCGGCGCAGCCCACCCAGAGGCGTCCGCGAGCATCCTCGCAGATGGTATAGACTCCCTGGATTGACATGGCTGCTCCGTCCTCGTTAAAACATTCCGAACGGAACATGGAAATATCATCACCCGGGTTGTCGAGCGTCTTATTGTAGTCCAGGCAATACAGCCCCGAGGTGTGATTGGATACAGAGCGGCGTGAAGCGACCCACAGGCGACCTTCGCGATCAAGGAACGTCTTCTCCAGCGTGGGAGCCTTGCGCAGCGGCTCGGCATAAATACCGCGCCACGTCCCATCTGGCTTGAGCGCACGGAGCACTGTGTCCACCTGATTATTCACCATCCACAGGTTACCCTTCGAATCAATGCTCAGCCCGTCCACACGGACGAAAAGTTTGTGTCCGTCCTTCGCTGCGGAACGCAGAGGCGAGTTGTCGGTGGTGTAATGCCGCACGAAGGCGTAGTCGCGAAACTCGTACAGCCCGGTATTGCTTGAGGCGAAGATATGACCGGGATCCGCCGGATCCTCAATGATGCAAGTCATGTCCCGGTAGGTGACCCCCGTCTGCTCCTGTATGCCTTTCTCTTGGAATGTTACCCAACCACCGTCGTCGGTGTAGGACATCAGTGTCCCGGGGTAATGGACTCGGTCGTAGGGGTCGAGGCGTCCACCGGCGATAAGGAGACGTTCACCTGTATAGTACATATAATAGAACAGGTCACGGACGGGGCCATAGTTGCCGACAGCCAGGCCCGTAGGCGACAGGGTGGCACCGACTGGAGCATAGGCCCGGAGGCCCTCGGTCTCCTCACTGGCCCAAAAGAGCCCGTCGGAAGTGCGCGTGAGATGCGACCATGTATTGGTGCTCTCGTAGAGGGAAGAGACCTCCAACGGTGACTGGCTTTCAACGCAAGCGACACGGGTCGGGCTGGAGAATACTGCCGTACGGGAATCGGCATAGAGAGTTGTGTAGCAGTTTGCATCTATCCGGGTCGCCTCGTAAGTGCCGTCGGCACCAACCGAAACGCCCCACAAACCGCGACGCATCTCACCTTCCGATTCGGGAGACAGCAGATAAAGGTGGTTGGCGAAGGGAAGCATCTGACGGACAGCCGCTTCACGCCAGGCAGTCCACTGCGCGGGGTCAAAAAAATTGGCACTCTGCGGGCAAGTGATAACGCGTTGTTCCGTCGCAGCGAACACCTTGCCGTCAAATACCGTTGCGGCATAAATCTGCTGCCCGATGTCGTAGTAGCCCTTCAGCTCCTCTTTCTTCATGTCAATCAGGGCAAAGCCAGACGTAGTGGAAAGGACTGCGACATCGCCCGCCACACTGAGATTCGTCAGCACGAGGGTGCCGGACGTCCCGTTCTTGAGTTGCGGAATATTTACTATCTTGCCGCTCGTGTACAGAATATCGATATTGCCATCGCTATATACGAGCAGAATGGTGCGCTGCGTGAGGGAATAGCCCATGAACTGGACTTCTTTCCCGTTCATCCCGTCAAGTTTTGAAAAGAGGCGCACCTCAGTAGTCTTCGTGTCATAGGAGAATACGTTCCCGGCGCAGACTGAATAGATTTCCGAGCCGACTGGCAGGTTGTAGGTGCTGCCATAATAGGACAGGTATGTCGTCCAGCCACCCACCGTGGCTGCCTTCAAAACTGCCGTGACGAGCATGGCGGCAATCAGGAACAGGAGTTTCTTCATTATGCTATGCGTTTAAGTAGTCAGCCAACTTGCGGACAGCACGGGCGCGGTGGCTGATGGTGTTTTTTACCTCCACGCCCAGTTCGGCAAAAGTCTGTCCCGTACCTTCGGGGATGAAGACAGGATCATAACCGAAGCCGCGCTCTCCACGCTTTTCAGGGGCGATTTCTCCTTCAACTATACCCTCAAAAAGATGCTCTTCCCCTTTCTCTATTAACGCAATAACGGTGCGAAATCTTGCATGACGGTCGCTTTTTTTCTTCATCTCGGCCAGAAGTTTTGCCGTATTGGCCTCCGTGTCGTTCCTATCGGGATAAGCATAACGCGCCGTATGAACCCCCGGTTGGCCGTTCAGCGCACGGACTTCAAGCCCAGTGTCGTCCGCGAAGCAGTCAAGGCCATACTTATTGAAAATATAGCGAGCCTTTTGCCGTGCGTTACCGTCCAGCGTGTCCGCTGTCTCCGGGATATCATCCGTGCAACCTATATCCGCAAGGCTCAGCACCTCCACCCGGGCACCGATAATGGCACGGATTTCGGAAAGTTTGTGGGCGTTGTTGGTTGCGAATACTAGCTTCTTCATGTTGTAATAGGGGGTTATACGGCATTCTCTACGCCGATGGTTTGTAATGGAATCTGACCTATTTCTGCTGCCGTCCCGGAGAAGGACGACCAGTAGCTGCCGAGAATTTTCTTCGTCCGCGCCAAACACCACAAATCCACCACGGCTTCCTGCATCCCAGCCAACGAGTTGCGGCGAAGCAGGGCCGTATCCTGAATAAAGACGCGCCCGGGGAAAGCATCTTGGAGCGCGGTTTTCAGTGCTTTGTCATCAGTCGCGAGGAAGAAACTGGTAGCGGCATTCTCCGCTACTTCGGCCTCCATCGCGGCCATGAAGGCTTCCGTCGGGCTGGTGCGGATAGAAAGGGAATGATCACCCCGCCTGATGTGTACGCCCACGGTGTCGGGGGAGAAGCATTCCGCCAGGCAATCCACGCGTTGCTGTAGCTCGGGACGCAAAGCCAGCTCCACATGAGCTTTGACGTTCGGGGATGAGGAAAAAATTTCGTAGCAGGTAGATATATATATATGTGTACCCGGCTTAAGCAAGGTCCCGATAGGCGGATGCTTCTCCACATGGAAATCCGGGTACTGCGCGTCATAGAAGTAACTACGTAAGCGCATCGGGATATGGAGGTTGCGGCGGCGATCCGGGATGTTGAGGGTGCTACGGCGCGTAATGCAGAAGTTGGCCTCCGTTAGAGGCAGGAAGAGGTCCGTAAAGGCTGCCTTACATTCACTATTCTTAGCCCATTCCACCCGTACCCGCACATCCCTGTCGCTCCGTGCAAGGGCAAGGGCGGACAGCACCACGCGCAGGCGGTTGCAGAGTCCGCCGATAGGAACGACGGTGAGCCGTTTCATACTTTCTCCTCCGCCTTCTCAGTCTTCACTTTGATGCGGTCAAAACCTTCGCCGAAGACACCTATTACTTTGCTCTGCGACACGAACGCCTGCGGATCTACGCTCTTAATGAAACGGAAGATATTGGTGCTGTCGCGCTTCTTGGCGAGGACGACGAGCACCTTGCGCTCCGTATGCGTGTACCACCCTTCGCCGTCAAGCACCGTCACGCCGCGTCCGGTTGTCGCAATGGCATCGGCAATCTCCGCATACTTCTTGGAAAAGATGAAGAACTGGACGGACTGCCGCCCACGATCCACGACATAATCCAGCATGAAGCTAGTGATAATGAGCGTGCAGTAACCATAGAGCATCTCGGAAATGCCGATACTCGGAAGCAAACCGCTGCAACTGATAATGAGTATGTCAAAGAACATGATGACCTGCCCGAGGGTAATGTCGCGGTACTTATTGACAATGGCTGCGATGATATCCGTGCCGCCCGTCGAACCGTTATTGAGGAAAACGATACCCAGCCCGATTCCCTCAATAGAAGCACCGAGGATGGCGGACATGAAGGCGTTCTCTTTCACGATCTGCGGCATTCCGTTCGGACTCAGCACAAACTCAGCTGCGTGTGCCTGCCCATAAGCATAAAGTCCGCGCCGCACGCCTTCCAACAGGAAGGTCAGTACGACCACTGCATATATCGTCTTGACACAAAATCTCCAGCCGAGCACTTTCACGGCAAGCACGAGCAGGAAGATATTGATGATGAAGAACGTATAAGCCTGTGGAATGGAAAATCCGTAGAACAGGATAGCACCGATGCCGGCAACGCCGCCTCCCGTTATCTGGTACGGGAGCTGGAAAGCGTTCACCCCCACGGAATACATCAGCAGTCCGATGGTGATGAAGACGTAGTCCCGCGCTTCTTGGAAATAATTTACCTTCAATGAAGTCATTTCAGCACGATATTTACGATTCGTTTGGGAACAACGATAATTTTCACGACCTGCTTGCCTTCCATATAGCGGGCTGCCGCTTCATGTCCGAGGGCGAGCTGCTGCACTTCCGCATCGGTCGCGTCTGCGGACACATCGATGGTGTAACGCGTCTTGCCGCTGAAAGAAACGGCCATGCGCACGGTATCTTCCTTCAGGTACTGCTCATCGTACTCCGGCCAGCGTGCATCGCAGATTGTCGCCGTATGCCCGAGCTTGTGCCACAGTTCCTCCGTGATGTGCGGAGCGAAGGGTGAAAGCAGCACAAGCACCGGCTCTAACACCGCCCGGCTGCGGCACTTCTGCTGCGCCAGCTCCGTCGCGGCCACCATAAAGGCGGGTACGCTCGTGTTATAGCTGAACACCTCTATGTCCTCCGTCACCTTTTTAATAAGTTTGTGCAGGGTCTTGAGATTCTCCCGCGTCGGAGCCTCATCCGTGACGGCCACTTCGTCCCCATTGAAGAATAGGTTCCAGAAACGCCGCAGGAAGCGGAACGAACCGTCCACGCCGTTGCTGTCCCAAGGCTTGCTCTGGTTAATGGGTCCGAGGAACATCTCATACAGGCGTAACGTATCGGCACCATACTTCTCAATGATGAGATCGGGGTTCACGACGTTATACATAGACTTTGACATCTTCTCCACGGCCCATCCGCAAACGTACTTGCCGTCTTCAAGGACGAACTCTGCGTCACGATATTCCGGGCGCCACTGCCTGAAAGCCTCTACGTCAAGCACGTCGTTCTGCACGATATTCACATCTACGTGGATGGGGGTCGTGTCGTACTGGTCCTTGAGGCCGAGACTGACGAAGGTGTTCGTGTCCTTGATGCGATAGACGAAGTTGGACCGCCCCTGGATCATACCTTGGTTCACCAGCTTCCGGAAAGGCTCTTCCTCGCAGGAAACACCAATATCATAGAGGAACTTGTTCCAGAAGCGCGCATAAATGAGGTGCCCCGTAGCGTGTTCTGCACCGCCCACGTAGAGATCCACGCTCCGCCAGTAGCCACCGGCCTCACGCCCCACCAAAGCTTCGCCGTTGTGCGGGTCCATGTAGCGCAGATAGTAGGCACTGCTCCCCGCGAAGCCTGGCATAGTAGATAGCTCTAACGGGAAGACCGTCTCGTTATTGACAAGGGACTTATCAACCACTGAACGCCGCTCCGTATCCCATGCCCACTGCCGGGCGTTGCCCAGGGGTGGCTCCCCCGTCTCCGTAGGCAGGAACTTGTCCACGTCCGGCAGCTCCAGCGGAAGGCACTCCTCCGGCAGCATCTGCGGCATACCGTCCTTGTAATACACGGGGAAGGGTTCGCCCCAGTAACGCTGACGCGAGAAGATGGCGTCGCGCAGGCGGTAGTTCACCTTCACACGGCCGAGGCCCTGTTCTGTTACGTACCGCTTCGTGGCGGCGATAGCCTCCTGCACGGTAAGGCCGTTGAGGGAGAAGCGCGCGCTTTGGCTATTGCAGACGATGCCTTCCTTGGCGTCGAAGCTTTCCTCGCTCACGTCGCAGCCCTCAATGAGGGGGACGACAGGCAGGTCAAAGTGCCGTGCGAAGGCGTAGTCGCGGCTGTCGTGGGCAGGCACCGCCATGATGGCTCCCGTCCCGTAACCGGCCAGTACGTAGTCGCTGATCCAAATGGGAATCTCTTCGTCTGTAAAGGGGTTCACGGCATAGCTGCCGGAGAAGACGCCTGTCACCCGGCGGTCGCTGATGCGTTCGCGCTCCGTGCGCTTCTTGGTAGCGGCGAGGTAGGCTTCCACCTCGGCGCGCTGCTCCGGCGTGGTGAGGCGTGCTACCAGCTCGCTCTCGGGTGCGAGCACCATGAAGGTCACGCCGAAGATGGTATCGGCGCGGGTGGTGAAGATTGTGAAGCGTTCCTCGCTGCCGGCCACGCGGAACTCCATCTCCGTACCCTCGGAGCGGCCTATCCAGTTGCGCTGTGTCTCTTTCAGGGAGTCCGTCCAGTCGATGCCGTCCAGCCCGTCAAGCAGGCGTTGGGCGTAGGCACTGACGCGCAGGCACCACTGCTTCATCCGTTTCTGCTCCACGGGATAGCCGCCGCGCACGCTCACGCCGTCCACTACCTCGTCGTTGGCCAGCACCGTGCCTAGCTGCGGGCACCAGTTCACCATCGTCTCGCCCAAGTAGGCGATGCGGTAGTTCATCAGCACCTCCTGCTTGCGCACCTCGTCCATGGCCTCCCATTCGGCGGCGGTGAAGGAGAGTTCCTCCGAGCAGGCCGCCTCCACTCCCTGTGTACCGTGCGCTTCGAAGTGGCGCACCAGGTCCTCGATGGGCTGCGCGCTCTGGCACTTGTTGCAGTAGTAGGAAAGGAACATCCGGCGGAAGGCCCACTGCGTCCAGTGGTAGTACCCGGGGTCGCAGGTCTGCACCTCGCGGCTCCAGTCGAAGGAAAAACCGATGCGGTCCAGCTGCTCGCGGTAGCGGGCGATGTTCTCCGCAGTCGTGACGGCGGGGTGCTGCCCCGTCTGTATGGCGTACTGCTCTGCGGGCAGGCCGTAGGCGTCGTAACCCATGGGGTTGAGCACGTTGTAGCCGCGCAGCCGCTTGTAGCGTGCATAGATGTCCGAGGCGATATAGCCCAGGGGATGGCCCACGTGGAGCCCCGCGCCGCTCGGGTAGGGGAACATGTTGAGCACGTAGTACTTCTCGCGCGAGGCGTCCTCCGTGACGCGGTAGGTGCCGTCCTGCGCCCACTGCCGACGCCAGCGCGCCTCGATTTCCTTGAAATTGTATTCCATTGTCGTTTACTTCAGTAGTTGTTACGCCTTATTTGGCCGCTAAGATAGCGCAAGGCGGGGGAAAATGCAAGCGTGCCCGCCGGAAACTGCCGCGCGGACGCGGCAGCAGAGGGGGCGGCGGGCGGAAGGGGGGCAGGGAGGGACGGACACCTCCGACGGGAAGTATTAGTTCTTCGCTTAGGAAGTACCACTTCCTCGCCGGGGCCTACAGGGGGGCTTCCGGGGGAGGCTTATGGAACGGCGGGAGGGCCATAAGGGAACGAGGCTCGTTCCATAAGGGAACGTCCGCCGTTCCCTTATTTCCCTCCCGGCGGATGCCAGGGGAAGGTTTTCCCGACCCTAGGGTTACGGAGCACTGGCCCTAGGGTTACGACGAACTAACCCTATGGTCACGGAAAACGGACCATAGGGTTAGGAATGGGGTTCACAGGAGGCGGGAGCCTCAGTGCCGCTCGCGGCGCACGCTGAAGCCTGAGCCGGAGCCGCTGCGGGCTGCGCCAGTACGCTTCTGCTTCTTGCGTGCCGCAGCCTTCTGCTTGGCGGGACGCGCGGCCTTGGGCTTGGCTGCCGGGGCGCGGCGGGTGGCCGGGGTGCGGCGCACGATGGGCCGGGGTGCGGCAACGGCCACGGAGTCGGAGGCGGCATCGGGGTCCTCGATGACCATCTCGGGCTCGGGTTCCTCCTCGGCCTGGACTGCCACGGAGTCGCGACCCCAGACGTGCTCCTGGAAGTCGGAGAGCTCCTTCTCAATCTTACGCTGCTCGCGCACCATGTCGGAATCCGTTTCGCAGTAGTTGGAGAGGAGGCGGTCCTGCAGGTTTACGGTGCGGTAGATCTCGCCCTCGTAGCGGTTGAGCGTGAAGAAGTCGTCAGCGGACATCATGGCTGCGTTGTTGTAGTTGCTGCCCATGAGCATGAGCTTGCCGAGCTGGGGGGCTATGTCGTCGAACTTCACCCAGAACATGGGATAGCGCGCATCCGTCCCGCCGAACTCGGTGTCGCCGCGCAGCAGCACGGGGCAGAGGGCCGTGACGCGGGAGTGGAAGGTGGCCGTATGCTGGTTGTAATAGACACTCTCCTTGATGTAGTACATCTTCACCTCGTCGCTCGGTATGTCGGCATCGTTCACACGCATCCTGCCGTCCTTCACCTCGTAGAACATCTTGTACCGGTCCATGAGTTCCTTCGCGCTGACTTCGTTGGAAGGGGAGAAGTCTTCGTTGGCGTCGAGCTTCGTGTCATACGCCTTTATCTGCTTGCGCAGGAGGAGCTTGAAGAGGTAGGAGAAGAGATTCATGCGGCCGTCCTGCGGCATGGTGGGGTAGTAAAGGGATGCGTTCGCGTCCTTCGTAAGGTCCAGGGCGCGGTAAATGTCGCGCCGCCAGGACACGTCACTGGGCATGGCCTGCGCCGTGGGGAAGTCACGGTAGGACACGCCGGAGGGGGCGTTACGCGTGACTTGTTTGGCAGCGGCAGGCTGGCCGGCGGCCTGCGGGGTGGCCTCGCTGCGGCGCTTGGCGGGCTGCGCAGTGGCAGCCGTGACGAGCGTGGCCGACAATATGGCTAAGAGAATTCTTTTCATGCTTGTATCTGCTTGTGCCGGAGGGAGCGGCGGACCGTGCGTCCCGGCGGGTTTTCCTTAATTGACGATAACTTCCAGTGCCTGCGGCAGGGTTCGCGTGATGCCGTCGGGACCGACGCAGACAACACCACGGATGTAGAACCGCTGGCCACGGCGCAGGTCGCGCATCAGGTTGCGCTGGTTCTCCGTGAAGTGGGAGCCGCTGGACCCTTCCGGGCGGGCATTACCCATCCTGTCGAAGAATACTGTCTCAAAACTCTGCACCTTGAAGGGGATATCCAGCAGTCCGTCATCTATAGCGGCACCGATGGAGGGTGCTCCGACTGCGGCCTGCTTGGAGAGACGCCCGCCCTTGAAGCGGTCATTGCCGACAGTGATGTACGCCGTCGGGTCGGGAAGCTTACGTACCTTAAAGGTAAACGTGCCGACCTGCACGGACTTGCCGTCCACAACACCCGTAACGGTGAAAGTGACGGGCTGGCCCACAGCGGCGGGACGCGCAATGTAGTGCCCGTCACCCTTGGAGGTGAGCGTACCGCCCTGCATGGAAAGCTGGAACTTGTCCGCACTGACACCCGTCGCACTGACGCTGACAGGGTTGTCAAAACCTGCGTAGAGGACGTTCATCAGGTCGGCAGCAACGGTCGCGGCGGTAGAGGTGTTCGGTCGCGGGATAACGGTGTACTTCTGCGAAAACTCGCGGCGAAGGATTTCGCCGGCGGCGTTGGGCATCAGTATGTAGCCGGAAAGGGTATGCTCACCCGGGCCTCCGACGGTGAAATTGTAGTTGCCATCGGGCGATATACGCTGCCCGTTCACGTAAATCTCCGGACGTTGCGTCGTATCAACCGCAGCCATAAAGATGTGGGAACGGAAGATTTCGCCGGGGAAGAGCGTGGTGGCTTCGGGCAGGACGTAGGCATTGAGCTCATTTACGCGGATATCCTTCATGTCCACATTAGCGCGGAGGGTATGCAATACCTGGTTCTCTGCCTTACGGACATCGCTTTGGAGCTTGGAGAGCATCGTGATGGCGGCTACGGCAGGCATATCCTCGAACATGTACTCCTGCCAGTTCTTCCCGAGCAGGTCGTTGTCGTTCTTCGGCACCTCGGTACTGAGGTCGGAGGCGATAAGGGCCTGTTGGCGCGGGTCGGTGATGTACTTGAGAATGTGCTCCCGATAGCTGTTGATGGTCTCGTAGAGCAGTTTCCCTTTACCGCGCACCGGGGCGAGCATGACCTGCCCGGCGGCGTTGAGGTCCTCTTGGTTTTTGAGTTTGGAGGGGTCGCCGCCTTTACCGTCAGCCTCGCGTGCGATAGCCCACTTCAGTGCCTCGGCGAGGTTGTAGAGGGAGTCGGAATTAACCCGCACGTCCATCGCCTTATCGTACCAGGGCTTTACTTTCGCGGGATTCTTCTTCACCATTGCGGCGAAGTCGTCGTATATGTCACGGTTCTCCTTAGCTGCGTTCGTCGTAGTGCGGTGTAGGCTCTCACCAACGAGGCGGAAGCCCTTCAGCACGTCGTTGGAGACGTTCAGCGCCAGCATGGCCATCAGAAGGACATACATGAGGTTGATCATCTTCTGACGGGGGGAAACCGGTCTTTTCTTTACTGTACTTGCCATTGGTTATGGATAAAAGGTAACATTACGTAGGGCGTCGCAGATACGCCCGCCCTGCGCTGCGTGTCCCTTACTGCTGTTGCTCGTCCGCTGCGGGCGCGGCACTTGGCGCTGTCGCGGCGTTGCGCGCGAAGTTTACGGTGAGAGCCTCTATCATCCGGCCATAGACCTGGTTGAGGTGCTGTATCTGTTCGGACAACTTGTGCGTCTGGTTGTTTATCTCATCTATCGTGCCGACTTGCAGGCTGATACTCTTCAGGTGAAGCTCATATACCTTGTTGATGCCCGTCAGCGTGCGGTTAAGATTCTCCATCTCCTCGCTATCGCGCGTCAGCCTTGCGCTCTGTTCGTCCACCTTCGCGAAAGTTTCTGTCAGGGTACGGAGTTTTTCAATATATACCTTGGTGGCCTCTTCCATCTCCGGCGAGAGCACGGCCTGCGCACGGTGGAGGAGTTCGTCGTTGGCGGCGCGGATGATGGCCGCAAGCTGCTCTGCATCGGCATCATGCGGGATAGAAAGAGGCTGTGCGGCGGGATGCCCGTCAGTCTCTCGCGCGTTGGCTGCAGCCACACCGGCCTCTGCTGCTGCGGCAACGGCTTCCGTAACTTGTGCGGCTGGCGATGCGGCAACGCCACCGCCGATGACAACGACACCACCGCCGCTGTTTCCATGCAGGGCTGCGGCAACGGAACCGCCTTCCTGTACAGGCGGTGCATCGGCCTCCCCTACCCCGTCGGTTTCACCGCGACCGATGATGACGGGTTGCCCGGGCATATAGCGAGCATTGCCCTGCGCCACTTCGGCTCCTTCTGGGATTTGCCCTGCCAGTTCCGCGTCGGTCACATAGTGCTTAGCCAGCTCCTTGTCAATTTCGTTCTTATCGAAAGGACGGTCAAAGGCTGCGAGGAAGAAGACGATAACCTCCGTTCCCATACCAATAAACAGCATTAAGTTGCCACCCGGTAGGTGGGTAAGTTTGAACAAGGCACCGAGGATCACGATGGACGCGCCCCAGCTGTAAGCGTAGTTCAGGAATGTCTGCCCCGGCACGCTATCCATCCAGCGCTGCAAGCGCGTGATGAGCGTGAGGATTATGTTGGATTTCTTTTGCATGACTATCGGTGCGCGATGACGCGCGTATTGGTTCTGTTATTTTCTCTTGCCCTTCGTTTTTGTCTTCATCTTGGCCTTGGTACTCGTACTGCCCGCCTTGGAACGCACGCAGCGGAAGCCTATAAAGGAGCGGGGCTGGTTCTGATACTCAGCGGTGCGCCAGGCGGAGCGGATGTAACTCAGGGGGTCTTTCCAGGAACCGCCTCTCACGCTCTTGCGCTTCAGCACATAGGGATCCTCCTTGGCGGCATTGTAGGAAAGCTGCGGGTTCAAGTCGGCCATAGCGGCCACTCCAGATTCCGTATATACGGTGCTAGTCCACTCCGCGACGTTACCTGCCATGTCGAAAAGCCCGTTTGAATTTGCCCCGTAGATGCCTACGCGGCTCGTAATCAGGTTGCCGTCCTCCGTATAGTTACCCTCATCGGGCTTAAAGTTCGCGTAGAAACACCCTTGCGCGTTCTTTTTGGCATCCGCCTCGCCCTCCTCTTCGGGGAGTTCCCATGGGAAGGGTGTCCCTTCCTTGCCTCGCGCGGCATACTCCCACTCTATTTCGGTCGGCAGTCGGTATCGCTGCACATACCGGGCTTGGGGGCCGAGTCCTTTCAGCAAGAACTCGGTACGCCAAGCACAGAAAGCCTGCGCCTGCTCCCACGTCACGCCCACTACCGGGTAGTCGTTGAAGTTCGGCGAAGAGAAGTATAAGCGCATATAGAGCTCGTTGTTCGCATTCGGGAAGTCGTTTACCCAGCACGTAGTATCCGGGTAAACATTCACGATGTAAGTGTTCAGGAAATCCCAAGGCCCTGAAAGGGGACGCTCAATGGTCTCCCGGCGAATAACACCGTTGTCGTCAATGTAAGCAGTGTCCTTGCTGATCATCACAACCTCGTCCGGGTCTGTCCTGAAGTCCGTGTTGAGATTGCGTTCCTCGGGGTTAAGGCGGTACTTGCGCAGGGCAGCTTTCTCGTAATCGTAGATTTCGTAGCGGTAGTTCAGCTGCCGTGCATCCAGCATGACGGTTCCGTCAATCGGGTGCGTCACGTAAACGCTGCGCAAGGCGCGCTCCTGATCGTCGTCGGCCTTCTTCCAGGGAATGGGCTTCGCCCAGTTGAGATGCGGTGTGACGGGGTCTCCGTTCTTGTCCACATCAATCTTGAAAGTTTCATCGCCGCCATACGAAGGATCGGCAAGGCGTTCACGGATGATGCTGTCGCGCACCCACATGACGAACTGCCGGTACATAGAGTTGGTAACCTCGGTCTGGTCCATCCAGAAGCCGTCCACGGAGATGTCCTTCGTTGGGATAACGGTTCCCCACAGGGAGTCGTTCTCCCCGATGCCGGTGCGCAGGAAACCGCGCTTGACCTCTACCATACCATAGGGCGCGGGTTCCGAAATAGCAGAACTACGCATACCGGTGACTTCGCCACCGTTCTGCATCGCGCGGCTGCTGCCCATGCAGGAAGCCAGTGCGGCGCAAAAAGCCAGTGCGAAGGTCGCTGTCAAAAGTTTCTGAAACATATTCATCTTTCTTTCTTCGTCTATCGTTCATTTATGCCCGCCGCCGCCTTACAGGTAGCGCACGGACTTGTGCATATTCTTGCCTTTCTTCTCCAAGTTCAGGGGCAGACGGTAAGATAGGGTCACCTCGTGCTGCCCGGCCCCGAGCCCCATGCCCGAGGTATTGGCCTCATAGGCGTAACTGATGTCCACCCCGTGGAACATTCCGCCGATGAAAAGCGTCGCCGAATGTTGGGGACTGTAAGAAGCGCCTGCATAGAGACGTTTGCTCTCCCTTGCGTAGATGACGCGCCCCGTAAGATCGGCGCGGAAAGCCGTCCCGTCATAGCGCATCATCACGGAGGGGACTATTGTCAATAACGGGTTCCTAAACTTAATATTGTATCCCGCCGTAAAATTATACAGCCGCTTCACGGCGTACTCGTTCGTCTCACCGACACGTATCGTCGGCGCGGTAAGATGGAGCGCGCCCAGACCGGCATACCAGCGTTTATGGGCATAGTAGAGACCGGCGGACACATCGAAGCGCGACCCCTCCACGTCTGTTTTCGGTATGGCCGGGTCATCGGCTGTCTCCACGGGATCTGCCTTGGAACCACTGATGCTTTCCTGAAGCATATCGGCCTGCGCACCGATGCTGAGCCGCCCACCGAAGAGTTTGAAATGGTAGGAATACTGGACGGCGAAGCGCAGATGGGAGAAGAGACCTATCTTGTCATTCTGAAAAAACGCTCCGGCCCCGTGGCGCGTACGCCCGAGCTGGAAAGCCATATCGGCACCGGCGTACATCGTCCCGCCAGCATCCTCGTACCCCATGGCATGGCTCTGGTAGGCTACGTTAATGGACAGTAGGTCCGAACGGCCCGCCGCAGCCGGATTGAACTGCGGCTCCAAGTCCCAGTAGTGCACGAAAGCCGGATCCTGCTGCGCCCATGCCAGAGCGGCACAGAGGAGTAACGTCAGCGTACTGATTGTCCGAAAAGCGTTTCTCGTCTCCATCGTCTATGAGTAACGGAAGATGTGTGTGTTTTATTGTGCTGAGGTAATGCAGAAAATGCCGCCCGGCGGATTTCCGGGCTCCCCGTGGGCACTTTCCTTCTACGGCAAGACACCAACGGGGCGCGGCATTGCAATGCCGCGCCCCGTTACTCTTGCTGTCTGTTCCTGCAGGAACTTAGTCCTCAGGGCTGAAGTCTTCCTTACCGACGCCACAGGGCGGGCAAGTCCAGTCATCGGGAAGGTCCTCAAAAGCCGTCCCCGCCGGAATACCATTGTCAGGGTCGCCTACAGCCGGGTCATACACGTAGCCGCAGACATTGCATACATACTTCTTCATGTTCCTGTAATAATTAAAAGTTACACAAAACTTATTGCTGTCGGAGGCAAAGTTACGGAAAAAAGGCGAATGCGCAAAACCTTTCCACCCCTTATGCTAGCAGCACGAAACAGAATACCGACGGACAAACGGATAAGGTGCATTTGTCTCGTCGGCATCCAAATACTTGCGCTTGAGGCTGGCTTCAATACTCGTCCTCGTTGAAGAGAAAGTCTTCTTTGGTGGGATAGTCGGGCCAAACGTCCTCGATAGTCTCGTATATGTCGCCCTCGTCTTCAAGTTCCTGCAGGTTCTCAACGACTTCCATCGGTGCGCCGGAGCGCAGGGCGTAGTCTATCAGTTCGTCCTTGGTGGCGGGCCAGGGAGCGTCTTCCAGCTTTGATGCGAGTTCCAATGTCCAGTACATTTCGTTTGCGTTTAGGTTCTATAATAAATAATGTTCGCGCGGGCGGGCGCGGACGCGATACCTCTTTCTGATTTTCGCGGCGCAAAAATACTATTTTCCTGTAATGTGCAATAATATATCGGATTTTTTTTCTTCTGATGCCTCATTTTCCTTTTCGCGAAGCCAAGTGACAGCGTGTATTCCCGTGAGGAATTGGGGTTTATGGGCAAGTCGCGTACAGGAAGGGGTGCGGAGGGAACAAAAGAGGTTTGGGGTACGGATATTTACCTGTAGAACAAAAAAGAGCTTACCCCTACAGTTACGGGAAACTAACCATAGGGATACAAAGAATTATTGGTGTCCGCTAAAACTTTTTATTTCCATAGAAACGGCTTTCAATCGCTGATTATATGCGATATCGAGTTGTCTTTTTCAAAAGTAAGCCCCTAATCACTTATTATTCTGCAAATTCCATCGGCTGTCCGCTAAA
>JAFUZP010000045.1 GCA_017476545.1 Alloprevotella sp.
AGGTTCTCGCCCTTCGGCCTCCTATATATCGTCGTTTTCTTCATGATTACGTCGTTTGGTACTGCAAAGGTACAAAATTATATCGAATTATCGTCAGAAACATCTGACTATCAGTCTTGTTAATTTTTAGAACATCCCATATATTATATACAATATGGAGACAGCCGGAAGAAACAGCCGCCCCCCACGCCCTATCCGCCATTTGGGGGGCCGGGGACTGCTGCTATGCCTTTCTGCGCTGCTCCATGCGGCACTCTATGCGCAAATCAACGTGGAGAACACCGTCCTCCTTGGCCGCAACGCACTCAGCGTGGACGACAATGTTTCTGCTATCCACTACTTCAACCAAGCTATCGCGGCACGCCCCACACACAGCCGTGCCTACTATTACCGCGCCTATGCCAAATTCGTCCTTGAGGACTACGCCGGTGCTGAAGCCGACTGCACGACATCAATCGGACTGAACCCTTTCCTTACGGAAGTGTACCAACTGCGTGGACTTTGCCGCGTACACACCGAGAACTACCGTGGAGCCGTAAGCGACTACAGCCGCACGTTACGCGAAATGCCCACCGACGAGGCGGCACTCTTCAACCGTGCCCTGTGTTATCTGGAACTCCACGAACCCGACAGTGCAGAGGCAGGGATGGATGATTTCCTGCGCCTGAAGCCGGGATTCTACCGCGCCTATATGTTCAAGGCGCAAGTAGCATTGGAAGAGCGGCACGACACTCTGAAAGCACTAACGTGGATAGATTCCGTACTCGTCCGCCACCCAGACGAACCCTCCGCATGGCAGTTCAAGGGGCAGTGGGCCGCCCAACACGAAGCCTACGAAGCGGCAGACTCGTTTCTGACGCAGGCTATCGCCTATCAAGTGCCGCCACGCTTCGAAACACACCTCATGCGGGCGCAAGTACGGCACGCTCTGAGCCGTTTCGGGCAAGCACTGGAGGACTACGACCGCGTCATAGAAATCATCCCGGAACACTTTGCGGCGCATTATAATCGCGCACTCCTGCGCGCCCTTGTGGGCGATGACAACCGCGCCATAGAGGACTTCACGTTCATCTTGGGCATAGAGCCGGATAATACCCTGGCGCGCTACAACCGCGCACTCCTGAGCGAGCAGACGGGTGACTACCGAGGGGCTATTGCGGACTACACCGAGCTCATACGCGCCTACCCCGACTTCCTGTACGGTTACTATGCCCGGGCACAGCTCCGCCGCAAGCTGGGAGACCTGCGGGGTGCGCTGAACGATGAAACGGTCATCGCCCGGCACAATTTGGACATTGCCTTCGCCAAGCCTCGGCGCAGCTTCACGCGGAAAGTGCGCGAACGTAGCGAACACGAGCTTGACCAATACGACCAAGTCATCTCTACCACGGAAGAAACGAGAGATACCGCCCGCGTATTCGGTGATGCCGTCTTCGGAAAAGTGCAGAATACGCATACGGAGCGCGAACTGCTCCCCATGTTCGCACTCGTCCTGCATCCCGCTGCCACGCGAGGCTACCAATCCAATGCCTACTTTGACGAGGCCGAATCCCTCAGCCGCCGCATTGCACCGCTTGAACTGGCAACCGAACGTGCTGAACGGCGGCATTTCCTTCGCGAACCTGCACGCCGCCTGCTCTTCTCCGCCGAGACGAAGAAAGAGGAAATCCCCGTCATAGAAGCACACCTCAGCCGGCTTGATAGTGTACAACAGCGCGACAGCCTGCTCTCTGCAACGGATTACCTGCTCCTCCGGGCCGCCCTCTTGCGCAGCACCTACCGCCACAATGAGGCGCAAGCACTGACGGACACCATCCTTGCTACGAACCCCGACAATTTGCTGGCCCGCATGACGCGCGCCGCCATTGAGACGGCGGAAGAGCGGACCGAAGCCGCACTTGCCGACCTGGCACTGGTTCTGACGAAATGCCGCGATGAGGAGCGCCACCTCCCCCTGTATAACCGGGCCTGCCTATACGCCCGCCGGGGCGACTACCCCGCCGCCATCGCCGACCTTGACGCGGCAATAGCCTTAGACAGCCGCTTTGCCGAAGCCTACTACAACCGCGCCGTTGTCCACCTGCTTGCTGGAGAAGCGAACAAGGCCGCGCCAGACCTCAGCCGAGCAGGCGAGCTCGGCCTTTTCCGTGCCTATAATCTGCTGAAGCAGGTACGCGGGAAATAGACAACTGCCCCTTTCCCGGAGAAACGCCCCAGTTTTAGGCTGTCCCAACCGCTTGGGAAAAAAATCCCAAGCGCGCAGGACAAATCCGATACTCCCGCCAAACAGTGGCCGGTACGATGGAAAAAATGGCTTCCCGCAACTTTGACGAGGCGTTTTCTTAGGTCGCTTTCTCCTTATATATGAAAACTTCTGCGTAACTTTGCAGGAAAGAACGAAAACCCCGCTACGCAGCCATACGCAGCCGGGGGAAACAACAAAGTAACCATCATGACAAAACGACTCCTCACGCTGGCAGGCTGTGCGACCGCACTGCTCGCCAGCGCACAGAAGCCCACAACCGACCCCATCGGTGACTGGTGGCTCAATCCTCAGGTAAACCGTGTGAACACCGTGACCCCGCGCTCAGATTTTTTCGCCTTTGAAACATCCGAGTTGGCCGCGCTGAACGACAAGACACGCAGCCTGCGGTACCTCTCACTAGAGGGAACATGGAAGTTCCGCTTCGATAAGCACCACTACGACCGCCCCCAAGGATTTGAACGCCCGGATTACAACGACACCGCATGGGAACTGTTCCCCGTACCCGGGCTGTTCGAACTCAACGGACATGGCGACCCCATCTACAAGAATATCGGTTACGCATGGGCCACGCAGTTTGAAAATGATCCGCCCCGCGTGGAGGAAAAAAATAACTATACGGGGTCGTACCGCAAAGAAGTAGAGATACCAGCCCACTGGAAGGGGGAAAAGATTTACCTGCACGTGGGTAGCGCGACATCCAACCTCGCCGTATGGGCGAACGGTGCGTTCGTCGGCTATTCGGAAGACAGTAAGGTAGCGGCAGAATTCGACCTGACAAAATTCCTCAAGCCCGGCAGAAAAAACCTTATCGCCATGCAGGTGATGCGCTGGTGCGATGGTTCCTATCTTGAAGACCAAGACTTCTGGCGGCTGACGGGCATCGCCCGCGAGGTGTACCTCTACAGCCGCCCGGTAGTACACGTGGAGGATGTACGCATCCGCGCCGATCTGGACGGAAACTATCGCGAGGGAGTGCTGGACGTGGACGTAGAAGTGGGCGGCGGCAAAGGCTACAAGGTAGAAGCTACCCTAGTAGGGCCCGACGGCACGGAACGTGCACTGCAACTCCCCGGAGGAAAGGCAAAGATAAAGGTAGCTGATGTGAAACCCTGGACGGCGGAGACCCCAAATCTATACAAACTGCACATCAATTTGAAGGACAAACAGGGACAGCTACTTGAGAGCCTCACGCAGCGCGTTGGCTTCCGCCACGTTAAAATCCTAAACGGGCAGCTCCTCGTGAACGGAAAGCCTGTGCTCATCAAGGGAGCCGACCGCCACGAACTGGACCCTGTAGGGGGCTACGTGGTCAGCACGGCGCGTATGCGGCAGGATATCCGCCTCATGAAGCAGCATAACCTCAACGCCGTACGCACCAGCCACTACCCCAACGACCCGCGCTTCTATGATTTATGCGACGAACTGGGTATCTACGTCACCGCAGAGGCCAACCTCGAAAGCCACGGCATGGGCTACGGGGAACGGACGCTAGCCCGCGTGCCGCGCTGGGAGCAGGCACACATCGAGCGCAACCGCAATAATATTTATGTACTGAAGAACCACCCCTCCATAATCGTTTGGAGCTTAGGCAACGAAGCGGGCTACGGACCGAACTTCGACCGGACATACGACTTCGTAAAGCAGTACGACGCCACACGCCCTGTGCAGTACGAGCGCGCAGAGCTACACGGAAAAACGGATATCGTCTGTCCCATGTACGCGAACTACGACTGGTGCCGCCGCTATTGCGAAGACCCAGCCAATACGCGCCCGCTCATCCAGTGCGAATATGCCCACGCTATGGGCAACAGCGTCGGCGGTTTTAAGGAGTACTGGGAGCTTGTGCGCAAGTACCCGAACTACCAAGGCGGCTACATTTGGGACTTCGTGGACCAAGGCATATATGCCCATCGCGATGCAGACGGCCAGCTCGTGCCGGGACGCGGTGTGGGAGAAGTGTTCGCCTACGGGGGCGATTTCGGTCGCTACCCAGCTACGGACCACAACTTCAACTGCAACGGGTTTATCCGCCCCGACCGCGTACCCAATCCCTCGGCGGAAGAAATCCGCTACTTCTACCAGAACATCTGGACGAACCTAGCGGACACCGCACGCGGCACGGTGGGGGTTTTCAACGAGAACTTCTTCACCGACCTCAGCAATGTGCGGTTGGTATGGCGCACGATGGCCATCGGCAAAGAACTGGCTAGCGGCTGCATAGAACAGCTTGACGTACAACCGCAGACCCGCAGGATATATGCGCTCAACTATCCGCCCATTAGCACAACCGCACCTGAAGTGACGCTTTCCGTGGAATACCAGCTGAAAGAAGCCGAACCCCTATTACCGGCCGGTTACACCATTGCGCGACAACAATTTGTACTACACCCCTGGGACTTTTCCGCAATAAGAGCGAAGCATCAGACGGAGTCCTACGAAGGCCCCACGCTGGACGAACAACTCGCCAGCCTTACGTTGTCGGCTAACGGGACGAGCGTTACCATCGGCAAAGCGACAGGTTTCATCGACTATATCGACTTCCAAGGGAAGCCACTCCTACAACCGGGCTACTCGCTCCGCCCGCAATTCTGGCGGCCATCCACCGACAACGATTACGGCGCCCAATTCCAGAACCGCTTTGCAGCATGGAAAAATCCGGCCACGCGCCTCCTCAGCCTCAGTAACGACACGCTTGGGAATACGCGCCGCGCCATAGCCGAATACGAAATGCCCGGGGTGAACGGCCACCTCACCCTGACATACACACTGGACGGGACTGGAACGCTGACCGTGGTGCAGCATTTCAAAGCCGGAACAGAGCAACCGGAACACGGCAAATACCTGCCACTGTTCGGTATGCAGATGGTCATGCCGAAATCTTTCGACACAATTTCCTACTATGGCCGGGGGCCGGGTGAGAGTTACTGCGACCGCAAAGAATCGCAGCCGCTTGGCTGGTACGAACAGAAGGTGAGCGAACAATACTTCCCCTATGTGCGGCCGCAAGAGTCGGGCAACAAAACCGACGTGCGCACCTTCAACATCGCCGATGGGCAGGGGCACACACTCGGCATCACGGCACCGGCACCGCTGGAGTGCCAGGCCCTGAACTACCTGCCCGAGGATCTTGACGACGGTCCCGTAAAGGAAGCACAGCATTCCCATAGCGGCGACCTCCGTCCCCGCCCCTTCACCGTTGTCCGCATCGCCAGCAAGGTGATGGGGCTCGGATGCATTGACAGCTGGGGGGCGTGGCCTAAAAAGGAATATATGCTACCATACGGTGACTACACCCTTACATTCACAATAACGCCTAAAAACTTGGACACAAATAGATAACGAGAGACTTTAAGTCATGCGGCGCATAAGCGGGATTAAGTCCCAGGCACTGCACAGAAAGGCTTACTCCGCATTGCGGGACACACCAGAGCTGACACACATGAGACCATACACTTTGAACTGCGGCGGCAAACTGATTGAAGTTGAACGTCCGATGGTAATGGGCATCCTTAATCTCACGCCCGACTCCTTCTACCCTGCGAGCCGCGCCGAGGGGGAAGCGGCCATCCGTCTGCGCACGCGGCACCTTTTGGACGAAGGTGCGGACATCATTGACGTGGGGGCATACAGTTCCCGTCCCGGGGCTGCGGACATCACACCCGAGGAGGAGATGCGGCGGCTCCGCGAGGGCTTGCAGGCCGTAAGGAGGGAAGGCGGTGACTCGGCCCTACTTTCCGTAGATACGTTCCGTGCGGACGTTGCCCGGATGTGTGTAGAAGAGTTCGGCGTACAGGTCATCAACGACATCAGCGGGGGCGAGTTGGATTCCCGCATGTTCCGCACGGTAGCATCGCTGCACACGCCTTACGTCCTCATGCACATGCGGGGAACGCCGCAGACCATGCAGGCTATGGCCCAGCAGACCGATGGTGACATCGTCCGCGAGGTGTTCCACTACCTTTCCGCCCAAGTGCTGCGCCTGCAAGACGCAGGCGTAGCGGACATCATCCTCGACCCCGGTTTCGGATTCGGCAAGACGTTGGAACAGAACTACCGCCTCATGGCGCACCTCGAAGCCTTCAGCGAGTTCGGCCTCCCCCTGCTTGTAGGCATCTCCAGAAAGTCCATGATTTATAAACTACTCGGGAGTACGCCCGAACAAAGCCTCAATGGGACAACCGCACTCAATGCCATAGCCCTGACGAAAGGTGCGGACATCCTGCGCGTCCACGATGTGAAAGCGGCCGTAGAGGCCGTCACCATCTTCAACCAAACACAAGACAGTCTATGCTCAGCTTCGGAATAAAAGACATTATCGACATCCTGCTCGTCGCTATGCTACTATATTATATATGGCGACTGATGAAGGAGTCGAGCTCAGCCAACCTGTTCACAGGAATTCTCATATTCATCGTGAGCTGGATTCTCGTGTCCCGCGTATTCGAGATGCGCCTATTGGGAAGCATCCTCAACAATCTTGTAAGTATCGGAGCCGTGGCTCTCGTCGTCCTATTCCAAGACGAAATAAGACAGTTCTTCGCGACAATCGGTTCCAAGCGCAGCGCACGGTTCCTCGGGCGCATCTTCAAGGGGAAAGCTGCCGGGCAGACACACCGCGCCGACCTGATGCCCATCGTACTGGCCTGCATGAGTATGTCCAAACGGAAGGAGGGTGCGCTCATCGTCGTGGAGCGTAGCATCGGGCTCAACGAATACATCCAGACCGGCGAACCGATAGACGCGCTTATCAGTCAGCGGCTCATTGAGAACATTTTCTTCAAGAACAGCCCGCTACACGACGGCGCACTCATCATCAAGGGCAGGCGGCTGAGCGCGGCGGGATGCATCATGCCCATCTCCCACGACGCGGACATCCCGAAGTCCCTCGGCCTGCGCCACCGCGCCGCACTGGGTATCTCGCAGAAGAGCGACTGCCTCGCCATCGTCGTGTCCGAAGAAACGGGGCACATCTCCGTGGCGCAGGGCGGCCAACTGCGCCTCCACCTCTCCGCCGAGGAGCTGGAACGGCTGCTTGCGGAGGAATAAGCAATGCCAAACGGTCCGGCAAGTTCATTTTTCCGTCCGCATGCCTTTGCCATGTCGCGGGAAAGCCGTACCTTTGCGCCATGAACCGCCCGGCATTGACATACCGCCCGAATATCCCTGAGCTCGCCGCGTCCCTCCGCGCGGTGCGCTCCTTCCTTC
>JAFUZP010000012.1 GCA_017476545.1 Alloprevotella sp.
AGGACGGAAGGAAGGAAGGAAGGAAGGAGCGCACCGCGCGGAGGGACGCGGCGAACTCAGGAAGAATCGGGCGGTATGTCAATGCCGGGCGGTTCATGGCGCAAAGGTACGGCTTTCCCGCGACATGGGCAAGGGCGGAGAAGGGAAAAGATACAGACAGCGCCGCAAACAGCGAGGCTTGCGGCACTTGTAGGTGGAGGGTTTGCGGGACGTGCCTACTGCATCGAGCCGCCGACGATGTCGAGCAGTTCGGCAGTAATGGCCTGCTGACGCGTCTTGTTGTACTGCAACGTCAGGTCGTGCAGCAGCTCGTCGGCATTGTCCGTAGCCACCTGCATGGCGATGACGCGGGCAGCGTGTTCGCTGGCAAGGCTGTCAAGCAGAGCCGTGTAGAGCTTCAGGTGCAGAGCCTTGGGGATGAGCTTCAGCAAAAGCTCTTCCTTGGAGGGCTCTACGATATAATCGGCGAGGAAGCCGCCTTCTTTGCTCTCCGCCGTAACGCCGTCAGCAGACTCCTCTTCAAGACGAACCGGCAGGAACTGCTCCTTGGTGAGCACCTGCGAACCTGCGGACTTGAAGTGGTGGTAGATGAGATCCACGCGGTCTATCTCCCCTGCTGCGAACTTATCCATCAGTTCCTGAGCAATCTCTGCAGCAGGAGCGTAAGCGGGATGGTCGAGGAGGGAGGAATAGTCTTGTGCTTCAGCGCCAAGTTTGCGCACGGCCTCAAGACCTTTCTTGCCGAGAGGATAGATGCCCACGACCTCGCAGCCCTGTTCCTGATAGCGCGCCACAGCATGACGCAGCTCGCGGATGACGTTGCCATTGAAAGCACCGCAAAGGCTGGAATTGGAGGTATAAACTACGAGGGCAACGCGCTGCACAGGACGCTCCACGGCATAGGGCGACGTGATGTCGCCATCAATGGTGGAGACGAACGTGCCCATGATACGGGCAAGGCGCGTTTCATAGGGGCGCATGCTCTCAATAGCTTTCTGCGCAGAATGGAGTTTGGCAGAGGCCACCATCTTCATGGCACTCGTAATCTTACGCGTGCTATTGACAGAGTTTATCCTGTTCTTGACTTCCTTTAATGAGGGCATAGTGCTTTACTTGTATTGTCCAGCCACATCGGCAGCCACCTTCTCAATAGTAGCGGTCACTTCGTCCGTGAGCTTGCCTGCACGAATCTGGTCAAGCACGTCCTCCTTGTGCGTAGAACGAATGATTTGCAGGAAGTTCGTTTGGAACTCGCTGACTTTCTCCACAGGTACGTCGCGCAGCAAACCGTGCGTTCCGCAGTAGAGGATAGCAACCTGCTCGGCAGCGGACATGGGGCTGTACTGCTTCTGGATGAGCAGTTCATTGTTCTTACGTCCACGGTCGATGGTCATCGCCGTCACAGCGTCCATATCGCTGGAGAACTTTGCAAAAGCCTCCAGCTCGCGGTACTGTGCCTGGTCAATCTTCAGCGTACCGGCCACTTTCTTCATGGGCTTAATCTGTGCGGCACCACCAACACGGCTCACGGAGATACCCACGTCGATGGCGGGGCGCTGTCCACGGTTGAAGAGATTGGTGTCAAGGTAAATCTGTCCGTCGGTAATGGAGATAACGTTCGTGGGGATGTAAGCTGACACGTCACCGGCCTGCGTTTCGATGATAGGCAGTGCGGTAAGGGAACCGCCGCCCTTGACGTGTCCCTTCATGCTGGCGGGGAGGTCGTTCATCTTCTCGGCCACTTCCTGCTGCTCGTTAATCTTGGCGGCACGCTCCAACAAACGGCTGTGGAGATAGAACACGTCGCCCGGATAAGCCTCACGACCGGAGGGACGGCGCAGGATGAGGGATACCTCACGATAGGCAACGGCCTGCTTCGAGAGGTCATCGTATACCACGAGGGCATGCTTGCCGCGGTCGCGGAAGAACTCGCCGATGGCAGCACCTGCGAAGGGAGCGAAGTATTGCAGGGCAGCAGGTTCGGAAGCCGTAGCGCTGACTACAATAGTATAGGGCATGGCACCGAACTTCTTCAGCGTCTGCACCGTGGCGGCTACCGTTGAAGCTTTCTGGCCGATGGCCACATAGATGCAATAAACGGGATCGCCCTGTTCGTAGCTTTCCTTCTGATTGATGATGGTATCGATGGCAATGGCCGTCTTACCTGTCTGGCGGTCGCCGATGATGAGCTCGCGCTGTCCACGTCCGATAGGAATCATGGAGTCAACAGCCTTCAGACCCGTCTGCAGGGGCTGGTCCACGGGCTGGCGATAGATAACGCCCGGCGCCTTGCGGTCCAACGGCATGAGGAACTTCTCACCGCCAATCTGTGCACCACCGTCCAGCGGCTGACCCAGCGGGTTGATGACGCGACCGAGCATTTCTTCGCTCACCTCAATGGAGGCTACGCGGCCTGTACGCTTCACGCTCTGGCCTTCCTTGATGCCCTCGGAGGGACCCATCAGCACGGCACCCACGTTGTCCTCTTCCAAGTTCATAGCTACGGCCATTACGCCGTTCTCGAACTGGATGAGTTCGTTTTCCGTCACATTCGTCAGGCCGTGGATGCGGGCAACGCCGTCACCAATGGTCAGCACGACGCCGACTTCCTCGAACTGCACGCTCGTGCCGACTTCCTTGAGTTGCTGAAGCAGAACCTCAGAAACTTCGCTTGGTTTTATGCTATTCATAAAGCTTTAATTCTATTATACTAATTCTCTGCGTATCTCCGCCATCTGCGTGCGGAGGCTTGCGTCAAGACGATAGGTGTCGTACTCCAACACGAAGCCGCCACCGAGTGCGGGGTCGGTCTCCGTAGTGAACTCCACCTTACTGCGCGTGCGGTCTTCTACCATCTTTCGCAGTTTATCTGCCGTTGCCGCGCTCACCTCCGTGGGAACAATGAGACGGCCTCGGATGATGTTCTTGCTGCGATGATAGAGCTCCACGAAACTATTGGCGATGAAAGTCATCAGGTCTGCACGCTTATTCTCCGTCACGAGCTGGATGAAACGGCGTGTAGAGGCAGTAGGCTCAGCTTTCCCTGTGGCTGCACTAACGAGTAGCGCTTCTTTCTGCGCGACAGTCAGCACAGGGTTCAGGAGCGTCTGCTGCAATGCAGGAACGTCCTTGAAACTCTGCGCGAGCGTCAGCATTTCCTGATAGACGCGATCTTCTTCTTTGTTGTCTGTGGCAAAGCGCAGGAGCGTCTTGGCGTAGCGGGAGGAGATGATTCCGATGTCCATAGGCTATCACTTCACATCTTCCAGCATTCGCTCGATGTATTTTTCCTGCTCACCGTCACCAGAAAGTTGGCGGCGAATCACCTTTTCCGCTATCTGCACAGACAAATCAGCAACCTGTGAGCGGATGTCGCGGAGGGCGTTGTCCTTTTCCGCATCTATCTGCTTCTTGGCTTCTTCGAGAAGCTGGCGGCCTTCGGCTTGAGCCTTGTCGCGTGCTTCGGCTACGATGCTGTCACGGGTTGCCATAGCCTCCTTGATGATCTGGGCCTGCTTTTCGCGGGCTTCACGCAGGAGTTTCTCGCTCTCGGCCTTCACGCCTGCCAGCTTTTCGTTTGCTTCGCGTGCGTTCTTCAAACTCTCGTCAATGAAGTTCTTGCGCTCCTCAACGGCACCCAGTATGGCCGGAAAACCATACTTTGCCAAGAGGAAGAACACGACGAGGAACGACACCAGCATCCAAAAGAGCAGGCCGAAGTCCGGAGTCAGTATGGATGGCATGTTTCCCATATAAATAGAAGCCCCACCTTAATAGTCAATGGTCAATGGACAATGGACAATGGCTTAACGGGGCAAAGTGTTTTTAGCGGTTAGTATTATCCCAGTACTGTGAGCAAGCAGACTACAACGGAGAACAGAGCTACACCCTCGATAAGACCAGCAGCGATAATCATGTTGGTCATGATGTCACCCTTCACTTCCGGTTGGCGGGCGATGGCTTCCATAGCGTTGCCACCAATGCGACCGATACCGATACCGGCACCGATGGTTGCGAGACCTGCGCCGATACCGGCACCCATTTTAGCAAATCCTGCAGCTGCTGCTGCTTCAAGAATTCCGAACATAGTTTTAATCGTTTTTTATTAGTTATTATATAATTGTTTTCAGAGTTTTCAGATTACTCAGAATATTCAGAGTACTCGAACTTTCAACCTTAAACATTAACCCATAACCCTTAACATCACTTATGATGTCCAGGATGCGCCAGGCCGATATAGACGCTGGAAAGCATCGTGAAGACGTAGGCTTGCAGGAAGGCTACGAGCAATTCGAGACAGTTCATGAAGATGAGCATCAAGAAGCTCACCACCGTCATGGATGCTCCCATGCCAGTACTTACTTTCCACGTGATGAATATGAGGCACGTCAGGGACAGGATAACCGTATGTCCGCCGAACATATTGGCGAAAAGTCGCATCATCAAGGCGAAGGGTTTCGTGAAGATGCCGATAAGTTCCACGACAGGCATCAGCGGTACAGGACACTTCATCATCATGGGCACGTCCGGCCAAAGGATTTCCTTCCAATACTCCTTATTGCCGAATATGTTCACCAGCAAGAATGTTCCAACTGCCAGCAACATCGTGATGCTGAGGTTACCCGTCACGTTGGAACCGCCTGGGAAGATGGGCAGCAAGCCCACAAGGTTCGTCACGAAGATGAAGAAGAATACCGTCAGCAGATAGGGGGCATAGGGGCGGTAGTGCTTCTCGCCGATACATGCCTTGATGACATCGTCGTGGATATACATCGTCAGCATTTCCACAGCACCCTTAAAACCTTTCGGGGCTGCATGGTCGCCTTCCGCAAGTCGCTTCTTATACCATCGTGCGCAAGGAATGAAGATGAGCAACAGGACAAATATGTTTATCCAAATCTGCACGACGTCCTTCGTTATCGAGACATCCCAGGGACGGTCTTCGTAGCCCTGCTCATACACCTTACCTTTACGCCCCTTATCAATATAGAAGCCCTTATACGTACCGTCCGCACTCTCGTGAAAGCGGGCAGACGAGAAAATCTCCCAACCGCCTTCGTGGTGCTTCACGATGACAGGCAAGGAGATATGCGTGTGGCCCCAAAGGTGCCATTCGTAGGCATCGCTCATGTGGTCAAAGATGATTTCCTGCACGTTTATCTCACCGCCAGCTTCATCCTCGTTGGCCATTGCCGCTACGGGTACAAGCAGCATGAGCAAAAGAAAGAGACCGAGTCTTATATATTTTATTATTTGCATATCGTTATTATTCGCACTTTATTCTTTGCGTTCCGCACGCAGATGGCAGATGCTTGTCAGCGTCAGGGCAACGAGGAAGAGAATGAGCATGTTTGCTACAAACTCCATGCGCAGCGGTGCACCTACATATATGTATATGGCGATGGCAAAAAGCGTCACAATCAGGCGCAGGCCCTTAAAGAGCATGTAGGTGCCGACGAGTGTGCCGCTTTGCGCACGTCGCTTCCGCTCAACGCACCTGAGTTCCAGTAATGAAATGCATATATAGAAAAGCATGGGAAGAAGCACGATAGCCTTCAACCATTGACCATTGACCATTGACCATTGACCATTGTCCTTCAACGCCCCAGCACCCCGCGCCGCACCGTCTGCGAAGAACATAAAGTATTCCACCGCATAGAGCACCATTGCCGTCAAAGCGATGATAATGCCCGTTGTCGTAAGGGACCTGGGGTATTCAAACCACTTCTTCATACACACATCTCCTTTTTACACTTCCACGCAGACCGATACCGCGTTATGCGCCACTTCGATGAAACCTCCACGCACCTCCAGTTCAAATGCTTCTGCACCCTTACAGGCAACAACGCCAGCAGCAAGGCTGGAGATGATGGGGGCATGGCCTTTCAGCACCTCGAAGCGTCCCTTCTCACCCGGTACGGTAAGGCTGTCCACCTCGCCCTCAAACAGCGTTTGTTCAGGGCTCACGATGGTAACATGGAGATGGTCAGGGACAACCGTCCACTCCACGGCGTTTCCGTCTTGGCGCTTAACTTCCTTTGCCATTATTTCGCGCTTTCAAGGAGTTTGCGACCCTTCTCGATAGCGTCGTCGATGGTGCCGACATTCAGGAAGGCCTGCTCGGGCAGGTAGTCCACTTCGCCGTCGAGAATCATGTTGAAACCACGGATAACCTCCTCGATGGGAACCATCACGCCCGGCACACCCGTAAACTTCTCGGCCACCGTGAACGGCTGGGAAAGGAAGCGCTGCACGCGACGTGCACGGTTCACGGTCAGCTTGTCCTCGTCGGAAAGCTCGTCCATACCCAGAATGGCAATGATGTCCTGCAGTTCGTTGTACTTCTGCAGAATCTGCTTCACGCGCTGAGCGCAGTCGTAGTGTTCCTGCCCGATGACGTTCGGGTCGAGGATACGGCTCGTACTTGCCAGCGGGTCCACAGCGGGATAGATACCCAGCTCCGTAATCTTACGCGAGAGCACCGTCGTTGCGTCAAGGTGCGTAAAGGTCGTAGCGGGGGCGGGGTCGGTCAAGTCGTCGGCAGGCACATATACGGCCTGGATACTGGTGATGGAGCCGTTCTTCGTAGAGGTGATGCGTTCCTGCATGGCACCCATCTCGCTGGCCAGCGTCGGCTGATAACCCACGGCACTCGGCATACGGCCCAGAAGGGCGGACACCTCAGAACCGGCCTGCGTGAAACGGAAGATGTTGTCAATGAAGAAAAGGATATCCGTCTGCTTACCCTCGGCTGCGCCGCTGTCGCGGAAGCTCTCGGCGATGGAAAGGCCGGAAAGAGCCACGCTGGAACGCGCGCCCGGCGGTTCGTTCATCTGACCATAGACAAGCGTTGCCTGGCTCTTGGCCACCTCGTCGTAGTCCACCTTGGAGAGGTCCCATTCGCCACGTTCCATAGCCTCCTCAAAAGCCTTACCGTATTTAATTACGCCGCTCTCAATCATCTCGCGCAACAGGTCGTTACCCTCACGGGTACGTTCACCCACACCGGCGAATACGGAGAATCCGTCGTGACCTTTGGCAATGTTGTTGATGAGCTCCATGATGAGCACTGTCTTACCCACACCGGCACCACCGAACAGGCCGGTCTTACCTCCTTTGGAGTAAGGTTCCAGCAAGTCGATGACTTTGATACCCGTATAAAGCACCTCCTGAGAAGTCTTCAGCTCCTGAAAGTCAGGGGCAGCACGGTGGATAGGATAAGCGGAGCCTTCCTTGCTCACGGGGCGCAGGCCGTCGATGGTCTCGCCGATGACGTTCATCATACGTCCCTTAATCTGGTCGCCCGTAGGCATTGTGATAGGCGAGCCCAGGCTCACCACCTCCAGCCCGCGCTGCAGGCCGTCCGTATTGTCCATAGCCACCGTGCGGACCGTGTCCTCGCCCAAGTGCTGCTGCACCTCTATGACGATTTTGCGTCCGTCGGGATGAGTCACTTCAAGCGCTTCATGAATTTTCGGCAGCACTTCGCTCGCGGGTTTTCCCTCTGTGTCGAACGTAACGTCCACGACAGGGCCTATAATCTGCGAAATGCGTCCTTTCTTCTGGTTATTATCCATTATAGTTGTTGTTATAGTATTTCAGTTACCTAAAATGCGGCGCGAAGATACTGAATAACGTCATAAAAACCAAAATACTGATTTGTTTTTAGTCCGAAGCCGCACATTCGTTACCTGATACTGCTCTTTTTATTTGCGTATTGGGGGCGGGGGAACCGCTGTATCCTTTCTCTTTTTTTCCGCAGTTTTTTCTACGACCTCTTCCGATTCCTTTTCCGGTTCGCTCTCAGGAACGACCTCCACAGCCTCAGCGGGTTCGTCTTTTTTCTTTGCAAGATACTCCGGCAGCGACATCCCTGCTTGGTCGAAGAGTTCGCCAAGAGGCGGGATGCTCTTCATGAGGCCTGAAAGGAAGTCGGCCGTGCTGGTCCGGCCTGTTCCGCCAGCTCCGTTGTCCCAAACAGTTACCTTCTCGATGTTGATACCCTTGATGGCCTCAACCTGCGTCTTCACAAGGTCAGGCAGTTTCTCCAACAGCAGGAGCGTATAAGCCTTCGTGGCATCGCCGCCAGCGGCCTGTATCATCTTGTCGTAACCTTGCGCCTGTTTGGTCAGGATTTCGAACAGACCCTTAGCTTCAGCTTCCATCTTCGCGAAGATAGCGTCCGCCTCACCTTTTGCATTTACGCGCTTTTGTTCGGCCGCAGCTTCTGCCTCAATGACGAGACGCCGCTTCTCGATCTCCTGCGCCACGATGACGTTGGCATTTTGCGTAGAGCGTTCACGTTCAGCACGGGCATTCTCGGCCTTCTGCTCAGCGGCATACGATTCTTCCAGCGCCTGTGCCTGAGCCACCTTCTCTGCTGCCGTTGCGCGGCGCAAAGCTTCAGCTTCCCGCTCGCGGCGGTCGGCATCGGAGTTCGCGATGTTTATCTTTGCCTCATTCTCACCTTTCACGGCTTCCGCATTGGCGGCTGCCGTGCGGATGCGGGTTTCGCGTACGGCATCAGCCTTACCGATTTCACCCATCTTCTCCTGCTCGGCCACGCGCACCTTTGCCTCGTTGATAGCTTTTGCAGCTGCTTCCTGACCGAGAGCTTCAATATAGCCACTCTCGTCGTTGATGTCGGTCACGTTCACGTTGATGAGCCGCAAGCCTATCTTTTTC
This sequence comes from Alloprevotella sp., assembly GCA_017476545.1. Lineage (GTDB taxonomy): Bacteria > Bacteroidota > Bacteroidia > Bacteroidales > Bacteroidaceae > Alloprevotella. The sequence continues at coordinate 8,686 of JAFUZP010000012.1, forward strand.
AGTTCCACTTCTACGTTTGACGAGATGGCCTCCAGAAACTTGTCGCGGTCGGAGTTCAGCTCCTCAATACTCATCGTCGCGATGACAAGACGCAACTGGCCGAAGAGGATATCGCGAGCCAGCTCCTGTATCTGCTGAGGTGTGAGCCCCAAAAGGCGTTCGGCTGCCGCCAACATACTTTCCGGCTCCGTGGATATACCCACCGTGAAGCGGCAAGGCACGTCCACGCGGATGTTCTGACGCGAAAGGGCATTGGTCAGATTGGCATCGATGCTGATAGGAGTCAGCGACAGATAGGCGTAGTCCTGAATGATAGGCCACACAAAGGTGCCGCCTCCATGTACACACTTAGCACTTTTACTTGTGCCCGACGTTCCATATACAACCAGAATCTTGTCCGACGGGCAACGGCGGTAGCGATTGATGACCGCCATGAAGAGCAGTATGGCAACTACTGCCAACACAAGAATGAGATATAATTCCATCTTCTCTTTATTTTTGTTGTTTTATCTTAAATATGAGGATTTATGCTTTTTCTACCAGCAAAGTATGGTCGCCAACCACACCAAGGACACGGACTTTGGCGCCAGAGGGTATCTGTTCGCCATCGGTAATGGCTGAGAGTTCCTGCACAGAACCGCTAAAAGCAGCCTGCACCTTTCCCTCGCCTCCGCGTTCTGCGGGTATGCGCAGATACACATCCGCAATCTGCCCCACAGCATCCTGCAGATTGTAGCTGGCGGTGTGTTCCAAGCGCTTCAACTTACGGAACATGAAGAGGAACACGCCCACAAACAACACGCCAATGACCAGCGCGACGCACAGCAGCAAGATGGGGTTGGATATCGTATCCCAGAAGCAAACACCGCCCCACCCGACGCCGAGGAGGAAGTTTATGAAGTTGCGGACCGTGAAAAGCTGGATAGCCCCACCCGTGTCCATCGTGTTGCCATCCGCAACGTCGGCATCCATGCCGCCGTCCGTATCGCCTATCCCGGCAAAGGTCAGCACAATCTGGATGACAAACACCAGAGAGGCGAAAATGGCTATGCCCCAATATATGCGCAGCGCGGGGTCAAGTCCACTAAACCATGTAGTCAGATTTTCCATAATATCCTGATAGTATATGAATTTTGTTTCTGGCTACAAAGATATAGCTTTCATCCGTGCCATGCAAGTAACATGAGAAAAAAAGTCCCCGGAAACCGTCCCCGCAGCCAGCCCCATCCACCCTCACCGCCGGGCACGGAAAAAGGCCCCCTCTGGGGAGCCTTACAGGGCAAGTCCCTGCGGACTTCGCAACACATTAATTATAAGCGGAATGCCTGTACGGCATAACTCAGCCCGAAGTTGAGTGCGCACTCAGGTCATAGTTGAGTGCGCACTGTACTGCCAGTTGAGTGCGCACTCAACTATATGTTGAATGCGCACTCAACTTTCCGCCCGCCCCGCGACCGGGCTCACTCGCCCTCAGCGCCCGCTGGCGCGCTCTGCACGTAGTAAGCTAGCGTCTTGTACTTCGGGCTCTTTATCGCCCGGGGTAATGTAAGGATAGCTCATAGCTTCTTCTCGTTTTTGAAAGTTTATGACATGAATACTATAGCATCACGCATATAAATAGTACGCGTGACTATTACACATCCATCTAACTACCATTATAGCCTCGAAGTGAAAGTGAAAAATGGAGCAAGACCGGTTGGCCGTTATATGATCCTTCGAAAGTCATCAGGTCTTTTGGATCTGTAGAGCTGCCTTGATGGTACAATAAAGCCCCCTCGCCCGGGTAACTATAAGACCCCTCCACAAAGTCTCCAACTATCACGTTGGCAAGGAAGTCCGCCTCAGACCAACCTTCGCCGCCAGAGCCGAAGGTGACAGAGCGGGCGGGGTTGGCAAAGCAATGCCTAGGACGCATTATCCACAGGTAGTCACCCGCGGTCGTATCTATGAAACGCGAAAAAACCGGAGAGTCAAGCACATCACTCGTATACAGATAGTCAAGCGCAGCGCGACAATTAGCATCCCCACTCCCGCTATAAAAGTCAAATCCCGCGTTAATGAACACATCCACGGGCGCTCCGCTCGTCGCCAGCAGCCCGCAGCCCAGCGGGAACACCTGCATCGCGGGCTTCACGTACGTCTTCGCTCCCGTCGGCGCGGCATCCACGCCCGTCTCCGCCGCCCGCATATCGGCGGGTAGCGCAGCGTTCAGTTTCATTCTTTCTTCCATAACGTTATTGTTTTTATGAGTTAATGATTACTTCATAACCGCCCGCACCGACCCAGGCTTCCCCCTCTCGGGGGACGGGAGGGGGGCTGGAGGGCTTTGGGCTTGGGACTGGCATACGCCAAGCGGCGCACCACACCCCTCCGAAGGGGGCGCGATGCGCCGCTCAATGCGTACTCGTATGTTTGTAACTACTTGATTGCCAAGGCGTATGGGGGGGTAATTCGGGCACTTCCCGCCCCGCAAACACGGGCGAAGCCTGCCTCCGCACACGCGGAAGCGGCTATACCTATATTATATATATACGCGTAAGGCATAATCAAGTTATCGGTTGCGACGGCAAAAGTAGGCAAACATTCCCGTTCCGCCAAGGCGGAAGGCGGAAAAAGTGCGGACGGCGAGCCTGTACAGCTCCCCGCTCAGCGCAGCCAGATGCGGTCCCCCACCCTCGGCACGTAGTCCTCACGCAGCAGGTTCGTCCTGTAAAGCGTGCGCAACTGCACCCCGAACTTCTGCGCGATGGAGTAAAGCGACTCCCCGCTGCCCACGGTGTACCACGTGCCCCGCACATCCTTGGCCACACGCGCCGCCTTCTTCTCGAGATAGACGATGTCGCCCGCCCGGAGCTGGTAGAAGTCGCCCGCCTCGTTATACTTCCGCAGCTTCTTCTCCCGCACTTTCACCTGCTTGGCTATGCTCCGGAAGTCGTCACCCTCCCGCGCAATAACATAATAGCGGTCGTTGCAACGCCCCACACGCAGCTGCTCCGCAGGCCTCGCCTCCACCCTGGCGGTCTGCTTGGCGTGGTGCTTGTGCCGCTCACGCGCCGCACCGCCCGCAGCCGGCTGCTGGGGAAGGTCGTACTGATGCAGCCCATAGAGTTCGATGATTGAGATCAGCTTGTTGGCATACTCCGGGTTGGTGGCGTACCCGGCCGCCTTGAGCCCGCGCGCCCAGCCCTTGTAGTCCGTCCGCTCAAGGCTGAAGAGGGGGGCATATCGCGCGCGCGTTGTTAAGAATAAGGAATGGTCCTCGAAGGACTCCTCCACGGAGCGGTACTTACGGAAGCGCTCGTTGGGACTGTCGTCCGACTTCACCACATAATCGCCCGTCCACGTTCCGCCCGTCTTGATACCGAAGTGGTTATTCGCCTTCGTTGCGAGCATACTGGTGCCCGCACCGCTCTCCAGCAGACCTTGCGCCAGGGTTATACTGGCCGGCACGCCGTGGCGCTCCATCTGGGTAATGGCCATCTGCCGATAGCGTTCAATGTATTGCTGGTACAGGGACGACTGCGCCAAAACGGCGGTACAAATAAGGAACAGGAGGGATAGGGTGCAGAAGCGTTTCATCTGTATTGCATTTTCGTTAGGGAATACGGCCGCAGTGGTCGCAGCGCAAAAATAAGAAAAAACCGCAGGACGGCAGTAGGTGCAGCACAAAAAATCTTACCTTTGCAGCCAAGGAATATTTGATTGGACGAATGAAGAACCTACCCAAACTCACCGTTTACCGCGCCTCTGCGGGGTCGGGCAAGACCTTCACGCTGGCGGCAGAATACATCGCCCTCCTGCTGCGGGGTACACAGTGGTCGGAGAAAGAACACCGCCACCGACACATCTTAGCCATCACCTTCACGAACAAGGCGACGGCTGAGATGAAGGACCGCATCCTCCAGTGCCTCGACAGACTGCGACAGGGCGTGCAGGACGACTTCGCCAAAGCCGTTCTCCTGCACACACCGGGGGTGGAATTTAACGAACTGGCAAGACGGGCCGGGCTGGCACTGGACAGTATCATACACGACTACGACCGCTTTTACGTTGAGACTATCGACAAATTCTTCCAAAGCCTGCTCGCCAATATGGCGCACGAGCTTCATCTGCCAGCCAACCTCAAAGTGGACATCAACGACGGAGAAGTCGCAGACCAGGCCGTGGACAGGCTTCTCCAAGGGCTGGACAAGACCCCACAACTCCGTGCATGGGTGGCCGACTACATCCGCCTGCGCGTCAGCGACAATAAGAACTGGCGCATTGCGGACGAGATCAAAAAATTCGCCCGCACGAACGTCCTGAGCGAGAAATACCAGATGAACGCACAGGCACTACATGCGAAAGTGTCCGAAAACGCATGGATGAATAACTACCGTAGCCATCTCTATGCACTCCGCCGCGAGGCCCTAAGTTCCCTTGCCGCACTGGGCACGCCCATCATTGAGGCCATGGATGCGTACGATGCCGAGGACTTCAACCGAAAGGGGCAAGTGATAAGAAATCATATCGCCAAGAATGTACGCGGCGATATGGCGGAAGCGGGCGCAACCATCAAGGGAAACATCGAAAAGCCCGAGAGCATCATAAGCGCCAAACGCCGCAAGGACCCCGCTTACTGCGAACTTGCCACCCGCCTCTCCGCCGCCCTCGCTGAGTTCGAAGAGCACAGAGCTGTCGCTGAAACGGTAATCAACTCCTGCGACCTCACGCTGCGGAACTTCAATCCCCTGCGCCTGTTGCACGAAATATCCACCCTAATGGATATCATTGACGGAGAGCACAGCCGTTTTCTGCTGGCACGGACCAAACTGCTGTTCCATGAAATGGTTACCGGCACAGATGCCCCGTTCATTTTTGAAAAGGCCGGCACGCATTTCCGGCACGTAATGATTGACGAGTTCCAAGACACCGCACGGACACAGTGGGACAATATCCGCACTTTACTGTTAGACAAAGTAGCTGCAGGCGACGACTGCCTGCTCGTAGGCGACATAAAGCAGAGCATTTACCGCTGGAACGGAGGCGACTGGAAGATACTCCGCCACATTGAGGAGGAGTTTCCCGCAGGCGTACACATAGAACCGCTCGACAGCAATCACCGCAGCGACGGACGCATCGTCCGCTTCAACAACGACTTCTTCCTGTGTGCCGCAAAAGAACTTGACGCGGCGTTCGGCAGTAACGAGATAAGCGAAATCTACGAAGACGTAACCCAGAAAGTCGAGAAGCACGAAGAAAGCGGTTATGTCCGCATAGCTGTGGACACTTCAAAAAAGGGGGACTTCGGACCGTTAGCACTACCGGGAGCGGACAGCAGCATAGATACGGACAACTCCCTTGCAGGACAAATCCGGCGACTGGTACAGGCAGGCATCCCCTACACCCAAATGGCCATTCTTGTCCGGCAGAAGGGGGAAACGCAAGCCCTATTGCAACACTTCGCGCTACACGCCCCGGACATCCGCCTCGTGAGCGATGAGGCATTTTTCCTCTCGGCATCGCCGGCCATAATGCTGCTCATCAACACGCTCCGTTATCTGAACGACGGGAAGAATACGGCGGCACAAGCCTATATGGCGCAGACTTACCAGCACTACATCCTACAATCGGACGTACCCCTCGGCGACATCACGATGGACAGGAGCCGCTTTTTACCAACCGAAATCGAGACCGAGCGGGAGCTACTGCGCCAGATGCCGCTTTACGAGTTACTTCTCAGGTTGATGGAACTCTACGAATACAGCCGCCTCCTTGCCCGCCCCGAAACACGCGGCCAAGCAGCATTCATCGCCAGCCTACTGGACGAAGTGCTGGACTATCTCGGCGACAACACCTCAGAGTTAAGCGCCTTCCTCACACATTGGGACAAATACTTAGTAGAGCGAGCTATACCGTCCGCTGAAGCAGATGGCATACGCATCATGACAATACATAAGTCAAAAGGACTCGCCTTCCATACCGTATTCATCCCCTTCTGCGATTGGGAAACAGAGGGGCTTCGTATGGCCAACCGTGAGATAGAATGGTGGAAGCCTGAAGGAAAGGATTTCAACGGCCTCCCGCTCGTTCCCGTCACACCCACTGCGAAAGCCGCACGCTCTATCTATGCGGCACAATATACGGAAGAATTGTTGCAGCGGCGTATTGATAATCTGAACATAGCCTATGTAGCCTTTACACGCCCCAAGAGGAACCTGCTCGTCTGGTGCAGTGTTAAGGAACCGGACAAAAAGAAAGACGACCACAAGATTGCCACCATAGGAGAACTTGTCTATAAGGCAATGCAGTCTCCACTGGATGGAACGACTGCCCGCCCTGCCCCAGACTACAACGACATACTGCTTTACGAAAGCGGAATGCCAACGGCAGACCTTGACAACGGGGCTCCGGTAACGACCGAAGAGGCCGTCCTGCAAATCCACCCGACGAAGGCCGAGTTCCGGCAGTCGCGCAACTCCGAAATATATATTGACGGAAGGGCTGCTACGGCGGACGGATACGACTTGCGGAGCACAGCACGCGGCAAACTATACCACCGCATATTTGAAGAAATCCGCACACGAGAAGACATCACCCCAGCCATCACCACGTTGCGCCAACGGGGCATCATCCCGCACAGCATACATCCTGACGGATTGGAACGCTATATACGCAACCGAATCGCTCATACGGACTACGCCGACCCGCGTGTCATTTCCTGGTTCTCGGGGGAATGGACGCCATACAACGAGTGCTCTATCCTCCTGAGTACCGCCGAGGAAGGCTTCCGGGCCTTCCGTCCCGACCGGGTCATGACCCGGGGGGACGAAACCGTAGTGGTGGACTTCAAGTTCGCCCATGAGAACGAGGAATACCACGAACAGGTACGGAAATATATGCGCCTGTTGGAGCGTATGGGCCGCCCGCATGTGCGCGGCTACCTATGGTATGTAGATCAGAACAAAGTAGAGAAAGTTTTCCCCGAAAACGCCGCTACGGCCTAACCCCCGACCCTTCAAACGCAAACGAATGACCCCTTTCCTTCAATCCGTAGCCGAAGACTTGATCGCCAAACACGGGCGCGACCTCTCCAGGACGGCTGTTGTATTTCCTAACCGCCGCGCCGGCCTTTTCTTCAATGAATACCTCGCACAAGGTAGCAAGGCTCCGGTATGGGCTCCCCGTCACCTGACGATTTCCGAACTCTTCACTACACTATCCCCGTTGCGAGTAGCAGACAGCATTGAAACCGTGTGCCGGATTTTCCGCATATACATCAGCCTCACCCACTCCGACGAAACGTTGGACCGCTTCTACGGTTGGGGGGAACGCCTGCTGGCCGACTTCGACGATGTGGATAAGAACATGGCCGATGCGACCCGCCTGTTCATCAATGTCCGGGACTACAACAACATTGACTACAGCATCGGGACTGCGTTCACGGAGGAGCAGCGGAAAGCGCTGCAACGCTTCCTCGTAGACTTCCGTGAGACGGACGAATCCCGGCTGCGCAGGAACTTTTACGCCTTGTGGGACAAGATGCTTCCCATCTACACCCAACTGAATGCAGAGCTGGCCGAAGACGGCTATGCGTACGAAGGCGCACTCTATCGCAGCGTCGTGGAAGGCCTCAGCAACGGACACCTTAAATTTCCCGACACGACGGACACATACGTCTTCGTCGGCTTCAATGTCCTTGACGAGGTAGAACGCCGCCTCTTCTCCCTGCTGAACGATGCCGGCAAAGCCCGCTTCTATTGGGATTACGACGTGGCTTACTGCGATGAAGCCTCCTCTGCATCTGAAGCAGGCTTGTTCCTGCGGAAGAATTTGGCGGAGTTCGGGAATGAGCTACCCCCCGACCTTTTCAACAATCTGCTGCAAAAGAAAGACATCACCTTCGTGGCCGCACCTACTGAGAACGCCCAAGCCTTTTCCATTGCACCGTGGCTGCAGAATATGGCCGCGCTCGGCGGCAATCCGCGCCGTACAGCCGTCGTCCTGTGCAACGAAGAATTAGTGGAACCCGTTCTCCATACCATCCCGAGTGAAGTCACGAAACTGAATATCACTAAGGGATTTCCGCTCAGCCACACCCCGGCCTTCACCCTCATCGAAAGGGAACTGGCCGACGAAGGAGGGCAGGAAGAGAGTAATGCGGACTTGTTGAAACGCCTCGTCGGGCTTGTCCGCACTGCCGCAGAGGAAGCCGAAGCACGGCTGCGCCCCGAGCCCGACAAACTTTTGCCTGAAAACGCCCCGTGGCTACGTCTGCTCTATCTGGAGTCCTATTATGAAGCACATACCACGTTAGAGCGTTTCATCGCCCTCACCGAGAACGGTTTCCTCAGCGTATCCGCCACAACGCTCCGACGCCTGCTTCTGCAAGTGCTGCGCCAGGCCAGCGTTCCCTTCCACGGCGATCCGGCTGAAGGCATACAAGTGATGGGCGTACTTGAGACACGTAACCTGGACTTCGACAACGTGCTGATGCTCTCCGTAAACGAGGGTATGCTCCCGCGTCCGGCCACTACGAACTCATTCATCCCCTACCCGCTCCGCAAAGCTTATGGACTGACGGACATAGAACGGCAGACCGCTGTCTATGCCTACTACTTCTACCGCCTCATACAGCGCGCCAGCCGCTTGCGGATGCTATACAACAACACATCCTCAGGCGTGCGGACAGCCGAAATGTCCCGCTTCATGAGGCAGATGCTCCTGTCGGGAAAGTTCAACATCAGCACCCTCACGCTTACCGCCAAGCAGGAAATAACGGAAGCGACGCCCATCCGCATTGACAAACCCGCCGGGCTGCGCGCCATGCTCAACCCTCCCTGTAGCGAGCGGGGCGGGGCGGCGCGGAACAATGCCCTATCCCCCTCCGCACTAAACCGCTTTGTCAGCTGCCCTGTACAGTTCTATTTCAGCCGAATTGCCCGGCTGAAAGTGCCCGAGCCCGACTCCGGCGAAATCCAGAACACCACTTTCGGGGAACTCTTCCACAAGGCGGCGGAACTTTTCTATACGGAAATTCCTGAAAAGGCGGGCTTCGTTCCACCCAGGAAGCTGGAGCAGTTCCTTGACCCGAAAGACAAGCTCCACCAATTGGAGCCTTACGTGAACCGGGCTTTCGCCGAATTGGGTATCCAGCGCGACGAAGTGGCCGCACTCACGGCACTGGAATGCCTCCGTAACCTCGTCCGTCACGACGCAAGCCTCTATGGCCTGCATATCATCGATACAGAGAAATTCTTCAGCTTGGAACTCCCCGTCCGCGCAACAGACGGCAGCGTGCACCCCTTCCGCGTAGGCGGTATCATTGACCGGCTGGACTGCATCACCGACCCGCAGACAGGCCAGCGTACCGTCCGCATTGTGGATTACAAGACCGGGGCGCATGAGCAGGAAGCCCGCACGATGGAAGCCATCTTCACCCCCGCCGATCGCAGACCTTACTACTTCCTACAAACCTTTCTCTACGCGCTGGCCGTGCGTCAGTGGCTACCCGGCTCCCCCTTCGCCGACGCAAATATCAGCTGCTCGCTCTTCTATCCGTTCCTGGCCACGCACAAGGACTACGTTGCTTGGGTTAAGTTTGAAGGCGCGCCCCTCACCAGCTTCACCGATGCCCTCGCCGAGGACTTCAGGAAGCGGCTGGCGGAAGTACTGGAAGACCTGCTGGACGAAAGTAAGCCTTTCGTCCAATGCGAGGGCAGGACGGGCTGCCGACACTGCGATTTCCGCGCCTTGTGCGGCTTGCCTGAGTCAGAGGAATAGCAGGAGTAGAAAACAAATATAACACTTTATAAACAAGACTACTACATCTGAATGATAAAAGTAACGCTCAAGGAAGAAATCCGCACCGTAGCGCCCCGTTTCATCGGTGCCTACCTTGAGGCGGAAGTGCGCAACTGCCCCACCCCGTCCGCGCTATGGGAAGAAATCCGAAAAGCCGCCGAAGACCTCAGGGACAAATACGATACGGAAACCATCAAGGCACGCCCCGGCATCAGTGCCACGCGCAACGCTTACAAGGCTGCGGGCAAAGACCCCAGCCGCTACCGTCCCTCCTGCGAGCAGCTCGCACGCCGCATCTTGCAGGGCAAGGAACTTTACAGCATAGACCTCCTCGTAGATCTCGGCAACCTCATCTCCCTCGTCAGCGGGTACTCCGTCGGCGTCATTGACCGCGACAAAGTGGAGGGCGACACGATAGAGTTAGGTATCGGGTGCGAGGGAGAACCCTACGAAGGTATCGGACGAGGCCCGCTCAACATCGCCTCCATGCCTGTTTACCGCGACGACCGAGGCGCGTTCGCCACGCCGACGAGCGACTCCGTGCGCACCATGTGCAGCGCAACCACACGCCACGTACTCATTATCATCAACGGGTACGACGGCGATACCGCAGCTGTCGAAGCTGCAGCCAACCGGGCTAGCCGCCTGCTCCGGGAGTACGGGGAGAGTGACGGCGGCATGGTGCAACTCATCGGGGGATGAGAAAAAACCCCCGACCGCCCCTTGCACATTATAGTCCTAGGGGTACAGAACACTAACCATAGGGTTACGATGAAGTATCCCTACGGTTACGAAGAACTAACCATAGGGATAGGAAAAGCGGCCGCACTGTGTGCCGTTATTTTGTACTGGGAGCTTCCCGCTTAGAAGAGAGGCATGAAGGAGTCGGAATAGACGTACTTCCGTTCAAAATCGTCTTGCTTCATCGTAAGCATCACGACACCTTGAACCAACATAAGTATGGGCCAAATGCCACAGGTGACTAAACTCAACAAGATGCAGACGATACCACCGCCCACCTTACCCAGGTAGAAGAAATGAACGCCGAGGCCGCCTAACAAGATGGCAAGGAGGGCGGCAACTCCACGGCTTTTCCCCGACGGGCCGTCATCGAACAGGCCCGGCTCTTGCGTCCCGTAAGGATTACCGGCCTGTTGGTTATTTTGAAAATTCTGACGCTGAGAAGGAGCTTCGGGAGGCACTGCCGTCCCGGCACTCTGGAATTCACGCCCGCAGACGGGGCAATGGGCAGTTACTACCGGCGCGGGTAATGAAAACTGCTGGCGGCAAAAGGGGCATTGATACTGTTGCATAATCAACGGACGCAGTATATTAATGATGTTTTGTGGGGCAAAGATATAAAATAGTACTGGATAAACGGCATTACTCCGCACCGCATTTTATGCTGAATGGTAGTGCTGCAGACCTTCTATCGGACTACGGAGAACTTGCCCCACGCGATAGCCGAGCCCGGACGCCACAGCACGCAGTTCCGCTTGCAGGAAGAAGGCGATGCTCCCCGTGAAGTGGACGGGCAAGTCCGGGCGGGCATACTGCGCCACATTGCGTTGGAAAAAACGGGCGAACTCGTTGCGGATGAGTTGCTGGAGGGCGGGATGCTCGCGGTGGCGGCCAAGGAAGGGGGCGAAGCTGGCCAGGAAGCGGTTAGGGAAAGGCTCGCGATAGACGCGGCGTATGGCCTCGGAAACCGTCAAGTCGGGGTATTCCTCCGCAAAGCGCGCGGCGACATCTGCGGGTAACTGCCCCTTGAAGAAATCGCCCAAGAGGCGGCGGCCCAGGACGGCACCGCTCCCCTCGTCGCCAAGGACGTAACCGAGCGGCGAAACATTGCCGAGTATCACCGCCCCATCGTAAAGACAACTGTTAGACCCTGTGCCGAGGATGCAGGCAATGCCCGGCTCCGTGCCACAGAGAGCGTGCGCCGCGCCAAGCAGGTCGGATGCCACGTGACAGACCGTAGGTGAAAGGGTGAAAGCCGCCTGCAAAGCGCGGCTAACGGCCTGCGCCGCTTCATCGCGACAACCGGCACCGTAAAAGTGGACGCAGGCCGGGAAGTGGGGAAGTCGGGGGACAAGGTCTGTACGCAGGAGGTTGAAAATTTCCGCCTCGGACATCATGAAAGGGTTGATGCCCGAAGTGGAGCAACGGACGGTCTCTCCCGCCTCAGTAAGGAGCAGCCAGTCGGTCTTCGTGCTGCCGCTGTCGGCTATCAGAATGGGATACGTCATGGGGACTGGGAGTCAGATTTCTGTGAGTTCGTGAAGCGGCGTGGCAGCATATCCCCCTTCGTACAAAGCTGCACGGAAGCGGTTGTAGGCAGTGTCGGCCTTCTCGGCCGGAAGGGTCGCGCCACAGCGGTCGAGGGCGGCGAGTACGCTGCCGACAGTGAGGGAGGAAACGTCCCGGCGAAGGTAGTAGCGCACGACTTCCCTATTGTCGCTGCTAGGAACGGCGGCCTCTATTATCCCGGCATCGGAGAGGGTCGCAAGGATATCGGCTACGACAGGTTCCGGCGTGCCGATGGAGGCGGCCAGCTCAGGAAAGCTGTAGGCCTCTCCGCCCTCCCTTGCACGGAGACTGACGGCACGGAGGAGGCCGAGGGTACGGCGGTCAAACTCACTGCGACTCAGCTCAAGTTTGTCTTTCCCGTAGTAGAAGTTGCTGATATGCTGATCTACATAGCTCAGGGCGCACCCGTAAAGAATGACGTACCATAGGATCTGCCCCCACAACATCAGGAGCGGGAGGGCGGCAAAGGAACCGTAAACGGCGTTATAGCTGGTCAGATAGACCTGCGAGTGGATATACAAATACTGGAGAGCCTGCACAACGATGCCGACAGGGATTCCGGCCACGAGCGCGCTACGGAAGCGTACGTGGACATTAGGCATAAAGGCGTAAAGGAGGGAGCAGAACACCACCATCAACAGATAGGGCAGAAACTGCAACAGGGTCAGCAGGGAAGAATGCAGGAAGAATACGTCCGGAAGCGACTCCACGAAGCTTGAGAGAAAAATGGATAGCCCGGAACTGACTACCAGGAATATGGGCAAGAGGAAGAAAACCGTAGTGTAGTCGGTCACCTTGCGCGCCAGACGACGGTCGGCACGCTGCTGCCAGATTTGGTTGAAGCTGGCTTCCACATTACCGCATAACGAGAAAAGGGAATACAACAGTAGCAGAATGCCGAAGCCGAGGAAGACTCCGCCTTGCGCACGGACCAGGTAGTGATCAACGAACCCTAGTAGCGTATCAGCCACCTCGGGCTGGGTCTCAAACGCCTGTCGGATGCGGCTTTCCAGAAACTCTGCCAGCCCGAAGCCCTTGGCTATGGCAAAGACGATAGCCAGTATGGGGACGATGGAAAACAACAGGGAATAAGTCAGTGCTGAAGCCCGGAACTGCATCCGTTCACGGAGGAATACTTTCGTTGCCAACACCACACGCTGCATCACGGCACGGAAGAGCCTACCGCTGCGGGTATCCGCACGCTCCCACAACTCTTTAGTGAAATAACACCTGAGTGCGCTAAAAAAACGAGAGAACATTGTATCTTTTTAATCGTTTGCGCCGCGAAATTACAAATAAATTCGTACTTTTGCCTACTAATTCCCGATTCAGACACAAATGAAGCAACTGATAACGACGCTTACAGCCCTGTTGCTGGGTACTGCCGCACTCGCACAAACGCCCGACTTCAGCCGCACATTGCGCTTGGACTACATCTTCACGGGCGATGTGGGGAAGCAGGAAATAGCACTGGCAGAAGCGACGTCCTTTGACGGGTGGGCAGGACGGCGCAACCGCTTGGACAGCATACCCCTGCGCGGCAACGGCATCCTCACCATGACGGACGCAAGGACGAATAAGGTGCTTTACAAGCACTCCTTCTCCACGCTCTTTCAAGAATGGCTCAACTCGGAAGAAGCGACCCGCACGCGCAAGGCTTTCGAGAACGTTTTTCTCGTCCCTATGCCCAAAGACTCCGTGCGCATCAGGCTCGTACTCTATGGCAACCATGATGCCGTACTGGCCGATTACACCCACGTAGTGAACCCCACGGATATCCTCATACGAAAACTTGACGGCCTGCCCGTACCGCCTCACCGCCACCTGCTACAAAGCGGCAGCCCGGAGAACTGCATTGACGTTGCCATCGTAGCGGAAGGATACAAGGCCGAGGAAGCGGAAGCCTTCTACGCAAAAGCGCAAGAGTGTATGGATGCGCTCTTCGCCCACGCCCCCTTCAGCACGTTGAAGGACCGCTTCAACATCGTTGCTGTAGGCTTAGCCTCGCAGGACAGCGGTGTGAGCATCCCCAAGAAAGGCATTTGGAAACAGACCGCCCTCGGTAGCCAGTTCGACACGTTCTACTCCGACCGATATCTGACGACGCTCAATCTGCGCCGCCTCAACGACTATTTAGCCCCGCTTGCCTACGAACACATCATTATCATAGCGAACACGGACAACTATGGGGGCGGCGGCATCTACAACTCCTACACGCTGACGATGGCAAACCATAAGTATTTCCGCCCCGTAGCCGTACACGAGTTCGGTCACAGCTTCGCCGGCCTTGCGGACGAATACTTTTATGACGACCAATACACGGAGTTTTTCTACCCAGATACCGAACCGTGGGAACAGAACCTGACGACGCTGCGCGACTTCTCCGCGAAGTGGCAGGATATGCTCCCCGAAGGGACAACCATCCCGACACTCCCAGACCCACAACGCCCTGATGCGATCGGCGTATATGAGGGAGGAGGCTACCAGAGCAAAGGGGTGTATCGTCCCCACCAGGAGTGCCGGATGAAAATCAACGACTGGCCGGAATTCTGCTCCGTATGCCAGCGGGCAATTACCCGCCTCATTCAGTTTTATACCAACCCGTAAGCACGAAATGGCAAGCAAGAAAAAAACACGTAAGCCCGCAAGGGCAAAGAAAAATACGGTGCCAAAGAAGAAAGTGGCGAAGACCAAGGGATTATTCAGCCCCGAAGGCGGCTGGAAAAACCTTCTCAGCGGGGAAACGCTACGCTTCGTCGTGGGGATGCTGCTGCTGATTGTCGCCGTGTTCATGCTCATCTCATTCGCCTCTACCCTATTCGTCACGGGCGCATTCGACCAAGCTGCTACCGAGGCAGGCAACCTGACGAACGCAAAGAACTACGGCGGAAAACTCGGGGCCTACACCTCCGAGTTCTTCATCAATAAGAGCTTCGGAGTTTGCTCGGCCTTCATTCCGTTGTTCCTCCTCCTCCTGAGCATGAAACTGATGAATACCTACCGCATCCGCCTATGGAAATGGTTCCTTAACTTCTCCATCCTTATGATATGGGGCTCCATCGCGCTGAGCATAGCGCAGCAGCACTTCTTCCCCGCCGAATGGAACCGCGTTCCTTTCCAATGGGGTGGCGGCCAAGGTAACTACATCCGCGACCTCCTCTGCAATAATATAGGTCTCGTTGGGGCTATCATACTGATGCTGGCACTCGCCATTCTCTATCTCATTTACCTGACTGACGAGACAATTAACGTCATCCGCAAAATACTGAAAGCACCGGAGGCCATCAAGAATCACCGGAAGAAGAAAGAACCGCAAGAGGTACTGCCGGAAGAAGGCACGGATACACAAAATGAAACGCCCACTCCCCCGACCAAGGACGAAGAGGCCACCACCATTGACCTGACGGACCAGACGGAAGAAGCCCTCCCGGTTGAAGAGCTCCCTGAGGACGCGCCGCAAGATGACGGAGGTGGTAACGGGAAGGCAGAGGACGGTTCGGAAGAAACGATGGAAGTGACAACGGGCATTGAGGAAGAGAAAGCCGATACCAAGACCCTCGCGGAACAGCATATCGCAGAGTTGCCGCCGTATGATCCGCGCAAGGAGTTGGAGTATTACAAGTCCCCTCCCCTCTCGCTCCTACGGAAATACGAAGATGACGGCCCGACCATTGACATGGAAGAGCAGAGGGCGAACAAAGACCGCATCGTGAACGTACTACGTGATTTCGGGGTGTCGATAACCGGCATCAAAGCCACTATCGGCCCGACCATCACCCTTTATGAAATAACTCCTGCGCCAGGCGTGAGAATCAGCCGGATCAGGAATCTCTCGGACGACCTTGCGCTCAACCTATCCGCCCTAGGCGTGCGTATCATCGCTCCCATACCGGGAAAAGGAACCATCGGTATCGAAGTGCCGAACCAAAAGCCGAAGATCGTATCCATGGAGAACGTGCTCAACTCGCGCCGTTTCCAAGAAACGACGTACGAGCTACCCATCGTTCTCGGCAAGACTATCACCAACGAAGTCTTCATGGCCGACCTCGCTAAGATGCCCCACCTGCTCGTGGCCGGTGCTACGGGACAAGGTAAGTCCGTCGGACTGAACGCCATTATTACCTCCCTGCTCTACAAGAAGCACCCCGCCGAGCTGAAGATTGTACTAGTGGACCCGAAGAAGGTAGAGTTCAGCAATTACGCCCCCATTGAGAACCACTTCCTGGCCAAGCTGCCAGAGAACGAAGACCCCATCATCACCGACGTCACAAAGGTGGTGCAGACGCTCAAGAGCCTATGCCAACTGATGGACCACCGCTACGACCTGCTCAAGAAAGCCCGCGTGCGCAACATCAAGGAGTATAACCAGAAGTTCATATCCCGCCACCTCAATCCCGAGAACGGACACGACTTCATGCCTTACATTGTAATCATTATCGACGAGTTCGGCGACCTCATCATGACAGCGGGCAAGGAAGTTGAACTTCCCATCGCCCGCATCGCACAGCTTGCCCGGGCAGTCGGAATGCACATGGTCATCGCGACGCAACGCCCCACGACAAACATCATTACCGGCACCATCAAGGCTAACTTCCCCGCCCGCATGGCTTTCAAGGTCAGCTCCATGATAGACTCCCGCACCATCCTCGACCGCCCGGGTGCCAACCAGCTCATCGGGCGCGGCGACATGCTCTTCCTCAGCGGCGCGGAACCCGTGCGAGTCCAGTGCGCTTTCGTGGACACCCCGGAGGTTGATGCCATTAACAAGTACATTGCCGAACAACAGGGCTATACCTCCGCATTTGAGCTGCCCGAGGTGGCCAGTGAAGATATGGATGGTGGCGGAGGCGGCGGTGCGGACACCGGACCGCTTGACTCCATGTTCGCCGAGGCTGCCCGCCTCATTGTCATCCACCAACAGGGCAGTACCTCCCTCATCCAGCGCAAGATGGGTCTCGGCTACAACCGTGCCGGGCGCATCATGGACCAGATGGAGCGTGTCGGCATCGTCGGTCCGGCACGCGGTTCCAAGCCCCGTGACGTGCTCGTGCAGGACGAAATGCAGCTTGATGAGATACTTGCTAACCTCAATTCATAGAAATAGTCACATGAAGAAGTTCCTCCTCCCCCTCCTGCTCCTTGCCTGCCTGCCTACGCTCTCGGCACAGACAGCCAAAGACATACTCGACCGCACAGCCGCCAAGCTCCAGCAAAGCACGGGCGGCTACAGTGCCAAGTTCCAGGCCACCAGCTTCAACGGGACGCGCGAGGCGGGTAGCACGAACGGCACCATAGAAGTAAAGGGACAGAAGTTCAAGATTACCTCCAACGGGATGACCACATGGTTTGACGGCCACACGCAATGGAGCCTGCTGGCCGGCAGCGACGAGGTAAACGTCAGCACGCCCTCCGCCGCCGAGGTGCAGCAGATGAACCCATACTACCTGCTCAACGCCTACAAGCAGGGCTACACCTGCACCATCAGGAACGCCGACAAGGGCGGATTGCAGCGGTGGGAGGTGACGCTCAGCGCCAAGCGGAAGGCCGACTTTCCCCGCATACTGCTCATCATTGACAGCAACTACACGCTACAGAACATCCGGCTGCGCGACGCTAAGGGCAACTGGATGCGCTTCCGCATTAGCGGGGTGAAGACCGGACTGAACCTCCCCGACTCCCGCTTCCGCTTCGAGAAGAAGGACTACCCCGGCATAGAAGTCATCGACTTACGGTAAAAACAGCATAACAGTATATAAGAAAAGAACGACATGGAACAGATCCGCTGCTTAATCCTGGGCTCCGGCCCCGCCGGCTACACCGCCGGCATCTACGCAGGCCGCGCAGGCCTCAACCCCGTACTCTACGAAGGCCTCCAACCCGGCGGCCAGCTCACCACGACTACCGAGGTGGAGAACTTTCCCGGCTACCCGGAAGGCATCGACGCCAATGCCATGATGGACGACCTCCGCAGGCAAGCGCAGCGTTTCGGTACGGAAATCCGCCCGAACATAGCCGTCCGCGCCGACCTTTCCCAAGCCCCCTACACCATCACCTTTGACGATGAGAGCCAAGTGCAGTGCCACACGCTCATCATCGCCACAGGGGCTACGGCCAAGTACCTCGGCCTCCCCGATGAAGAGAAGTACCGGGGGCAAGGTGTCAGTGCCTGTGCTACGTGTGACGGATTCTTCTATCGGAAAAAGACGGTGGCCGTTGTCGGCGGTGGAGACACGGCCTGCGAGGAAGCCAGTTACCTCGCCGGACTCGCCGAGAAGGTATATATGATTGTCCGCAAGCCCTTCCTCCGCGCCAGCCAGGCCATGCAGGAACGCGTGCTGAGCGACCCGAAAATTGAGGTTCTCTTTGAGACCAATACGCTCGGGCTCTTCGGTGAGAGCGGCGTAGAGGGCGCACACCTCGTACACAGAATGGGTGAGGCGGACGAGCGGCGGTACGACATCGCCATTGACGGGTTCTTCCTCGCCATCGGGCATAAGCCTAACAGCGAGCTCTTCCTGCCTTGGGTGAAGATTAACGGAGAAGGCTACATACTGACCGAGGGGCAGACCCCCCGCACAGGCCTTCCCGGCGTGTTCGCCGCCGGTGACGTGGCCGACCCACTCTACCGACAGGCCATTACCGCCGCCGCCAGCGGCTGCAAGGCAGCAATAGAAGCGCATCGGTACTTGCAGGAAAACGGACGCTGACATGCCCCTCCCCCACCGGACTCCGCAGGCAAAAGCCCTACGCAACCGCCTCCGCCCTGTGGCGGCCGTGCGGCTCGCACTCCTCCTGCTGGCCGCCGCCACGGCTTCCTGCACCTCCCAGCAACACTTGCGCAACCGCGAACGCTACGGCGACCTGCCCAACGAGGCCTACGTCGGCGCACTGCCATCCCACCCCGTAGTCCCGGCAGCACGCCCCGCAGGCACCAAGCGGGCCCATGCCGCAGCCAGCGCGCTCGGCATACAGCACAGCCGTCACGACAACGCCAAGTTGCTCGAGGAGTGCGCCTCGTGGCTCGGAACTCCCTACGTCTATGGCGGGAACTCGCGCAGCGGCGTGGATTGTTCCGGCCTGACCTGCGCTATATATAATACGGTATATGGAAAGAAGCTCCACCGCCGCAGCCGTGACCAACACGCTAAGGACGCGCAGCCCCGGCAGCGCAGGAGCCTCAGGCAGGGCGACCTCGTATTCTTCACCTCCCCCCGCTCCGGCGGACAGTGCGGCCACGTCGGCATCTACCTCAAGGACGGAAAGTTCATACACGCCAGCAGCAGCCGGGGCGTAGTCGTGGACCACCTCGACCAACGCTACTGGCAGCAGCATTGGCTGGGCGGCGGTAGCGTTCCCTGACCCTCTCCGGACTGTCCCCAGCTACCACAAGTATAACCACACCAATACCTACAAGCACATGAAAAGGACACTATTACCCCTACTGCTACTCCTCGCCACGACCACGGCCACGGCGCAAGTGGCTGACCAAGCCTACATCGCCGCCAGCCTGACTAACGGACTGCCCGTGGAGCTGGCTCTACAGACCGATAGCGAAGGTATCTGCGCCGGCTACGCCTACTACCGCGAATCGCAGCCGGAGCCCCTGCTCGTCGTGGGCTTCTGGGAGGAATATCCCGGCGAGGGAGACACGGAATCGTACCACAACATCCGCCTGTCGGAATTCCAACCCGACGGCCGGCTCTGCGGCAAGTACATCATCCACCTGCGCCAGCCCGCCGGACAGAAGGCCCTCATATTCTGCGATGCTGAGCGCACCTACGCAGGTCCGGACGGCGATGCCGAGGAGATAGGCCCCCTGCGCGGCAACAACGGAGCGGGGGAACCCCGCGTGGAGAGCCGGATGCCCGGATGGTTCAGCACCGTGGAGCAGCCCCTCCAGCCCGCCACGGCGGACGACCTGGGCGAAATCTACGAATACATCACCGGCGAGAGCAACGGAGGCTTCTTTGAACTGGTCATCAACGACGACGGGACACTCTATTTCGAAGTGACGGACATGCCCGTCGGCCACGCCACGGCCTCCGCAACCAACGACCCGGACCGCCTAGCACGCCTCAGCGGAAACGTCATGGAATACCCCCGCGTGAACGACTGCGGCGACACGCTCCGCGCAACATTCTTCAAGCTATTCGCCATCGTACAGACGCTGCAAACGCCCGGCCCCGACCACGGATGCCGCGCCATCGATGCCGCCTTCATCAAGAAGAGCTACCCCGACCACGAAGCAGACATAGACGAAGACGAAGAGTAATCCGAGAAAAAGTAACTATTATGAAACGGACACTCTTAAGCCTGTTGGCTCTTACTGCCCTCACCGCCACGCAGGCACAGACGCTCCGAAGGGGCGACAAATACTTTGACGGGCGCACACTATTCACCGTTCAGGAAGTGCGCATGAACACCTATATCTATATGACCGGCGAGGACGAGAGCGGCAACGACTACGAAATGACGCTGGAAAAGGTGCCGGGAAAAACCGGCGAGTACAAACTCATTCCCAGCAGACAGGCCGATGATCCCTACGTGCTGATGGCCGGGTTCGGATGCCGCGTCCAGCACGTCCTCGAGGGCGGCACGGACTTTCTGGCTCACCGCAAAGCAGACGGCAGTGCCATGCACGTCATGGCACGCACCCGGGAAACCCTGCAGCAATGCAGGAAAAGGCAGCTCGCATTAGAGGCGGAACGCCCCGCAGGCATCCTCCAGACAACCCTGCTCAACCAGGAATACCTCGCCATGATACCCCGTGAGGAACTGCGGCTGATGCGCAATGAGATACTGGCACGCCATGGCTACCGCTTCCAGTCTGCCGACCTGCAGGAGTACTTCGGCGGCATGGCCTGGTACACCCCGGGCGACGACAACGCTGCCATCCGCCTCACGACCGTAGAGCAGACAAACATTGAACTCATCAGGAGTGAAGAGGCACTGCCCGGCGGCTTGCACCGCGCCGACGTGGCGGGCGACGTCGATCAGTCCGACTTCTGAAGTCCTCACCCACACCCTACGGGAGGCGAACCACGCCTACCCAAAGGCTGTGCCCGGCGCACAGCCTTTTTTATGGCCGCCCGCTCGCGCCATCTAAGGGTTTGAACACTTCCAGCACTGGGCGGACGTAAGGGCGCTTCATTTTAGCGGGACGCCCGCCACCGCCGCACACTGCCTCAGCGACGGGCACGGCAGCCCGGCTGCACTGCGGCTTTTTCTTTTCTTCCTGTTTCATTTATTATAACGCTTGAATTAAGACGGATTTCCCCCGCCACTATACAAAGAAAGCGGGGTCGTATGCCACACCGCAGATGATGGTCCTAGGAAAACCGTGCAAGCAAATATGGAAATAGCAACCCACGCCTAGCGCAGGAACCGCCGTGCCACTCTTGCTCGCAATGGGAGAATTTCCTAGGTTCTCATCTGCAAGTCAGCAAAACGCTTCTTTTACAGTATGTCCGTGGAAGCCTCAGAGAGACCCACTTCGGCAGCAAAGATACAACTTATCCCCCATACGCCCAATAATCCCGCAAGGAAATCCATGCCAACGCGCGGCGAAAACGCTCCCGGGGCTGGGCTGGAAGCGGCGAAATGCCTACCTTTGCATGGGATGGACACCTACAGAAAGATTATACACATCGACATGGACGCTTTCTTCGCCGCCGTGGAACAGCGGGACAACCCGGCACTGCGCGGACTCCCCGTAGCCGTCGGCGGCAACGGGCCGCGCGGCGTCATCTCCACAGCGAGCTACGAAGCCCGCCGCTTCGGTGTACATTCCGCTCTCGCCACAGCCATCGCGCGCCGACGCTGTCCGCAGCTCGTCCTACTGCAACCACGCTTCGACGTTTACAAAGGCGTAAACGCGCAGCTGGCGGAACTTTTCCATGAATACACCGACCTCGTAGAATTCCTCAGCATAGACGAGGCCTTCCTCGACGTGACGGAGAACAAAGTCGGGGTGGAGCTCGCCTCGGACATCGCGCAGGATATCCGCCAACGCATCCGCGAGGAACTACAACTGACGGCCTCGGCAGGTGTGAGCTACTGCAAGTTCCTTGCTAAAATAGCCTCCGAACAGCGCAAGCCGGACGGCCTTTACACCATCCACCCCGACCGCGCCGAGCACTTCATCGCCCGGCTACCCATTGACAAGTTCTGGGGAGTAGGCCCGAAAACGGCGGAACGGATGCGCTACATCGGCGTATTCAACGGCGGTGACCTGCGCAAACTCACCCTGCCCCAGCTTACGAGCCACTTCGGGAAGCAGGGACGGATGTTCTACGAGTTCGCACGAGGCATCGACCCACGCCCCGTCGTAACAGAACACGAAGCCAAAAGCATCGGCTGCGAGCGTACCTTCGAAAAAGATCTGCGCACGGAGATGGGGGCTATCGTGGAACTCTACCATGTCACCCTTGAACTGCTTGAACGACTGCAGCGCCACAAAGAATTCCAGGGGCGGACGCTGACCCTGAAAGTGAAGTACGAAGATTTTTCGCAAATCACGCGCAGCGTTTCCCAAGACAAGCCGTTCAGCACCAAGGAGCAAATCCTCACAAAAGCCAAGGCACTCCTGAGCAAGGCCGACCGGACAAAAGGCATCCGCCTGATCGGACTCTCCGTATCCAACCCCGCCCCTGCCGAAACGGAGAACCACGACAGGCAATGGGTGCAGCTATCCTTTGATTTCACCGGACAAGGCACGGATACCCCGTCCCCTAAGAAGGCGCGGTCAAGCCTCAGGAAAAACTAAAATTGAGAAAAAAGGGAGGCAACGCTTGGCCATGTGAAAAGAATGCCGTACTTTTGCAGCCACAAACATGACCGCGGAGTGGAGCAGTTGGTAGCTCGCCAGGCTCATAACCTGGAGGTCGCTCGTTCGAGTCGAGTCTCCGCAACCAATACAACCGGGCTGGAAACGAGAATGTTTCCAGCCCGGTTCTTATTACTACGCGCGCAAAAACGCAAGGATGCTCCGCAAGCCTTTTCCACCGACAGCCAAGATATTTTCTAACCCAAGGGATAGGGAATACTAACCCTTGGGTTACGGGAAACTACCCATAGGGCTAAGGAGAACTAACCCTATGGGTAGGAAAAAGCCTGCCAGACAAAAGACTGCGCCGAGCGCCTGGACTAAGCGGGAACAGGGCAGGCCAGATGGCGCATCGGATGGGAGAACCATTCCGTATCGTTCTCCCAGCGGAAGCCCGCAGACAGGTAGATGCGCTCAGCCAGGGGATTGCCTTTATCCACAAGCAGCCCTACCTTGGAAAGACCCAGGCTGGCAGCGCGCCGCTTCACGGCCCAGAGCAATTCAACCCCGATACCCCGGCGGCGCAGATCAGCACGCACGGCAAAGCTGTCCAGGTAGAGCTCACCCGGCTGTGTCTCGTCAGCCATCGCTGAATAGTCCTGCCCGAGGCGGGTACGCGCCGCCTCGATGAAAGGACGTCGCAGGCGATGGAGCTGGCCGCCATCGTAGCTCACGGCAATACCCGCGACACTTCCGTCCGCCACAACGGCAACAAGCGTGTTCCTATAGCTGTATTGGGACACTTCGGCACGGACAAGCTCCGTCAGCAGGGCGTGGAGCTCGTCCAGCGTGCGGTGCGGGCCACAGATGATGTGGCAGGAAGCCTCGGACATCGCCTCCATGATGAGATGCGCAATGGCGGGTGCTTCCTCGCGACGGGCGGGTCTTATTTCCACCGATATAGCCGTATCACACCTTTCCATGCCCGCGAAGTTAAGACTTCTTTCCGTTACGCGTGCCTGTCGCGCGGATAATTTTTGTATCTTTGCACCACACCGAACAAATGTCACACTAACAACTCAACCCCATGGACAAGCTCATCGCAATGAACCCCAACGCCCTTGTGGCCTTCCTGCAGAAGCAACCCGAAGAATTTACCAAGGCAGACATCCTCCGCTTCGTGGAAGAAAACGAAATCCTGATGGTGAATTTCATGTACCCCGGCGAGGACGGACGACTGAAGTCTCTCAATTTCGTCATTAACGACCGCCTCTACCTCGAAACCATCCTTACCGAAGGCGAACGCGTGGACGGCTCCAGCCTTTATCCCTCATTCGTGGAAGCGGGAAACAGCGACCTCTACGTCATACCGCGCTTCCGCACGGCCTTCGTGGACCCTTTCGCAGAAATACCCACCCTCTGCCTGCTCTGCTCCTTTTACACCAAAGACGGCAGCCCCTTTGACGGTGCTCCCTACGAGACGCTCCTGCGCTCCGCCGAGGCGTTCCGCCGCAAGACGGGCTTTGAGTTCGAAGCGATGGGCGAACTGGAATACTACGTCATCACCCCGGCCGAACCGCTCTTTCCCGCCACCGACCAGCGCGGCTACCACGAGTCCGCGCCATTTACCAAGCTCGGCGATTTCCGCCAGGAGTGCATGGACTACATCGCACGCACGGGTGGACAGATAAAATACGGGCACTCCGAAGTGGGTAACTTTACGCTTAACGACAAGGTGTACGAACAGAACGAGATAGAGTTCCTCCCCTGCCCTGTCGCCACCGCCGCCGACCAGCTGCTCCTCGCCAAGTGGGTCATCCGCAACTTGGCCTACGAGTACGGTCTCGACATCACCTTCGCTCCGAAAATCATCGTCGGCGAAGCGGGTAGCGGCCTGCACATCCACATGCGCCTTACGCGCGACGGCCACAACCTGATGCTTGACGAGCAGCGAAGCCTGAGCAAGGTCGCCCGACGCAGCATTGCCGGCATGATGCTCCTAGCCCCAGCCATCACCGCATTCGGCAACAAGAACCCCACAAGCTACTTCCGCCTCGTGCCGCATCAGGAAGCACCCACGAACGTATGCTGGGGCGACAGCAACCGCTCTGCCCTGGTACGCGTGCCGCTCGGCTGGACGAGTGGGCGCGACATGTGCGCCGCAGCCAACCCGCTGGAGCAACCCGTCAGCGAGGCCGAAGACCGAACGCGCGAGAAGCAGACCTTCGAGATGCGCTCGCCCGACTGCTCGGCCGACATCTACCAGCTCATGGCCGGACTATGCGTGGCTGCCCGCGTGGGACTGGAGCTGCCCGAGGATGAAGCCCTCAGGATTACGGCCGGGAAGTATGTGGACGTGAACATCCACGCAGCAGAGAACGCACACCGCCTCGAACAACTTGACACACTGCCCGCCTCCTGCGCCGAAAGTGCAGACCGCCTGGAACAGATGCGCGCCTACTTTGAGGCCGAGGATGTGTTCCGTCCCCGGATGCTGGACGGCATCCTGCACGCCCTGCGCGCCCACGACGACCGCGACCTCCACGCCCGCGCCGCCGCCGACCCTCAGCTGATGCAACAGCTCGTGGACAAATTCTTCTACTGCGGATGAGGCTGCCGGATTTACCTATATACATTATGCAGTATGCCGCCGGACGCAATGGTCCGGCGGCATACTGCTTTCATCCTGGGACGGAGGGCTACTGCTCTCCCATCCTGTAGCTCCGTGGCGACTGCCCGAGCTGGCGGCGGCAGTACCTGCCGAAGAAGCTGATATTGGGGAATCCCAGGCGGTCCGCTATCTCCTTTATCGGCATGTCCGTGGAGCGGAGGAGGTAGCGTATGTCCTCGGTGATGTACTCCTGTATCCACTGCAAGGCGGTCCGTCCGCTCTGCTGCCGACATACGGCACTGAGGTATTTGGCAGTGACGCTGAGGGCGCTGGCATAGTCCGCCACGCCACGGCGTTTTCGCTCCGTATCGGAAAGCAGTTGCAGGAAGTTGTTGAAGATGCGCGCGCCGCCCTGTCCCACGAACGTACCCGCCTCCGCTTCCTCCTCGCCGCCTTCCTGCTGGGTGAGTATCGTGCAGAGTTCGAGCAGCATGATGCGCAGGTAGGAGGTGCGTATCTCCCGGTGGAAGAGGCCGCGCCGCTCCGAGATGACGTACTGGCCGAGGGAGTAGAAGCCGCTGATGGCATTGCGGCTGGCGGGGGGCAGGGTGAGAACGCGCGTCCTGCGGATGAAGACGGCGCGGTTCCAGTAGTCAAGTTGGCGGAACATGAGGGAGCGGAGCAGGCGGTCGCTGATCAGGATGCCACGGCACTGCAGGTCGGAGCTCTTCGACTCCTGCTGCACGATGGTGCGCGGCGGGCAGATGACGAGCTGCCCGCTGTGGGCGCGGAAGCGTTCGCCACCCAGCGTGAACTGCAGGTCGCCCTTCGCGCAGAAGACGAGGGAGTAGCAGTCCATCTGCTTCGGATAGACGAAGGAAGTGTCGCCAAGGGTGGTGAAGAAGGCCACGTCGTCATCGGAGTAGGCCACCATGGGGTTGCCTGTCTCCACATCGCCGAGGCCGATGCGGGGTATGTCGGTTGTCGTTTCCATAGGAAGGTTCTAATTTACGCGTACAAATATAAGGATTTTTCCCCACCCGCCGCATCCCGGAAGGACAAAACTGTGCGTTTTTTATCGGCGGCGGACGCTTTTTCGTACCTTTGCGGACAAATTCATATTGCAATGGGAAGGAGAAAGAACAAGAAGAACTGGGTGGTCCCGCGCGGTGCGGAACTGACGGAACTCGACCGCCGCGTGCTGGACTTTCAGGAGCGGGGATGCCTCGTGCCGCCGCGCCGCCTCGTGCTGGACGCGGAGCAGGTTGCGGGCATCAGGCGCTCCGGCGTAGTGAATACGGGCATACTGGACATGCTTGAAGGGGAGGTGCGTGCGGGCATGACGACGGAGGACATCGACCGTCTCGTCCGCGAGTTTACGCTCTCGCACGGCGCGACGCCCGCCCCGCTGGGTTACGACGGCTTTCCGAAGAGCTGCTGCACGAGCCTGAACGAGGTGGTCTGCCACGGCATACCCTCGGAGTTCGAGGTACTGGAGGAGGGCGACATCCTGAACGTGGACGTGTCCACCATACTCGGGGGCTACTACAGCGACGCATCGCGTATGTACATCGTCGGCGACAGCACGTCGCCGGAGAAGGAGCGGCTGGTGCGCGTGGCCAAGGAGTGCCTCGACATCGGCGCACAGGCCGCGCGGCCCTGGGGCTTCGTGCAGGACATAGGCCGCGCCATAGCCGCCCACGCCAACCGCAACGGGTACAGCGTGGTGCGCGACTTGTGCGGCCACGGCGTGGGGCTCAAGTTCCACGACGAGCCGGACGTGGACCACTACGACACGGGGGAGCAGGGGATGCTCCTCGTGCCCGGCATGGTGTTCACCATCGAGCCGATGATTAACATGGGCACGTGGGAAGTCTTCGTAGATGAGGAGGACGGCTGGACCGTAGTCACGGAGGACGAGCTGCCGTCCGCCCAGTGGGAGCACACTTTCCTCATGACGGAGGACGGCGCGGAGGCCCTCACCTGGTAGCCCGGACGCACCCTGCGGAAGCCCCGGCGCAAGTGAGCCGCGAGTTGACATAGCACTCAACTTATAGTTGACATATAACTCAACTGCCAGTTGACATAGCACTCAACTATGAGTTGAGTGCTATGTCAACTTTTTTCTCACTCCCGCAGGCCCGGCAGATAGCGCGCGCAAAGTTCCCGCACGAGGGCTATTTCATCCCCCTGCGGCGCGGCGCGGAACGTCCCGTAAGCAGGGTCCGTCGCGCCCGGCGGCAGATCGCTCCGGGGCACGGGCGCGCCGGTGGCGAAGGGCCACTCGTACTCTTCGAACCAAGCCTGCTCCCTGCAGCCCCGGCTGAAGAAGGCGTGCCAGCGCGGATAATAGTAAGCGGCCAGCAGCCCCTGCCACTCACGGTTGGCATAGTCGTGCAGCCCGCCCGCCTCGCACTGCGCCCGTCCGCCCCACGTTGTGAGCAGCATCCGCGCGTTACGCTCGTACAAGTCGGCCTCCGCCGCCGTCGTGCCGAGGGAGCGCGCCTGCTCCGTCCACGTACCGAGTCGGAACTCGCGGCGCGTGCCGAGCAGGCGGTCCTGGTCCAGGATGAGGCGCAGGAAGCGGTCCTCCAGCCTGCCGCGCTCCGCCTCCGTAGCGGCCGTGCGCAGGGAGTCCAGCGTCAGCTTGCCCAAGTCGGCCATAGCCTGCCGCATCACGTCCACGAGGTCGTAGCGGAAATTGTCGCAGCCCCGCAGCCCGTCCGCCACGGAGAGCATCCCGCCCAGCGCGGCGCGCACGTCGGCAAAGTCCCAATACCACGTTGAGCCCGCCCAGCTGCTCACCGTGCCCGGAACGAGGGAGGGCCGCATGAGGAAGACGCTCTCCGTCGTGCCCTGCTGCCCATCGTTCGGGCAGTTGTATATACCCCGCCCGAGCCGTTGCCACGCTGCCTCCAGCGCACGCCACGCCCGCGTGCCGCGCCGCACGCCATACCGTATATATATATAGTCCCTCAGCCAGCCCTCGCGACTGTACTCCCCCACCTCCGTCCAGGGCAGCGCATAGAGCAGGTCGTAGAGCACCTCGTTGTTCCCAATGCCCTCCGGCAGCGCGCCGATGCCCGCCAGCCCGTTCTTACCCGCCCCGGCCCGAGCCTTATAGAAGCAACTGATGAGGCGGTCCATGCGGCCGAAGAGCCCCACGTTGCCGCCGAAGTTGGACACCTGCCCCCACACCCAGCGGTGCGGCGCGCCGTCAGCCGCCGTGCTGTGCCCTCCGCAGACCGTGTCGCCACGGTTGTCGCCGTGCAGGTCCAGGATGAGCAGCCTGCCGCGCGGCACGCTGTGCGTCACGATGGGCGTCGGGTTATCCTGCCAGTGCTGGCACACCCACACCGCACCCGGCTCGTGGTGCAGCAGCGCAGCGTACATGGCGCGCACCGACGCGGCGGCATCCGTCACCCCGCTGGGAACGCCGCCCTCGTGGAACGGGTCAATAGCGAAGAAGCGCGGGCGGCACACATCGCCATAGAGGCGGTCAAAGGCCGCATAGTACTCGGCGGCGAACTCCCGGAGCCGCAGCGTATCGTTCACGAAGGCGGGCCGCTCAAAGGAGTTCCAGCGGCCACCCGGCACGATGTCCACCGCCCGCCATTCCCGCACCCGAGCCCCGTCGGCCTGCGCGAGGAAGTCGCCCGGCACCATGCCCACGTAGCCCGGCACCACGGGATCCATCCCCAGCTCCGCCATGCGCCGGAAGATGCGCCGCGCCAGTTCCCGCCGACTCTCGTACCACGCCCCGGACTGCGGACCGCCCCAGCCCGTCAGGTTGTTCATGAAGAACCAGCCGTAGTACGCCGCGCCCGCCACGAAGGCATCGGCCCGCGCGGTGTCAGCGTAGCCATAGCCCCGCACCAACACGTCGCGCCAGACGCACTCCTGCCCCGTGATGACAAGCGGCAGGTTCACGCCGTGTAGTGCCATCCAGTCAATCTCCCGCTCCCAGCGCGCCCAGTCCCAGAAAGCCATTGAGTAGCTGTGCGTGCAGAAGTTCAGGTAGTAGCGGAAGTCCACTCCCGCCCGCCGCGTCTCCCCGGCCACCACAGGCAGACGGCGCGGCAGCCGCCCCACGGGGCAGTTCCACGAGATGTCCACCCCCGCATAACGCTGCAGGAACCAGTTCACGCCAGCCGCCACGGCCACCGTCGTCGTGCCCGTCACACGGACGCGCCGCCCGTCCGAAGCCACTGTGAAGCGCTCCCCCTCACCCGCTCCGCCGGGTATCACGGAGCAGTGGAAGC
The DNA here is from genome assembly GCA_017476545.1 of Alloprevotella sp. Taxonomy (GTDB): domain Bacteria; phylum Bacteroidota; class Bacteroidia; order Bacteroidales; family Bacteroidaceae; genus Alloprevotella. Next base: position 38,417 of record JAFUZP010000012.1, read on the forward strand.
GCGAAGCGTCCGAGCCGTAGGGCAGCACGCGCCGCAGCAGGTCATCAACCGCACCGGCCCGCGCACAGAGCGCGCCCAGCGTCAGAAGGAGCAAGGTAAAAAGTCGTCTCATCATGAAGTCGCTGAAGATGAAGTGAACTGAACATTTCCGCCCGTACGAAGGGGGGCGGCGCAAAGGTCAGGATAACTGGCGGATAGTCCTTTACAACGGCTGGGCTAAACATTGCCTACTGTCTGCTCGCCCTACCCTGGAGGACGGGAGGTGACTCCCTACTGCGCCAGCACCGCGCTCCTCATCGGGGATGCGGCGCAAACGCCTTGCGGGCATGGCGGCGGAAAGTCCGAGCCGCCATGCGGTATGTCTCCACGCCGTGCGCGGCCGGCACGTGCGGTGCGGCTACTGCGCCCGCTCAATCCATGCCAGCACGTCGCCTTTCTGTACATGGCCGCCCTGCTTGGCTGCAATTTCTACGAGTTTGCCGCCGAGGGCAGCGGGAATTTCCTTAATCTGGCCGTAGCGGTTTTCGATGTAGCAGAAGAAGTCCCCTTCCCTGTACTCTTTGCCGATGAAGGGCTCGATGCTCGTTTCGGCTTCGGCTTCGCCGTTGATTTCCCAGAGCACTATGCCGGCTTCGGGAGCCACGACGGCATCGGCCTTGGCGTGCTTCAGGGCGAGGGCTTCTTCGGGCTTGATGCCCGTGCCGAGCGCTTTGTCTTTAGCCGCCTGCAGGTCGGCGAGGAACTGCTTCTTGGCCTGTCCGCTCTTGTAGGCGCGGTACTGCACTTCGTGCATGGCGAACTCGTAGAGCTCTTCCTCGTCGGGGCCGAGGTCCCAGCCGTTCTCTTCCATTTCCCCCCGGAACTTGTCGAGGCAGTCGGGGTAGAGCGTGCGAGGGTCGCCTTCAAAGAATTCGCGGCCCTGTTCCTTGGCGAGGGCTTTGATTTCGGGAGCGAGCTCACCGGGCAGCTTGCCGCTCTTGCCGAGTATCATGCCCCACATGTTCTCGTCCATCATGGAGAAGCGCGGTTTGTCCATCGACTCCGTGAGGAGGTTCATCAGGGCGATGTTCTTCACATACTGCGAGAAGGGTGTCACGAGGGGAGGATAGCCGACGCGCGGCCATACGTAGCCCACTTCGTCGAAGAGCTTGATGAGCAGTTCGTCCTCGCTGAGGGGTTCCTCGCCTTTCTTCGCGCGGTTGTTGTTGATGGCACCCATCGCGCCCTTCAAGTCGGCCATCATGCTGCCCATCATGCCGCCAGGCAGGCCGCAGCCGAGGAGCAGGGACGACATGAGGTGGTTCTGCTTGTTCATGAAGTAGCCCAGGAAGTCGTCGATGAATTCCTGCGTCAGCTTGCGGGCTTCCATGTAGGCCTGCATGTTGATTTCGGGTACGTCAAAGCCGTAGTTTTTCAGCATACTCTGTACGCTGAGAACGTCGGCGTGGCCTTTACCCCAGGAGAGGGGTTCGATGGCGGTGTCGATGACGTCGGCACCGTTCTGGCACACTTCGAGGATGCTGGCCATGTTGAGGCCGGGGCCGCTGTGGCTGTGGTACTGGATGATGATGTCGGGATGCTTCTCCTTTATCATGCGTGTCAGCTTGCCGAGCAGGGCGGGCTGGCCGATGCCGGCCATGTCTTTCAGGCAGATTTCGGGAGCGCCTGCGGCGATGAGCTGGTCGGCGATGTCGCTGTAGTACTCCGCCGTGTGGACGGGGGAGTTCGTGATGCAGAGCGTGGCCTGCGGCGTCATGCCGGCCTCGAGTGCCCACTTGATGCTGGGGATGATGTTGCGCACGTCGTTGAGACCGCAGAAGATGCGGGGGATGTCCACGCCCTGCGCGTGCTTCACCTTGTACTGCAGGCGGCGCAGGTCGTCGGAGCAGGGGAACATGCGGAGAGCGTTGAGGCCGCGGTCGAGCATGTGGGTCTTGATGCCTGCTTCGTTAAAGGGCTTCGTGAACGCACGCACGGCATCGTTGGGGTTCTCACCGTACATGAGGTTCACCTGCTCGAAGGCACCGCCGTTGGTTTCCACGCGGGCGAAGCAGCCCATCTTGATAATCACGGGAGCTATGCGCTCCAGCTGGTCCTTGCGGGGCTGGAACTTGCCGTAGCTCTGGAACATGTCTCGATAGACGAGACTGAATTGTATTTTGCGTTTAGTTGCCATAGTCGTTCGCTATAATATAATATATGTATATGTGTTAGAAATCCAGACCGACGCTGCAGACATACCAGCCGTCCGCTGCGCGCCCCTCGAAGGTGAGCATGAACTCCGGCCGGCGGTACTGCGCGCCGGACTCTCCCGTGAGGGCAGCGAAGAGCTCCGCGTTCGTCACCCGGCGCACCTTCCCGCCGGGCAGCGGTTCCTCGGTAACATAGTAGGTGTCTTCGCCGCCGCCTTCCTCCTGCAGCAGGCCGTATGCCACAGCCTCGCGGAAGAAGCGGTCGTAGTCCCCCTTGTCGGAGAAGCGGATGTCCCCGCCGCTGCTCGTGGCGGCCTCGATGCCCAGTACGCAGGCATGGCTGCCCGTCTTCTCCGTCTTGCGGCACATGCTCTCTTCGTCATACTCGGCCATCACGTTGGCGTTACGCGAATAGTAGATGGCCGAGGAATCAAACTCGCCCTCATCGTAGCAGGAGTAAAACACCAAGCGCAGCCCGCTTGCGTCCACCACATCGGCAGGCGCAGGGTTCCAGTGCGCCACCGTCTGGCGCAATACGGCCAACACACCACGGAAAGTCACTGCCTCCGCCGTCTGCGCCGACACGCTGAGGCCGCATAAGGCCATGAAGCAGATAAAGAACGTCCTTTTCATACGCTTATCACTATCTGATTATCTAACATTACAAGTATCCTGCCACTTTTTCTCTCTATGCAAAGAGGATGCGCCCTTTGAGCGCACCCTCTTTGCTTGCGGGTCGGGATGAGGCGACTCGAACGCCCGACCCCTACGTCCCGAACGTAGTGCGCTACCAACTGCGCTACATCCCGATTTTGCGGTTGCAAAGGTAACACATGGCAGGAGAAGTTCCAAATTTCCGCGCCGCTTTTTTCATGCAGCGTGATGCCGGAGCTGAGAACTGGGCTCTGGGAGAAGTCGGACGAACCATAGAGATAAACATTACGGCCGCAGCCCTAACGGCTCCTTATGCGGGACGGGGGATGCGCCGTACCTCGTAGGGACGGCAGAGACCCGCCTCGTAGGAGACCTCACCAGGAGCGACGTGCGGGGAGGGGGTTGTCCTCCAAAAGGAACGGGTAAGTGTGCAGGATGCGGAAGTCCCGACCAAGCCTAAAGTTGAGTGCCTACTCAACTATGTGTTGAGTACCACTGTACTGGCAGTATAGTGGTATTGTGCTATGAGCAGAATAGGCACTCAACTCCTTCAGCACACCCGACTCCCCGCAACCAACGCCCGTTAAAAAGTATCCCGAAGGGTCGGGGAATCCAGTATCGTACCCTCGAACCTGCGCCCGTTATACGTCCCGCTGAAGGTGGTGGCATCCTCTGCGGAACACGCGTCAAACCTCGCGTTGTCAAAGAAGTCCTCCACGTCCCAGTCCGCCCCTGCGAAAGTGGCAACAACAGTAAGGCCCGGTGTCGGGAGATAGCCGATGCCACAGTTTACTTCCAAGAAGGTACCGGAGGGATACCAGTAGTAACCATGTTTGTCCTTGGTGCAGTTTCCCTCAGCAAAGTAGTCGCAGTTGGTCACTTCGTCCGCATAGTCGCGTATGGCCTGCGCCTTGGCAGCATACTGGCTCAGGAACGAGGTACCGTCGTTTACGTCGGCACATCCGAAGTCCCAGCCGACATGCTGCACGTCAAACCCCATCCAACCGGCATAGCAGTGACTAGGAATTAGTGATGAAGGACCGCTATACAAAAAATCTTCGCGAGAACGCACTATCCAATAGTAGTCAATACCGGGCATCCTACTCAGAGTCACCTGCACGGGCGGCCCCGATACCCCGCTCCCCGCCAGCAGCTGGCAGTTCAGCGGGAAGACCTGCATCGTGGGCTTCACATAGGGTTTCTTCGCCTTCGGCGCGGCGTCCGCGCACGGTTCCACTGCCTGCATATCGGCGGGCAGCGCAGCGTTCAGTTCTTTTCTTTTTTTCATTTCTTAATACTTTAATTTATTTATAATAGCATTTGTTTATTACCGCTCACACCATCCCCAGGCCTCCCCCTCTCGGGGGGACGGGAGGGGGGCTGGAGGGGCTGCGGGGCATGGGCTGGTACATACACGCCAAGCGGCGCACCGCACCCCACCGAAGGGGGCGCGATGCGCCGCTCAATACGTACTTGTATTTCTGTAACTACTTGATTTCCAGAGCGTGAGGGGGGGTAATTCGGGCACTTCCCGCCCCGCAGATACGGGCAGAGCCGGCCTCCGCTGCTGCGCAGGCCGCTATACCGTTATTATATATATACGCGTAAGGCATAATCAAGTTGCTGATTTCCGATGCAAAGGTAGGCAAATATTTCCGGAAGGCCAAGGCCGGGAGAGGAAATAACAAGGCCGGGGAAAACTGACCGTAGGGGTAGGAAGAACTAACCGTAGGGTTACGGTGCACCGACCATAGGGTTACGACTCCGTACCCCAAGGGCGGAGAAAATGAGCCGGGGGGGAAATTTGATTTTCCACAAAAGAATGTTATCTTCGCAACCGCAATCATAGTACACAGATGGAACAACTGAAACACGAATGCGGGGTGGCCATGGTACGCCTGCGGAAGCCGCTGGCATATTACGAGCGGAAGTATGGCACGTGGCAGTACGGCTTGCAGAAACTCTACCTGCTGATGGAGAAACAGCACAACCGGGGGCAGGAGGGTGCCGGACTGGCTTGCGTGAAGATGTACGCCGCGCCGGGCGAGGAGATCATCTACCGCGAACGGGAAGAGGGCACCGGTGCCATCGAGAAAATCTTCGGCAGCGTGGCGAAGAAGCTACAGGCGTTCGCTCCCGAGACGTTGCACGGCATTGACCATGCCTATCACCAGCTCCCTTATGCAGGAGAGATTTATATGGGCCACCTCCGGTACTCAACGACCGGCAAGAGTGGCCTTTCTTATGTGCATCCGTTCATGCGCCGTTCGAACTGGAAGGCAAAGGACCTCTGCGTCTGTGCGAACTTCAACATGACGAACGTGCCTGAGATTTTCGAGAGCATAGCCTCGAAAGGACAGCATCCGCGCATGATGTCGGACACGTACATTTTGCTTGAGCAACTGGGGCACCGCCTGGACCGCGAGAGCGAGCGTTGCTTCCAGGATGCCATCGCCCAGGGCTTGCAAGACTTGGACATCACACGCTACATCGAGGAGCACATCGAAGTGGCGAACATCCTGCGACAGGCGGCTCCCGTATGGGACGGCGGCTACGTCGTGATGGGTGTGACGGGTTCGGGCGAAACCTTCGTACTGCGCGACCCTTGGGGCATACGTCCTGCCTTCTGGTACGCCGACGAAGATGTGATGGCTGTAGCTTCCGAGCGCCCTGTCCTACAAACGGCATTCGCCCGGGAATGTGAGGATATCCACGAAATCCGTCCCGGCGAAGCGTTGCTGATGCGCCGCGACGGCACGCTGCGCACGGAGCAAATACTTGAACCCAAGGGGTTCAGCGCATGCTCCTTTGAACGCATATACTTCAGTCGCGGCAACGACCGCGACATCTACCTGGAGCGCAAGCGTCTGGGACGCCAGCTTGTCCCCGCCGTGCTCAAGGCCATCAACAACGAGGTGGACGACACGGTGTTCTCCTACATCCCCAACACGGCGGAAACGGCTTACTACGGCATGGTGGAAGCGTTGGAAACGATAGCCCCCCACCACATCCGCACGGAGAAGGTGGTGTGGAAAGACATCAAAATGCGCACGTTCATTGCCGAGGGCAACAGTCGCAACGACCTGGCGGGGCACGTTTACGACATCACTTACGACAGCATACGCCGCAACAAGGACAACCTCGTGGTCATCGACGACAGCATCGTGCGTGGTACCACCCTGCGCGAGAGCATCATACGCATCCTGGACCGCCTGCATCCGAAGCGCATCGTCATCGTATCCTCTTCGCCACAGGTGCGCTTCCCCGACTTCTACGGCATCGACATGTCTGCCATGGACGAGTTTATCGCTTTCCGCGCAGCCGTTGAACTGCTCCGCAAGACGGGGCAGCAGGACCGCCTGCGGAGCATCTACGAACGCTGCAAGGCGCAGCAGTACCTGCCCAAGGAGCAAATGGTGAACTACGTGCGAGAGGTGTACGACGGTTTCACGGACGAAGAAATATCCGAAGAGATGGCGGACATGCTCCGTCCCGAGGGCGTGGAAACGGAAATCCGCATTGTTTACCAGACACTCGAAGGACTCCACACGGCATGTCCACAGACACCAGGCGACTGGTACTTCTCGGGCAACTACCCCACGCCAGGCGGCGTGATGCGCGTGAATGAGGCTTACATCAATTTCTACGAGAGATTCACCCCCACCCTATTCTGACAAAACAACCTACCCTACCCATAACACACAACAAAGCTAACGCGATGGACAACAACGAAATGATAAAAGGGAGAGCTTGCACGCTGCTCCTCTCCGACGGCACGAAGTTTCACGGTACTTCATTCGGATATGAAGCTCCCGTGGCAGGCGAAGTGGTGTTCAACACGGCCATGACGGGTTATCCCGAAAGCCTCACTGACCCCAGCTATGCCGGACAGATTATGACGCTGACGTTTCCGCTCGTAGGAAACTACGGCGTACCGCCCTTCACGCTGGAGGAGAACGGCTTGGCCACGTTCATGGAAAGCGAGCGCATACACGCTGCCGCCATCGTCGTGAGCGACTACAGCGAGATGGAGTCCCACTGGAACAGCCGCGAAAGCCTCTCGGAATGGCTCCGTCGCGAAAAGGTGCCGGGCATCACGGGTATCGATACGCGCGAACTGACAAAGGTGCTCAGGGAACATGGCGTGATGATGGGAAAGATTCTCTTCGACGATATGCCGGACGAGGTGCCCGAGGCACAATACGAAGGAATCAACTGGGTAGCGAAGGTGAGCTGCAAGGAGGTCGTCACCTACAACAAAGGCGCAGGAAAGCGCGTCGTACTGGTGGACTGCGGCGTGAAGCACAACATCATCCGCAACCTGCTGCGTCGCGGTCTCGAGGTGGTACGCGTGCCTTGGGACTATGACTTCAACGACATGGAGTTCGATGGTCTTTTCTTGGCCAACGGTCCGGGCGACCCCGACACCTGCCAGGCAGCAGTGGACAACATTCGCCGTTTCCTCGCCGCACCCAACGTGCGCCCTTGCATGGGTATCTGCATGGGTAACCAACTGTTGTCCAAAGCTGCTGGTGCCACCATTTACAAGTTGAAATACGGCCATCGCAGTCACAACCAGCCCGTCCGCATGGTGGGCACAAACCGCTGCTTCATCACAAGCCAGAACCACGGCTACGCAGTAGATACGGCTACGTTGCCCGAAGACTGGGAACCGCTCTTCGTAAACATGAACGACGGCTCGAACGAGGGTGTGCGCCACAAGACCAACCCTTGGTTCAGCGCGCAGTTCCATCCCGAAGCCGCCAGCGGCCCGCTGGACACGGAATTCCTCTTCGACATGTTTGTGGACTGCCTAAACGCCAAAACCTTAAAATACCCTAACACCCCTAACCACCCTAACAACTCCAACCACCCCCATAAAAAAGTACTCCTCCTCGGTTCCGGAGCTTTGAAGATTGGCGAAGCGGGAGAGTTCGACTACTCTGGCTCTCAAGCCCTAAAAGCCCTTCACGAAGAGGGCATTGAGACGGTGCTCATCAATCCCAACATCGCCACCGTGCAGACCTCGGAAGGCGTGGCAGACAAGATATATTTCCTACCCGTGACGCCTTTCTTCGTGGAACGCGTCATAGAAAAGGAGCGTCCTGACGGCATCCTGCTGGCTTTCGGCGGCCAAACGGCATTGAACTGTGGCGTAGAGCTCCATCGCACTGGCGTACTGGAGAAATATGGAGTCCGCGTACTTGGCACACCCGTACAGGCCATCATGGACACAGAGGACCGCGAACTTTTCGTGGAACGCCTGAACGAGATTGACGTTAAGACCATCAAGAGCGAAGCCTGCGAAAGCATGGAAGACGCCCGTCGGGCCGCACGCGAACTGGGCTATCCAGTCATCGTGCGCGCCGCCTACGCCCTTGGAGGCTTGGGCAGCGGATTCTGCGACAACGAGGAGGAACTGGACCGCACCTGTGAGAAGGCATTCTCGTTCTCGCCGCAAGTGCTCGTGGAAAAGAGTCTGAAGGGTTGGAAAGAGATAGAATACGAAGTGGTGCGCGACAAGTATGACAACTGCATCACGGTCTGCAACATGGAAAACTTTGACCCGCTGGGGATTCACACAGGCGAAAGCATCGTCATCGCCCCCTCGCAGACCTTGACAAATGCGGAATACCACAAACTTCGCTCGCTGGCCATTAAAATCGTGCGCCACATCGGCATCGTGGGAGAGTGCAACGTGCAGTATGCCCTCGACCCGAACTCTGAGGACTATCGCGTCATCGAGGTGAACGCACGCCTGTCACGATCCTCGGCTCTCGCCAGCAAGGCGACAGGCTACCCCTTGGCATTTGTCGCCGCAAAACTTGGCCTCGGATATGGTCTCTTCGAACTGAAAAACTCTGTAACAAAGGAGACCTCCGCTTTCTTTGAACCCGCGCTGGACTACGTGGTGTGCAAGATTCCGCGTTGGGACCTCGGAAAGTTCCGTGGCGTGAACCGCGAACTGGGTTCTTCCATGAAGAGCGTCGGCGAGGTGATGGCCATCGGTCGCACCTTCGAAGAAGCTATCCAGAAGGGCATCCGCATGGTAGGACAAGGTCTGCACGGCTTTGTAGGCAACAAGGAACTGAAAATTGAAGACATCCGCACAAGCCTCGCCGCACCTACGGATAAACGAATTCTCGTCATCGAGAAAGCCTTCTTCGACGGTATGACGGTGGACGAGATTCATGAACTTACGAAGATTGACAAATGGTTCCTCCACAAGCTGGAACACATATATAATATAAATAAGGCGTTAAAAGCCCTACCCTCCTGGGGAGTGCTGAACAAGGCGCTGCTGCGCTGTGCAAAAGTGTACGGTTTCACGGACTTCCAGATTGCCCGCGCCCTCGGCATGGAAAAGGAAATGGAGATGGAACAGGCACAGCTCCAAGTTCGCGAAAAGCGCAAGGCACTTGGCGTGATGCCGTACATCAAGCAGATCGACACGCTGGCCGCAGAATATCCTGCGCAGACCAACTACCTCTACCTCACCTATAATGCCGTGGCGCACGACGTGCATTTCACGCACGGAGAAAGCACTACGCCGAGTACTCAGTCCGTCGTCGTACTGGGTTCTGGGGCCTATCGCATCGGCTCCAGTGTGGAATTTGACTGGTGTGGTGTGCAGGCGCTCAACACCATCCGTAAGGAAGGCTATCAGAGCGTGATGATCAACTACAACCCCGAGACGGTGAGCACGGACTACGACATGTGCGACCGCCTCTACTTTGACGAGCTCACGTTTGAGCGCGTAATGGACATCCTTGACCTTGAGAATCCGCATGGCGTCATCGTTTCCACAGGCGGACAAATCCCCAACAACCTTGCCATGCGCCTCGATGCACAGCGGGTTCCCATCCTGGGCACGGCGGCGAAATACATCGACAACGCCGAGGACCGCGAAAAGTTCTCCGCCATGCTGGGACGCATCGGTGTGGACCAGCCCGAGTGGAGCGCGCTCACGACGATGGAGGACATCAAGGAGTTCATCGCCAAGGTAGGCTTCCCCGTCCTCGTGCGTCCAAGCTACGTCCTCTCCGGGGCCGCCATGAACGTATGCTCCAACGAGGAGGAATTGGAACGCTTCCTCACGCTTGCCGCCAACGTTTCCAAGAAGCACCCCGTCGTGGTCAGCAAATTCTTGCAGCACGCAAAAGAAGTGGAAATGGATGCCGTGGCGAAAGATGGCGAGATTATCGCCTACGCCATCAGCGAGCACATAGAGTACGCCGGCGTACACTCCGGCGACGCCACCATACAGTTTCCGCCGCAAAAGCTTTACATTGAGACAGCTCGCCGCATCAAGCGCATCACGCGCGCCATCGCCCGCGAACTGCACATCAGCGGACCGTTCAACATCCAGTTCCTCGCAAAGGAGAATGACATCAAGGTCATCGAGTGCAACCTGCGCGCCAGCCGCTCCTTCCCCTTCGTGTCGAAAGTACTGAAGATAAACCTCATCGAACTTGCCACGCGCATCATGCTGGGCCTCCCCGTAGAGAAACCACACAAGAACCTCTTCGACTTGGACTACGTGGGCGTAAAGGCTTCGCAGTTCTCCTTCAACCGTTTGCAGAATGCCGACCCTGTACTGGGCGTGGACATGGCCAGCACGGGCGAAGTAGGCTGTCTTGGCGAAGACCCCCGCAGTGCACTCATCAAGGCCCTGCTCTCCGTGGGTCTGCGCGTACCTGAGCGCAGCGTGTTGCTGTCCTCCGGCGATGCCAAACAGAAAGCCGAGATGCTGGCAGCTTCGCAGATGCTGGCCGAAAGAGGCTTCAAGCTCTATGCCACGGAACACACGAGTCGCTACCTCACGGAGAACGGCATTGAGAACACACGCGTCTATTGGCCCGACCAACAGGGCGAGCCGCAAGTGCTCCAGCTGCTCCACGAGAAGCAAATAGACATGGTGGTCAACATGCCGCGCGACCTGTCAAACCGCGAAATCACTAACGGTTACCGCATACGCCGTGCCGCCATTGACCTGAACATACCGTTGCTGACCAATGCCCGCCTGGCTTCCGCCTTCATCAGCGCTTTCTGCACGCTGCCACTGGAGGAAGTGGACATAAAGAGTTGGGACGAATATTGAAGCCTTGGGCGGACGGCACACACGCCCGGATACCAGTGCCGGAAGGGAACTAAGCGCGGCGGGAGTGATGCTCCCGCCGCGCTTGCCGTTCCCCGGCTGCACAAACCGCCCCGCCCTCCATCTAATCCTCGGTTTGAGAAAATTTCAGCAAGCACAGGAACTGTCCTCCACAGGCATAGGAGCAGGAACACCATGGAGTACCAAAAGAACAAATATAGGTATATTACTAAGAAACAGGTTATTATTTCTTTCTGCTACAAGCTGATTTAGCGACAACAAAGATACTCCCCTCGTAGAGCAACCATACGGGAACGGCCACCAGGAAGAGCGTGAAAGCGTCCGTTGTGGGCGTGATGACAGCGGAAAGGGCGAGGATGGCGACAAAGGCATGGCGGCGGAAAAAGCGCATCCGTGCCGCCGTGAGCCACCCCGCTCGCGCCAGAAGCCAGCAAAGCACGGGCAGCTCGAACACAACGCCGAGCACGAGGGTCATGCCCAACAGGGTATCAACATAGGACTGCAGGGTCAGCATATTCGCCACATCGGGGCTGACCTGGTAAGTGCCCAAGAAGCAGACGGTCAGGGGGAAGAGGAGGAAATAATTCACCAACGCGCCGAGCAGGAACATCACGTAGGCACTGCCAACCAAGCGCACACCCAACCTGCGCTCCCCGGCGTAGAGGCCGGGCGATACGAAGCGGAACAGAGCATAAAGGGCATAAGGCGATGCACACAACAGTCCGGCGAAGAAAGCCGTCCTGACATGTACGGCGAACTGCTCCGTCAGCCCGGTATTCATCAGGTGCAGGGTGAACGGCTCCGCCCCGAACACGCGGTAGGTGACAAATGCGGCATCGCGTGGCGCAAGCACTAGGGAAAAGAGCGGCTCCTTCAGGCAGAACGCCACAACAGAGCAGGCCGCCACAACAGCCAGCACGCGCAGCAGGACGCCACGCAGTTCGTCAAGATGGTCCCAGAAAGTCACTCAGACGCACAGAAAACCGTCACGGGAAGCACCGGCCCTACGGACGGACACACCCCAAGGCAGCACGCATTTAAACTTCGGATGATTTATCCTTATTCAACTCATCACCAGACTTTTCATCAGTCTCGTTCAAGCCTTCCTTGAAGCTGCGGACACCGCGTCCTAACCCCCGCATCAGTTCAGGAATTTTCCGTCCGCCAAAAAGCAGCAACACGATGAAAGCGATGACGAGAATCTCCTGCAAGCCGAGGCCGAACAATGGGTAAATGATTGCAAGCATAAGATAAAATGAATTTGGTTCGTGCGGCAAATGTACACATAAAAGCCGAAAGCATGCCGCACCGCGCGCAAGAATTTCGGGACCAATGGGACAAAGCGGTACGGAGGAGGGACGGAAAAAGCGCACCCGGCAATGACTGGGTGCGCTTCGGTTGGTGTCTGCGGACGGGGCGGCGTGTCAGGCCACTTCGTGCCCGTTACGCTCATACTCGCGGCGGGCGTAATCCGCCGTTACCTCAAAGGTATTCTTTCCTGAAGAGGGCATCTCGAACATTGCGTCCGTCATGATGCTTTCCATTATACTCCGCAGCCCGCGCGCACCGAGCTTGTACTCCACGGCCTTGTCCACCACGAAATCCAATGCCTCCGGCGCGAAAGTGAGCGTCACACCGTCCATGGCAAACAATTTCTCATACTGTTTGACCAGCGAGTTGCGCGGCTCTGTGAGGATACGGTGCAGGGCTTCGCGATCCAAAGGCTGCAAGTAGGTGAGTACCGGCAGGCGGCCTATGATCTCGGGAATGAGGCCGAAACTCTTCAGATCCGTCGGGTCAATGTACCGCATCAGGTTCTTCGGGTCAATGCGCTTGGCCTGCCGCACGTTGTCATAGCCAATGGTATGCATGTTCAGGCGCTGGGCTATCCGCGCTTCGATGCCGTCGAAAGCGCCGCCACATATAAAAAGGATATTGCGCGTGTCCACCTGCACGTAGTCCTGGTCGGGATGTTTGCGTCCGCCCTTGGGGGGGACGTTCACAACGCTCCCCTCAAGCAGTTTCAAGAGTCCCTGCTGTACGCCCTCCCCGCTCACGTCCCGCGTGATACTGGGATTATCGCTCTTCCGCGCTATCTTGTCGATTTCGTCGATAAAGACGATGCCCCGCTGCGCACGCGCCACGTCATAGTCCGCCGCTTGCAGGAGTCGGGAAAGAATACTCTCCACGTCCTCGCCGACGTAGCCGGCCTCAGTGAATACCGTCGCATCGACTATGGAAAAGGGCACGTCAAGCAGGTGGGCGATGGTGCGGGCCAGGAGCGTCTTACCCGTACCCGTAGCCCCGACCATGATGATGTTGGACTTCTCGATGTCGGCATCGTTCACCTCCCGCCCGGAGGCCGTTTCCTGCGCGAGGCGCTTGTAGTGGTTATAGACGCTGACGCTGAGGTAGCGCTTAGCCGTGTCCTGCCCGATGACATACTGATCCAGGTATTCCTTCATCTCCCTCGGTTTGGGTACCTGCCCCAGGTTGATGTCGGGTTGTGCCGCCTTTTTCCGAACCGGGGTGGCCACCCCGGCCTCCTGCAACACCTCGTAGCTGCGCTCCACGCAGTCGCCGCAGACGCAGCCCTGCAGGCCCTGCAGCATCAGGCCCACTTCCGCTTCCTCGCGCCCGCAAAGGGCGCAATGCCGCTTTGTCGTCTTAGCCATTTCTTACTGTGCTTCCTGTGTCTCCGGGGCTTCGTCCGCTTTGTCGCTCTTCAGGAGCACCTTGTCAATCATACCGTACTCTTTCGCTTCCTGAGCTGTCATCCAGTAGTCGCGGTCGCTGTCCGCCCACACCTTGTCAAAGGACTGGTGGCTGTGATCCGCAATGATGGTGTAGAGTTCCTGTTTGAGTTTTTGGATCTCACGCGCCGTTATCTCGATGTCGCTGGCCTGTCCCTGCGCACCGCCCATGGGCTGGTGTATCATGACGCGGCTGTGGGTGAGCGCGCTGCGCTTCCCTGCGGTTCCCGCCACGAGCAGCACAGCCGCCATGGAGGCAGCCATACCTGTGCAGATGGTCGTCACGTCGGACGAAACCAGTTGCATGGTGTCGTAGATACCGAGTCCGGCGTAAACGCTTCCGCCCGGCGAGTTGATATAGATGCTGATGTCCTTCCCCGGATCGGCGTTGTCAAGATAGAGAAGCTGGGCTTGCAAGGTGTTAGCCGTATAGTCGTCAATCTGGGTACCGAGAAAAATGATTCGGTCCATCATCAGACGGGAGAACACGTCCATCTGCGTGACGTTCAGCTGGCGTTCCTCGAGAATGTAGGGGTTGAGGTACTGGCTCTGCACACGGGCGATGCTGTCAAGCGTCAGCGAGCTGATGCCCCGGCTGAGTGCGAACTTTTGGAAATCGGTCTGCATATCGGTTTGATTCTTTAGTGTTGTCGGTTTGATTAAGCGGACTTCCGCACGTCACGAACAAGCAAACACTGTGCCATTGCTGCCGTGGCGGGCGGAAGTCCGGTAGGGAAAATGTCGGGATACGGTTGCGTTAGGCCTCAAAAAGCTTCTGGAAATCCTCCACACTGATACGCTTTCGGGTGAGCTTCACGACATTCTTCAGCGCGGCAGTCAGCTTCTGGTCAATCACACGCTCCGCGAGCTGGTTCACCTGCTCCTGCTTCTTGAGCATTTCGGAGGCGTACTGCTCCAAATACTCGTCGGGGATGTTGTTCATACCGTACTGGGCAAACTGGAACCGCGTGGCACCGATGGCGGCCTGGCGCAGGTCCTGCTCCTCCACCTTGATGCCGTGAGCCTGTGCCAGCTGCTCGCGGATGAGGTGCCAACGGAGCTCCTCGATGCTCTTGTCGAAGTGTTCGTCCACGTATTCCTCGCCCTTGTCCTTATTGTTGGAAAGCATAAGGCGGCGCAGCTCGGCCTTGGGGAACTCCAAGTCGCCCACTTTTTTCTCGGCATAGGCGCGCAGGTCGATGAGGAAGCGGTAGTCGGCATCTGCCTCGTGCTGCCGCTGTATCTGCTCGCGCACCTTGGCGCGGAAGTCCTCCTCGCTCTTCACGCCGCCGTCCTTGCCATATACGGCATCGAAGAACTCCTGGTTGAGCTCGGCGGGCACATAACGGCTGATTTCCTCTACTTGGAAAGAGAAGTTTCCGGCGTGCTGGGCCACTTCCTCGCGCTTCACCTTCAGCAAGGCAGCCAGTTCGGACTCGTTACCCGCATAGGCAGTCGTGGGGTTGAAGGTGAGGACGTCGTTCTTATGCGCCTTTTCGAAGAGTTTCTGCTGCTTCTCGTCCTTGAAATAGTTCGGCATAAGGCTGGCTTGCTCTACGCGGATTCCGCCTTCCTCCAAAGGCATACCGTCCTCGCCCAGCTCCGCGAGCAGCCCGCGCAGGATGTCGCCCTGCGCATAGGCTTCGGCTTCCTCGTGGTGCCCCATCTGGCTGCGCATGGAGGTAACCTGACGGTCCACCTGTTCGTCGGCCACGTCGATGTCGTAGTACACCACCTTGTCCTTTGCTGTGAGGTCTATCTTGAATTCCGGCGCGAGAGCCAGATCGAACTGGAAGGTGAAATCGTCCTGATGCTCGATGTCCTGCGGTTCCTGCGACTCGTGGGGGAGCGGCTCGCCGAGCACGTTAAGTTTTTCCTCGCGGATATAGCCGAACAACTTCTCGCTGAGGAGCTTATTGACCTCATCCAACTTGGCCTGCGGCCCGTAGAGTTTTTTCACGAGCCCCATAGGTACTTTTCCAGGACGGAAGCCTGGCATTTGCGCCTTGCGGGCGAATTTCTTGAGGGACTCTGTCAGTTGCTGCTCGTAGTCGGCCTTTTCCATCTTCAGGGTGATGACGGCACTGACGGCAGTAGGCTTTTCAATTGAAATGTTCATGCGTTACGAAAGGTTATGCCCGGGCGGAGGGACAGTTTTTCCTGCCACAGACAACCCGGTGCTGATAGTTTTGTCCGTTTTTAGCGGACGCAAAAATACGAACTCCAGCGTGAAGCGCAAAGCGAAAGCCCGTTTATTTTCCTGCCACGCCCACCGCAGGAGGACGTTACGGTGCCTGCCGGAGCAAAAAGGCAGCGGGCGTGCTTTGCCCCGTTCGGGGATTTGCGTAACTTCGCCGCATGAAAAAGAAAAAGCGCAAGCTCTCGCCGAGAAAGATTGGGCGGCTGGCGATTATCCTCGCTGCCATACCGCTCTTTATATATATAACTAAATGCAGCCATACCCGGGGACGGGCCGTTCCCGCCGAACTGGCACTCACGCCCGGCCCCTACGACCTGGCCTTCAACGACAGCAACGCCCTCCACATGGCCGCAGCCGAGGCGTTCGGCCTGCCACGCGCCATTGCCGACCGCGACGAGGCTGCACGCGATGTGGGCGAACTGGTAGAAATCCGCGACAGCGAGTTCGCCACCATCGACCGCCTGTCCCACTCCATCCCCTACCTCACACCAAACGCTGCAGACCTACTGGAACGCATCGGGCGAAACTTCCGCGACTCGCTACAGAACCGGGGCATAAGGCCGCACAAGATTATCGTCACGTCCGTACTGCGCACGGAGGAGGACGTGGCACGGCTGCGCCGCGTGAACCGCAACGCATCGGACAACTCCGCCCATCGCTACGGAACGACGTTCGACATATCCACCCTGCGCTACAACACCCTGACATCCGACAGCATACCCCGGCAGGAATGCCACGACACGCCGCGCCTGAGGCAAGTGCTGGAATACGTCCTGCGCGACCTACGGCACGAGGGCTGGTGCTACGTCGTCAAGGAACGACGGCAGCACTGCTACCACATCACAGCACGCTACTGAGGCCCGGAATGATTAACCATAGGGGGACGGGAAACTAACGCTAGGGCTACGGAGAACTAACCCTGCGGTTACGGAGAACTAACCCTATGGGTAAGGAAAAGGCTGCCGCCAGAAAAAAGCGGCAGCAGAGGGACAGGTGCAACCGACTGACGGACAAGTGACTGCCAAGATGCACGAAAAATCGTTTCCGCACCGCGAAAAAAAGTTCGTCTCCCGGCGACATATTCTCGTCATGCCCTCGTATATATAAGTAGAAGGACATGAATTTATGAACGCTCCGAGCATCGAAACAGCCATCAGCGCAGCCCGCGCCGGACGCGAAGAGGGCTTCCGGCAACTCTTCGCGGCACATAGCGCGGCGGTGTTCGCCCTCGTGCAACACTTCGTGCCGGACGTGGCAGAAGCGGAGGAACTGACGCAGGACACATTCCTGCGGGCGTTCGCGGCACTGGAGCAGTTCGACAGCAGCAGGGGGAGCTTCCTGGCATGGCTACGCCGCATCGCCTACAACTTGGCCATCGACCAGCTGCGCCAAAACAGGCCGAAGGAAATATCCCTCGAAGGGATGGCGGAACGAAAGGAAGAGGCTGGGATACTGGATCCCGAGGACTTCGCCGACGAGACGCAGGAAAGGGTGGAAGCCCTCATGCAGGCAGTGGGTCTTCTGCCTGCCGAAGAACAGACGCTACTGACGCTCTACTACTTCGATAACCTGCCGCAGGAAGAAATCGCCTACATCGTCGGGGCAACAGCCAATGCCGTAGCCAACCGGCTACGCCGCATCAGAAAGAAACTACATAACCAGTTAGACAACAAAAACGCATAACGCTGAAAAGAAATGGACAAAAGCAGGAGAAAAACAACGGGACCGTCAGGCCAAACGGACATGAGCCCCGCTACATACCAAGGCGGGCATCCGGCTGACGTCCACCAGACGGACGCCGCCCTGCGCACCGCCATAGCATGCAGGCAGGAAGGGCGTCCCGCGCCACCCGCAGGCATGGAGGAACGCTTCATGGCACGGCTCGCAAAAGAGCGGAGCACGGGTGCGGAGAAGCCAAGGCACCGTGCCGCCATCTGGATTACCGCCGCCATTGCGGCTGCAGCAGCCGTGGCCATCGCCATCCTGCCGATACCGAGGACGGAGGCGGACACCGCACCGGGAATTGCCAGTGTGGAACGGACCGCCCCCGCACCTGTAAAGGAAACGCTACCAGGCACGCCAGAACACACCCCCGCACCCGCGCGCACTATAAATAAGGTGTCACCCTCTCCTACGCCAGCCAGGACGCACCCCCGCCCCAAGCCTCAGGTGCTCATCGCCGCCACGCAACCCGCTCCCGCCCCGTCTGTCGCCTCCCCCGCTCCGTCTGTCACCTCTCCCTCCCCCGTCCCGTCTGTTGCGACTGCGTCGCAACCCCAGCCCGCCTTTACGGCCGAGGAGATCCGCCTCATGGAGCGCGCCGAAGAGATGCGCCCGCAGGCCCTGCTCTACGCCGCAGAAATCCTGCAATGCGCCCGCATCGAAGCCCGCGAGCGGCAGCAAGCCATCTTTGCCAGACAAGAAACCTCCGACCATAAACAAATAATCACAAGCATATAAGCTATGAAAAAAGTTCTCACATCCCTCACGCTCCTCGCGCTGGCGGCCTCCATGCCCCTCATGGCGCAGGAAAAAATTGAGAAGCTCTACCAGCGCATGGCCTCCGACCCGAAGGTCAGCATCAATCAGAGCATCCAGGTGGACCGCAAGCCCGGTGCGGAAGTGACGGGCAAGACCTCCATGTGCGAAGTCAACAGCTTCGCCATCCACAAGCCCGACAAGAAGAACCGCTACCGCTACGCCGAATACGGCCGCCTGTACGTCACGGACCTTGCCGCCGCCATACAGGCCGAGGCCCCCAATCCGCAGTGCTACCGCGTAGCCTCCTATAACGTCACTGACCGCGGAAAACCCCGCCAATGGAGACTCATCTACGGCGACGACGCTTCGCAGTACATCATGCTCGGCGAACACCGCACCAAGAACTACATCTTCGCCTGCTTTGCCGACAAAGAGAACCCCGGCTACCGCTGGTGCTACGCCCTGGAGTGGTACGAGATGGGCTACAAGGGCGACATCTTCGGCCGCTACATACGCCTTTATGCCAAGATGCCCGAGGAGACAAGCAGCACGCCAAAAGTCCAGGGCATAGTCAGAGACAACGACGCATACGACCCTTTCTCCATGTTCGGTGACGGCAAGTTCGGCACCGGCCTTACCATCAACGCGAAAGACCGCACCTTCACGCTGAACGGCAAGACGCTGCCGCTTGACAGCCTGACCTCGGTCTATAAGGAACTGAGGGAACTCTCGCCACTTGAAGCCGAATTGCAGACGGGAGGACTCGTTTCGGCTATCCAAAAGAGCAAGGCCGAGCGCGTAAAGCGATTCCTGCAAAACCTCAACGCCATGCGCGCACGCTGGGCTAACGGCGACTACCAGACCGACCCCACCCTGCCCGTCAGCATCTACACGCTCGTGAAGGAGGCCGTGGAGGCCGACATCCTTGACAAGGACGAAAAGGAACTCGTCAACACCCAGCTGGTTTCCATGGCCGAACAAACCGAAACAGGCTACGGCCACACGGATGCCTGCGCCTACCTCGGTCTGGCGCAGAAGCTACTCCAGCGAAGCAAATGAAGACGCATTGATTTTTATAGAGAATAGATTTGGATTCAGTTAAACATGAAAGTAGCCGGGCCACCCGCGAGGGCAGTCCGGCTTTTCCGTTAGCGATAGTTTTCGTATCTTTGCGCCATGCAGCACACGTTCTCCCGTACACAACTCCTGCTCGGCGAGGCCGCCATGAAGACGCTCCAGGCCAGCCGCGTCGCCGTTTTCGGCGTGGGTGGCGTTGGCGGCTACGTAGTCGAAGCGCTTGTCCGCAGCGGCATCGGCGCGCTTGACATCGTGGACGACGACCGCGTATGCCCTACGAACCTGAACCGTCAGATTATAGCCCTGCATTCCACTGTGGGGCAGTACAAGGTCGATGTAGCCGAGGCACGCATCCGCGACATCAACCCGCACTGCCGTGTCACGAAGCACCAGCAGTTCTACCTGCCCGAAAACGCCGATGCCATAGACCTCTCGCCGTTCGATTACGTGGTGGACTGCATCGACACGGTGACGGCAAAGCTGGAACTCATCCGCCGCTGCCACGCACTCGGCGTACCCATTATTTCCTGTATGGGTGCGGCTAACAAGATGGATGCCACAGCCTTCCGCGTTACGGACATCACGAAAACGAAGATGGACCCCTTGGCGAAAGTCATCCGCCGCAAGCTCCGCCAGCTACGCATCCCCCGGTTGAAATGTGTATGGAGCGAGGAAGAGCCGCTGCAACCGCTCACCCCGGCGGAGAACTCCCCCGAAGAAGAAACAGGGCTGCACGCCAAACGCCGCAGCATCCCGGCCTCCAACGCTTTCGTACCCGCTACGGCAGGCCTCATCACCGGCGGGGAAGTTGTGAAAGACCTCCTCCGGAAAGCCGGCACCTACCGCCTTACGACATAAGTTCCCCCGCCATACGCCACCGCTCCCTCCCCGCGCCGCAAACCGCTGCCAGGGGGAGAGAACGCCGCAAAGCCGGCGGGCGGGTAAAAAAGCTGGGCAAGTCTTGCGCCTTAGGGAGTAAATCCTTACCTTTGCACGGGAACACCCGTGCGGCGCACCGCCGACCGGCCTGTATGTATTCATGTTTAACCAAATAACACTAGCACCATGAGACAGAAGTACTTCTACTCTTTGCTCTTCGTCCTATTCAGTTTTTTCGGGACGAACACGTTTGCGCAGGAGACGGTAGAGGACGAGAAGCCGGTAATGACCATCGGCTGCCTCTCCGACCTGCATAACGAGTTGGGCCTCATCAGCGGAGGCGTGGACAACGTCCGGCTGCGCGGCACTATCCTCAACACCGTAAACAAAATGCGCGAGGATGAGGAAATCGACCTCATCGTCCTGGGTGGCGACTACACCAGTGACGTCACCATTCCCGAAGCCAACTGGGAGCGCATCCGCGACCTGATGGCCGACGCGCTCCGCAGTGCTTTCAAGCCCGAACGCGAGAAACGCCCCGTTATCTACGTGACAGGTAACCACGACTACGAGGTGGCTAATTTCGACAACCTGCCGAAGCCGTACAATGCCGCGCGTTACTATGACTTCATCATGAAGGACGACATCGGCGAGCTTACCGAAAAGGACGCTTTCTACGAGACTGCGGACAACGGCGACCTAGGTACGACGGACCTGCTCGCCGCGTTCCACTACGAAATCAACGGCTTTGACTTCATCGCCCTCAACTGCGGTAAATTTTATTTCAAGAGTGCGTGGGACTACAGCTACTCGCTGGAGTCCGTAGAATGGGTCGGGCAGAAACTGGCCGAGCTCTATGCCGACGACCCCGACCGCACCGTATTCTTCCTGCTGCACGTCCCCTTCATGGACAGCAACAGTATCAGCAACGTAAACAAAGGCATGGGCGGACGCGGTTCGGCGGAAGGTGTGAAGAGTGCCGAACGGCTGAAGGAAATCCTCGCCCAGTACCCCAACCTCATCATGCTCTACGGCCACGACCACGGCTCGGACAACGCCTACTTCCGCAGCAAGACGTCGCAGCGCGTGACGCGTTATAACACCTTCGGCAATGTCATCGCCACCACCGATGAGACACACGTGGACGAGATACTCGACGATGAAGGCGGAGAGACAGAAGAGTACACACCCGAGGCCGGCGTAGTGAAGGGCTACTTCAAGAGCTACAGCGGCGACGGCTACATGAGCTACCTCAGCACAAGCGACAACTTGCAGTGCGGAACGGCAAAGACGGAAGCCACTATCGCGGCCTCCGCGACCATGGCCGACCGCTATACCATCCTGCTCAACGGCGGTTACACGCACCTGGGCAGCACGGCACACTTCACGGGCAATACGGCCATCACACAGTACTCCTCGCCCTTCATTTACAAGGTGGAGGACCCCACGGCCGAGACCGTAAAGGCACGCCGCGTCAAGACGCTGGCCGAGTTCAACGGGGGCGGCTACTACACCATCGTGGGCTACGCCAAGAAGGACGGCCAGTACTACATGATGGGCAGCGAGAACGTCACCATCACCTACCCCGGTCTGGCCGGTTTGTTCCTCAGCGAGGAAGAACCCGGTGATGAAATAACCTTTGAGGCAGGTACCCACAGCCCCATCTGGGAGTTTGAGTGCACCACGCCTTGGGAGAGCACAACTCCCGTGGAGGACGAGCCTACCTCCGTCAAGGGTAACCTTGAGAGCTTCTCCGGCGACGGCTTCATGAGCTACCTCAGCACGGACATCAACTTACAGTGCGGCGAGGCTAAGAGCGATGTTGTCATCGCACACGCCAGCGCATATGCCGGACGCTACACCCTCTTTGTAAACAACAGCGCCTACACCCACTGCGGCAGCACGGCTCACTTCACGGGCAACACAGCCATCTCCGAATACTCCACACCGTACATCTACCGCGTTGAGAAAGCCGAAACGGGCACCACGGCCACGGCGAAGCGCATCGCGGACCTGCGCGACATCAAGAACGGCGGGCTCTATGCCTTCGTGGGACACGCCAAGAAGGACGGTAACTGGTACCTCATCGGCAGCGAGAACGTCACCATCACCTACCCCGGCCTGGCAGGCATCTTGGTTAGCGAGACGGAACCCGGCGACGAAATCGAGATAGAGGTCGGCGAACATGCCCCCGTATGGCGCTTCGTCACGGAAGAAGGCGGCGGAGGCGGTGAAGAACCCGCAGGGGACATCACCGGCACGCTCCAGAGCAAGGCCGACGGCAAGTACATGACCGTCACCAGCAATGCAGGAACGGGCTCCTCACCCGCACCGGTCAAGATCAGCGCCACAGCCAATGAAGGTGTTTACAACGTGCTCCTCCCCGACGGACGCTACCTCTACTGCGGCACGAAGGGCTATTTCTCCGCCAACTCCGCCGCTACGGACATCTGGTTCTACGACGCTGGGGACGGCGCACTCGCCACGCAATTGGAAATGGGCAAGGACTACGTACTCGTAGGCCTCAAGAACGGCGCGTACTACGCCGTCAGCTCCGAAGTCATCAACCCCGGTCTCGAAGGCCAGCGGATGCTCAACCTCGAAGTAACCGTCGAGGACGGCAAGATTACCGTACCCGAGGACGACAAGTTCATCTGGACGCTCGGCGAAATGCCCGAAGGCGAGCCTTCCTTCTTCTCCGCGTTCATGGGTTCCATGCGCTACTACAGCAACTCCATCGAGGGTGATGTCAGCGTGAGCAACTCCAAGATTGTGCAGGCGTTAGTCGTGTACATCTACAAAGACCGCGTCGTACTCAAGATTAAGAACTACGGTAGCAGCGGAAACTTCGGCGGCATACAGATCAACCCCGAGATTGCTGCGTACACCGTTTACCGAACCGTGCGCAACGCGCAAGGCGAGCTGGGTGAAGACGAAGGCCCGGTTGATGCCATCCAGACGGGCAGCATCCTGCCGCAGACCGGCAAGAAGAAGTACCACGACCTCGCCGGCCGCCGCATCAGCAAGCCCGGCAAAGGTGTGTACATCGTGAACGGCAAGAAAGTGCTGCGGTAAGCGCTGCGCAACCACAGCATCTCAAGAAACGAAGCAGGCGGGAGCAATTCCCGCCTGCTTCTTCTGTTCCCGACGGCTAAGGCCATGGCTGTTCTTCTTAACCCTATGGGTAGTTTTTCGTAACCATAGGGATAGTCCGCCGTAACCATAGGGATAGTCCGCCGTAACCCTTGGGTTAAGAATTAGTATCCCCAGGGGGAGCGCGATGCCGCTCACGGGATAGTAAAAACTGCCCGATGTCCTCTTTTATTCCTACCCCAGTTCTGACATGCTGCGGCCAACCGGCGGCGCAAGAAAACGCCAACTCCCCCGAAGCAATAGTCTTCGGGGGAGTTTTCCGTATCAAGCTGGCAGCTGCGCCGTATCAGCCGAGGCGGGCGAGGGCGAGGCCGATGCGGCGCATGGCCTCGCGGATGTTCTCGTCGCTGGTGGCATAACTCATGCGGAAACAATCGGGCGCGCCGAACGCCGCGCCGCCCACAGTGGCGACATGAGCCTGCTCCAGGAGGTAGAGGGCGAGGCTGTCGGAGTCCGTCACGCGGTGTCCCTGCGCATCTGCCTTACCGTAAAAACTATTGCAACGGGGGAAGAGGTAGAAAGCCCCCTGCGGCACGTTCACGTCAAGCCCGGGCACCTGCCGCGCGAGCTCCACGATAAGGTCGCGACGCCGCTGGAAGGCCTGCCGCATCTCCTCCACGCAGTCCTGCGGGGCAGTATAGGCAGCAAGGGCTGCGCGCTGGCTGACAGAGCAGGGACCGCTGGTATGCTGGCCCTGAAGCTTGTTGCAGCCACGCACAAGCCACTCCGGACCAGCCATGAAGCCGATGCGCCAGCCTGTCATGGCATAGGCCTTGGATACGCCGTTAATGAGTACGGTGCGCGCCTGCATTCCCTCGCAACGGGCGATGGAGGCGTGCGCGCCTGCATAACGGATGTGTTCGTAAATCTCATCGGATATGACGACAACTTGCGGATGGCGGCGCAGGACTTCGGCAAGGGCTTCCAGTTCCTGTTGCGTATAGACGGAGCCGGTCGGGTTCGAGGGCGAGCAAAGGATGATGGCGCGCGTCTTCGGAGTGAGGGCGGCCTCAAGCTGTGCGGGGGTCATCTTGAAGTCCTGCTCGATGGTAGCCGTGACGATGACGGGCTTGGCCCCGGCGAGCAGCACCATCTGCGGATAACTCACCCAGTAGGGGGCGGGAATGATGACTTCCTCGTCCGGACGCTCCACAAGAGCCATTACGGCGTTGCATACGCTCTGCTTCGCGCCGTTCGCCACGGAGATTTCCGCCGGCGTATAAGTCAGGCCGTTCTCGCGAAGGAGCTTTGCACAGATAGCCTCGCGCAGGTCGGCATAACCGGCTACGGGGCTGTAAGTGGTGTAACCCTCCTCCATGGCGCGCGCGGCGGCCTGCCGGATGTACGGCGGCGTGGGGAAGTCGGGCTCACCGACGGAAAGGTTGATGACATCCACGCCCTGTGCTTTCAGTTCGGCACTCTTCTGGGACATGGCCAGCGTGGCGGAGGGCTGGAGGCGGTTGATGCGGTCAGATAGAACTTGCATACGAATTATTTATAGGTTGGTACTTCTCTGATGTCACCCACGTTGTGCTTCGCGAAGAGGGCTCGGGCGTTGGCTGCGAAACGCCCCATAAGGCGGCGCTCCTCGGCATTGAGGCTGTCCTGCGGATAGCTCACGGGGTAGAGGCGGTGGTTCTTACGCCGCGAAACGGGTGGGCGTGACACCCATTGCAGGGAATAGGAACAGTCGGCGAGGCGCACGGCGGTGTCCTTCTCCAGGGTGAGTGCCACCATCAGGCCGCCGTCGCAATTCTCCATCCATTGGTTAGAGATGAAGTTGCCGAGGGAATAGGCCAGGAAGTGGCGCCCGCCGAGGGAGTCCGTGCGCACCTCCATCGGCTGTACCACGTGGGGATGCCCGCCTATGACGTGCGTCACACCGTTCTGGAAGAGCCAGTCGGCCAACTCACGCTGCTCTCCTGTTGGTAACAAGGCGTATTCTATGCCCCAGTGCATGAGGGCGATGATGCAGTCCGGCCGCATAGCACGGGCTGCGCGGATGTCCGTAAGGATTTGGGCGCGGTCGATGAGGTTCACCACATTACCGCGCGGCACGGGGATGCCGTTCGTGCCGTAGGTATAGCAAAGGAAGGCGATGCGGAAGCCGTTCTTCTCAACGAGGAGCGGGTAGTCGCGGCGGCGCGAGGCGGTGTCGGCATACGTTCCGACATGAGCCAGACCGAGGCTGTCCAGCATCCGGATGGTGCGCTCCACGCCCCGGCGTCCCGTATCGCAGCAGTGGTTGTTGGCAGTGGAAAGGACATCAAAACCCGCGTCACGGATAGCATAAATATAGGGGTCGGGAGCACAGAACTGGGGGTAGCCGCTATAGGGCTTTCCGCCGAGCGTCACTTCGAGGTTGGCCACTGCAAGGTCGAAGCCACGGATATAGTCCGCCAATTTGTCGAAGTAGGAAGAATAATCGTAAGTACCGTCAGCGGTACGCGCGGCGTTGATCTGCGTGACGTGCTGCATCAGGTCGCCCGCGAAGAGCAGGGTGATGCGTCGCGTCGTGTCCGCCCCGTCAGCGGAAACCGTACTGTCCCCTGTCCCTGACCCACCCCGCTGGCAGGCGGCAAGGAGCAAGAGCAATACGGAAGCAAGGAGCAGGCGACAGGAAAGGTGGGGCATGCGTCCGTTCATTTCTTCAAGTGTAACGTATGTCCCATGCGCTCCTGCTTGGTCTGCAGGTAGCGCTCGTTATAGCGGTTGGGCTCCACCTCTATCGGCACGTTCTCCGTAATTTCCAGGCCGTAAGCCTCCAGTCCGACACGCTTCACGGGGTTGTTCGTCATGAGCCGCATTTTGCGCACACCGAGTTGGCTGAGAATCTGCGCACCCACACCGTAGTCGCGCTCATCGGGGTCGTAGCCGAGGTGCACGTTCGCGTCCACCGTGTCGTAGCCCTGCTCCTGCAGCTTATACGCGGCAATCTTCGCCATCAGGCCGATGCCGCGCCCCTCCTGGTTGAGATAGAGAATGATGCCGCGCCCCTCCTGCTCCACCATCTGCATGGCGCGGTGGAGCTGGTCGCCGCAATCGCAGCGCTGGCTACCGAAGATGTCGCCCGTCATGCACGATGAGTGGACGCGCACCAGCACGGCGTCCTCGGGACTCCAGCTGCCCTTGATGAGCGCGATGTGCTCCTTACCGCCCATCTTTTGGCGGAAGGGTATCAGGTGAAAGTGCCCGTAAGCCGTCGGCATGTCCACCTCCTCACCGCGCTCCACGAGGCTCTCCGTGCGCAGACGGTAGGCGATGAGGTCACGGATGGTCAGGATGCGCAGGCCGTGCTCACGGGCGAACTCCCGTAGCTGCGGCATACGCGCCATCGTCCCGTCCGGATTGAGGATTTCAATCAGGCAGGCTGCAGGCTGCAATCCCGCGAGGCGGGCCAGATCGACCGCCGCCTCCGTATGCCCCGCACGGACGAGTACGCCACGGTCCTGGGCATATAGGGGACTGATATGGCCGGGACGCCCGAACGTTTCCGGCGTGCTCTGCGGGTCGGCAAGGGCACGGATGGTGGCCGCACGGTCGTGGCAGCTCACCCCGGTCGTGCATCCCTCCAGCTTATCCACCGTGACGGTGAAGGGCGTGCCGAGCATACTCGTATTCTCGTCCACCTGGTGTTGCAGGCGGAGCTGGCGGCAGCGCTCGATAGTAACAGGGGCGCAGAGCACCCCACGCCCATACTGCATCATGAAATTGACGCTCTCGGGCGTGGCGAACTCGGCAGCCATGACCAAGTCGCCCTCGTTCTCGCGGTCTTCATCGTCCACAACGACGACGAACTTGCCGGCCTTGATATCTTCCAATGCTTCCTCTACGGTAGCAAGACGGATGGTTTCCATACGTATGATGTGTTATGTCGTTTGTTCTTGTTCTATTAGCGGTATCAGCTCGTCCAGCCCTTTCACGATCTGCTTCATGTCGCGGAACAGCCGCAGGCGGAAGCGCCAGATGCGCAGCCACAGGATGGCTCCCACCGGCAGCAGTATGCCGCAGATTACATTGAGGCGGTGGCTCTCGAACGGGGCGGTATGCGCGCGGACATAGATGACGGGGAAACTGTTGAGCACGTGCAGGATGGCAGGCGTGCGGGTGTTGGAGAGTTCCTCGATGATGTCCTCCAGGCGGTCACTGATGCGTGCCGCGAGGCGGTCCGGGCGGGAGCGGAAGAAGACGTGCAGGTAGTTCGGCGCGCGGTAGAGCTTGCGGCGGCGGCTGTAGTCCTCCGTGTCGGCGCGC
Source organism: Alloprevotella sp. (assembly GCA_017476545.1). GTDB lineage: Bacteria > Bacteroidota > Bacteroidia > Bacteroidales > Bacteroidaceae > Alloprevotella. Next base: position 66,179 of record JAFUZP010000012.1, read on the forward strand.
AAGGCGGCCAGCTCAGGTGCGAGCCGTTCGTAGTCCGGCTCCTGAATGATGACCTCCTTGCGGAAGATGTGCCGCGCGGAGCGGAAGCCCAGCAGGCGCTTGAGCGTACCGAGATAGGCATCGAGGTTGAATACGACAGAGTCGCTGTTGGCCTTATACGTAAGGAAGACGCCCACCGGGGCCAGCACGGCGGAGGACATCCACATACCCACCACCATGTTGAGCGAACCGTCGCGCGCCATCTTCATGCAGCCCGTGTCGATGATGTAGTATATAATGAATATGATGACGCTGATGACCGCCGGCAGCCCCAGCCCCCCCTTGCGGATGATGGAGCCGAGCGGCGCGCCGATGAAGAAGAAGAACAGGCAGGCCAGCGACAGCGTGAACTTCTGGTGCCATTCCTTCCAGTGGCGCCGGATGAAGTATTCGTTCTCCTTCATCACCACGCTCTTCCACTCCAGTTCCGCCGCATAGGACGAGGCGTTCGCATGGGCCAGCTGGGCCGCCGTCTGCACCCGCTCGGGGGGCAGCGCGGCCAGTAGCGAGTCGAAGTCGGCCGTCCGGGCGCCCTTCCCTGCGGCAGCCGCAGCCTTCGGGAGCGGCTTGAAGAAGCGGGCGCGCGCCTCGCGGTAGTAGTCCCGGCCTACACTGTCCAGCTCCGCGCTGACGGAGTCGATGTCCGCCTCTATCTGCCGCAGGTTCTTTGCCTGCGCCATGCCGCGCAGCTGCTCCTCGTCCATCTTCTCGAAGTTGCTGTCAAAGTCTATGATGAAACGCTTGTAGCCGAACGTTTCCCTGTCGTAAGGCTGGTTCGCCGCACCGAGCGCCCGCGTCTGGTCGCCGCGCAGGTTCTCGAACTGTTCGCCCTGCCAGATGTCCAGCACCAGGTGCAGCTTGTCCTCCGTCATCTCCATGCGTCCCGAGTCCGCCACCACGATCTGCGCCCTGTCGAAGCCCTCGTTGTTCTTGTATATCATCAGCCCGTAGAGCATCCCCGTCCCCACGTCCTTCCGGTCCACGTAGAGGTTGAAGCCCGGCACGCCGTTGTAGAACACCCCTTCCGGTATCTCCAGCGCCGGCGACGTCTGCCGCATGCTGAGCAGCAGCGTCCGCAGTTTCAGTTGGGCCTCCGGCGCAGTCTTGTTCTGGAAGTAGAACGATGTGCCCGACAGCCCCGCAGCCAGCAGCAGCACAGGCAGCATGATCCGCACCAGCGGAACGCCCGCCGCCTTCATCGACAGCAGCTCCAGCCGCTCGCCCATGTTGCCGAACGAAATCAGCGAGGCAAGCAGCACCGACAGCGGGAGCGACATCGGCACCAGCGTAATCGCCATGTACCAGAAGAACTCCGCCAGCACGTCCACCGTCAGTCCCTTGCCGATAAGCTCGTCCACATACCGCCACGTGAACTGCATCATGAAGACGAAGAGCGTGATGAAGAACGCCCCGAGGAAGACCAGAAGGAACTTCTTCAGGACAAACACGTCCAACTTCTTAACCAGTACCATGCGCGTCAGTGCCGAGCCATTTTAGCGTTACAGGCGCGAAGATAACCTTTTATTCCCGAAGCGGAAAATTTCACGCCACGCCATCCGCACCCGCGCACACATATTTATATAATACGCGCGCGGGGAAGGGCGGATTGCAGGCTGCGGGCTGTGGGGTAGTTGGTAGATGGTTCCCGGCTTGCTGCCACCGGCTCACATCTATCAGCCCACAGCCAACTCCACACACCCCCCTTAAGCGGGCTTCGTAAATGCACTTTACGGCCAGGATGTACGCCCCCGCTATTTAGCAATATGTTACAAAAAGCCCCGCCTTACCCGCTTAAAACCGGCAAGGCGGGGGCTGCAGAGACACTCAACCCTGATATGGAACGACATTAAGCACAAACGTCACCTTAACTGGAACGCCGTTATGCGTCCCACTAACCGTTTTCTCCACCTCTTCAGATAGAGGGCCGCTAACAAACACACCGTCGCCTTCCAGCTCTACATTGGCAAGGAAGTCCGCCTCACTCCAACCTTCACCGCCCGGGCCGAATTGAACTAACGGACCCCAAGCTTTTCTTACATTTTGGTATCCATAAACCCTATTTATTTTGTCTACATGTTCGTCGCTATAATAACACATGTCTGTGAAGGACGTGGGGTTTGGCGTTGTAAACATATAGCCACTGTTCGTAAGACGCGAAAAAGAAGGCGAAGTGAGAAAGTCATCCACCGTTATATCGCCACGCCGCTCATAGCAGTATTTGTCCATCGATGAGTTATACATAGAAAATCCGCCACTGATGGCGACCTGAACAGGACCGCTCGCCGCCAGCAGCTGGCAGTTCAGCGGGAAGACCTGCATCGTGGGCTTCACATAGGGTTTCTTTGCCTTCGGCGCGGACTCCGCGCCCGTTTCCGCTGCCCGCATATCGGCGCACGGCGCAGCGTTCTCATTCATTCTTTCGTCCATTTCTTAATACTTTAATTTATTTATAATAGCATTTGTTTATTACCGCTCACACCATCTCCAAGCATCCCCCTCTCGGGGGGACGGGAGGGGGGCTGGAGGGGCTTCGGGGCATGGGCTGGTACATACACGCCAAGGGCGCACCACACCCCACCGATGGGAGCGCAATGCGCCGCTCAATACGTACTCGTATGTCTGTAACTAATTGATAACCAAAGCGCGAGGGGGGGTAATTCGGGCACTTCCCGCCCCGTAGATACGGGCGAAGCCAGCCTCCGCAACGGCGGAAGCGGCTATACCGTTATTATATATACACGCGTAAGGCATAATCAAGTTGCTGATTTCCGCTGCAAAGGTAGGGAAACATTCCTGTTCCGCCAAGCCGAAGGGCGGGAAAAATGCGCCGCCAGCCCTGAAGCGGCCACGCACAAAGCGGAAAAAAGATTTTGTCCTATGGAGACTTTGTCCTAAATTTGCCCATGATGACAGCGGACACAGTGAAAGCCCTGCTCGCGGCAGGACGCATAGACGAGGCCGACCGCATGGCGGAAGACGCGCTGCGGCGCAATCCACAATGCGCCGAACTGCTCTACCTGCGCGGACAGGCAGCCATGAAACGCTCCGCATGGGGCGAGGCCATCTCCCTGTTCCTGCAGGCGGAGGCTCTGGAGCCTGAGGGACCGGCGCGCGAGGCGCGTGAGATGTTGGACGACATCATGGCGTTCTATAATAAAGATATGTATAATCAGTAGTTTCCGCTCGCCCGGCAAGCATCTTGCTGAGGGGCGGGAAAATGCTGATAAACTTAATACCATAAAACGACTGATATGGGAAAAATAAAAGGTGCTGTAGTGGTGGACGAAGGCCGCTGCAAGGGGTGTAACCTCTGCGTTGTGGCTTGTCCCACCAAATGCCTCGCGCTCAGTGTGGGCGAGGTGAACCACCGGGGCTATGCTTTCTGCCGCCAGACGGACATGGACGCCTGCATCGGCTGTGCCAGCTGCGCCATCGTGTGCCCCGACGGATGTATAACTGTTTACAAGAAAAGGGAGGAATAAGCACATGGAAGAAAGAGAAGTTCTCCTTATGAAAGGAAATGAAGCCATCGCCCACGCGGCCATCCGCTGCGGTTGCGACGGCTACTTCGGCTATCCCATCACTCCGCAGTCGGAAGTCCTCGAGACGCTGGCCGCCGAGAAGCCCTGGGAAACAACGGGCATGGTGGTGCTGCAGGCCGAAAGCGAAACGGCCAGTATCAATATGATCTACGGTGGCGGCGGCTGCGGCAAGCGCGTCATGACAAGTTCCTCCAGCCCGGGCGTAGCCCTGATGCAGGAGGGCCTGGCCTACATGGCCGGCGCGGAAGTGCCGGGACTCATCGTGAACGTGCAGCGTGGCGGCCCCGGACTGGGCACCATCCAGCCTTCGCAGAGCGACTACAACCAGGCCACCCGCGGCGGCGGCAACGGCGACTATCACCTCATCGTGCTGGCACCGAACTCCGTGCAGGAAATGGCAGACTTCGTGGACCTCGCCTTCGAGCTCTCGTTCAAGTACCGCAATCCCGCCATGATACTCTCCGACGGCGTCATCGGACAGATGATGGAGAAGGTGGTGCTCCCGCCCTTCAAACCCCGCCGCACGGAGGAGGAAATCATGAAGGAGTGCCCCTGGGCTGCTACCGGAAGCGGACTGAAGAGCCGCCAGCCCAACGTCATCACCAGCCTGGAACTCCAGAGCGAAGTGATGGAACAGCGCAACCTGCACCTCCAGCGCAAGTACAAGGAGATTCAGGAGAAGGAAGTGCGCTACGAGATGCAGCATTGCGACGATGCCGACTACGTCATCGTGGCCTTCGGCTCGGCAAGCCGCATTTCGCAGAAAGCCATGGACATGATGCGCGCACGCGGCGAGAAGGTGGGCCTCTTCCGCCCCATCACGCTCTGGCCCTTCCCCGAGAAGGAAATCCGCGAGCTGGCAGGACGCGTGAAGGGCATCCTCGTCGTGGAAATCAACGCCGGCATGATGGTCTATGACGTCCGCGCCGCAGCGCAGTACTCCGTACCCATCGAACAGTTCGGCCGCCTCGGAGGCATCGTCCCCGATCCCGACGAGATCATCGAAGCAATGGAGAAACTAAAGAAATGACACGCGAAGAACAAGACTTCCTGGAACGGCTGAACAATCCCGAGGCAGCACAGCAGCGGGATACGGCGACGGAGAAAGAACGCCGCCTGCTCTTCCTGCGCAACGTGCTGAACGGCCTGTTTATCCTACTGGCTTGCGCGGCCATGGGCTGCATAGCATACTCATGGTTCAGCGAAGCCTCGCAGGTGCGCCTCTACGGCATCGGCATCGGCATTGCCGCCGTGCTGCTGAAGATGGTGGAAGCCACGATGCGCATGACGACGATGCTGCAGAAACCGAAAGGACTGTCGCACGGAAGGACACGGTCAAGACAATAAGAAGAAAGAACAGATTATGACAAGAGAAGAAATCATACAAGCGGAGAATCTGGTGTATAAAAAGCCGGAACTCATGAACGACGTGCCGATGCACTACTGCCCGGGCTGCTCGCACGGAGTTGTACATAAACTTGTGGCCGAAGTGATAGCAGAGATGGGCATGGAGGAGAAGACCATCGGCGTCAGCCCCGTAGGCTGCGCGGTGTTCGCCTACCGCTATCTTGACATCGACTGGCAGGAGGCCGCCCACGGCCGCGCACCCGCCGTGGCTACGGCCTGCAAGCGCCTCTGGCCTGACCGCCTCGTCTTCACCTATCAGGGCGACGGCGACCTTGCCTGCATCGGTACGGCAGAAACGATTCATGCCCTGAACCGTGGCGAGAACATCACCATCATCTTCATCAACAATGCCATCTACGGCATGACGGGAGGCCAGATGGCGCCCACCACGCTCGTCGGCATGAAGACGGCTACGTGCCCTTACGGGCGCGACCCGAAACTTCATGGCTATCCCCTGAAGATGACGGAAATAGCGGCGCAGCTGGAAGGCACGGCATACGTGACGCGACAGAGCGTACACTCCGTGGCCGCCATCCGCAAGTGCAAGGCCGCCATCCGCAAGGCTTTCGAGAACTCCATGGCCGGCAAGGGCTCCAACCTCGTGGAGGTGGTCAGCACCTGCAACTCCGGCTGGAAGATGAACCCCGTCAAAGCCAACGAATGGATGGAAGAACACATGTTCGACTTCTATCATGTGGGAGACCTGAAGGGATAATAATCGGCAAACAAGACAAGTATTATGAAAGAAGAAATAATCATCAGCGGTTTCGGCGGACAGGGCGTCCTCTCCATGGGGAAGATTCTCGCCTACGCCGGACTTATGGAAGGCAAGGAAGTGACGTGGATGCCTGCCTACGGTCCTGAACAGCGCGGCGGTACTGCCAACGTGACGGTCATCGTCTCGGACGAAAAGATTTCCTCGCCCATCCTCAGCACCTACGACACGGCCATCCTCCTCAACCAGCCCTCGCTGGACAAGTTCCAACCGAAGGTGAAGGCGGGCGGCACCATCATCTACGACAGTTTCGGCATCCTCGACCGCCCCACGCGAACCGACGTGCAGGCCTATGAGATAGACGCCATGAACACGGCGGCTGAAATGAAGATGATGAAGACGTTCAACATGATGATTCTGGGTGGCTTCCTGAAGCTCCACCCCATCGTGTCCATCGAGAGCGTCATGAAAGCACTCAAGAAGTCCCTCCCCGAGCGGCACTGGAATCTTCTACCTATGAACGAAGACGCCATCCGTAAGGGCATGGACATCATCAAGAGCCAATAGACTGGAGCGGTATGCGCAAGAGACGCGCGGAAACGCGCGCGTGTCCCCTTGTGCGGACGGCTTAGCGCACCGGAAACAAATCAGAAACCAACCAATTATACAATTATGGCAAATAAGAAAGACCTCAAGAAAGCCGTGAAAAACATTTGCGGCGAGTTATTCGCGGACTGCGTAGCACTCAGCATGACGGAGCTGGCAGACAAGGAGAAGCTCCAAGGCCTCATGGCGGAAGTTGCCAACACGTACGGCGATTTCGTCGCGCGCATCAACCACGTTGAACCCGGCCTTTCCCCTCGCAAATTCTTCCAGAAACTCCGCGCGGACTTTACCGAAAAGGCCAACCAACTCTCCGACGAAATCATCAAAGCATAGCCGCGAAACGAAGCGACCGTGCGGAATATTGGCAGCTGGAAGGCTGCCAATATCTTTTTGTGTCCGCACAGGAATTTCCTGCCCGCCGCGAGGGAAAAAGTCCGAATTGCGGGCGAAAGACTTGCCTATTCCAAAAAGAATGCATAACTTCGCGCCGCCGTTACGGGATAGCGGCACGAATTAACAATATTCACACAACTAAAACAAAAAGACCAAACACTAATGGCAACCAGACTCAGATTGCAACGCCGCGGCCGCAAGGGGTATGCTTTTTACAGCATCGTAGCCGCCGACGCCAGAGCGCCACGCGATGGCAGATTTATCGAGAAGGTAGGGACCTACAACCCCAACACGGATCCCGCCACTGTAGACCTTAACTTCGACCGGGCTCTGTACTGGATGGAAGTAGGTGCACAGCCGACGGACACCGTACGCAACATCCTCTCCCGCGAGGGCGTGCTCCTCATGAAGCACCTGCGCGGTGGTGTCCGCAAGGGCGCCCTGACCGAGGAGCAGGCACAGGCCAAGTTCGACGCATGGAAAGCCGAGCACGACAAGAAGGTGCAGGCCGTGGTCGATAAGGGCAGTGCCGCAAAAGCCGCAGCACTCAAGGAACGCCTTGATGCCGAGCGTGAAATAAACAAGAAGATTGCCGAGCGCGTAGCCGACAAGAAGGCCGCCGAAGCAGCAGCAAAGGCCGAGGCCGAAGCAGCCGAGGCTGCCGAGACGGCAACGGAAGAAGCCGCCGAAGAGGCCGTAGCCGAAGTGCAGGAAGAAGCGCCCGCAGCAGAGCAGCCCGCAGAAGAAACTCCTGCCGCAGAGGAAGCTCCCGCAGCAGAAGAGGAAGCTCCCGCAGCAGAAGAAGCACCAGCGGCTGAGGCATAACGACCGCCCTGCAAGCCCAAAAGGCTGCAACAAGTAAGAGAAGAGCCTCCGAGCGCAATGCCCGGAGGCTCTTTTGTATGCCCCCAGCTTGCGCTCAGGGACGAACGCGCTTCAATGATACGGGAAACTAACCCTAGGGGTAAGGAGAACTAACCACAGGGATAAGAAGAACTAACCCTAGGGATAAGGAGAGCTAACCACAGGGGTAAGAAGGACTAACCCTATAGGTACAGAGAGCTAACCCCAGGGCAAGAAAACGCCCCGCAGGCCAGGGCTCGGTAACAGGCGGGGACGACGACGATGCAGGCATGTCCCCGGACACCCCGATGCCGAAGAACGCAAGGATTTTGCGCCCATGTGCTAGCATTGCCAGAGATAAATGTTATCTTTGCCCCTATAAAAACGATGCAGGCCGCCCCGTCCGGGAGGTCGAAGTCTAGAAACGCAAGAATAATCATGCTGGAAATTTCCAAACGGGCACAGCTCATGCCCCTGTCCCCCATACGCAAATTGGCTCCGCTTGCCATTGAAGCCATCAGGCGGGGCGTAAAGGTGTACCACCTGAACATCGGCCAGCCCGACCTACCTACCCCCGCAACAGGATTGGAAGCCCTGAAACACATCGACCGCCGCACGCTGGAGTACAGCCCCTCGCAGGGCTTCGCCTCCTACCGCGAGCGGTTGGTGGACTACTATGCGGGCTATAACATCAGCCTGACCCCGGACGACATCATCGTCACCACGGGCGGCAGCGAGGCCGTGCTCTTTGCCTTCATGGCCTGCCTCAACCCCGGCGACGAAATCATCATGCCCGAGCCCGGCTATGCCAACTACAAGAGCTTTGCCATCGCAGCCGGAGCGGAAATCAAGACGATAGCCACCACCATTGAGGAAGGCTTCGCCCTGCCGAAAGTGGAGGAGTTCGAACGGCTCATCGGGCCGCGCACGCGCGCCGTCATGATCTGCAACCCGAACAACCCCACCGGCTACCTCTACACACGCCGTGAGATGAACCAGATTCGCGACCTCGTGAAGAAGTACGGCCTCTACCTCTTCAGCGACGAGGTGTACCGCGAGTTCATCTACACGGGCTCACCCTACATCTCTGCCTTCCACCTGGACGGCATTGAGGAGAACGTAATACTCATCGACTCCGTATCGAAGCGCTACAGCGAGTGCGGTATCCGCATCGGCGCCCTCGTCACGAAGAACGCCGCCGTGCGCGAAGCCGTGATGAAGTTCTGCCAGGCACGCCTCAGCCCGCCGCTCTTGGGGCAGATCGTGGCGGAAGCCTCCATGGACGCAGGCGAAGAATACGCCATGGCCTGCTACGAAGAATACGTAGAGCGGCGCAAGTGCCTCATAGACGGGCTCAATCGCATCCCCGGCGTGTATTCGCCCATCCCGATGGGAGCCTTCTACACCGTGGCGCGCCTGCCCGTGGACGATGCGGAACGCTTCTGCGCATGGTGCCTCACGGACTTCCAATACGAAGGAGCCACGCTCATGATGGCACCCGCCGCAGGCTTCTACATCACGCCCGGCTCCGGGCGCGATGAGGTGCGCATCGCCTATGTCCTGAACACCGCCGACCTCGAGCGCGCCCTCGTCATCCTGGAAAAAGCCCTCGCGGCCTACCCCGGCCGGACGGTGCAACAAGCCTGAGCATCCCACACCAGCCATTCCCCCAACGCAGCATGAACCTGTTCCTGGCACGCCGCCTCTACCAAGGATACGGCAACGACAAGCGGAAACGCGCCTCGGCTCCGGCCACACGCATCGCAACGGTCGGAGTCGCCGTCGGGCTGGCCGTGATGCTGCTGTCCGCATGTATCGTGCGCGGTTTCCAGCGGGAAGTGAGCCGCAAAGTCACTGGATTCGCCGCACACGCCGAGTTGCTGGACCTCGGTAGCTTCAGCTCGCCGGAAAACTTCCCGATTGTGGCCGGCGACAGCCTGCTCAAAGCCCTCAAAAACCAGCCCGGCATAGCCTCAGCACAACGCTACTCACAGAAGATCGGCATACTCAAGACCGAGGAAGACTTCCAGGCCATCTCCCTCAAAGGCGTGGACAGCGACTACGACATGAGCTTCATCGGGCAGCACATCGTGGCCGGGACACTTCCCTCCTTCGCCCGGTCCGCCGACACGACGGCTACCACCACCCGCATCGTCATATCGCAGCCGACGGCCGATGCCCTGCGCCTCGCCGCCGGCGACCGCGTTTACGCCTACTTCTTCGAAGACGCGGTAAAGATGCGCCGCTTCGAAATCGCGGCCATATACAAGACGAACCTGAAACAGTTCGACAAGACATTCGCCTTCACGGACAAGCGCACCGTGGACCGCCTCAACGGATGGGACACCGCGCAGGTCAGCGGCGTAGAACTCCACGTAAGCGACTTCGGCCGCCTCGCCGAGACCACGGCAGCTCTGCGCGAACAGCTCCAAGGCCGCACGGACAGCCTCGGCGGCACCTACTCCCTACTCAGCGTCAGGGAGAACCCGAGGACCGAGGGCGTGTTCCACTGGCTCGACCTGCTCGACATGAACGTCTGGGTCATCCTCATCCTGCTCCTGTGCGTAGCCGGATTCTCCATGATCAGCGGGCTGCTCATCCTCATTCTGGAACAAACGAACACCATCGGCCTGCTCAAAGCCCTCGGCGCGACAAACACGCGCATCCGCCACATCTTCCTCTACTACGCAGCCCTCATCATCGGGCGCGGCCTGCTCCTCGGCGACGCGATAGCCCTAAGCCTGCTACTGCTGCAACAGCAGACGGGACTCTTCAAACTGAACCCGGAAACCTACTACGTCAGCACCGTCCCCGTAGAACTCAGCCCCGCCATCATCCTGGGCCTCAATATCGGGACACTGGCCATAACAATGCTCGCCCTCATCACCCCCAGTTTCATGATTTCCCGCATACAACCTGCCAAAGCTCTCCGCTTCGACTAAAAAATTACATCCCGCCCCCACCCTTTCCAAGATATTTGATTACCTTTGCGCCGCCCGGAAAGGGAGAACGGGGCGTAGCGCAGTCCGGTAGCGCACCTGGTTTGGGACCAGGGAGTCGCAGGTTCGAATCCTGTCGCCCCGACAGATAAACAGTCAGCGTTGTCCGCCATGTCATCGGCAGACAACGCTGACTTCTTCATAACATACCCCACCGCACAAAAAGCAGGAGCGGCACGCCGCACAGAAACTCCCGGACTGCGGAACAGCAGTAGCAGAACGGAAAGCAGCACCATGCCGCACAACCATATATGTAAAGAAAAACGAAAGAATAACACCACGCCCATACAAAAAAAAACAGCCCAAAGGAACGTGCACCCAGACACGCGAATCCTGCACATTAGGAACACTGGACAGAAAATCAGCAACTTAGAAGAAAAAGGGGGCGCGCACTCGGACTTTACACTAAATTTGATGCGCATAACCATTACAAAATGAGTGCCTAACTTTATACAAATGAAGGCACAACTTGAATAAAACAAGTGCTTAACTCAGACAGAATGACCGCATCATTTCCTCACGACCACCACACCGCACGCAGAAAGGCACCCCAAAACGCCACCCCCACCCTCCCGAAACCGATATTACGAAAAACCGATATGTCAAGAACGGCGCACCGCAACCCGCCAAATCTACTCCCCTCTCCCACAACACTCCGTACAACCCCCAAAAAGTAGTGCGCACACCTCACTTCAAGGTAAGCGCAAAGCTCACTCCAAGGTAAGCGCACATCTCACTCTGAGGTGTGCGCTTATCTCAAGTCGAGGTGTGCGCACACCTTTTTTGGAGCATACAGGGAAGCCTTGGGAAAGGCGACAGCCATGGCTCTTCATCCCGGCGTACTTGCCGCGACGAGAAAAATGCCGCTTTTCTTTGCCATCTTTGCCTAAAAAACATAACTTTGCACCGACATAAGCCTGCGCAGCGGCGCGGGCAAAACAATCATAACGAGCGTTTGCTTCGTATTCGGATTGCTCTAAGAATCTACCACATTCAAAAGAACAGAACCGAAGAATAAGTCGCAAGCGTCTGTGCGTTAGGCATGGACGTGACTTATCTGGTTTTGTGGGCTTGTGGTAGAGCCTTTAGAGCATGGATAGGAAACCGTCCATGCTTTATTTGTGCTCTGCCGTGCCTACTTCCCGAAGATAAGCAATACGCCATAAACCTTAGCGTATGCCTAACGAAAACCTTACGCAGGCTCGTCTGCGCAGAAAGGACGAGTTCTACACGCAACTGACTGACATTGAGCGCGAGCTGCAACACTACTGGCCGCACTTTCGTGGCAAGACGGTGCTGTGCAACTGCGACGACCCCTACGAGAGCAACTTCTTCAAGTACTTTGCCCTTCGCTTCAACCAACTTGGGCTGAAGAAACTCATCTGCACCTGCTTCGACGGATCGCCCGTCGTGGGTACGGAGCTCCAACTTCCCTTTGAAGAGGAAGAAGCTGGAGACATGGCATTAGCGGCGGAAGCCTCCCCGCAATATGGCACGCACCCCAGAGGCGCTTACAAAGTGGAGATTACGGAGGTGCGCGACATGAACGGCGACGGAGCGGTGGACCTCTCGGACGTGCGCATACTCTTGCAGAACGACCACAACGTCATCTCCAAGTTGAAACAACATGGCGATTTCCGTTCGCAGGAGTGTATAGAACTGCTCAAAGAAGCCGACATCGTAGTTACCAACCCGCCTTTCTCTCTCTTCCGCGAATACTTGGCACAACTGGTCCAGTACGAGAAGAAGTTCTTGATTATTGGCCATCAAAATGCAATTACCTATAAGGAAGTATTCCCGCTCATTAAAGAAAATCGGATTTGGTTGGGATATGGATTTAAGGGAAATGCCGCCCACTTCAAGTCTCCTTACGAAGACGTTGCTGCTGCGGGTGACCATCGCGAAGGAATGATTAGGGTTTCTGGAGTTAATTGGTTCACCAACCTTGACCACAGCAAACGTCATGAGGAGTTGGATTTGGTCTGCCACTACTCTCCCGAAGAGTATCCACACTATGACAATTACGATGCAATAGAAGTTGGAAAGACCTCAGACATACCTTGCGACTTTGATGGTATTATGGGTGTACCTATTACTTTTATGGACAAATACAATCCAAATCAATTTGAACTTATTTGGACTACGGATAGAGGTGGGGACGGAATGTTAGAATCAATTAAAAAGCCACATACCCGTTTTGATGCTCCTGTCGTAAAAGGGAAAGGATTGTACAAACGCATCCTCATCCGTCGCAAACGATAAAACCTACATTCCCCATGATGACAATTAAACAAATAGAAGTAAGCGTCCGCGACATTACGGCGGGCTACGTGAACAACGACGAACAGGGCGTGCGCGGCTTCGGCGGGCAGCTGGACATTCGTCCCCCTTACCAACGCGAGTTCATATACAACGAGCGCGAGCAGCAGGCCGTCATCACTACCGTGCTGCGCGGCTATCCGCTGAACGTGATGTACTGGGTGCGCAGAAGCGACGACGCCGAAGTGCCCTACGAGGTGATGGACGGACAGCAGCGCACGCTATCGCTCTGCGAATACGTGGCAGGCAAGTTCTCCTACGACTTCAAGAACTTCTTCAACCAGCCCGAGGACGTGCAACGGAAGATACTGGACTACCGCCTGACGGTCTATGTATGCGAGGGCGAGCCGAGCGAGAAGTTGGAGTGGTTCAAGACCATCAACATAGCCGGCAAGCCGCTCAACGAGCAGGAGATAAACAACGCCGTCTATGCCGGTCCCTTCGTCTCGGACGCGAAGCGGCACTTCTCAAAGTCCAACTGCGGCGCGTTCCGCCTGGGCAAAGACCTCGTGAACGGCACGCCCATACGTCAGGACTTCCTGAAGAAAGCCCTGGAATGGATGGCCGACCACGAAACGCGCGGCGGCAAGCGACAGACGGCCGTGGGCTACATGGCCGAGCACCAGCACGACGCGAGTGCCAGCCCGCTGTGGACCTACTTCCAGACGGTGCTGAACTGGGCGCAGACGAACTTCGACATGCGCCGCTTCCGCAAAATCATGAAGGGGTTGGACTGGGCCGAGCTCTACGACCGCTTCGGCACGGAAGCCCTCAACACCAAGGAGCTGGGCGAACGCATCTCCGCCCTGATGCGCGACAGCGAGATACAACGGCAGTCGGGCATCATCCCCTACGTGCTGACCGGCGACGAGCACTACCTGGACCTGCGCGCCTTCCCCGAAGACATCAAACTGGCAAAATGGGAGGAACAGGGGCACAGATGCGTGCTTTGCGGCAAGGAGTTCGACCTGGAGTTCATGGAGGGCGACCACATCACGCCCTGGGCGGAAGGCGGCCGCACCGTGCTGGAAAACTGCCAGATGCTCTGCCGCGACTGCAACAGGCGAAAGGGGAAGAAATAAGGAGAGTCCCACCGAAACGCATACCACGGCGTGCGCTCACGCGAAAAGCAAGCGCGCACACATCTCAGACGGATGTGTGCGCGCTTGCTTTGGGAACGTAGCTCAGGAAGAAGCGTCCAAGATGCAACGAAAGGATTTCGAAGCTGAGCGGAAAAAGTTTCAGACGCACATCGCATTGTTTTTACCCAATAGTGTCCTAAATAATTTTCAAAAAAGTGAAGGAAGTTGTTTCCATTAAGGCAAATAATGCTTACCTTAGTGGTTGCTCAAAAA
>JAFUZP010000013.1 GCA_017476545.1 Alloprevotella sp.
ACGTACTTCTTCTTACCTTCTGCGGGAGCGGATCCCGAAGCATCCATGGGTTGCGCCGTCGCAGCGTCCGCAGTCCCTACACCGGCGCACAGCGCGCCGTCAAGTGTCTTTTCGTTGTTCATTGCTCAGTTGTTTTAATGGATTTATGATTCGTTAATTAATCGTCCGCAGACCAGTCCCGGCACTTCCCGGCCGCGCCCCCAAGCACACAAAGCGGCGCACCGCACCCCTCCGAAGGGGGCGCGATGCGCCGCTCAATGCCTGCATATTTATCTGTAACTACTTGATTCCCAGCGCGCATGGGGGGGGGGGGGGGGGGGGTAATTCGGGCCCTACCCGCCCAGTAAATACGGGCAAAGTCAGCATCCGCCCGTGCGGAAGCCGACATACCTATATTATATATATACGCGTAAGGCATCTTCAAGTTATCGTTTACGGCTGCAAAGGTAGGCAAACATTCCCAATCCGCCAAGGACGGGAGGGGATAATCTGCTTTGGCAAAGCCCTGACCGCAGGGGCAGGAAGAAGTAACTCTGCGGTCAAGAAGAACTGACCCTGCGGTCAAGAAGAACTAACCCTGCGGTTACTGCGCACTGACCGTAGGGTTAAGAACGGCTACCTCTACGGGTAAGGGGCGCACAGCGAAGTGAACGCGCGCCGGAAACGAGCAAACGAGAGCCGGCCGCACACCCGAAGGGGCAGCGGCCGGCACGATATCGGAATGCTACGGAAGGCTTAGTCGCAGTTAGCAAGTTTGCCGTCGCTGCCGAGCACTTCCTTGATCTTGTGGCTGTAGAGCTCGATCATAAGGTCGCGTGCGGGACCGCAGTACTTGCGGGGGTCGAACTCACCCGGCTTCTCAGCGAACACCTTGCGCACGGCTGCGGTGAAGGCGAGGCGGCTGTCGGAGTCAATGTTGATCTTGCAGACAGCGCTCTTGCTGGCCTTGCGGAGCTGCTCCTCGGGAATGCCGACGGCATCGGGCAGCTTGCCGCCGTTCTCGTTGATAATCTTCACGTACTCCTGGGGCACGCTGCTGCTGCCGTGGAGGACGATGGGGAATCCGGGGAGACGGCGCATAATCTCGTCAAGGACATCGAACGCGAGAGGCGGGGGTACGAGCAGGCCTGTCTTCGGGTCGCGCGTGCACTGCTCAGGAGTGAACTTGTAGGCACCGTGGCTCGTACCGATGGAGATGGCGAGGCTGTCCACCCCCGTCTTGCTTACGAAGTCCTCCACCTCCTCGGGTTTCGTATAGTGGCTCTCTTCTGCCACGACCTCGTCCTCAACGCCGGCCAGCACGCCGAGCTCGCCCTCAACGGTCACGTCGAACTGGTGGGCGTACTCAACGACCTTCTTCGTCAGGGCAACATTCTCGTCATAGGGCAGGCTGCTGCCGTCAATCATGACGCTGCTGAAGCCCATGTCCACGCAGCTCTTGCATACCTCGAAGCTGTCGCCATGGTCCAGGTGGAGGGAGATTTCGGGATGGTTGCAGCCGAGCTCCTTAGCGTACTCCACGGCACCCTGTGCCATGTATCGCAGCAGCGTCGGGTTCGCATAGTTGCGCGCGCCCTTGCTGACCTGCAGGATAACCGGGCTGCGGAGATCGCTGCTGGCCTTGATGATGGCCTGCATCTGCTCCAGGTTGTTGAAGTTGAAGGCGGGGATGGCATAGCCGCCGTTGATGGCCCGCTTGAACATGTCGCGCGTGTTCACGAGGCCGAGTTCCTTGTAACTAATCATAATGTTTGTGTTACTGTTATTGTATTGGTGAAGTAGTGTTTCTTTTCGGAAGGCAAAATTACGATTTCCCGCCGTCATAGGGAAGTGCGCCGCCGTTTTTTTTCGCCGCGCCGCGATAATATACCTATTTTAATATGAATATGCGGCAGGTTCAGGACTGGCCCGACTATAACGACGGGATGCCGCATGACGAAGACGCCTCCAGCCCGTCCGCCGTCCAACGGTACGCGAGGGGACGGAGGCAACGCCGCAAGTCGGCAGCGTCCGGAGCATAGACCCCGGCAAGCGAAACGGTAGCGACGAACTGCGCGGGAGCCGACGGGTTCCATGTCCACACAACATGGAGCGGCACCAGCTGCGCGCGCAACTCGCGGCGGCGGTCGGCAGAAAGGCTGTCCGCATCCACCCAGAACTCCGCCACGTCCTCAAACGCGGGGAAAGCGGCCGGAAGCGGCGCCCAGTCCACAGAGAAAACCCGCACACGCGTATCCTCCGCCGGCAGCGAGAGCGTATGGAGGCAGACCAAGGCGGAGTCCCCCCGCCAAGGCACGCGCACCAGTTCCCAGCGACTCCCCGCCACGGGCGACAGCACGAGGCGGATGTCCGACAGGTCCAGCAAGCGCGCCTCACCGCCAAGGCGGTTCTCGGCACGCGCCGTCATGCCGGCATGGTGGAAGTCTAGCAGGTTCAGCCGCGCATTGCGGTCCAGCAACGGCATAACCTCCTGCGGTGCATTCACAAAGAGGCTGTCAATAGGCGCGGCGGCGGCACAGCAGACCACCGCCCAGAGGAACGGGATTACAATACTCCTCATCGGTACGACGTTTATCATAGCGCAAAATTACATTTTTCCGAGAAATAATCGAAATTTTCTTTGCCACTAAGAAATAAAGGCGTACCTTTGCGCTCGCAAATAAGGCCATTACACGAGACTTACCAGCTCAACGTAATTCACCAAATAAAGCATAAGAAGAATATGAAGAAAGGAATACATGCTGAAAACTATCGCCCCGTTGTCTTCAAGGACATGAGTAACGGCGATATGTTCCTCTCGCAATCCACTTGCAAGACAAACGAGACGATTGAGTTCGAGGGCGAGACGTACCCCTTGGTCAAGCTGGAAATCTCCAGCAGCTCGCACCCCTTCTACACAGGCAAGTCCAAGCTCGTCGATACGGCCGGCCGCGTAGATAAGTTCATGAGCCGCTACGGCAAGGCACGCAAGAACTGATAAAGAGAGACTCAAGCCTCATCGTACACAGATTGGAATGAATAAATGAGTTAGAATAAGGGTTAATAATGTGAGTGGTGCGTGTCTGTGAAGATTCGCACCATTATTTTTTACCCATCTCCACCTAGTAAAGAGCATGAACGCCGCCACTGCTATCGAACTGCGCTGCCCGCCCCTGCCCCTCGTGCGCATCGGTCTCGTCGGGCTGGGCTACCGTGGCATGAAGACCCTGAAGCGATACGGCATCCTGCGCCACGCAGAAATCCGTGCCATCGCCGACACCGACGAGGCCAAGGTGCACGCCGCGCAGGAGGAGCTGCGCAGAAGCGGACGTCCCGAGGCGGCGGCCTTCAGGGGCGAGGGCGGATGGAAGGCTATCTGCGAGGACGCCGGCATTGACCTGCTCTACGTCTGCACGGACTGGAGCACGCATGCCGAGATGGCCGTCCGCGCCATGGAGTGCGGGAAGCACGTTGCCGTCGAAGTGCCCGCCGCCACCACCGTGGACGAGTGCCACGCGCTCGTCAGCACAGCCGAGCGCACCCGCCGCCACTGCTTCATGACGGAGAACTGCTGCTACGACAGCTTCGCCCTCGCCACACTCGAGATGGCGCGGCAGGGACGCTACGGCGACATCACCCACTGCGAAGGCGCATACATCCACCGCATCGGCGACGAGACGCCCTGGATGAGCCGCATATATGCCACCCACGGCGGCAACCCCTACCCCACCCACGGCCTCGGCCCCATCGGCTGGCTGCTCGGCCTCCACCGGGGCGACAGGATGGAGAGCCTCGTGTCCATGACTGCGGCGGCGGAAGGACCGAACAACACCCTCATCAGGACCGCCAAGGGGCGCACCATCCTCCTGCAGCTCGATACCAGCACGCCGCGACCCTACAGCCGCCTGCAGACCATCTGCGGGACGGAAGGATACTCCCAGCGCTACCCGCTACCCACCCTGCAGTTCGGTACGGACGAGCCCCTGAGCGGCGACGATGCCCTGCGCGAGGCCGCACGCTGGCTCACCAGCGACGCAGCCCGCCGCTGGCAGCGCGGCAACCAGCTCGGCGTGCCCAACGAGATGAACTACGCCATGGACTCCCGCCTCATCCACTGCCTGCACAACGGCCTACCGCTGGACATCGACGTGTACGATGCCGCAGAATGGTCATGCATCGCCGAACTTTCACAGCAGTCTGCCCGTCGCGGGGGCACACCAACCGCCATTCCCGACTTCACTGGCGGGCATTGGCAGGTGCTACGGGAACATCAATTCCATCGGGCTGGGACTTAACACGCCAGTACACGACAACGAACGGGACGGAGGGGCATCTTAGGAGCGGACGGGGATGCTATCAGAAATTTCACGGCGCAGTATCCGTATAATGCGTTGGGTATTTTGCCGCACGCCAGCATAATTCACGTGATATTCGGCATCGAAGGAGCAACTGTCGTCTACGACCATGTCTTCAGGGGCTACGATATAGGGGCGTCCCGCCACTGCCAAACACTCCTTGATTCCCTGTTTGTAAAATAGAGGGAACAGACTGCGACAGACAACGGGAGGAAGAAAAATCACCTTTGCCCCGGCTGCCTCATAGGCACACGCCTCCGCTGCCAGCCAATCAACGAAACTTTTCTTGAGGGCGCGCGGCGCAGACCGCTTCTTCCCCAGTTGCACGTTTATATTGCCGGGGGAGGGAGTTTTCAATGTCCAGTGGCTTGCTTCGTCCCCCCACTTATTGAAACCACTCCTGCGGTAATGATAGACGGAATCATTCGGAGAGGACTCATCGGCATTGCGATCCAACAATGCCTTAGGTATATTCTTCATGACGCGATTCGGAATGATCTTTGCCAGACGGCAGAGCTGAGGCAGCGTGTACTTGCGTATATTTTCGCGCCCCACCACAGCGAGCAAGCCATCAGCAAGGTCTAAGGAGATCTCACCTCCAGAAGAGAATGCACTATACTCTATCTGGAAAACGACTATATCCCCCGGACGTATAAAACGCAGGTAGTCCCGCAAGGTATACCTTACGCCCAAACCTGCATGCAACCCCATATTCACAACGTTGCAATGCAAGGAGTCCTCTATCATCTCCGAAGAGACACCAAAGGCTATATTGCTACCGCCAACAAGTATCACGCGTGGGGTGTCTGTCTGTTCCAAGCGAGACAACTTGTCGTTGTAGGCAAACAGGTAATTATCGGCCTCTAAACGAGTCGGGAAAAGGTAGTAAAGAAGCATCAGCAATGCGCTGAAAGCCACGAGAAAGGCGCAGATTTTAAGCAGAAAGAGCTTCATGTGGAAAAGATGGTTAAAAGAGAATGAAAGCTTTCAAGGAAAATGGGGTGAGACGGCCGTCTTGGCCAGAACAATGCCGCATAACTGTCAAAATTGGAAGTAGATGAAATCTGAATCAACCGATGATGCGCCAAAGGCCATGGCAAAGAAGACCAGGACGGCATAGAGCGTCCAATTAAGGATGGGCCAAGGTGTCATCGTCTCCAAAGCGTGCCGCTTTTCCCTCCGCCACCATTCAACGGCAAGCAACACGAGGCAACAGGCAAATTGGGGACTGCCATAGACAAACGACATGTCAATAAAGGGATTATGAAACAGGGCTGAGAAAATATCCACGACCTGCCCCATTGATTCTGCCCTAAAGATGCACCAGCCTATAACAGCCAACATGAATGTACAGAGCATATGGAAAATTTCTTTTAGGCTGGGAAGAAGCCGACCGTGAGCGACGATGTGTGCATGCTTGGTCTGAATGCCGAGCAGATTGTAGGCCAAGAGCAACACCGCATGGTACAGTCCCCAGCAAACGAACGTCCAGTCTGCTCCGTGCCACAACCCACTCACGCACCATACAATGAAGATGTTGCGAATCGTCTTCCCGCGACTGCAACGACTGCCCCCAAGGGGAAAATAGATGTAGTCGCGAAACCATGTCGTCAGAGATATGTGCCAGCGACGCCAGAACTCGGGAATACTTCGCGAGAAGTAAGGGGTGCTGAAGTTGCGCATGAGGTCGAAACCGAAAAGACGCGCACAGCCGATTGCGATATCGGAGTAGCCAGAGAAATCGCAGTATATTTGGAAAGCAAACAAAACCCAGAGCATAATGATTGACACCCCGTAAAGGGTACCTTGACCCCAGTAAGCGTTCACAAGCTGCCCGCAAGGGTCGGCAATCAATATCTTCTTGACAAATCCCCAAAGCGCCTGCCGACAACCATCGGCAGCTTTGGCATAGTCGAACCGGCGCGCCGTCTGGAATTGTGGCAGCAGGTTCGTAGCACGTTCAATGGGGCCGGCTACGAGCTGCGGGAAGAATGAGATGTAGGCAAAGAAGCCAATGATGTCGCGCGTTGCGGGCAACTGCCCCCGGTAGACATCAATCGTATAGCTCAATGCCTGGAAGGTGTAGAAACTGATGCCGACAGGAAGTATAATTTGAAGGGTAACTACATCCAACTGCCAACCAATCAAGGCAAACAAGGCGCGCAGGTTGTCAATGAAGAACCCATAATACTTAAACACGCCTAGTATGGACAGGTTGAACACGATGTTGGCCGCGCTCACAAGTCTTTGCGACTTGCGGTGTCCCTCGTAGTGGGCTATGAGCAACCCGCTCGCGTAACTGCACGCCGAAGTCAGCGCAATCAGGAAGAGGAAGCGCCAGTCCCACCAGCCATAAAACACGTAACTGGCAACAACTATCAGCAGATTCTGCTCACGGCGACCGCGAAACACAAACCAGTAAAGCAGGAATACAACGGGCAGAAACACCAAAAAGGCGAAAGAGTTAAAAAGCATAAGACTGACCAGTTCCCTCTCAGGAAGTCTCCGCCGCAGGACACCCGATGCAGCCTATTGATACAGTTCATACTTTTTGGTATACTACAAAAAGGAAGCGGGGCATCCTTTTGCTCTGTCCGTCCGTCATTCGAGGCCTACCACAGCCCGTGTCGCAAACAGACAGAGTGATACCCGCGCCGTTGCCGTATGTCGCTTCCCGAAAAGTGTGCCGTGAGGGGAATCCCCCTCGGCACACGAAACGGGACTGCTCTTACATGCAAACCCGCAGCATCCACTCCACTTGTTTCTGACGACCTGTTCGATTGTGGTAGTTCCGAATTGATCAGAAACGAAGCGTTAGCAAACGCTATCCTATATGTAGTAAATCCTCCTTGCTTCCCCCCGGGCCACAAGGCATGAAACGGGGGGAATGCGAATTAAGGACGCACAAAAGTAAATATATTTCGGGGAACAAGTTGCCCATTGCAGGCATATTTTCCGGAAATACCGCAAAAAAAAGCGTTTCTGCTAAAGGGCATCAAGAAGGGAAGACGCAGCCGTCGTAACTGACATCCACGAGGAAGAGGGCATTAGCCGGCACCGAATCAGAGGCGGCACTGCGGTCACGCCGCTCGATAACCCGGCGAAAATCTTCAACAGACAGGCGACCGCGCCCAACGTCAAGGAGAGTGCCGACAATGGCACGCACCATGCCGCGCAAAAAACGGTCAGCCGTAATCTCAAAGCGCCACAATCCATCCTCAACCTCAACCCAATGGGCAGAAGTAACCCGACAGTTGTTTGTCTTCACATCGGTGTGTGTCTTGCTGAAACTGGTAAAATCCGTTTGCTGAAACAAGCAGGAGGCCGCCTCGTTCATCGCTGCAAAGTCCAGCGTAAAGGGGATGTGCGCGGCGTAGTGGCGCAGGAAGGGAGACTTGCGCGTATATATATAATAATGGTACGTGCGCGCGCGCGCATCAAAGCGGGCGTGCGAGCCGGCGGGCACGGGGACGATGCGCTCCACGGCGATGTCGGCGGGGAGCAGACGGGCGAGGCGGCGGCAAGTCTCCGCCGGGTCGGCAATCTCGGGCACGTCGAAGTGAGCCACCATGTGACTGGCATGTACACCGGCATCCGTGCGCCCGGCCCCCGTAGTCTCCACATCCGTGCGTAGGATGGTAGAGAGGGCACGATTGAGTTCAGCCTGCACGGTATTGGCATTGGGCTGTACTTGCCAGCCGTGGTAGGCCGTGCCGTCGTAGGAAAAGTGGATGAAGTAGCGCATAATCGGTCTGTACTGCCCGCCCCGGCAAGAGCCGGGCGGTAAAGGTGAATGCCGCGCCCCAGAACAGGACGCGGCATTCGGTATGTGTCGGGATTGTTTCGCCGCAGGTTAAGCCTCTGCAGGAGCGTCCTCGGCAGCTTCCTCTGCTGCGGGTGCTTCCTCTGCATCAGCCTCGGCTACGGGAGCTTCCGCCTCGGCGGGAGCTTCCTCCTCAACTACGGCGGGAGCCTCCTCCTCTTCCACTGCGAGGGATACTTCCTCGGTGGCAACGGGAGCCTCTACGGCGGGAACTTCCGCTACGGGAGCCTCTTCCTTCTTCTCTTCGGGAGCGTTCTCTGCCACTACCGTGAAGGGAACTTCGGCGGAAACCTCCTTGTGGAGCTTCACAACGGCTACGAAGTCGCCGACGGCCTTCACGTCCTTGACGACGATAGTCTTGCGGTCGATGTCGAAGCCGCGCTCCTTGAGAGCCTCTGCGATATGGAGGCTGTTCACGGAACCGTAGATGACACCCGTACTGCTCACCTTCGTAGCAACCACGATGGGCTCGATGTTCTTGAGGCTCTCGGCCAGCGCTTCGGCGTCAGCCTTAATCTTCGCGAGCTTGTGGGCGCGCTGCTTGAGCTCTTCCTCAAGGCACTTGAGCGCGGACTTGCTGGCGATGACAGCCTTTCCGGTAGGAATAAGATAGTTGCGGCCATATCCGTCCTTGACGGTTACCACGTCGTCCTTGTATCCAAGGCCGATTACGTTTTCTTTCAGTATGAGTTGCATGTCTTGTTCCTCCTATTATTATTTCATCAAGTCGGTTACGAAGGGCAGCAGTGCCAGGTGGCGTGCGCGCTTCACGGCCTGAGCGACGCGGCGCTGGTACTTCAGGGAGGTACCGGTGATGCGGCGGGGCAAAATCTTACCCTGCTCGTTCAGGAAACGCTTGAGGAATTCGGGATCCTTGTAGTCGATGTACTTGATACCGCTCTTACGGAAACGGCAATACTTCTTGCGCTTCGTGTCAATGGAAGGCGCGGTCAGATAACGGATTTCACTCTGTGCTTGTGCCATGGCTTAGTCCTCCTTCGTTTGTTTCTTGTTGCGACGCTTCTCTGCATACTGGGCTGCGTACTTCTCGTTCTTCACGGTGATGAAGCGGAGCACGCGCTCGTCACGGCGGTAAGCGACTTCCAGTTTCTCTATCACCTCGGGTTCGGCCTTGAACTCAAGGAATGCGTAGAAACCAGTGGACTTCTTTTGGATGGGGTACGCCATTTTCTTCATGCCCCAGCTCTCTTCATTGATAATCTCAGCACCTCTTTCGGCGAGAATACCCTTGAACTTTTCGACCGCCTCCTTCATCTGAGGTTCAGACAAAACGGGAGTAAGGATGAAGACGGTCTCGTACTGATTCATCATACAGCTGTTAAGTTTTTTAATTAGTTATTGATTCGTTTGCTTAAAAAGCGCGGCAAAATTAAGCATTTCCCCCGAAACGGCCAAGCCTTGCACATTATTTTTCTTACGCGCGCACCCGCAAGAAGTCCTATACCCTAGGGTTACAGAGAACTAACCCTAGGGATAAGGTGAACTAACCATAGGGATAAGGCGTACTAACCGCAGGGATAAGGGAAACCGACCGCAGGGGCATGAAAAAACAACCGCGCGCATCCGCGCAGAAAAAAGGGCGTTTTTATTTTGCACGACGGGATTTATTCACTAAATTGCGCTCCGATTTGCAGAATCAACTAATCACTAAACCGATACTATCATGAAAGTTTACGACTCACATGGCATCAAGAACATTGCACTACTCGGCAATGACGGCTCAGGCAAGACCACTCTGACGGAAGCGTTGCTCTTCGAGAGTGGTCAGATTAAACGGCGCGGACGCGTCTCTCAGGGTACGACCGTTTCGGACTACTTCCCCGTGGAGCACGAATACGGCTACAGCGTCTTCTCCACCGTATTCCACGTGGAGTGGAACGGCAAGAAGTTGAACATCATCGACTGCCCGGGTTCCGACGACTTCGTCGGCGCTGCGCTGACCGCACTCAACGTCACGGACACCGCCGTCCTCCTCATAAACGGGCAGTACGGCCCTGAGGTGGGCACGCAGAACCACTTCCGCTACACCGAGAAGCTACAGAAGCCCGTCATTTTCCTAGTAAACCAGCTGGACGATGAGAAGTGTGACTACCACGCCATCCTAGAGCAAATCCAGGCAACCTACGGCTCCAAGGCCGTTCCCGTGCAGTATCCCGTCAAGACAGGGCCGGACTTCAATTCCCTCATCGATGTCATTCTGATGAAGAAGCTCACCTGGGGACCCGACGGAGGCAAGCCCACCGTGGAAGACATCCCCGCCGAGGAGCTGGAGAAAGCCACGGAAATGCACCGTACCCTCGTGGAAGCCGCTGCCGAGAACGACGAAGCGCTCATGGAAAAGTTCTTTGAAACGGAACAGCTCACCGAGGACGAAATGCGCGAAGGCATCCGCAAAGGCATGGTGACGCGGAGCATTTTCCCCGTCTTCTGCGTCTGCGCGTCGAAAGATATGGGTGTAGGCCGCCTGATGGAGTTCCTGGGCAATGTCGTCCCCTTCGTGGATGAGATGCCGGCCGTGCATAACACGCGCGGCGAGGAAGTGAAACTCGACCCGAACGCACCCACCAGCCTCTATTTCTTCAAGACCGGCATCGAACCGCATATCGGCGAAGTGCAGTACTTCAAGGTGATGAGCGGAACGGTGAAGGAGGGCGACGACCTGACAAATGCCGACCGGGGCTCCAAGGAGCGCCTCGCACAGCTGTTCGTCTGCGCAGGAGCGCAGCGCGAAAAGGTGGAGCAACTCTCCGCAGGCGACATCGGCTGCACCGTGAAACTGAAGGACGTGCGTACGGGCAACACCCTCAATGCCGCAGGATGCGAGAACAGGTTCAACTGGATCAAGTACCCCAACGCGAAGTACACCCGCGCCATTAAGGCCGTAAGCGAGAGTGACACCGAAAAGATGATGGCGGCACTCAACCGTATGAGGCAGGAAGACCCGACGTGGGAGGTAGAGCAGTCGAAAGAACTGCGGCAGATACTTGTTCACGGGCAGGGAGAATTCCACCTCCGCACCCTGAAGTGGCGGCTCGAGAACCTGGACAAGATTCCCATAGAGTTCTACGAGCAGAAAATTCCCTACCGCGAGACCATCACCAAACAGAGCCGCGCGGACTACCGCCACAAGAAGCAGAGCGGTGGCGCGGGGCAGTTCGGCGAAGTGCACCTCATCGTCGAGCCCTACCAAGACGGTATGGAAGACCCCACCGTTTACCGCATAGGTAATCAGGAAATACGCGTAAACATCAAGAGCAAGGAAGAAATCGACCTCGAATGGGGCGGCAAGCTCATCTTCATCAACACCGTCGTCGGCGGCGCCATAGACGCGCGCTTCATGCCCGCTATCCTCAAGGGCATCATGAGCCGCATGGAGCAGGGCCCGCTCACGGGCAGCTACGCCCGGGATGTGCGCGTAGTCGTTTATGACGGTAAGATGCACCCCGTTGACTCCAACGAAATATCCTTCATGCTCGCGGGCCGTAACGCCTTCAGCCAGGCCTTCCGCGAGGCTGGTCCCAAGGTGCTCGAACCCATCTACGACGTGGAAGTATTCTGCCCCGCCGACACGATGGGCGACGTAATGAGCGACCTGCAAAACCGCCGAGGCATGATCATCGGTATGGATAGCGAGAACGGTTACCAGAAGCTCTCCGCGAAGGTTCCCCTCAAGGAAATGGCAAGCTACTGCACCACGCTGTCCAGCCTTAGCGGTGGCCGCGCGTCCTTCTCCATGAAGTTCGCAAGCTACGAGCTTATGCCTACGGATTTGCAGAAGAAGCTTATCGACGAGTTTGCAGCGCAACAGGAAGAAGAATAATACCGGGCGACGGCGTGCAACAGCCGCACCCGCCTCCACCATATTAAGTACCGCTTCAGTTTGGAGCGGTACTTATTTATTTGTATCTTCGCAGCTGAAAAAATTTATCCCTATGAAGAAGGCACTACTGCTCGCCATGAGCCTGCTCCTCACCGCACATATCGCTGCGGAAGTGAACCCGAAACCGTTCGTAATCCCCGAACTGACCGCCTGGACCGGCGCGGAAGGACGCTTCACCCCCAGCGGGCGAATCGTCATAAACGACAAGACGATACGTCCCGCCGCCGAAGCGTTCGCCGCCGACTACCGCACCATGTTCCACCAACCCCTGGCCATTACGAAAGGACGGGCAAAGGCGGGCGACTTCACCTTCGTCTGGGACAAATCGCTCCCGGAGGAAGCCTACACAGTGGAGGTGGCAGAAGCCACGACCGTCCGTGCCAGCACCCTGAAGGGCTTCAAATGGGCCGCACAGACCCTGCTCCAAATCTCAGAACAGGCCGCCGACAGGTCGCTACCACGGGGGAAAGCCTGCGATGAGCCGCAGTACAAGCTGCGCGGCCTCATGCTCGACTGCGGACGGAAGTATATACCGTTGCGCTATATCCGGGAGTTGCTCAAGACCATGAGCTACTACAAGATGAACACACTGCAGCTCCACCTGAACGACAACGGCTTCCCGCAATACTTTGAGGACGACTGGGAGAAAACGCAGGCGGCATTCCGCCTTGAGTGCGACACCTATCCCGGGCTCACCGCCCGGGACGGAGCGTACAGCAAGGCCGAATTCATCGCGCTTCAAAAGGCGGCAGAGCAGCTGGGAGTGGAGATTATCCCCGAAATAGATGTACCCGCGCACTCCCTGGCCTTTACCCACTACAAGCCCGAACTCGGCAGCCGGGACTACGGGGCCGACCACCTGGACATCCTCAACCCTGAGACGCAGACGTTCGTGGACAACCTTTTCAAAGAATACCTTGCGGGGGAGAACCCCGTCTTCCGGGGAAAGCGCGTCAATATCGGCACCGATGAATACTCCAATAAGGACAAAGCCGTTGTGGAGGCCTTCCGCGCGTTCACGGACCGCTACCTATCGCTCGTCAAACAGTACGGGAAACAGCCCGCCTGCTGGGGCTCGTTGTCCCATGCCCGGGGCGAAACGCCCGTGCAGGTGGAGGGGGTGCTGATGTTCTGCTGGTCCAAAGACTACGCCAAGCCGCAGGAAATGAAAGACCTCGGGTACCAGCTCGTCAGCATCCCGGACGGATACGTCTATATCGTCCCGGCCGCAGGCTACTATTACGACTATCTGAACTGCCAGATGCTCTACGAAAAGTGGACACCCGCCCACATGGGCAGTGTTCAGTTTGAGGAAAACGACCCGCAGGTTGAGGGAGGAATGTTTGCCGTATGGAACGACCACGTCGGAAACGGCATCTCCGTCGCCGACATCCACCACCGCGTCTTCCCCGCCCTGCAGACAATGGCCACGAAGTGCTGGACCGGGAAGAAAACATCCCTGCCCTACGCAGAATTTGACCGCCTGCGCCACCAACTAAGCGAAGGTCCGGGAGTGAACGAGCTCGGGAGACTGGAGAAGAAAGCCGCCTTATCCGAACTTCCTGCCGGAAAATTCCTGCGTGAGGCCATCAGCGAGGAATACAATGGGCTGGCAACGGCCGATTTGGCGCAGCTTCCCGATGAGCTGGGCTGGCCTTACCGCATCTCCTTCCGCATTGACTGCGCAGAGGAAGCCCGTGGCACAGTCCTGTTCCGAGGGTCGGACGCCACGTTCTACCTTTCCGACCCGCAGCAAGGGCGGCTGGGGTTCGCCCGCGATGGGTATCTGAACACGTTCAACTACCGCCTGCCAACGAATGGCAGTCACCTTGTCACCATTGAAGGCACGAACACGTGCACCCGGCTGTTCATTGACGGGAAACTGCGGGAAGAGCTGAAACCGCTCAAGGTATATGCCATGAACGATGCGGAGCGCATCCGCTTCCAGCCCGACGCACCGTTCGTCCCGACGGTTTATGCCCCAACGTGGCGCAACACCATGCAGTACGTCCGCACGCTCCGCTTCCCGCTACGGGAAACAGGGGCTTTCCGCAGCCGTATCACCTCGTTTGAGGCCGAACAAACGACGGAATAGACGAAAAGCCCCCAAGAGACACGACCAAATGAATTATTTTTAGTACTTTTGCGCACACATATAAATACTATCCGAACGCAAACTGACTAACAAGCAAGCAATGGCAAGCGAAGACTTCAATAGTAACATAGAAAACGACGGCACGGACTTCAATCTTGAGGAGTTCGGACTGTTGTTGCTCTCCAAGTGGCACTGGTTTCTCATCGCCGTACTCATAGCACTCGGTGCCGCCGCTTTCAAAATCCTTACAACCACGCCGTTCTATACCCGAACGACGTCTCTGCTCATCAAGGACGAGCAGAACAACGGCAATTCCCTTTCCCGCGAATTTGCCGACCTTGGCATATCCGGAGGCCGCTCCAACCTCGCGAACGAGATACAGACGCTGAAGGCCTCCGTACTCATGGAGGAAGTCGTGAAACGGCTGGGACTCTCCGTACAGATGTCCGCCCCGCAGCGTTTCCGCGAACGGCCTCTCTATAATGACGCCCCGGTCGCCCTGCTCCTTGGCAACGACATCAAGGAAAATGCCTACTTTACGTTCAAAATCAAACCGCAAAAGAACGATAAGGTCCAGGCCTACGACTTTGAGACAAAGGACACGAAATCGGACAAAGCCCTCGGTATCCCATTCAACACATGGGTAAAAACCCCTGTCGGCACGCTCCGCCTGGAAATGACCGACCAGTATGCAGACACGTGGTATGGGCAAGAAATCACCGTGACCAAGTATCCCGTCCAAGCTACTGGCAAGATGTACGCCGGCCGCCTTGGGGTAACGCAGAACGATGAGGAGTCCACCATTCTCCAACTGACCCTCACGGACGAAGCGCCCGCCCGGGCAGACGACATCCTTTACACCCTCATTGACGTTTACAACGACTACTGGATAAAAGACAAGAACCGGGTAGCGGAAAGCACGGCGGAGTTCATCAACGAGCGCCTCAACACCCTGACAAAAGAACTGGGCGATGTGGACCGTGACATCGCGGACTACAAAAGCCAGAATATGCTCCCCGACGTGAAGGCCTCTGCAAATCTGCAGCTCGCACAGTCCACCCGGAACAACGAACAGCTACTTGCGCTCAACAACCAGCTTGCCATGGCGAAGTATCTGGAGGGCTATCTGAGCACCAACTCCAGTATCGGGCAACTCCTACCCGCCAACACGCTTTCCGGGCAGTCCAGCATCGAATCGCAAATCGCCGCCTATAACGAAATGACCCTGCGCCGCAACGACCTCTTGTCCAACAGCAGCGAAAGCAACTCCTTCGTGCAGAACTACGACAAGCAGCTCAGCGTACAGCGGTCGGCCATCCTGCGCTCTTTAAATAACCTCATCGCGCAAATTCAGTCGCAGATGGGTAACGTGCAACGCTCCGAAGGCGAGGTGAACCAGAAGATTAAGGCGAGCCCGAAGCAGGCCAGGCAGCTGCTCTCCAACGAGCGGCAGCAGAAAGTCAAGGAATCCCTGTACATTTACCTCCTGCAAAAACGCGAAGAAAGCGAACTGAGTAAGGCCTACACCGCCTATAACACGCGCATCATACAGCCCCCGACGGGAAGTTCCTCCCCCACCTCGCCGCAGAAAGGCCGCATCCTGCTCATCGCACTGGCACTCGGTCTGATTTTGCCCGCGGCCCTGCTGTACCTTCGCGAATATATGAACAAGAGTGTGCGCGGACGGAAAGACCTTGAAGGCATGTCGGCACCGCTCATCGGCGAAATCCCGCGCCTTGACACGAAGGCCCACTGGTGGCAACGCCGCCGGACGCAGCCCCGGGAGATTGTCATTCAACCCGGAAACCGCAATATCGTGAACGAAGCGTTCCGCCTGGTGCGCACGAAGCTGGACTTCTACCTCGGTGAAGGTACGAACAAGAAGGTTATCATGATGACCAGCTTCAACCCAGGGTCGGGTAAGACTTTCATCACGGCCAACCTGGCCAAAGCTGTCGCACTGAAAGGAAAGAAAATCCTACTCATAGATGCCGATGTGCGCCGCTGTTCCCTCAGCATGATGCTGGACAAACGCCCCAAGCACGGCCTGACAAGTTTCCTCGGCGACAAAGATACGGAGCTCGAGAGCCTCATCGTGCACAACGTGTTCGGGGATGGAGTGGACATGCTCCCCGCAGGTATCATCCCCCCGAACCCGACCGAGCTCTTATACAGCGAACGCTTAAAGGAACTCTTCAGCACGGTTCGTGAACACTACGACTTGGTTTTCATCGACTGCCCCCCCATTGAGATCGTAGCCGACGCGACCATCATCAAGGATTACGCCGATGTCACTATTTTCATTGTCCGCGCCGGTGTGATGGACCGCCGCGCCCTGAAAGAAGTGGACAAACTGTTCGAGGAAAAAGAGTACAACAATATGCTCCTCCTCCTCAACGGTGCGGAGTTTGTTTCCGGCCGTTACGGAAAATACCGCTATGGCTACAGCTACGGTTATGGTGCGGGCTACGGTTACGGCCGCAAGGGCGATGAGGCCTACGGCTACCATGGCACGAAAAAGAACGACCGATGAGGCGGGCGATGGAGTAAGCTACAACGGCAAAAAGGCGCACAGACGTCCGCTTTCATGCGCATGTCGGAATTGTCTTTCCCCTTTTTAATTAAAAATTCCCCGGAGTTAGGAAAAACTAACCCCGGGGAAATTCTTTTCCCACCGCCCGCTGTGGGAGGCGGGGACAGGGAAGCCGTTTTCTTACCCCCAGGGTCAGGCGAAACTATCCATAGGGTTAGGGAGAATTACCCCTATGGTTAAGGGCGCGTAACCATAGGGATGGTTCGTCTTAGCTCAAACCGTAGCGTTTTCCCACCTCCAGATAGTACGCCTCCGCCGCCTTTCCAGCGGATTTCCTCACCTGGGAAAGAACCTCTTCGAAGAAAGTGCGGGCGGCATCAGAATACCCGTAGCTGAGAAGGTGGCGGACAGCCTCCTCCGCTTCCCCGGCAGTGGGCAAAGTGAGCTGTACGGCCTGGTGGAGGATTACGGCGGCTTCGGAAACGTCACCATTTATGACAGCCGTCTCTGCCACGCGGTAGAAGAGCCCCCACAACTTACTGTCCTCGGCCGGATGACAGAGGAGAGCATCAAGGGCATCGGCGTAACGGCGCAAATGCATGAGGCTGTCAGCGAGGTGGCTGTGGATTACACTACGGTCAGGCTGGTTCTCGGGGCAATAACGTACCGCCTGACGGAAAAGTTCCGCCGCTTGCCGGTGGTCTTCCAGTACCGACATCACTTCGCCGAGTATCATATACCCCGTGTAATCCTCCGGGCAACGCTTCAGGAACTCACGCCCCGCATCAATAGCTACCTCGGGACGCTCGGCCTGGAGTGCCGCATAAAGTTTGAGCTGATAGGCGCGTGCAGAGTTCTCGTCGTTGGCAAGAGCGTAGTCGCAGCTGGCGATTGCGTCCTCATAGGCCTCGGCCCGGTACTGCGCATCGGCCAGCATAATCCACGCTTGGTCATCGAAAGGAGATGCGTCTATCATACGGTCGTAATTCGCGATGGCTCGGTTATAAACGCGCAACTGGTACCAAGCCTCTCCCCGCAGCTCATAGACGTGCTTCATGTCGTAACTCCCGTCAGTCACGGGGAAGGCCTCAAGCCAACGGGCGGCACGCAGATAAAAGCCGTAGTCAAGGAGTATTTCCGCGTAGTCCACGTACCAATCATACAATTCCGGCGGCTGCAAGCCGTCCACGATGGTGTAAAAGCGTTTTTCGGCAGCCTCAAAGCGCATCTCGGAGAGGAGCGCTTCAACGTAAAACAGCTGCACGTCGCGGTTGCCTTGGTCGGAAAGCGATTTGACCAGCCGCATGGCCTCCTGCCAGCGATTCTCGTCTTTCAGACGGTAGGCTTTCATGAGGAGTACCTCCTCGTTGAGCGGGTGTAACCGCAGGGCTATAGCGATACAATTGTCCGCATCGGCATAACGGTTGGCCTTGATATAGTACTCGGCCACGTCCATCATGTCGGCGGCATCCATATAAAAGGATATGCCCGCAGCCACGTTTTCCTCGTAGTCGCGGACAATTTTCCGAATATCGCCGTTATCCATTACGCTGAGGCTTCCAGCTGTCCTTCAGACCCACGGTTCGGTTGAAAACGAGGCGGGCGGGAGTGGAATCCGTATCGTAGGTAAAGTAGCCTATCCGCTGGAACTGGAGATAGCGCGTCTTGTCCTGCTGGGCGGCATAAGGCTCTATAAAACAATTTGTCAGGACCTCCTTGGAGCCGGGATTGAGCAGTTCGCGGAAGTCACGCTCGTCTGCCGACGGATTCTCCACGCAGAAAAGGCGGTCGTAAAGCCGCACCTCGGCGGGCAGGCAGTGGGCCGCGCTGAGCCAATGGAGCGTTCCCTTCACCTTACGGTCCGCACCGGGAAGGCCGCTCCGGCTATCAGGGTCGTACTCACAGTAGATTTCCTCAATATTGCCGTCCGCATCTTTTTTGCACCCGAGGCACTTAACAATATAGGCATTCTTGAGGCGAACCTCCTTACCGGGTACCATACGGAAGAATTTCTTGGGGGCATCCTCCATGAAGTCGTCGCGCTCCACCCAAAGCTCGCGGCTGAAGGTAATGGTGTGGGTGCCGTCACTTTCGTTTTCGGGGTTGTTGACGGCAATCATCTCCTCTGTCTTTCCCTCGGGATAGTTGGTAACGATGAGCTTCACGGGATTCAGCACGGCACTGACACGGAGGGCACGCTGGTTGAGGTCCTCGCGCGCGGCAGCCTCAAGCATGGCGAAGTCGTTGAGAGCGTCAAACTTAGTATAGCCTATCATATCAATGAATTTGCACACAGCCTCGGGGCTATAGCCACGGCGGCGCAGGCCACAGACGGTCGGCATACGGGGGTCGTCCCAGCCGTCCACGAGTTTCTCCTGCACTAGGGCAAGGAGCTTGCGTTTGGACATAACGGTATAAGTCAGGTTCAGGCGGTTGAACTCGTACTGGCGGGGGCGGTTATCGGCCAGGTCGCGGCCTTCCTTGAGCTCATCGATAAAGTAATCATAAAGCGGGCGGTGGGGCACGAACTCAAGGGTGCAGATGCTGTGGGTGACACCCTCGAAGTAGTCGCTCTGCCCGTGGGCGAAGTCGTACATAGGGTAAGCCTTCCACTGATCTCCGGTGCGGTGGTGGTGCTTGTTTATGATGCGGTAGATGACCGGGTCGCGGAAGTGCATGTTCGGGTTGGCCATGTCAATCTTGGCGCGCAGCACCATCGCTCCCTCGGGAATCTCGCCGCTGTTCATCTTTTCAAAAAGGGCGAGACTTTCTTCCACTGGGCGGTCGCGGAAAGGACTGGGCCGACCGGGTTCCGTGGGCGTACCCTTTTGCTCGGCTATCTGTTCGCTCGTCTGCTCGTCCACGTAGGCCTTTCCCTCCTTGATGAGGCGGACGGCGAAGTCCCACAGTTGCTGGAAATAATCCGAAGCGTAGTAAATGTTGCCCCACTTGAAGCCAAGCCACTTTATATCCTCAAGGATAGACTCCACGTACTCGGTATCCTCTTTTTGCGGATTGGTGTCATCGAAGCGCAAGTTGCATACGCCGCCGAACTTTTCCGCTACGCCGAAGTCCATGCAGATAGCCTTTGCGTGGCCGATATGCAGGTAGCCGTTAGGCTCTGGCGGGAAGCGAGTCTGAAGCCGCCCGCCGTTTTTACCTTCTTTCAGGTCGTCCGCAACTATCTGCTCAATGAAGTTCAAATTTTTTTCTTCCATATACGTTTTACTGGTTATTGCGTTTCAGTTTGCCATCTCACTGATGAATTTTATCCGGACGAGGCGTATTTCTTCCTCGCTGTACTCCGCGCCAAGCTCCTCTATAGCCTCTTGCAGATCGTCCGTTTCGGATTCTTGGAAATAATCGCAGATGTCGGCGACCTGATCCTCGTCCAAAACCTCATCAATGAAGTAGTCTATGTTTATTTTCGTCCCGCTATAGACGATACTCTCTACGGCCTCGAGCAACTCGTCGAACTCTATGCCGTTCGCCACGGCGATATCGTCAAGGTCCACCTTGCGGTCAATAGCATCTATGATACCCACCTTGAGTTTTGACTTCTTGGGAACGGTGCGGATACGTATATCCTTGGGACGTTCTATGTCGTTATCCTCGCAGTAGCGCTTGATGAGTTCGCAGAATTCCAGGCCGTATCGGTTCGCCTTACCCGCTCCCACGCCGGGAATGTTCTGGAGCTCCTCGACTGTCTGCGGGAAGTCCGTCGCCATGGCCTGCATGGATGGGTCTTGGAAAATGACGTAGGGAGGGACATTAAGCTCCTTTGATTTCTTCTTACGCAGGTCCTTAAGCATTTCATAGAGGTCGGGGGCCACCGCGCAGTCCGCACCGCTCTGTATCGGTTCCGAGGACTCCGCCTCTTTGAACTCTTTGTCCTCAACGATGAGGAAGGGCTGTGGCTTCTTTAGGAAGGCGCGTCCCTCGTCCGTAACCTTGAGTACACCGTAATTATCCACGTCCTTTTCCAGATATCCCCCGATAAGTGCTTGGCGTATCACGGCGTTCCAGCGACGCTCCTCGGTATCCTCACCGCAGCCGAACAGCTCCATCTCGGTATGCTTGTGCGCCTCTATTTCTTCCGTCTCGTTGCCTTGCAGGAAATCCTTGATATACTCGTCACGGAAATTCTCCTTGAGAGCGATGATTACCTCTAGGGCTTTCGCGAGCAGGTCTTGGGCTTCTATCTGGACCTTGGGGCTCCGGCAGTTATCACAGCTGCCGCAATTTTCTTTTTCATAGTTCTCCCCGAAGTAGTGGAGCAGCATTTTCCGCCGACAGAGGGAGCTCTCAGCGTAAGCTGCCGTCTCCTTCAGGAGCAAGCGTCCTATTTCCTGCTCGGAAATGGGCTTACCCTCCATGAATTTTTCCAGTTTCTTCAGGTCGCTGGGGCTATAGAACGTGATGCACATACCCTCCCCGCCATCGCGGCCGGAACGTCCGGTCTCCTGATAGTAACCTTCGAGGCTTTTGGGTATATCGTAGTGGATAACGAAGCGTACGTCGGGCTTATCAATTCCCATGCCGAAGGCAATGGTCGCTACGATAACGTCAATCTTCTCCATCAGGAAGTCGTCTTGCGTTTCGGAGCGTAGCTGGCTCTCCATGCCGGCATGGTAAGGCGCTGCCTTTATGTCGTTGGCGCGCAACACCTCGGCCAGTTCTTCCACTTTCTTGCGGGACAGGCAGTAAATGATGCCGCTCTTACCCCGGTGCTGCCGTATGAAAGCGACGATGTCCTTATCCACGTCCTTCGTCTTGGGGCGCACCTCATAGTAGAGGTTGGGGCGGTTGAAGGAGCTCTTATACTCGGCAGCCTTGGCAATACCCAGGTTCTTCTTGATGTCTATCCGCACCTTGTCGGTGGCCGTGGCCGTGAGGGCGATGACCGGGGCTTTACCGATCTCGTCAATTATGGGCCGTATCTTGCGGTACTCAGGGCGGAAGTCGTGGCCCCATTCGGATATACAGTGTGCTTCGTCTATCGCGTAGAAGGAGATATTGATGCTCTTGAGAAAAGCCACGTTCTCTAGCTTTGTGAGCGACTCGGGGGCGACATAGAGGAGTTTGGTCTTCCCGGCAACGATGTCCGCCTTCACCTGTTCAATCGCGGCTTTGTTGAGGGAGGAGTTTATGAAGTGGGCTACGCCGTCCTCCTCGCTCATGTGGCGGATGGCGTCCACCTGGTTCTTCATCAAGGCGATGAGGGGGGAGATGACGATAGCCGTGCCCTCCATCAGCAGTGCAGGCAGCTGGTAGCACATGGACTTGCCGCCGCCCGTGGGCATGAGTACGAACACATCTTTGCCCGCAAGGAGTTTCTTGATGATTTCCTCTTGGTTCTCTTTGAACGTATCAAAGCCGAAGTACTTCTTCAAGGCCTCCTGCAAAGTCTTCTTCGTCATATCAACGTATAATATAATATCGGTATATCATGCTAAAGCCGTGACAGGCCCGCTTTGTGGAAGCGAAGTTAGAAATATCTTTCAAAGGGGCAAACTTTTTGCAGGAAAAGTTTCCGTTTTTCTTCCCGCCGTCTGCCAGGCGGCCTGCCTGCAGCCTCAGGAAACCCGCCGCCGGGAGCCCGCGTCCCATCCCCTGCGGGTTCCAGTAGAGGGGGCTGTCCAGCTTTTCCGCAAGCTGAAGGAGGAGTATCCCTAGGGGTAGTTCTTCGTAACCATAGGGATAAGCCGCCGTAACCCTAGGGATAAGCCGCCGTAACCCTAGGGGTAGTTTATCGCAACCCCAGGGGTAAGAAAAAGCGGGCGGAGGGAACCCGTCCCCCACGCCCGCGCAATCGCTTCGTGCATACTGCCCGGCTTACTTCGCCTTGAGCAAGTCGCGGATCTCACCCAGCAGTTTCTCCTCCGCCGACGGCTCGGCAGGAGCCTCGGGGGCGGGCTCTTCCTTCTTGCGGCTGAGCTTGTTGATGCCCTTAACCATCAGGAAGATGCAGAATGCCACGATGAGGAAGTCCACCACATTCTGGATGAACAGACCGTACTTCACGGTCGCGCCGTTGATTTCCGCCGACAACTCGGCAAAGTCTGTGCCTACAAGGGTGCCGATGAGCGGCATCAGAATGTCGTCCACAACGGAAGTGACAATCTTGCCGAACGCGCCGCCGATGATTACGCCGACGGCCATGTCCATCACATTGCCCTGCATGGCAAACTCCTTGAACTCTTTGAAAAATCCCATACGTGTAGAATTTTTGGCAGCCGCAGGTAGCAAAGCGGCGCAAAGCACCACGCAGCGGCCTGCAAGCCGCAGGTTATTTAGTAAAATTAAGCCTTTATTTCAGCCTATCACGTTGCAAAAGTAAAAAACATTCCGTAAATTTGCGGCGCAAAAGGGAAGTTTTTTTCATTCCCCCGAACGGCACTAAATACTCACTTAATAAATTCTTAAAAGAACTGCTATGACAAAAGTAGCTATCAACGGCTTCGGCCGCATTGGCCGCCTCGCATTCCGTCAGATGTTCGAGGCAGAAGGTTATGAAGTGGTCGCTATCAACGACTTGACGAGCCCCAAGATGCTCGCACACCTGCTGAAGTACGACACCGCCCAGGGTGGTTTCGCAGGTAAGTTCGGCGAAGGCCGCCACACGGTAGAGGCAACGGACAACAGCATCATCGTTGACGGTAAGGAAATCACCATCTACGCTGTGCCCAACGCAGCTGAGCTCCCCTGGGGTCAGCTGGGCGTTGACGTAGTCCTCGAGTGCACA
This sequence comes from Alloprevotella sp., assembly GCA_017476545.1. Lineage (GTDB taxonomy): Bacteria > Bacteroidota > Bacteroidia > Bacteroidales > Bacteroidaceae > Alloprevotella. The sequence continues at coordinate 23,432 of JAFUZP010000013.1, forward strand.
GGTTTCTACACCTCCAAGGAAAAGGCTACGGCTCACATCCAGGCTGGTGCCAAGAAGGTTGTCATCTCCGCTCCCGCAGGTAACGACCTCCCCACCATCGTTTACAACGTGAACCACAAGACGCTGACGCCCGCCGACACGGTGATCTCCGCAGCTTCCTGCACCACGAACTGCCTGGCTCCCATGACGAAGGCTCTGAACGACTACGCTCCCATCCAGAGCGGTATCATGACGACCGTTCACGCTTACACGGGCGACCAGATGATCCTCGACGGCCCGCAGCGTAAGGGCGACGTTCAGCGCGCTCGCGCAGGTGCCTGCAACATCGTGCCCAACAGCACGGGTGCTGCTAAGGCTATCGGCCTCGTTATCCCCGAACTCAACGGCAAGCTCATCGGTGCCGCTCAGCGCGTTCCGACCGCTACGGGCTCCACGACCATCCTGCACGCCGTCGTGAAGGGTGCCGACGTAACCGTTGAAGGCATCAACGCCGCCATGAAGGCTCAGGCAAACGAGAGCTTCGGCTACACGGAGGAGAAGCTCGTCAGCAGCGACATCATCGGCATGCGCTTCGGATCGCTGTTCGACGCTAACCAGACCATGGTCAGCAAGGTTGCCGAGGGCGAATACCTCGTACAGGTTGTCAGCTGGTACGACAACGAGAACAGCTACACGAGCCAGATGGTCCGCACCATCAAGTACCTCGCCGAGCTGAAGTAAGCGGAATACTGACTTACCATATATATGTAAAGCCCCCGGGTCGGCCTCGCGACCCGGGGGCTTTTGTCTCATGGCACCGGCTGGGCGCGGCTTACATTTCGCCGTCGCCGTATCCGCCGGACGTGTCGAAGTCTTCGTCCGTCCCTTCGCGGCGGGGCTGTTTCTTGGGTTTGGTGTTACCGAAGTTGTAGCTGAGCGTGAAGCTGAAGGTGCGGCTGTTCCGCCAGTTCTTCTGGTGGCGCCAGAAGGTGTCGGAGCTGGTGTAGCTTTCGAAGCGGCGCGTGTTGAGCAGGTCGCGCACGTTGACGGAGAGCGTCAGGAGCTTGTTCAGGAAGTGCTTGCGCAGGCCGAGGTCGAGGTTTCCGCTGGCGTTGCGGTGTCCCTGTACGATGGCCTCCCTGCCGCGGAAGCGTCCTGTGGCCTGGAAGGAGAGGTCCCAGGGCAGCATGAGTGAGGCCTGGAGCCTCACGTTCCACGAGAAGCTGTGGTTTCCCTCGCCGTGTATGCGCTGCTCCTCCACGGTGTAGTCGTAGCCGTTCAGGCGGTAATAGTAGAAGTTGGCGTTGGTGGAGATGTCGAGGATGCGTGCGAGCTTGTTCTTCGCCGTCAGCTCGAGCCCCGTCGATGTGCTGCGCGCCACGTTGAAGTTCGTCTGGTACATCACGCCGTCCGCCGCGCTCTGCCAGTTTATGCGCTGCATGACGTCCGTCGTGGGGCGGTAGTAGGCGGAGACGAGCAGGGAGTGCTGTTCCCAGGTGCGCAGGTAGTTCAGGGAGAATGAGTTGGAGTATTCGGGCGTGAGCTGCGGGTTGCCGAAGCGTACCATGGTGGCGTCGCGCGTGTCCTTGAAGGAGTTGAGCTGCCCGCCCCAGGGCCGGCGCAGGCGGCGGGTGTAGTTGAGCTGGAACTGGTCGCGCGGTGTGAGCTGGTAGCTGGCGAAGATGCTGGGGAAGAGCTGGAAGTAGTCCTTCCTGAAGGGTTCGCCGCGCAGTGCGGCGTCGTGCTCCTGCTCCCAGGTGCGGCTTTCCGTGTCCACGCGCCAGTACTCCCCGCGCAGCCCGCCCATCAGGCCGAAGCGGCCGGAGCTGTAGGCCAGCGTGGCGTAGAGGGCGTGCACGTGGTTCTTGTAGATGAAGCGGTTGTAGAAGCCGCGCTCCTCCTGCGCCTGGTCGCCGTCCCAGGAGGCGTTGTCCGCCCAGCTCTCCTGCGGCGAGTTCTCGCGGAAGAGGTTCGCCTGGTATCCGGCCTGCAGCTTCAGCGGTTCGGAGAGCTGGTTCTCGTAGTCCAGCTTCAGTTCCCAGCGGCGGTTGTCCATCGTCATCGGGCGGCGCAGGTAGCTGTAGGCGGTTGGCGCGGCGGGCTGGTAGTAGGCAGTGGAGTCCTGGTAGGTGTTCTTGCCGTCGTTGTGCCAGCGGTTGTGGCTCACGTTCAGGGCGATGAAGTGCTTGTCGGAGAAGCTGTGGCGGTAGTCCGCTGCGAGGTTGTACATCGTCATGTCGCCGCCGTCGCGCGTCCGCCGCGTCATGATGTAGGCGTCCTGCCCGGTGGTGAGCGAGCCGTAGCGGTAGGGCGTCAGGCTGCTGCCGCGGTGTCCGCCGAGCATGAACATGCCGGAGAGGCCCAGGTCGTCCTTCGCGGTGGCGTGGAGCGTCGCCCCGGCGCGGGCGAAGAGGTTGTTGCCCCGGCTGTGGTTCGCGGCGGCGTAGCGCTGGTACGTGTCCGTCCGGTAGTACTCCTGCTCGCTTTCCGAGCCGCCCCGTCCTGCGCGGTGCCGGTAGCCCAGGTTCAGGTAAGCGTCCCAGCGCCCGCTGCCGTAGTTGATGTTGAAGCTCGTGTTCGCCCCCCGGTGCGTGTCGGCCCCGGCCTGCGCGGAGCCGTAGTAGCCGGGCTTCATGTCCTTCTTCAGCACGATGTTGATGATGCCCGCGGAGCCTTCGGCGGAGAACTTTGCTGAGGGGTTGTCGATGACCTCGATGCGTTCGATGCTCTCGGCGGGCAGCTGCTGGAGGATGTCGCCCTGGTTGTCGGCGGTCAGGCCCGCCTGCCGGCCGTTTATCCACACCTCCACGGCCGAGTTGCCGCGCAGGGAGACGTTGCCCTCCGCGTCCACCTCCACGGAGGGGATGTTCTCCAGCACGTCCGATGCCGAGCCGCCGGCCACGGCTATCTGCCCGTCCACGTTGAACGTCTTGCGGTCCACCTCCAGCTTCATCTCCGCCCGCTGCCCCGTCACGGTGGCCTCGCCCAGCGCCGTCGAGGCCTCGGCCAGGGCCACGTCGCCCACGTCCGCCCGCCGCTGCCGCGCCGAGAGGGTGAACTCGCGGCGCACCTCCCGGTAGCCCAGGTAGGAGAGGGCCAGCACGTAGCCCCCGTCCGGCAGGTCCGCCACGAGGAAGCGCCCCTCCGCGTCGGAGTGGACGGCCCGCAGCGCCCGGGTCTGCCCCTTCAGGCGCACGGTGATGTTCACGAATTCGAGGGGGGAGCCGCTCCCGGCCTCCACGACGCGCCCCGAGAGCGTGCCCTGCGCGGCCAGCGCGAGGGCGCTCCCGGCGAGCAGGAGCAGGGTGAAGAGTCGCTTCATCTGATAGTCCGTTTTAGTTTACGGCCGCGAAGGTACGCAATTCCCCCCGCCCGGCCGCGCCCCGCGCACTAATAAATGTGAAAATCCCCCCCGCCGCAGAGCCGCCCCCCGCGCCGGCAGCCGCGCCCCGGGCAGG